>DHIW01000088.1 GCA_002404015.1 Chloroflexi bacterium UBA4736
ATGTCATAGAAGCGTCCACAAGGGGGAGGGAACCCCAGTAGCTAGTGCGGCGTTACCACCTCGAAGGTGGCCTTCGTGGATGGGTCGTAGTAGGTGCGGCCGTCTGCTGCCACGATCTTCAGGGTCAGCTTGTGTTGGCCGGGGGCCAGGCCGGCCAGCTGGATCGTCGTGTCGAAGCCGGCCCGGTGGGCATAGGAGAGCCCGGAGCGGACGGATGGCGAGTCGTCGCCGTAGACGGCCTGGACGTCCAGGCTCCCGTCGACCGTGACGAACACCGCGACCGGGGCCGGTCCGCCTTCCGGCGCCAGGGCCCAGCCGCCGACGGCGATGGCGCCCCCCACCGGCACCACCCGGGGCCACTTTCCCTTGCTGAAGTCGCGGTCCGAGGGGATCACGTAGTCGATCGAGGCGTCGCCGCCGGCGCCCGCCGGCACCAGGCTCTGCACCGCCAGCGCGGTATAGGTGCGCCCGTTCGCGTAGTATCGCTTGTTGATGTCGTGGAGCGCCAGCCCGGCGCCGCCCACGGCATACACCAGCAGACCGGCCAGGACGAGGTTGGAGACCGCGGCTCGAGCCCGGCGGTTGCGCAGCCCGGCCGGCGCCAGCTCGGTGGCGGCGAGGAACACGCCGGCGATCACCGGCATCCAGAAACGGCCCTGGGCCGCCACCGACGCGTCGCCGGCCAGGACGGTGATCGTGTAAAGGGCGAGAGTCCACATCAGGTAGGCGTTCACCGCCGGCTTCGAGAAGGTGATCTCGAAAGCCCAGCGCCAGCGGCCGCGCCGCACCATCCGGACGAGAGCCAGCCCAACCGCCAGCAGGCGCCTGGCGGCCAGCGCCATGAGAACGAGCGTGGCGGCCGCCACCACGAGCCGGTTCCACGTCGAGCCGGGCAGGAGGGGTGCGTCGAGCCAGCCGAAGAAGCCCCAGAAGCTGAACGACACTCGACCCAGAACGAAGAAGCCAAAGAACGTGGAGAGGGCGCTGCCGGCCAGGTAGCCGGCCGCGGCGAGCGGTCCCTCGTGCAGCGCTGAGACCAGCGATGAAACGTTGGTTCCCGAGCTGGTCGAGATGGTCGTGAGCCCGACCGCCCGCCCAGTGGTCACCCAGAGGTCGATGGCCTCCAGGACAAGGGCCGGCAGCGCGAGGAGCGGGACCCGCGCGAGCAGCGCGCGCCAGCTGAGGCCGCGCCGCCTTACGTAGGGAACCGCGGCCGCCCCCAGGGCCGCGATGGCCACGTAGGGCAGGTAGTGGGCCTTGGTGACGAGCAGGATCCCGGCGGAAAGTCCCAGCAGGGCGGCCATCGCCCAGGAGCCGGGCCGCTCCCGGAGCCGGAGCCCGGCCAGCAGGCAGAGCGTGGCGCTGGTCCAGGCGAAGTTCTCCGGCTGCACATACGAGCCCACGAAGCTCGTCAGGGGGAAGATCGCGACCACAGCGGTCAGCGCCAGTGCCCGACCCCGGGAAGGGACGCTGGCCCGGAAGAGGACGTAGCTGAGGGCGATGTTCAGCGCCACCAGGACGGCGGACAGGATGCGGGCCCCGAAGAACAGCGCCAGCGGCTGGGGGTCGACGGCGTGCACGCCCGCCATCCAGGCCGCCGTCAGCGCGTAGTAGCCGAACGGATAGCCGCCGATCAGGCCCGGGTTGTACGTCTGGGGCGCCACCGGCGGGGCCGAATGATTCAGCGCGTCATAGAAGGCGCCGGTGCCGTAGAGCGGCGGCGCCGGAACCTGCGGGCTGTGGCGGACGAGGTCGAAGCTGGTGCGGTCTTCGAGGAAGGCCGCGAAGGGGTTCGAACGGCGGATCCGCTGGTCGGGCTGGATGGGCCGGTCGGTGACGCGCAGGAGGTGGCCGGCCGCGTAGATGCTCAGGGCGTAGTCGAAATGGGCGTCCTCATCCGGCGATTGCAGGATCGGCACCAGGAACACCCAGACCAGGGCGAGCCCAAAACCGAGCGCTACCACCCCGGCCAGCAGAGGCCGGAAGGCCCAGGCGAGGCTCTCCCTGATCACCGTCAGGGCGCTCTGCATGACGACGAACCGTATCTGATGAGGGCTCCAAGCGCGACCGTGGCGAAGATGTTGGATGGCCGGCCCAGGCGACTGGCATCATGAGCCGATTGGAAGCGATCGCCGCACCTGACCACCGTCTCTCCACCGCGCTCGCTTCGTTAACCGCCGCGCTGGCGCCTGCCTACGTGATCCGCTGGCACCTTGGCTTTTACCCGACCACCCTGCTGGAGGTCGCGATCCTGGCCACGATCACCGTCTTCGCGATGGAGTCCTGGCGCGCCGGCTCGATCCCGGAATGGCGGTCGCCCCTGGTCCTGCCCGCCGCGATCTTCCTGGTGGCCGGCGCCCTCTCCGTGCTGGTGGCGCCCTCGAGCCTCGCCGCGCTCGGCCTCTACCGCGCCTACCTGGTCGAGCCGGTCCTGTTCGGGCTGGTGCTCGTGGCCGTCCTCCGGCTTCCGGGCAGGGCCCACCTCGTGGTGGCCGGGTTCTGGGTCGGCGGCGCAGTGCTGGGCGTCGCCAACATCGTTGCCGTCCTCCGCGTGATCGCCAGCCACACGTTCCGGACCGAGGGCACGCCGCCCGTCGCGATCTACAGTGTCGCCAACGCGGTGGCGCTCTTCCTGGTCCCGCTCGTGGCCGTCGCCGGCAGCCTGCTGCTATACGAGCGGCGGCGCCCGGTGAGAGTCACGGCATTGGTCTTCCTGGCGATTGCGGTGCCCGCCGTCGTCCTGACGTTCTCGCGCGGCGGCTGGCTGGCGCTGGCGGCGGTGGCCATCGGCCTGGCGGTCTCGCACCCTCGGCGGCTGTGGCTGCTCGCGGCCCTGCTGGCGACCGCTCTCACGTTGGGCCTGGTCCCGGCGATCCGCCAGCGGGCCCTCTTCGACCTTCGGTTCAACTCCGGGGAGAGCCTCAACGGGCGCGTGAGGCTTTGGTCGGGGACCGTCGAGATGCTCCGGCACCGTCCGATCACCGGTGCCGGTCTCGGCGGCTTCACGGACCGGATGGGCGCCACGTTCAAGAACCCGTTCCAGATCACGCCAATCTTCCCGCACAACATCGTCCTGAACTTCTGGTCGGAGCTGGGACTCCTGGGGCTGCTGGCTTTCGGGTGGATCGTCGTCGCGACGGCGCTCGCGGCCTGGCGCGGCTGGCGGCGCGGGGCGCCCGAGTGGCGACCCCTTCAGCTCGGCGTGATGCTGGCGCTTCTGGCAGTCGTCGTCCACGGCCTGGTGGACGTCCCCTACTTCAAAAACGACCTGGCCCTGGAGTTCTGGGGCCTGGTGGCCGTTCCCTGGGCGGCCTGGCGCTGGGCCGCCGCCCAAGGTGCGGTCGAAACGAGGGCACCGTTCTCTCCGCCGATGTCACAATCGCCCGGCAGGACCCCTTGACGACCTCAACCACCGGCCGCCAGCTCATCCCCATCTCCAAGCCGATCGTCGGCCAGGAGGAGAAGGCGGCCGTGCCCGTGGCCGCCGTCAACGCCCTATGACCAGAGCCGCCGTGATCGGCGGAGGCGCCATGGGCCGCCTCCACGCGCGCGTCTACCGCGAGCTCCCGGACGTCCAACTGGTCGGGGTCTCGGACATCGAGCCGGCGGCCGTCCAGGCGGTCGCCGAGGCTTACTCGGCGGAGGCATTCAGCGACCATCGCCGACTCCTCGACAGGCTCAGTCCGACGGTCGTGACCGTCGCCACCCCGACCAGCAGCCACCATCGGGTCGTCATGGACGCCATCGCGGCGGGCGCGCACGTGCTGGTGGAGAAACCGATCGCCTCCACTCTCGCCGAGGCTGAGGAGATGATCGCCGCGGCGGCGGCGGCGGGGGTCGTGCTGATGGTCGGCCACATCGAGCGCTACAACACGGCCGTGCTGGAGTTGAGGCGCCAGCTGGAGCAGGGCGTGCTGGGCCGTGTCTTTCAGATCAACGCCCGCCGGCTGGGTCCCTTCCCATCCCGCATCCTCGACGTCGGCGTGGTCATCGACCTCGCCACGCACGACCTCGACGTGATGCGATTCCTGACCAAGAGTGAGGGCGTGCGCGCCTACGCCGAGACTCGCCGCCGGTTCCACACCAGCCAGGAGGATCAGCTGACAGGACTGGTCACCTTCGAGAACGAGATGGTCGGATCGCTCGACATCAACTGGCTGACGCCGACCAAGATCAGGGAGATCTCGGTCACCGGGGAGCGCGGGATGTTCCAGGTCGACTACCTGATGCAGGACCTCTACTTCTTCGAGAACGCCCAGGCCGCCGGTGAACGCTGGGACGCGATCCAGGTGCTGCGGGGGGTCAACGAGGGCGCCATGACCCGGTTCGCGCTAGCCAAGAAGGAACCCCTGAGGACCGAGCTCGAAACCTTCATCAGAGCCGCCGGCGGCGACCGGGTCGAGGACGCCGTGACGGGCCAGGACGGGCTGGAGGCGCTTCGCCTGGCGCTGGCACTCGTGGAGTCGGGGCGGACGAACCAGCCGGTTGAGCTGGCAAGGTGACACCAATACCCAACGGCGCGTGAAGGTTCTGACCGTGGTCGGGGCTCGACCGCAGTTCATCAAGATGGGCCCCGTGTCCAGGGCCCTGGCCGGGCACGCCGAGGAGGTCGTGGTGCACACCGGGCAGCACTACGACCCCCAGATGTCGGCGCTCTTCTTCGACGAGCTGGACATCGCCGAGCCTGCCTACCACCTCGGAGTCGGCTCGGGGCGGCACGGCGAGCAGACGGGCCGCGCGCTGGCCGGGGTGGAGGCCGTGATCCTGGAGCAGAGGCCGGACGCCGTCGTCGTCTATGGGGATACCAACTCCACCCTCGCGGGAGCCCTCGCGGCGGCCAAGCTCCACGTGCCGGTCGCCCACGTGGAGGCCGGCCTCAGGTCGTTCAACCGGGCCATGCCCGAGGAGGTGAACCGGGTCCTGACCGACCACTGCTCCACGCTCCTCTTCGCACCCACCAGGGACGCGGTCGAGCATCTCCGGCGAGAGGGGATCGAGAGGGGCGTGCAGCTGGTCGGGGACGTGATGTACGACAGCGCCCTGCAGCTGCTGCCGGCGGCGCGTGAGCGCTTCGCCGGCCTGGCCGGCGAACTGGGGATCAAGTCCGGCGGCTACCTGCTGGCGACCGTCCACCGGGCCGAGAACACGGACGACCCGGTCCGGCTGGCCAACATCCTGCGAGCGCTCGGCCAGTGCGGCCTGCCGGTGATCCTCCCGCTGCACCCGCGCACCGCGGCTGCGATCGCGCGCCACGAGCTCGGCGACTCCGTGACGGCGGCGGGCGGGCTGCGGCTGATCGCACCGGTGGGCTACCTGGACATGCTGGGGCTGGAGTCGGCGGCCCGGGCGATCCTGACCGATTCGGGCGGCGTGCAGAAGGAGGCTTACTTCGTCGGCACGCCGGTGGTGACCGTGCGCGACGAAACCGAGTGGGTGGAGACGGTGGCGGCGGGCTGGAACCAGGTGGTGGGAACCGACCCGGACCGGATCCTGGCGGCTCTGGCCGCCGCGGCGAAGGGCTCGCCAATCGAAGACTACGGTGACGGTCGAGCCGCGTCGCGGATCGTGGAGGCGCTGCTCAGCCTGGATCGCGCCTCAGGCGTCTGAGCCCGCGCTCAGGCCCATCTCGGCGAGGCCGCGGGTCACGATCGAGCTCCAGTCGAACTCGCGGAGCACCAGCTCCCGGCCGTGGCGCCCCAGCGCGGCCGCCTCCGCGGGGTCGTCCGCCAGCCGGCGCACGGCCGCGGCCAGCGCGGCCGGGTCCTCCGGCGGGACGACCAGACCGCAAGCGTTCGATTCCAGGATGGCGGCGGCTTCGCCCTCGCCGCAGAAGATCACGGGCGTCTCGCAGGCGAGGGCGGGCATGATCTTGGACGGCCGGGCGCCTCGGAACAGCGGGGTGTTGCGCAGGGGCACGATGCTCGCTCGCGCGTCCGACAGGATGCGTGGCATCTCGTCCACCGGTACGCTCGGCTCGAAGCGGAGGTTGTCCAGCCCACGCTCGGCGGCAAGGGCCTGGACCCTCGCCTTGTCCGGCCCGTCTCCGATCAGCACGAACTCCACGTCGGCACGGTCGCGCAGCAGATCGGCGGCCTCCACGATGACCTCCAGCCCCTGGGCGTAGCCATGGGTGCCCGTGTAAACAAAGGTGGCCCGCTTTCCACCTGGGCCGGCCGCGAGCTTGGTGAACATCCGGGCGTCGACGCCGTTCGGGAAAAGCACAACGGAGCCCCGCCCGTCGACGGCGTTGTAGATGCCCTCGGTCAGCGCCGCCACGCGGTACGCCTTCCGATAAAGGAAGGACTCGAGGCGCTCGGCGGCAGCCAGGAGGAGTGGGTTGGTGACGATGCCGAGCTCCTTGGCGGACGCCGGCCAGAGGTCCGACACGCTGAGCACCATTCGGGCGCGGGTCAGGCGGCTGAACAGATACGCGGTGGCGCCCAGGAAGAGGGGCGGCGACTCCACAAGGACCACGTCGTGGCGACCCGCCCGGAAGCAGCCGACGAGGGAGGTCGCGGCGAAGCTCAGATAGCTCCCGAGCCGCCCCGGGACGCTGCTAGCGGTGGTGGCGCGGACCCACGTCCTGATGACAGGCACGCCCGCCACGGTCTCCTTCAGCAGCACCCGCCTCGAATACCCGTCGAAGACCCGTCCGAGTGGGTAGTTCGGCATCGCCGTCACCACGGTCACCCGGTTGCCGGCCGCCAGGAGTTCGCGAGCGACCGCGAGCAGGCGGATCTGAGGAGCCCCCACCTCGGGCGGGAAATACTGGGTCAGGATCAGGTAGCTATGGGCGGCGCCTTTGCGGCGCTCCAGCATCGGGCTATTCTGGCAGGCGCAGCGGGGGGGCCTCAGGTAGGTTTGTGCTACTGTCCCGAACTGCCCGAGCCGGCGCTCGAACCGCACCTTGAACTCAACGCATCCTCATGCCGCAACTCCGCGTCGCAGGCGCACAGCGTGATCGGGCTGGAACCGGCATGAGCAGCCCGGCGCCGCTCGCCGAGCGGCTGCGCGCTCGCTCCATACCGGTGGGAGTGGTCGGGCTGGGCTACGTCGGCCTACCCCTGGCGGCGCTGCTCGCCGAGGCCGGCTTCTCGGTCATCGGCGTCGACCGGGACGCCGCCCGCGTCGCGCGGATCAACGCCGGCGAGAACCCGATCGAGGGCCGCGAGCCAGACCTGGGCGAGCTGGTCGCGGCGGCCGTCACGGGCGGGCGGCTGACGGCGACGCCGGATCCCGGGCGGCTGGCGGCGGCCGGCGCGGTCTTCGTGTGCGTCGAGACCCCCGTCGACGAGGCCCACAGGCCGGACTACTCGTCGCTCGAGGCTGCCTGCCGGGTGGTCGGTGCGGTGCTCGGCCGGGGCGCGTTGGTGGTCGTCGAGTCGACGCTGGCGCCCGGCACCATGAACCGGCTGGTGATCCCGGCCCTGCTGGCAAGCTCGGGCGGCCGAGCCGGCCGCGACTTCCTGGTCGGGCACTGCCCGGAGCGCGTGATGCCCGGCCGGCTGGTGCGGAACATGCGCACCATGAGCCGCGTCATCGGGGCAGCCAGCGAGGAGGCGGCGGAGGCCATGACGGCGATCTACTCGGCGTTCGTGACCGGCGAGCTGGACGTCAGCGACCCGCTGACGGCGGAACTCGTCAAGACTTCGGAGAACGCGTACCGCGACGTCAACATCGCCTTCGCCAACCAGGTCGCGCTGATCTGCGAGCAGGTGGGCGGCGACGTGTTCCGCGTGCGCGAGCTGGTCAACAAGTCGCCGGGCCGCCTGATGCTCGTCCCCGGGGCAGGGGTGGGCGGCCACTGCATCCCCAAAGACTCCTGGCTGCTGGCGTCCAGCGCCGGCGATGGAGAGGCGCCCGTTCTGCGCGCCGCTCGCGAGCTGAACGACCTCATGCCGGCGCACGTGGCCCGCTTGGTGGCGGACGCGCTGGGCGTGGCGGGTGTCCCGACCGAGGGGGCGCGGGTGGCCGTGCTTGGCTACAGCTACCTGGAGGACAGCGGCGATACCCGCAACTCTCCCACCGTGGCTTTGCTGGCGGAGCTGGAGGCGATGGGCTGCCGGGCGGCCGTACACGACCCGTTCGTGCCGGCGTACCAGGGCGAGCTGGCTTCGGTGCTCGAGGGGGCGGTCTGCGCCGTGCTGATGGTGGCGCACAGCGAGTACCGGGCCCTCGACCCGGCGTGGCTGGCGAGCATCATGCGCCGCGCAGTGCTGGTCGACGGACGAGCGGTCTTTGACGCCCGGGCCCTGGAAAGCGCCGGGTTCGTCCACCGGCGCGTCGGGGTCGGCGGCCGGGTCGGGGTCGCGGGTGTCCTCTGAGGGCGAGGTGGAGCGGCTCCTGGACGTGTACCAGGGCTATGCGGCCGACGGGCGGGTCGCCAGCCGGCAGTCGCTGAGCAACCCGGGCAACCGGCTCATCATCCAGGACCGCTGGCGGACCGCCAGGCAGCTGCTGGCCGGAGCCGGGCTGCTGCCGCTCGGCGAGCGCCGCGTCCTGGAGGTCGGGACGGGGGGCGGGGCGGAACTGGCCCAGCTGGCGTCTCTAGGCGGAGACCCCAGCCGGTGCTGCGGGATCGACCTCATCCCGGAGCGAATCGCGGCGGCCCGTGCGCGCTTCCCGCTCATCGACTTCCGAGTGGGGGATGCGCAGCGATTGGAGTTCGAGGACGGCCGGTTCGACCTGGTGCTTGTCTCGACTGTCCTGAGCTCGATCCTCGACCCGGCGATGCGGGTGGGCGTGGCCCAGGAGGCGGTCCGGGTGCTCGGGCCGGGAGGTGCCGTGCTCTGGTACGACATGCGATACCCGAGTCCCGGCAACCAGAATGTGCGGCCGATCGGGGCGGGCGAGCTGCGGCGGCTGTTTCCCGGCCTGCGGGCGACTCTCAGGCCGGTCACCCTGCTGCCACCGCTGGCCCGCCGCCTGGGCGGGCTCGCGCCCCGGCTGTACCCGGCGCTGGCGGCGGCTCCCTTCCTGCGCAGCCACCTGGCCGCTTTGCTGGTCAAGCCGGGGGCGGCCTGATGCCCTACGTGCCCAGCGGCTACTGGTCGGGGCTCCACGACCGCCGCGACCTGAGCGCGGTCGGCCAGTCCGGCCTCCCGGCAGAGATGAACGAGGTGCTCTACCGCATCCAGCGCCGCAACCTGGCGGCGTTCCTGGGGCGGAACGGGGCCGACCGGATCGCCGGCGCCGCCTTCGATGTCGGCAGCGGCAGCGGCTACTGGGTGGCGGAATGGCTGGCGGCCGGGGCTGGCAGCGTCGACGGCTGCGACCTGGTGCCGGCGGCGGTGGAGCGGCTGGAGGCCGAGTTCGGCTCCAGCGGGCGCTTTGTGGTCGCCGACGTCGGCGGATCTGCGCCGCTGGCGGAGAGCACGTACCAGTTCGTCAGTTGCATGAATGTGCTCCTGCATCTCACGGACGACCGCCTTTTTGAACGGGCGCTGGCCAACATCGCAGGTCTGCTGGCCGCAAATGGCCGGCTGCTGCTGGCCGAGCCGATCCTCAACAACGCCGCCTTCGAGCGGCCGTTCAACCCGGAGGCCTCCTCCCGAGCCCGCTCGCTGGCAGCCTACCGAGGCGGCCTGGAGCGGTGCGGACTCAGGCTCGTGGACCTGGCCCCGGCGACCGCTGTCGCCGCCAACCCGATCGAGTCGCGAACCCGCCTGGGGTTCTTCGCCTGGCGCGCCCTGTGGGCCGGGGCGGGGCTGCCGTCCAAGCTCCGCCCGGCAAATGCGGGCTGGATGGGGGCCGTGCTGGGAGCGCTGGACCCGCTGCTGCTGAAGCTGGGGGCGGCGCCGTCGAGCAAATTTGCGCTGTTCGAGCGGCCGGCCACCCAGTGATGGCGAGGATAACGATCGTCCACGACGTGGCGGGGGTCGCCGCCGAAGAGGCGCGCCTCCTGCGGGCGGCGGGCCACGAGGTGACGCATATCCGGCTCCCCCAGCCGGGCGCCAACTGGCGCTGGCCGGTCAAGGCCATCGCGATCCTCTGGCGGCTCGTGATCTATCTGCCGGCCGTTGTCCGGATCCGACTCAGCCGGCCCGACGTGCTCCACATCCACTGGGTCCTGATGGGCGTCCTGGGAGTCCTGGCCGGGCGCCCCTTCCATGTTTCGGCGCACGGTTCGGACCTACATGTTCACTTCCGCAGGCGCGTCCTCCGCGTCCTCAGCCGCTTCGTACTCGGGCGCGCCGAGCGCATCTTCTACTCAACTCCGAACCTCGCCACGTACCTCACCGGTTTCGAGGCCAAGAGCGTCCACCTACCCAACCCAGTGGACCCGGTCGATTTCCCGATCCGAGAGCGGCCGGCGGGCCGCGCAGTGCTTCTCTTCACGAGGCTCGACCCGATCAAGGGGGTGGACGTCGTCTTCGCGGCAGCGGAGCGCCTGGTGGCCGGCGCTGAGCTGACCGGGCTGGCCTGGGGCCCGCTGCGCGCGGACTATCTGGCCCGCTATGGCGGAGTGGTGCGTTTCGTCGAGCCGGTTGGCAGGGAGCAGATTCCGGAATTCCTGCAGGATTTCGACGTGGTCGTCGGCCAGATGAAGCAGGGCACCCTGGGGCTGGCCGAAATCGAGGCACTGGCGGCGGGCCTCCCGGTCGTGACCGGGCTCGACCTCGCGCTGTACGCGGCGGATCCGCCTCCGGTCACCTGCGCAACCGACGCGGACGGAATCGTCGCGGCGGTCGAGTGGCTGCTCGCCGACCCGGCCGGCCGCCCGGCCCATCGCCTGGCAGCACGAAGCTGGGTCGAACGCAACCATGGCTCGGCGCACCACCTGCAGATTCTCGAGGAGGCCTACGGCCTGCGCCATGCGGTCTGAGTTCCTGCCCTTCTCGCCCCCGATGATCGGCGAGGAGGAGATCGCCGAGGTGGTCGCGGCGATGCGCTCCGACTGGCTGACCACGGGGCCCCGTGTGCGCCGCTTCGAGCAGGAGTTCGCGAAGCTGGTTGGCGCCCCCGACGCCGTGGCTATGAACTCATGCACCTCCGCCCTGCACGTGGCGCTCAAGGTCGCTGGGGTCGGCCCCGGCGACCGGGTCATCACGACCCCCATGACCTTCTGCTCCAGCGTCCACGTGATCGAGCACACAGGCGCCACCCCCGTGCTGGTCGACGTCGAGCCCGACACCCTGAACATCGACCCCGCCCTGGTCGAGGCCGCCTGCGCCGAGGCGGCGCCGAAGGCCATCCTGCCGGTGCACCTGTACGGGCATCCCTGCGAGCTGGACGAGCTGGTCGCGATCGCCGACCGGACCGGCGCCGCCCTGGTCGAGGACGCGGCCCACGCGCTTCCCGCGCGCTACCGAGGCGTGATGGTCGGCGCGGGCGCCGGCTCCGGTGCCGGGCAGCCGCTGCGGCTGACCGCCTTCTCGTTCTACGCGACCAAGAACCTCACCACCGGGGAGGGTGGGATGCTGACCGGGCCGCAGCACGCGCTGGACGACGCCCGGATCTGGGCGCTGCACGGTATGAGCCGCGACGCCTTCAACCGCTACTCAGAGAAGGGCTCCTGGTTCTACGAGGTGGTGCTGCCCGGCTTCAAATACAACATGCCGGAGCTGATGGCGGCCATCGGGCTGCGCCAGCTGGACCGGCTGGACGCTATGCAGCAACGCCGGCGGCAGATCGTGGCCCGCTACGACGCCGCCTTCGAATCACTGCCCGAGCTCGTGACCCCGGTCGCCCGCGGCCACGTGGACTCCGCCTGGCACCTGTACGTGGTGCGTTTGAACCTGGATCGGCTGAGCATCGACCGCGCCGCCTTCATCGATGCGCTGCGAGCGCTCAACATCGGCAGCAGCGTCCACTTCATCCCGGTCCACCAGCACCCCTACTACCGCGACCGGTACGGCTGGCGGGAGGGGTCGTTCCCGGTGGCCGAGGCGGCCTACCGCCGGATGGTGTCGCTGCCGCTCTCGCCGCGGATGACGGACTCGGACGTGGACGACGTCGTGGAGGCCGTGACGGCGGTAGTCGAGCGGTCGCGCCGGTAGGGCAGCAGGCGCCGCCCCACGAGCGCCAGCGTCGAGATGACGAGTCCGAGGTCGGTCGCCACGTTCCTCCGCTCCAGGTAGGCCAGGTCGATCGCCGCCTTGCGGGCCATCAGCTCGGGGTAGGCGGCCTCAACGTCGTGGCCGCGGAGCAGCTGCTCCTCATCGGCGAAGGCGACCGAGGCGGGGCTGGTCAGGCCGGGGCGGACCGCCAGCAGGCGGCGCTGCGACTCGTCGTAGAGGGCGACGAAGCGGGGATCCTCTGGGCGCGGCCCGAGCAGGCTCATGTCTCCGCGCAGCACGTTGTACAGCTGCGGCAGCTCGTCCAGCTTCAGGCGCCGCAGCGCTCGGCCGACGGCGGTGACACGCGGGTCGTCCGCACCCGTCACCCGCGGCCCGCTGGGAGCCGCCTCCGCGACCATCGTCCGTACCTTGTAAGCGCGGAATTCGCGCCCGCCGCGACCGACCCGGCGCGCGCGATAGAAGGCCGGGCCGGGAGACGTCAGCCGCGCCGCCAGCGCGGCCAGCGCGATCAGCGGCGAGCAGACGACGAGCGCCAGCAGGCTCACGATCAGGTCGACCGACCGGCGCGCCACGCGCGACAGTGTAGGCTCGCCCTACGTGGCCACGCACGAGGATGTCGGGTGGACTATCGAGCAGCTTGACTCGGGCACCCGAGTCTCCCCCAAGCACTGCGAAGAGACCTGAGAAATCGTCCGTTCTGCCACGCTAACGCTGGCGACTCGCGTGGTGCTGTTCGGCCTCTCGCTGGGGACGAACATCATCCTCGCGCACAGCCTGGGACCGGCCGGCCGAGGGGCGTATGCGATTGCCGTGCTGTTTCCCTCGATCCTCACCCTGCTCGCCAGCCTCGGAGTGGGCGCCGCCAACGTCTACCACGTCAGCCGGGGGACGCTCGACAAGCGGCATGTGGTCGCCGTCTCGACGATCGCCGCGATCTTGCTGGGGGGGATCAGCTACGCGGGCGTGCTGGCGCTGACGAGGGTTGCCGGCGGCTCGACGGTGTTCGGCATCCAGTCCAGCTACCTGCTGCTTTCCTGCCTTTCGGTGCCATTCACCCTGGCGGCCTACTTCATGCAGGGGGTGCTGCAGGGCGAGCGCCGCTTCCTGGCCTTCAACGCGGTGCTCGTCTGCCAGTACCTGTCGCTCTTCGTGATGCTGGCGCTGATCCTGCTTGCGCCCGGGGACAGGGTCAGGGAGTCGATCCTGGCCTGGACGGCCAGCGCGGTCCTCTCCGGGCTCCTGGCCCTGGCGCTGGTCGGTGTGCGGACCCGGCCGTCGAGCAGTCTGCACCCGGCCACTGTGCGCGCCATCTTCCGGTTCGGGTCGCTGACCTACCTGGGCAGCCTGACCTCGTTCATCAACTACCGGTTCGACCTGCTGCTGGTGAACGCTTTCGTGGGTGCCACGCAGGCCGGGCTCTACGCGGTGGGGGCGGGGCTGGCCGAGGTGATCTGGTTCCTTCCCAACTCCGCATCGATCGCGCTGGCGCCGCGCGCCGCCGCCGCCTCTGAGATTGATGCGGCCGAGCTCTCGGCCCAGGCTTCACGCTCGATCACCGCGGTCACCCTCCTCTGCGCCCTTCTGATGGCGCCGCTGGCGTCCCCCGCGGTCATGCTCTTCTTCGGTTCCGCCTTCGCCGCCAGCGTGGACGCCGTCTGGCTACTGCTGCCGGGGATCGTCACCTTCTCGACATGGAAGATCTTCTCCGCCTACCTGGTCGGCCGCAATATGCTCAAGGCGGACCTGCTGGCGGCGAGCGTGGCGATGGCGGTGACGCTGGCCCTGGACCTGCTCCTGATCCCGCGCTACGGCTTCCGCGGCGCCGCGGTGGCCTCGTCGGCGGCCTACACCGTGGCCATGCTGGTCGACCTGTGGTGGGTGCGCCGGCGCTCTGGTCTCAGCCTCAGCCGCTGGCTCATACCGGTGCGTTCGGATGCCGAGCCGGTGGTCAGCCGGTTGCGGCCGCTGCTGGCCCGCATCCGACCGGACGCCGCCTAGCCTGTCCGGTCCCCGAGATGCCGGGAAAGCAGGACCCCCCACCCAGCCTCCCGCCGCACGCGGGGGGAGGAGTAGCTGACATGACAGCAGGACCCCTCCCTCCGCCTGCGGGGGGAGGCGGGGAGGGGGGCGGAGCCGGCTCTTAACCGAATCAGTTGTACGTGGGCCTGGGCACTGAGAGCATGCCGCCGTGGATCCGGCAAAACTACTGGCTCGGGCTGTGCGAGATCAGCGTGCCCGTGAGTTGCGGCTAGACATGTCGAAGACTGAACGACGGCTCTGGAATCGCCTGCGCAACCGCCAGCTCCAAGGCCAGAAATTTCGCCGGCAAGTTCCGATCGGGCCCTATTTCGCCGACTTCGCCTGCCTGGAGGCTGGGCTGGTGATCGAAGTGGATGGTGAGCACCACGGAGAGCAGCCTGCCTACGACAGGAGGCGAGATCGATCGCTGAGTGAGATGGGCTATTGCGTGCTCAGGTTCTGGGTGGCAGAGATCGATGACAACATCGAGGGGGTCGTGGAAAGCATCAGCGGAGCCCTGAGGCCCCCCACCCAGCCTCCCTCCGCCTGCGGGGGGAGGAATAGCTGACATGACAGCAGGACCCCTCCCTCCGCCTGCGGGGGGAGGTGGGGAGGGGGGCGCAGCCGACTCTTAACCGAATCAGTTGTACGTAGGCCCGGGCACTGAGGCCCCTCACCCAGCCTTCCCCGGCAGGCCGGGCGAGGAATAGCTCGTCGGGGACCGGACAACCTAGCCGGCGGTCGGGGCCGGGCGCGGCCGGGCGCGGAGTGCGTCGGCCGCGAGGAGGCTCAGGACCAGCGCCAGCCAGAACCCCGGAAAGCTGAACCCGCCGAGCAGGAGCGTGCCCTGGAACTGGGAGGCGAGCAGCCCCAGGATGGTGCCGGCCAGCACCGCCGACGGAGCGTAGAAACCGCGCCAGAGCAGCCTCAGCGCATACCAGACGGCCAGCCCCATCAGCAAGAGGTAGATGAGGAGCCCGGGGAGGCCCATCTCGACCAGCATCCGCAGGAATGTGTTGTGGGTGGTGGCCCCTCGCAGGCGCGCGTCGACCCCGTTCAGGTAGGGGACGATGGCGTCTGCGTCCGTGCCGGGGCCATAGCCGAAAAGCGGCCGCTGCTCGGACGCGGCCACCGCCGCCCGCCACAGCGACACGCGGGCGAACAGGGAGGAAAAGCCCTTCAGCTGAACCGTGGCGAGACCGCCCGTCGCGATCGTCGGTTCGGTGGGCGCCGGCGCCTGGCCGCGCTCATCCAGGTTCGGGTTCAGCAGGATTGCCGGCGCTGGGCTGCCATACCAGGCGCGCACCAGGTCCATCCGGCCGAGGACGCCCACGTCGTTGCTCAGGCCGCCGGCGAGGAGCGCGAGCAGGGCGACGCCCAGGACCATCGGGGCCAGCGCCCTCCGCCGAACGCGGGCAGCGGCGGCGAAGAGCGCCAGCGAGCCGATGGCCGCCATCAGCCAGCCCTCGCGGCTGAACGTCGCCAGCAGTCCGGCCAGGATGATCAGGATCGCCGCCGTCCACAACCGGCGGCCACCGGGCCAGGTGCTGACCGAGCGCAGGTAGAGGGCGGCGACCAGCCCGAAGGCGTCGGGCGCCGAGTTGGGGGCCACCGACGGCCCGTAGTCCTGGGGGAACACGATGCCCGTGCGGTGTCCGAAAAGGAGGGCCTCCTCCAGGTTGTACAGGCCGACTGCCCGACCGTAGAGGTGGATCGAGCCGACAGCGAACAGCAGCAGGCCGCTGAGTACGATCACGACCGCCGCGACGGCCAGCGTCACCAGGAGGTGGTGCGCGACCCGCTCGGGGCTGGGCAGGCCGGGCACGAGCAGGAACGCGATGAAGAGCGTGACGAGGCTGCCCAAGAGATAGGGAAGGCTGACGGTGTGCGAGGTCGAGGTCGCGGTGGTCACAGCCAGCCAGGCCAGGTAGGCGACCAGCGCCGCGATCAGCGGCCTCGGCAAGCGCAATGTCGCGGCGGCCAGGCCGCCCAGGTCGAACCGGCCGGCGACCAGGAAGGCGGTGAGGACCGTCAGGGCTGGGAGGTAGCGGGCGGAGTAGGGGATGATCGCGCTGGTCGTGAGGATGGTCGCGGGGACCAGGGCCAGCAATAACGGCTCGCGCCGGGCCGGGCCGGCGATCCAGCCGCAGGCGGCCCCGCACGCCAGCGCCAGGCCGTAGGCCGGGAGCCCGAGCCGGCTCTCGACCCAGCCCAGGGCCAGGACCAGGAGCACCATGCCGCCGACCACGGCGGCGGCGACCTGGCCCTCGGTGGGGCGCCAGCCCGAAGTGTTGTAGACGGGGCGGCTGATGACGCTCACGAGGGCGCCGGCCATGGTGAGACGCAGGTGCGATCGAGCAGTTGAACCATGTTGAGGTGGGCCTGGGCACTGCCGGCGAACGTGCGCCCGGAGCCAGGGCTGAAGGATAGCGTCTGGGGCGTGTGGCGGACCGCGACACTCGGCGGCGCCTGGCCCGGCGAATCGAGCTTGACGGCGCTACGGCTACAGTGATAAATGGAGAGCCCAGCAGCAGGCCGACGGCCGCAAGTGCGACGTCGCGCGTCCGTTTCACACTATTGCATCCCACCTTCGGCCGCGATGAGCCCGACTTTGCACCTTGAGTAAGCTACCGCCCGGCATGATCCCAACCGAGCGTCGGACTGGCGTCCGCCGATTCGGCGCCCCCATGACGCGAAGGCAGTCGATCACCCGCGTCGTCAAGGGCGCCCGCCGGTACTCACCGGGTTTCGCGGTCGAGGTTCTGCTGATCGCGCTGTCCCTGCTCGCCTTCCAGGCACTCGGTTACAGCGCCCTCGGATTCACCGGCGTCGCTCCAAAGCCGGACGTCTGGCCCATCGGCCTCCTGATCATCACCGTCGCGATGGGGGCCGCCGAGGCGAGGTTCGGGCTCTACCGGCGCGTCTGGCAGGTGGCCGGCCTCCAGGATGTGATCGCCGTCGTGTTCGCGGTGGGCGAGGCCATCCTCCTCATAACCCTCGTCAACGCGGCGCTGCCGGACGCGCTGCGGCCATTCCGGCTCCTGGTGCCGGTGATCGCGGCTCCTTCCGTGGTGGCGATCATCATCGTCTACCACCTCAGGCAGCGGCTCTTCTCCCGGTCCCCCCAGAGTGGCAACCGCCTTCTCGTCGTGATACCCGACCGCGCCGACTACGCGACTGTCAAGGCGCTGGTTCAGCACCCCAGCCCCGACTGGAACCCGGTCGCGATCGTGACCGGCCGGCCGCAGGACCTGCACCAGACCGTGATGGGCCTGCCCGTCGTCGGCGTGATCGCCGAGCTTGAGCACTGGATGAATGTGACCAGGGCCGATGGAGTCGCGTTCGTCGGGACCGGGAGCGGCCCCCAGGAGTTCCGGGAGCTGCTGGGCATGTGCCTGACCCAGGGACGTCCGATCTTCATCGTGCCCGGCCCTGGCGAGTGGCTGAGCGGCTCCGGGGGCACGCGGCTGCGCCAGCTCTCCGCCGACGACCTGGTCGGCCGCAAGACGAGGGAGATGGACGTCGAGCTCGCCCGCGAGTTCGTGCAGGACCAGGTGGTCATGGTGACGGGCGCGGCTGGGTCGGTCGGGGCGGAGCTGACGCGGCTGATCGCCTCCCAGCGGCCGAAGCGGCTGGTTCTCATCGACAACAACGAGAGCGGTCTCTTCGACATCGCCCAGGAGGTCAGGGTGGTCTTCATGACCGACCTCCGAGAGGTCCTGGTCTCGGTCTGCGAGCCGGACGCCCTCCGGCGAGTCTTCGCCGAGGAGTCCCCGGACGTCGTGTTTCACGCGGCGGCATTCAAGCACGTGCCGATGCTCGAGTCACACCCCGACCAGGCGGTTCTCACCAACGTCGTCGGCACCCAGAACACGCTCCAGTGCGCGGCTGCCGCGGGTGTCAAGAAGTTCGTCCTGATATCCACGGACAAGGCGGTGGCCAAGCATTCCGTGATGGGCTGCACCAAGCGGCTCTGCGAGCTGATGATCCTGAACCGCCCGGGGCCGATGGAGTGCTGGGCGGTCCGCTTCGGCAACGTCGTGGGCAGCCGCGGCAGCGTGATACCGACCTTCGAGCGCCAGATCCAGCAGGGCGGCCCGGTCACCATCACGCACCCCGACGTGATCCGCTACATGATGACGATCCGGGAGGCGGCCTCCCTGGTGGTGGCTTCGCTCTGCCTCGCCAAGCCCGGGCACCTGTACATGCTCGACATGGGCCAGCCGATCAAGATCCTGAACCTGGCGCAGGACCTGATCCGGTCGCGAGGTCTCCGCCCGGGTGACGACATCGAGATCGTCTTCACGGGCCTTCGGGCCGGCGAGCGCCTATCAGAGGAGCTGCTGTCGAGCGACGAGGGCTGGCGGCCGACCGGGCACACGGCGATCCTGGAGGTCGTGTCGCCGTCGGGGTTGCGGGGCCAGGA
Source organism: Chloroflexi bacterium UBA4736 (assembly GCA_002404015.1). GTDB lineage: Bacteria > Chloroflexota > Dormibacteria > Dormibacterales > Dormibacteraceae > UBA4736. The sequence continues at coordinate 18,466 of DHIW01000088.1, forward strand.
CCTCGGCTGGGTGATCGAGCAGCTGCGCGAGCTGGCTCTGGCCGGTCGGAACGACGAGCTGGTCCGGGCCCTCAAGCTGGCGGTTCGGGGCAAGGGCCCCGCCGAGGTCGAGGAGGACGAGCCGGCGGTCGTCAAGCGTTCGAAGGTGGTCCCGCCCAAAGGCTGAGGCGGCTGTCGCGGGGTCCCGGCAAGTCCTTCACTAGGATTGACCGGTGCCCCAGGGCCTCATTCGGAACTTCTGCATCATCGCGCACATCGACCACGGCAAGTCCACGCTCGCCGACCGGCTGCTAGAGCTCACGGGCACGATCTCCAAGCGCGACATGCAGGACCAGGCCCTGGACACCCTCGACCTGGAACGGGAGCGAGGGATCACCATCAAGCTCCAGGCGGTCCGCATGCAATATCGGGCCCGCGACGGCCGGACCTACGAGCTGAACCTGATCGACACCCCCGGCCACGTGGACTTCTCGTACGAGGTGTCGCGCTCCCTGGCGGCCTGCGAGGGAGCGGTCCTCGTCGTCGATGCGGCCCAGGGCATCGAGGCCCAGACCCTGGCCACTCTCTATCAAGCGGTCGAGGCCAACCTGGTCATCGTCCCCGTCGTCAACAAGATCGACCTCGAGAATGCCCAGCCGGACCTGGTCGCGGAAGAGATCGTCGAGGTCACCGGCATCGACCGCGGGAAGGTGATCTTCGCCTCGGCCAAGCTGGGGACCGGCACCCAGGAAATCCTGGAGGCGGTCATCGCCGAGGTGCCGCCGCCGCGCGGCGATCCGGCCGCCCCTCTGCGCGCGCTCGTCTTCGACTCCCACTACGACGCCTACCGGGGCGTGATCGTCTACGTGCGTGTCGTGGACGGCGAGATCCAGCCCCGCCAGCGCATCAAGATGATGAACACCGGCAAGGTCCACGAGGTGGACGAGGTGGGCTTCTTCGGGCCCCGGATGCGGGCGACGGACCGCCTGGGGAGTGGGGAGGTGGGTTACTTCACGGCCGCCATCAAGAACGTGACGGACGCCCGCGTCGGTGACACCGTGACCAGCCTCGAGCACGGCGCCGCCCAGGCGCTGCCGGGCTATCGGGCTGTGAAGCCGATGGTCTACGCCGGCATCTTCCCGACCGACTCCGACCTCTACCAGGACCTGAAGGACGCCCTGGAGAAGTTCCAGCTCAACGACGCCTCGCTGGTCTTCGAGCCCGAGAGCTCGGCGGCCCTCGGATTCGGCTTCCGCTGCGGCTTCCTAGGCCTCCTGCACATGGAGATCGTGCAGGAGCGCCTGGAACGTGAGTTCGGCCTGGACCTGATCACGACGGCGCCGACCGTCGAGTACCACGTCTACCTCAAGAAGGGCGGGATGCTCGAGATCGACAACCCGGCCCTGTGGCCGGACCCGATGGCCATCGAGCGTGTCGAGGAGCCCTACGTGAAGGTCTCGATCATCATCCCGGCCACCTACGTGGGGCCGATGATGGAGCTCTGCCAGGAGCGTCGGGGCACCTTCAAGCACCTCGAGCACCAGGTCGGCGAGCGCGTGCTGCTGGAGTACGAGCTCCCGCTGGGCGAGATCATCCACGACTTCTACGACACCTTGAAGTCGCGTTCCAAGGGCTATGCGTCAATGGACTACGAGCTGATCGGGTTCCGGAAGGGCGATCTTGTGAAGCTGGACATCCTTGTCACCGGTGAGCCCGTCGACGCGCTGTCGATGATCGTGGACCGCGGCAAGTCGGCCCAGTACGGCCGCAAGCTGGTCGAGAAGCTGAAGACGCTGATCCCCCGGCAGATGTTCGAGGTGCCGCTGCAGGCGGCCATCGGAGGCAAGGTGATCGCGCGCGAGACGATCTCCGCCCAGCGCAAGGACGTCATCGCAAAGTGCTACGGGGGCGACATCACGCGCAAGCGGAAGCTGCTTGAAAAACAGAAGGAGGGCAAGAAGCGGATGAAGCGGGTGGGCAACGTCGAGATCCCCCAGGAGGCCTTCATGGCGGTCCTGTCGCTTGACTGAGCCAGTGTTCGTGAACATCGGCTGCCGGACCAACGCGGCCGAGTCCGACGAGGTGGCCGGACTGCTGTCCGAGGCCTCCAACGTGGTGGTGGTCAACTCCTGCACGGTCACCGCGGCCGCCGACCAGGACACCCGCAAGGCGGTGGCGAGGGCCCGCCGCGAACATCCCTCGGCCGCGCTGGTGCTGATGGGCTGTTACGTGGACGCTCACCCCGGCGACTCCCTGGGCGCCGACCTCCTGGTACCCAACGCCTGGAAGGGGGCGCCCACCGGGGTCGCCGTCGAGCCGCCCGGCGTGCGCCGCTCGCGCTACGTCTTGAAGGTCCAGGACGGCTGCGACAACCGCTGCACGTTCTGCATCGTCTGGCAGACGCGAGACCGGTCGATCTCGCGGGTGCTGCCCTACCTCGAGGAGCGCGCGAGGACCGCGGCCAGGCTGGGCTATCGGGAGATCGTGCTGACGGGCATCGACCTCGGCTCCTACCGGGGCGGCCTGGCGCCCCTGGTCCGGCGCCTGCTGATTGCCTGCGCACCCGCCCGCATCCGCTTCTCGTCCATCGATCCCTCTCACGTCACGCCCGAGCTGCCGACTCTCTTCGAGGATCCCCGGGTCTGTCCCCACCTGCACCTGCCGCTGCAGTCGGGCTCAGATCCGGTGCTGGCCCGAATGCGCCGCCGCTACGACGTAGCGGGATTCCGCCGGGCTGTGAAACTCGTCCGTGCCGCCCGGCCCGACCTGGCGCTGACCGGCGACATCATGGTCGGCTTCCCGGGTGAGAGCCGCGATGACTTCGAGCGGACGCTGGCGCTGATCGAGGAGTCGGGGTTCATGGACCTCCACGTCTTCCGCTACTCACCGCGGCCGCGGACAGCAGCGGCACGCTACGCCGACGGGGTGGGCCTGGAGGAGGCGCGCGAGAGGTCGAGGCGGGCGATCGAGCTCGGCCACCGGCTGGGCGACGAGTACCGCCGCCGCTTCCAAGGACAGTCGCTGCAGGTCATCTGGGATCGCAGCATCGGGGACTCCATACGCGGCCTGTCCGAGAACTACATCCGGGTCACCGCGCCGGCGGCCGGGCGCCGGTCGGGAACCCTCGAGGAGGTCGTATGGACGACTGCATCTTCTGCCGGATAGCCTCCGGCGAGATCCCCGCCCAGATCGTCCACTCGGACGACCGGGTGGTCGCCTTCGAGGATGTGAACCCCCAGGCGCCGGTTCACGTGCTCGTGATCCCTCGGCAGCACGTGGACTCCGCACGTGAGCTGGAGGACCCGGACCTCCTGGCGGCCCTGTTCGCCGCCGGGCACCAGGTGGCCGATCAGAAGGGCATCTCGAAGAGTGGCTACCGCCTGGTCTTCAACATCGGCCCGGATGGCGGGCAGACCGTGCTTCACGCCCACCTTCACGTGCTGGGTGGCCGGCCCATGACCTGGCCGCCCGGATGAGCGAACCGGCCAGCCGCTTCGAGTCGTGGCTGGAGTCGGCCGGCCACGAAATCGCGGTACGCCGGTACCCCGCGGGGACCCGCACCGCTGAGGACGCGGCCCGCGCCATAGGTTGCTCGGTGGGCCAGATCGTGAAGTCCCTGGTGTTCACCGCCGCCGGGCGCCCCGTGGTCTGCCTCGTCAGCGGCTCCAACCGGGTGGCGCCCGACCGGCTGGGGGCGGTGGCCGGCGAGCCGGTGGGCAAAGCCTCGGCCGACCTGGTGCGCGAGGCCACCGACTACGCGATCGGCGGGGTGCCTCCCTTTGGGCACGCTGCCGATCCACCCATATACATGGACCGCGACCTACTGCTGTACGACGTGGTCTGGGCCGCGGCGGGCCGGCCCGACGCCGTCTTCCCAATCCAGCCGCTGCGCCTGGAGACACTGTCGGGCGTCGTCGTGGCCGACCTGGCGGAGCGACCGTGAGCGCGATCCTGGTCCCCTGCCGCTCCTGCGGCCGCCAGGTGGCGTCCACGGAGACCCGCGAGGGCCTCTGCCTCGACTGCAGAGTCTCGATCGCCGTTCGCGAACTTCGGGCCGAGCATGCCCGGCTCTGGCGGAAGCGGGAGCGCTATCGCTCCTCGGGCGGCAACGTGGACTCGATCTCGCGCCAGGTGGCCCGGGTCGAGAACCGCATGGCCGAGCGCATCCGTGAGCTGGTTCCGAACGAGCGCGCCGCGGTCGAGCTGCTGAAGCGCGAGCTGGAGGCTGCCCGCCAGTCGCCCTACACGATCGGGGGCGTCTAACCCCGGCTGCGCGCGACCCGCCGGGCGGGGAAGCCGGTTCGTATACTGTCGTCTCCGCATGGATCCGAACCCTGCGGCGGGCCTCGCCGCCGGAAGTCGTTCTCGACCCGTTGCGGTGGCGATGCTCCTGATACTGCTCGCCCTCCTGGCGAGCCGGGGCTCAGGGCTGGTCCGCGACGCCATAGTCGCCTACCAGTTCGGCACAACCGCCACCACGGACTCCTTCATCGCCGCCTTCAGCCTGCCCGACCTCTTGTCGAGCCTGCTTCTCGCCGGCCTGGTCGGGGTGGCCTTGATCCCGGTCCTGGTGCGCGCTTCAGCCGAGGCTCCGGCCGGTCGCTGGATGGTCGCCAGCGCCCTGCTGAACCTGATCACCCTCGGTGCCGCGGCGCTCGCTCTGGTGGGGATCGTGTTCGCTGGGCCCATCGTGACGGTCCTCACGCCGGGTCTGGCCGGCGTACACGCGCTGCGAGCTGCCCAACTCGCCCAGGTGATGTTTCCGGCGCTTGTCTTCTTTGGCGCGGGCAGCGTCCTCACGGCGATCCTGAACGCCGGCAACCGGTTCACAGTCCCCAACCTGGCCGGCCTTTTCGTCAACCTCGCGATGATCGTGGGGGCGGTCGCTTTCGGGCCGCGCATCGGGATCAACGCGCTGGCCTGGGGATTCCTCGTCGGGTCGATCCTGCAGCTCGCCATCCAGCTGCCATCGGCCCGCCGACTGGGATTCCGGTACACGTTGACGCTCGGGCTGCGCGATCCCCGCGTCCGGGCGGTGCTGGCGTCGCTGGTGCCGCTTACGCTGATCCTCGTTTTCGCCTACTCGCGATTGCTGGTCGAGCGCTGGCTGGGCTCGCTGATCGCTCCCGGGACGATCTCGGTTCTCACCTTCTCCAATCGCCTGCTCGTGGTTGCGCCGACGCTCCTCGTGGCGCCGGTCAGCACCGTGCTCTACCCGCAGCTCGCGAGACACGTGATCGACAACCAACCGGTGGAGGTGAGAGGGCTGATCTCGACCGGGATCCGGTTGATCCTGCTTGGAGTCTTGCCCGCCGCACTCCTGCTTCGGTTCCTCTCCCACCCGATCGTCGCCTCCGTGTACCAGCGCGGCGCCTTCGACGTGGCGTCTTCCAACGCGACCGCCTATCTGCTCGGGCTGTTCGCCCTCGCGCTGGTGCCCTTTTCCCTCAACGACTTCATTACGCGGTCCTACTTCGCCCGCGGCCGCCAGCGATTCGTGCTGGGAGCGGCGTTTGTCGGCATGCTGCTGACGTTCGTCGGAGACATCGTCCTGACGAGGCTGCTCGGTTTCCCCGGCCTGGCCTGGGGCGCCACCTTCGGCGCCTGGAGTCTGCTGGCGATCTTCGTCGTCGACCACCGGATGTGGCGGCAGCGCTCCCTCATCGTGCCAACGCTGAAAACCGTGGTTGCCTCGGTCGCGATGATCCTGGTGGCGATCGCCGTCTTCCAACTGACCGCGCCCCTCCATGCGGACCTGGCGCGGCTCGCCATCACGCTCCTCGCCGCCGGGGCGGTCTACGTCGGCGCCCTTCTCCTGGTCGCTTCTGAGGACGCCAGACTGCTGGGCGGGATGGCCTCGCGATGGGCGCTGAGGGCACTACCGCAATGATCCAACTGCGCGTCCGGCGCTTTGCGAAGCAACTCCTCGGTTGGGATCGCGATCTCGCCGCGCCCGGACAGCGCCGCGGCCGGCTGGCGCCGCTCCAGGAGGCAGTCTCGGCGATCGTCATCCACAACTTCCTGGACATGGCGCTGCGTTACGACCCGATCGTCCGCTACCTTCGCGCGCGGCTGGGACCCGACGACCGCGTCCTCGAAGCAGGCTCGGGCCCGGTGGGCATCACCCCATACCTGAAGCGCCCGGTGGTCGGCCTGGATCGGGACTTCACGGGCCCGACCTCCGCCTACCTGCACCCGGAGCGGGGGGACATGCTGGCGATGCCCTTCGCCGACCGGGCTTTCGCCGCGGTGGTCTGCGTCGACACGATCGAGCATCTCAGCGCTGCCGACCGGCCAGCCGCGATCCGGGAGATCGTGCGCGTCTGCGACCGCTGGGCGGTGATAGCTTTTCCAAGTGGCGAGCCGGCGAGCCGCTACGACCGCAGGCTCGACGAACACCTCCGCGCTCGACTCAGCCGGAGTGACCGCTTCCTCATGGAGCACCTCGCGAATGGGCTTCCGGACGCTGAGGAGGCCCGCCGCCTGGTCGAAGAGGCGGCCGTCGAATCCGGTCGAAAGGCGACGGTCACCGTCGCGGGAAGCGTGAACGTGGACACCTGGTTGGGGGTCAATCGGAGCAAGGCCAACCTATGGCTGCGCGCCTTTCAGCTGACCGCGTTTCCGGTTGTCTTTGCAATCCTCCGGCGGTCGAACAAAGAGCCCTGCTACAGGCGCATCCTCTTCGTCGAGCTCGCCTGAGCACCAACCCCCGACTTACCGCCGGGTCCTGTTCACCGACCTGAGTCGAGGCTTCGGGCTTTCTGCGCGCGGCCGGCGGCGACGAGCATGCCGATGGTGACGCCCTCGAACATGGTGACCGGGTGCGCGAGCAGATAGGGGTCGACATATGACATGGCCGCTACACCGATGAGACACCCGGCCGCCGTAACGGCACAGGCACGCGGCCAGTCGCTCGCCAGACGCCGCCATGCCGACACGGCAGTCCAGAGATAGCAGATGACGAACGCGGCCATTGCCAGTAGGCCGAGCAGCCCCATCCGCAGCAGCATCGCCAGGTAGGTGTTGTACGTGTAGTGCTTGGTGCTGTGTTGAAGCTGTACGTAGTTGGTGTCCAGCGAACCGGTCGGCCCCAGGTAGGTCGCGCCCAGCCCGCCGCCGAAGATGGATACCAGAACCGGACCGCTCGCGGTCAACTCGGAGGTGATGCTCTGTATCTCGTCCTGCCTCGTGTGCTGCAGCGGGTTGCCGCTCTGAAGTATGCGTACGCCAGCGAAAACGGTGCCAGCCAGGCGGTTGCCTTAGCAGCGGAATCCTCGGCATGATCCTGTGGATCACATACAGGGCTGTGATCCCGTCGCTGTAAAAGCCGTGGGTGTAGTTCTGAGCGAGAACGGGCAGCTGCTCGCGCGCTTGCCAGAAGAACACGAACCGAATCGCCAGGTTCAAAGCCAGGCTGGCCCCGGTTAGAAGCAGAAGCGGCGCCAGGTCGTGCTCCAAATCGAGTACGGATCTCCCAATGTAAAAGAAGAGCGCGAGCTCCGCGATTGGGAGCAGGTCGCTGACGACAAGCGACGGCGAGTTGTGCCGGAGCACGCCTATGCCTGCTGCCAGCAGCCCGGCCAGGAACAGGATCGTCACTCCCCACGCGGCCAAGCTGTCGAGCGAGCGGCTAATCGAGCGCGGGCCATCCCTAACTAACAGCGCGACCGCTGCGCCCCCAGCCAGGACCACCGACGGCGCCGCCGCCAACGTTAGGTCGGTCCGATCCGGGTAGCTTTGGAGCCGATCGCTGTGTCGGAAGAGAATGAAAGCATTGATCGGGCTGACCACGTAGACGAAGCTCGCGATCGCCGGATACCGGGCGCTCGTAGACAGCACGTCGCTCGCACGCTGTGATATGGCGGCGGGCGCGGCCGGCGAAGCCTTGGATGTCACTGATGGCATGCCCTGTTAGCTGGTCAATTGATGATTGGGGCGATCGGCCGGGCACAGTTTACACAGCGCGTCCGGCTGGTCGGGGGGGTGCACCTGCTACACTCGGCCCGCTCGACGTTGACGACTCTCGAGCCACCTTATGCCGAGCCCTACCCCCGACCGGTTCGACTGGCGGCCATCCGCCTCTTGGGTCCGCCGGTCCGGCCTCGCTCTAGTCCTTCTTCCGCTCTTGTTCGTGTCCAATCCGATCTCGCGCCTGGCAGGGTTGGACGACGCCAGCCCCCGCAGCTACTTGCCCGTCGCCATGCTGTTGGTGGTCGGCGTGGCGGCTGCGACGGGCCTCGTTCTGGCGCGTCGGGTGGCTCCGCCCGCGACTACCCTGGCCGCGCCCCTTTTGGCTGTTGCCGGCGTCCTCGTGATGGCCGCCGCGGTCGCCATCGCGCACCACAACTCACCGTTCCTGGTCGTCGACGATGCGTTCCAGATTGCCGAGCTCCTGATGGCGTTCTGGGTGATCGCGGTCTTCGTGCGATCACGTCGCGACATGCTGTTCATCATCAGCTTCCTCGGCGTCATGATCGTTGCCGACATCCTTGTGGATTTCGCCACCAGCGGTGTGTGGGAGGCCCTCAGAGGTCACGCCTCATTTCTCCGGATCGAGCCGTATGGAATTCGCGTGCTTCCGGGTCTCGCCTTGCCGGTGGGGGTCGCGGCGCTGGCGACAGCTCGCGGCCGCAAGCGGTGGATGATGGGCGCGGCGGTTGCTCTGTTGTTTGTGTGGACGGCCATGAGCCTGACCCGTGGCCTCTGGGTTGGCGTGGCCGCGGCTCTACTCGCCATGCTGCTCGTGGCAACTCCCGATCTCCGCCGGCGGCTGCTTGCGGTCTTCGGACTTGGCCTGTTGGCAGCGGTATTGATCGCGGTGCCGGTCATAGCGGCCGTGCACGCGGTCGATTCGCACTTCTTCGATTACGCCGTCTTCCGGGTGACCTTCACCCCACAGCAATTGTTCGCGCCGGTCGGACCCATCCAGGCTCGGCGCCAGGTAGAGTCGGCCGCGGTCATCCAGGAGATTCTGCGTAGTCCGGTGCTCGGGGCCGGACTCGGTGCTGAGTACATCGGGCCCACGGGCGACCGTCTGGCCAATTACTACATCGGTCCCCGCCACTTCATTCACGATTCCTATCTGGCCATTTGGTTTCGGATGGGGATCGGGGGCCTCATCGCCATCGTTTGGCTGGCGGGGAAGTACCTGGTCGTAGCGGCTAGACGCCATCGGACTTCTGGCGATTGGATGCCGCTCGGCCTCGCCTGCAGCTATCTCGCAATATTGGTTTATTCGGTGACAGCCGACAGCGTTTTTCGCCATCCGATGGACCTGTTCGCCGCCTTGGCCCTGGTCGGCAGCACACTCTCGGCTGGCACGGGCCGTTCGCGAAGTCGTATGGAGCCCAAGGTTCGCAGTCGCGACATCGCCATCACCGTGATAAGCCACTCGCACCGCGGCCTACTCGAGCGTTGCCTTTTAACGGCTGAGGCGAGCCTCGCAGAAAGTGGGCTGGACGGCATGGTCCTTGTCCTAGACAACGCCTCGACTGACGGGAGCGCTGATCTCGTCCGTGAGCGCTTCCCGAGAGTCCATCTTCTGGCGATGCGCGAGAGTCACGGATTCTCCAGCAACCAAAACCAACTCCTGACTGAGGCCGGGAGCTCCTTTCGGTATCTGCTGCTGCTCAATGACGACGTGGAGCTTCCGGCCGATGCCATAGGTCGCCTGGTGGAAGCAGCGGACGCGGACCCCGGCACCGGAGCTCTGGCTCCTCGTCTGGTTTATCCCAATGGCCAGTTCCAGACCGCCGGTGAGCGACTGCCATCGATCGCGTATCACCTCATCCGCCATCTCGGCATCGGACGCGCTGTGCCCAGCGCACTGCGGCGCCGCCTCGGCAGCCGGCGCGCTGCGCCGGCTGCGAGCACGATGGACGCCGGCTACGTCGCCGCCGCGTGCCTGCTCATCCGGCAAGATTGCCTGGACTCGGTTGGCCAGTTTGACGAGCGCTTCCAGCTCTACAGCGAAGATGCCGACTGGTGCAAGCGGGCGTGGGAGCAGGGTTGGCGAATCAGCGTCTTGCCATCCCTGGCCGTTACCCACCATCGAAACCAGAGTTGGAGCAGCTTCGCCGCTCGCGAGCGGGAGCGAAGCATGTACCTGTATCTCAAGAAGCACGGAACCGGCGCCTTCCGGCTCGCGATTCTTCGTCTGGTCGTGCTCGTTTCCTATACGGCGCGCCTGGTGATGCTTCGCCTCCTGATCGCCTGTCACTTGAGGCGGCGGGACGCGGTGGCCGTGGAGACACTGCGCGCCTACTACGACATCCTTCACGTGACGCTTCAGGCATGAGCCAACCATCCCGCCTCTAGCTGCAGGCATGACGGCGGTGTCGGCTGGCGCGAGCGCTTTCGCAGCGAGGTTGCCCAGTAGAGGTCGCCATCAAGGGTGATCAGCCACGGCCACCCAGACCCGCTCCGGGCGGCGTTGCGGAACGCCTGGGCTTCGCTCCAGGCGCCCGCCCGCCCGTCTAGACTGGGGGCCCTCGCCTATGGATCAAGCCCTCTCGCCTGGTCTGAGCGACCTCGATCGTCGCTACGTGGACCTACTGAAGAAGAGTCTCACCCGGCAGCTCTCCTCCACGACCTATTCGATCCTGCTGCCTCGGCGGCGAACAATCGCCGGCATCGCCTACCAAGTGCTGAACGCCCTCGTTCGGGCTCACGGTTATGAGGTTGTGCGAAGGGGCTCGGCCCGGGATCGGCGCGAGGGCCGGGACTGGCCGCTCGATGCGGAGACCATGGTCGGAGGTCTCCGTCTCGACAACCTGGAGGAATGTGTTCGCTGCGTAGTCCGCGACGACGTGCCGGGTGACCTGATCGAGTGTGGGGTCTGGCGCGGCGGGTCGGCGATCTTCATGCGCGCCCTCCTTGCAGTCTGCGGAGACAGGGAGCGGACGGTCTGGGTGGCTGACTCGTTCCGGGGCCTTCCGAAGCCCGACCCGGCTCGCTACCCCGTCGACGTCGGTGACTTGCTTCACCAGCGCGACCAGCTTGCCGTGAGCCTGGAGGAGGTCAAGGACAACTTCGCTCGCTACGGCTACCTCGACGAACGGGTGCGATTTCTCGAGGGTTGGTTCGAGGACGTACTGCCCGCCGCGCCGATCGAGAAGCTGTCGGTGCTGCGCGTCGATGGGGACATGTACAAGAGCACGATGGAGGCTCTCGAGTCACTCTACCCGAAGCTGTCGAGGGGCGGATTCGCCATTATCGACGACTATGGGGCCATGCCGAGCTGCAAGCTCGCGGTTGACGATTTCCGGCTCCGCCGGGGCGTCTCGGAGCCGATCGAGCCGATCGACTGGACAGGGGTGTTCTGGCGGCGCACGGCGTGAATGAGGCCTTGCCCGCCGGCAGTTCGGTTGGAAATGCGGCGGAGCTGAGGACGACGCCTTACCAGCCGGGCGACCACCTGCTCCCAAAGTTGGCGGCCATGCGGCGTGCGTTTCGGAACTGGATGCTCGTCTCCGCACTGCGGAAGCTGGCGACGTGGCGCGTCCCGGCAGTGCTCGACCGCCGGCTTCTGCTCCGCACCCGGGAAGGTCCCCGGCTGCTCGCTCGGACTCGTGACTTCGAGGCGGCGATCGACGTCTACGCGTTCGGCGCATACGACTTCCTCTACGACTGGCAGAGCTTTCAATACGTCATCGATGTCGGCGCCCAGATCGGCTGCTTCAGCCTCTGGCTGGCCCACCGGTCTAACGCCAGGATCCACGCGTTCGAGCCCAACCCGGAGACGTACGCGATCCTTGCCGGGAACCTCCTTGAGAACAGTCTCCAGGACCAGGTGACACCCAACCGCCTTGGGCTGGCGGCTGCAGCGGGGCATCGCAATCTCCACCTGTCAAGGCTCTCGTCCGCCTCATCACTGGTGACGGAGGTCGATGGTGACCGGGTGGTCGGGGTCGACACCGTCGGCCTTGCCGAGTTGATCGCCGCGACCGGCTTCCCCCGTGTCGACCTGCTGAAGATCGACATCGAAGGCAGCGAGTACGAGGTGTTCGACGCCGTGCAGCCGGACACCCTGGACGGCGTTGAGATGATCTTCATGGAGTGCCACCCGGTGCCCGGCCGGTCTCCCTCCGAGCTGATCGGCCGGCTGCAGTCGCTCGGATTCGACGTCGCCGCCGAAGCGTTCGTTCGCCAGTCGTTCCTGGTCGCGGCAAGGCCGCAGTGAGGATCACCGAGACCGATCGCCCCCGGCCCCCGGCCCCCGCCGGGCCGGTGAGGCCGCTTCCGCGCCGCCCCCGCCGAGGCCCGCGCCGGCGGTCGCGATCACTCTGGATCGGGATCGCCGGACTCCTGATCGCACTCTTGCTCCTGGGATCGGGTTCGGTGTTCGCCCTCCGCGACCTCAGCTCCTTGCAGGGGCGGATTGGCGGCGACATCACGCGCGGCGCGAACGAGCTGGAAGCCGGTCGGGCGCTGCTCAAGAAGGCCAATTCCGACCATTCGGCAGCCTTACTCGACCAATCCTTGCCCTATTTCAAGGCGGCGCGGACTCACTTCGGCGAGGCCCGGACGGCCATCGAGCAAGACGGCTACCTGAACGCGGCCGGCGCGGTCCCGGTCCTCAACGGCTGGACGGGCGATCGCCAGCGGTCGATAGTCGGTTTGGCCGACATGGGTGTGGCGCTTGCCGACGCCGGCGACGCGGGTGTGGCTGCAGGGCGATCGCTCATCCAGCCGGATACGACCCAGAAGGGCGGCCAGGCGATGATCGCGGTTCTCAACAAGGCCCTGCCCCAAATCGACCTTGTGAAGTCCGACCTGAGTCGCGCCCAGGCCGGCGCGGCCAAGGTGGACGCGGCGGTTCTTCCCGCCAGCCAGAGACCGACGTTCCTCAACACCAAGGCCTCCATCACAACCCAGCTCGCGAGCCTCGCCGAATTCGACCGTTTCGCCCCAGTCCTCCTCGAGCTGCTCGGCGCCAATGGGCCTCGGAGCTACCTGGTCGCCCAGATCGACCCCGCGAACCTGCGGGGCAGCGGTGGTTTCGTCGGCAGCTACAGCGTGCTCAGCACGAACAACGGCGCCCTCAACCTCGCCGCCGGAGGCGACATCCTGAAGCTCGACGCGCCCTATCCCCAGCCCGGCCAGAAGGGCTACGTGGCGCCGCCCAATGGCCTCAAGCAGTTCGCCACGCACGGTTGGCGCCTCGGCGACTCCCTGGTGTCACCCGATTTCGCCAGCGCCGGCAAGACGGCACTCGACCTCTACCAGGCGGAGGCGGGACACGCTGTCGACGGGGTCATCGGGGTCGACCCCTGGGCCGTGGCCGACCTGCTGAACGTGCTCGGTCCGGTGGCCATCCCGGAGTACGGGAAGACGGTCACCGCGGCGGACTTTCCTGAGACGGTCTTCCAGGCCGAGGAGTTCCGAGGGCTGACCGGCAACGCCAACCTGTACGACGGGAAGAAGTTCATCGGCGTAGCAACGGGGCACGTGCTGGAGAAGCTGCTGGCCCTGGCCCCTTCCAGCTGGGCGGGGCTGGTGACGAACCTCAACAAGGCGGTGACCGAGCGGCACCTCCAGGTCTACTTCACACAAGACGCTCTCCAGACGGAGATGAGCCGGGTCGGCTGGACGGGCAGCATGGCCCCGAGCGCCGACGAAGAGTTCATCCGGGAGATCGAGTCCAACTACGGGGACACGAAGGCAAACCACTTCCTCGAACGCAAGTACAGCCTCACCGTCCAGTCCATAGGCGGCAAGCTGACCCACCACCTCGTCATCGATCTCAAGGACAGCATGCCGGACGGCTACGCCGGGGGCCGTCAGTACCGATGCGAGCTCCGCTTCTATTACCCGGCCAACGCCACCGATGTACGGATGGCAGGCACGTCGGGGCCCGGCCTACCGGTTGACGAGGTACCTCCGGCCGGCCTGAAGGTCCTCACCGGCTGGTTTCAGATCAACGTCGATCTCAAGTCCGGCTTCGGCACCCAACAGGTCGTGATCGACTGGACGACCCCGGCCACCGCCGGCGCCCATCGGATCTACTGGGAAAAGCAGGCCGGCACCCTGGCCGATGCGCTGTCCGTGAGCTGGGCCTCGGGCGGCCAGGTCCGGACCGCGACGACAGACCTCCAGTCCGATCGCCTGCTGACCTTCGACAACGGCAAGCTGACGGTGGCCGCGGGCAAAACAGGGCAAGCGCAGCTGCCAACGGTCGGCTGAGAACCTGAACGACGGTTTGACGGTCGCCGCCTGACCGCGCCGCCGGCCACCTAGGATGGGCGCGTGGACCCGTCCGCCCTGAGGCCCGTGAAGCATCTCTACATCCACGTCCCCTTCTGCCGGCACAAGTGCGGCTACTGCGACTTCAACGCCTACGCCGGGATGGATCGCCTGATGCCGGACTACGTCGCCGCCCTCAAGCACGAGCTGGCCGAGGCCCGGTTTCGCTTCGCCTTCGGCTCCCTGGCCACTGTCTACCTCGGTGGCGGCACGCCCAGCCTGCTCCCGGCGGGCCTGATGCGGGAGCTGCTGGCCGAGGTGCGCCGGCTCTTCGAGCTGGATCCGGGCGCGGAGGTCACGCTGGAGGCCAACCCGGCCTCGACCGACGAGGAGCGCCTCGAAGCCTGGCAAGAGGCGGGCGTCAACCGGCTCAGCCTCGGCGTGCAGGGCTTCGACCGGCGGGCGCTGGCGGTGTTGGAGCGGCGCACGGACGGCGCCCAGGCGGTGCGCGCTTTCCGGGCAGCCCGCGCCGCCGGCTTCGCCAACATCAGCCTCGACCTGATCTACGCGGTGCCGTTCCAGGACGCGGCGTCCTGGCGCCACACCCTGCGGCGTGCGGTCGAGCTGGAGCCCGAGCACATCTCCTGCTACTGCCTGAGCTTCGAGGAGGGGACGCTGCTGTTCCGGCGCCGAGAGAGGGGCGTGCTGCCCGAGGTGGCAGGGGACATCCAGTGGGAGCTGCTCGACCTCGCCACCGAGGAGCTGGCGACGGCCGGTTACGAGCGCTACGAGGTTTCCAGCTGGGCCCGGCCGGGCAGGCAGTCGCGCCACAACACGGCCTACTGGGAGTGCCGCCCTGTATACGGCGCCGGGGCCGGCGCCCACAGCTACGCGACCGACGGCCGGCGGGCGTGGCGTTGGTGGAACGTGGCCAGGCCGCGCGAGTACATCGCGGCGGCCGGCGAGCCGCGCGCCGATGGGGAGGAGCTGGACGAGCGCAAAGCGCTGGCCGAGGCGGTCATGCTCGGCCTGCGCAAGACATCGGGCCTCGCCGCCCCCCCGGGTTTCGAGGCGGAGCTGGCCGAGCTGGAGGCGGAGGGGCTGGTGAGCCGCGCCGGCGACCGCCATGTTCCCACCCGGCGCGGGCTGGACCTTCACAATCAGATCGCCCTCGCGGTACTCTGATTGGCACTCCCCCGGGCGGAGTGCTAACGAGATGGAACCACGCAAGCAAGAGATCCTGAAGGCGGTCGTGCGCGAGTTCACGACGAGCGCTGTGCCCGTCGGCTCGCAGTCGCTCGCCAGGAGCCACTTCGTGCACCTGAGCTCGGCCACCATCCGCAACGAGCTGTCTGAGCTGGCCGACCTCGGCTACCTGGTCCAGCCGCACACCTCCGCCGGCCGGATCCCCACAGACCGCGGCTACCGCTACTTCGTGGACTTCCTGATGGACGCCGAGCCGGTCCCCAAGCACGTCACCGCCTTCATCGGGGAGGAGATGCGGGCGGCGCCCTCGGACGCCCAGGTCCTGGTGGAGCGGGTGGCCACGACCGTCGCCGCGGTCACCCAGAACGCCGCCGTGGTCAGCGCGCCGCACGGCCCCCTGGCCCGGGTGAAGCACGTGGACCTGGTCAGCCTGGAACCCTCGGAGGTTCTGCTCGTCCTCCTGGTCGAGGGCAACCTGATCCGCCAGCAGGTCTTCGCGATCGCCCAATCGGCCGAACAGCCTGAGCTGACCAGGCTGGCTGCCAAGATCAACAGCGAGCTCGCCTCGCACGACCGGGACGATGTCGGGATGCGCCTGGAGGGGCTGGCCGAAGGCCTCGAGAAGGAGATCCTGACCCGGCTGGGGGACGCCCTGGAGATGTTCGAGCGGGGCTCTGAGACCCTGGTCGTCCACGATGGCGTGCGCAACCTGCTGCGCCAGCCGGAGTTCGCCGAGGCCGCCCGGCTGCGCGACGTGCTCGAGGTGCTGGAACAGACGCGCTACCTGACCGACCTGCTCCAGCAGCTGGTCGGCGACTCCGACCTCCAGATCGTGATCGGCTCCGAGAACACGACCAGCCAGCTGCGCTCCTGCGCGGTGATCCTCACGACCTACGGTCCCTCCAAGCGCATCAAGGGTGTCCTGGGGGTGGTGGGACCGACCCGAATGAACTACGGCCAGGTCGTGGGCCGGCTCCAGACCGTTGCCCGGGCGGCCAACGAGCGGATGCTGGAGGCCGGGATCTGAGCCGGCCGGAGACCCTGGCCGCCTCTCTTCGCAGCGACCGGCGTGTGTCATAATCCTGCGCGCCTGCCATCCGATCTCAAGATCGATCTGAACGGGCTAGTCCGATATCTATCGCGATGGCAATACACGACCGATGAAACGGCTGCCGCCAGACTGTTGGCGTCGGCTCAGGCCGAGGAGGCTTTAAGTTGAGGATCTTGATACTCGGGGGAGACGGGTATCTGGGCTGGCCCACGGCCCTTCACTTCTCCGCCCGCGACCACGAGGTCGCCGTCGTCGACAACTTCCTGCGGCGCCGATACCACCTCGAGCTGGGTACCGACTCGCTGACGCCCATCCGATCGCTGCAGGAGCGAGTGGAGGCTTGGCGGCAGGTCGGCGGCGGCGAGATCGGCGTCCACATCGGCGACATCACCGACTATCCGTTCCTGGAGCGGGTCGTTCGTGAATTCAGGCCAGACGCCATCGTTCACTACGGTGAGCAGCCCAGCGCGCCGTACTCGATGCTCGATCGCGACCACTGCGTCTTCACCCAGGTGAACAACGTCGTCGGCACGCTCAATGTGCTGTTCGCGATCCGCGATCACGTGCCTGAGTGTCACCTGATCAAGCTCGGCACCATGGGCGAGTACGGCACGCCCGACATCGACATCGAGGAAGGTTTCATCAACATCGAGCACAACGGTCGCTCCGACCGGCTGCCCTTCCCCAAGGTGCCGGGATCCTTCTACCACCTGTCGAAAGTGCACGACAGCCACAACATCCACTTTGCGAATCGGATCTGGGGCATCAAGTGCACCGACCTGAACCAGGGCGTGGTTTACGGAATCGAGACCGACGAGACCGCGCTGGACGACCGCCTCATGACCAGATTCGACTACGACGAGTGTTTCGGCACCGCGTTGAACCGGTTCTGCGTGCAGGCGGTGATCGGTCATCCGCTGACCGTCTATGGCCAGGGCGGGCAGACGCGAGGTTACCTCAACATCCGCGACACGATGCAGTGCGTGGCCCTGACTGCCGCGAACCCGCCGGCGGAGAACGAATATCGGGTGTTCAACCAGTTCACCGAGCAGTTCACGGTGAACGAATTGGCTGAGCTGGTCGTGCGGGCCGGCTCCGAAGCTGGCCTTGCGGTGCGGATCGAGCCGATCCGGGATCCCCGCGTGGAAAGGGAGCAGCACTATTACAACGCCAAGCACACCGGGCTGCACGATCTCGGCCTGAAGCCACATCTACTTTCGGACGAGCTGGTCGAGTCGATGCTCGCCACCATCCAGCGCTACAAGGATCGGGTGGTTCGCGATCGGATCGTGCCCCAGATCCAGTGGCGCCAGTCGGCGTTGGAAGGCGTAGTCGCCCCCTGACGGGGATGGTTTCGTCGGCAGGTCAATTCGAGTGGGCAGCCGTTGGATACCCCGCCATAGCAGGGTGCTGCAGAGTGGCTGCTCCGGCTAGCTGTCGAACCTCACACGCCGGACGAATCGCGCTCCTCGGTGCGCTGCTGCTCGCGGAGCCCCTCCGCCCTCTCGACTTCGCTGGCGCGGCCGGGGTAGCAGCGGGGCTCTACCTGGTGCAGCGCGGAGGCTGACGTCTGCCTGGGCCTAGCCGGCGTCCCCGATCACCTGGTGGACTTCGACGACGTTGCCGGCGGGATCGTAAAAGAAGATCTGGTGCCAGTTGGCGATCGACCAAACCCCGTAGTCGGAGTAGGGCACCCCGTGCTTCTCGAGGTTGGCCTTGACTGCCGCCAGATCGTCGGTGCGGAACGCGATGTGGCCGCGGACGAGTGGGTTGACCGCCTGCTTCAGCCGGTGGCCGACCTCCAGGTCCATCGTCGCCAGGTGTATCTCGACGCCGTCGGAGTCGAGGAACGTGACCGGCGCGGCGTACTCGTCCGTCATCCGGCTGGCGGCCGCGCCGGTGGTCTTTTCGTCGATCTCGAGGACCGACCGGTAGAACTCGGTCATGGTGGGCACCTGGGCCGACGTGAGGTTGATATGGTGGAACTTGACGAGGCTCATTCGGTCTGATTCTCCTTACGCACCGGGCGGGGCGCTTCTGCCCCAAGCCTAGACGGGCGCCCTCGGGGTGTGGGCTGCACAAAGTCCGTTGACCGATCTGGCCAGCCCCATGTTGTGCGGCTATTTGGTGAGGCTGGTCTCGTTGCGGCGCTCGTACGCGTTGAGCAGGCCGCCCAAGCGTCGGCGGCGCGTGACCTCGCCCCGCGGGAGCGCTGGATCGGCGCCGGGCGGCGGCTGGAGACCCCGCGAGCGATGGGGTCGGGCGCGGTTGTAGTGGTCAACGTATTCGTCCAAGACCCTGTGGGTTGAAAAAAGACGCCGCGCGGCCACCGGCACGCGTCGGTACAGCTCAGTAGGCCACCGAGCCGAAC
>DHIW01000103.1 GCA_002404015.1 Chloroflexi bacterium UBA4736
AAATGACCGTTACGGTCCACTAGCCGCCCCACCAGCTCGCCGTCAGGGGCCGGCCGGCGGCCTCCCAGTCGGTCCCGTAGCGCTGGGAGAAGGCGGCCACGGCGGGCCCGTCGTCCGTCATCAGGTCGAGCTCGTGGTTAACGGACAGGCCGCTGAGCGTCCAGTTCGCGGATCCCAGCAGGAGCCGATCGTCGAAGAGACCTGCCTTGGCGTGGAGCTTGGCGCCCCGCGGGACCGGGTACCAGCGAACCGCCACCCCGGCGCTCGCCAGGAGCCGGTAGGCAGCGCGATTCACGTCCTGGCCGGGGTCGAGCAGGACCCTCACGTCCACACCTCGGCGGTGGGCCGCGGCCAGCGCCGCGATCACGTCCGGGTCGGTGAGAGCGAAGATCTCGGCCCACACGCGACGCCCGGCCCGGGCCAACAAGGGCTCCAGCAGCCCCCGGATCTCCTGTCCGGGCGTGGTCTGGGCGGCGACCAGCGAGCCGGCCACCGCGGCCGCAACGGGCGCTGCCGGCGCCCCGCCTGCCAGGGACCAGTCCTGCTCGAAAATGCGGCGCAGCCGCTCGAGAAGGGGCGGCGCCCGGACCTCGAAGGCGTAGTCGTGGTTGGCGGAGCTGCGCCGGCCCCAGTTCATACCGCCAACCAGCGCCTCGGCGTCGGTGACGAGCAGCTTGACGTGGTCGATCTGGTGGCGGCGGTCATCGAGCGGGTAGGGGCGCGCGGCCAACCCCGCGGCGCGCAGGCGGCTCAGGGTGCGGGCACTCACCGACATGGATGGATCGATGATCAGCCGGACGTCGGCGCCGCGGGTGCGAGCCGCCAGCAAGGCCGTCTCCAGGTCGGGTCGGTCGAACTCGTACATCTCCACCCAGACCACGCGACCCACGGCGAGCAGCCGGCCGACCGGCTGGAAGATGTCGGCGTCCTGCCAGAGCCGGAGATCGTCGGTTGGACCGGCGGCGACCGGGGCCAGGCGGACCGGCCGGGCCCCGACACAGGCCGACATGGACATCGTCAGGAGGAAGAGCGCGGCGAGCCAGGGCATGCCGGCAACTTAGAGGCCCCCATCCGGACCGGCCAAGGGTGCCTGTTAAGGGCGCCTCTTAGAGCGGCTGGACCGGGGTGCCCGGGCCAGCGTCGAGAAGGCCCGCGGCAGTGTCCTCCCGGAGGCCCACCTCGACCAGGCCCATGCTCCCCACGTACCAGAACAGCCGGCCCCGAGGCGCGTCCGAGTACGTCCGCGCGCTCAACCGGATCTCGGTCGGCCCCACCCGGACACCTCCGACCGGCGGTTTCAGGGAGGTGACGAGGTTGCCGAACGCATCGACCCAGAGGACCGAAGGCCGCGGCGCCGGTGGCAGCATCAGCTCCGCAGCCGCGCTGCCGACCTTCTTCAATGGCGTCCCCGAAGCGAGTGCCGCCGCTGCCGGCGCGAACACGTCACGACCCTCGAACGTGGGTGACGCGTCCACCGACCTTCTGAGCTCCACCGCGGCGGGCACGTGCGGCAGGGACTCCCGAAGCAACATCCCGAAGACGCCGTTGTCCGGACCCACATAGAAGGAGCCCGCGAGCGAGAAGGCGACCGCACGCCGGGCTCCGCCGACGCCAGGGTCCACCACGCAGAGGTGGACGGCCCCGGGGGCGAAGTGACGCGTGCCGGCCCAGAGCAGGAAGCCGGCCGCGCCAAGGTCGAACGCCGGCACGGAGTGGGCGATGTCGACCAGCGTTGCCGTGGGACAGCCTTCGAGGAGGCGCGCTTTCATGGCCGCCACGTAGGGCGAGCCCGCTCCGAAGTCGGTGGTGAGCGTGATCACCGGCACGGCAGGGCCGGGGGTCGCACCCGGGCCGCCGGCCCGGCTACCAGTAGCGCGTCTCGCGCCAGGGGTCGGCTTCGTCGTGATAGCCGCGCTGCTCCCAGAAGCCGAGCCGGTTGCGCTCCATGAACTCCAGCCCGCGCAGCCACTTGGCCGACTTCCACAGGTACTTCTTGGGCACGAACAGGCGCAGCGGGTAACCGTGATCCGCCGTCAGGTCGTGTCCGTTCCAGCCGTAGCAGAGAAGGACGTCCTCGTCGTCGAGGACCGTCAGCGGCACGCTGGTCGTATAGCCGTACTCGCAGTGCGCCATCACGTACTGGGCGGCAGGCAGGGGCGTCACCCGGTCCAGGATCTCCCGGAGGGGCACCCCGGTCCAGGTGTCGCCCAGCCGGCTCCACCCGGTGACGCAGTGGATGTCGGCGACGACCTCCTTGGAGGGCAGTGCGCGCAGCTCGCCGTAGTCCAGCCGGAGCTCGTTCTCGACCGCCCCGAAGACCTTCAGGTCCCACGTCGCGAGATCCGGTATGGGGACTGGGCCGAAGTGGAGAAGGGGCCACTTGTCGGGCGCGGTGAGGGTCTGACCGGGCGGTATGCGGGCCGGATCGACCCCCTCCGGCAGCCGCTTCTTCCCGGTGAGGAACGACATCCCCCCGCAGTATAGGTGGCGGTTTTGGACCGATCCGGACGCGCGCTCGGCCGGGTCTCTAGCAGGGTGTTGGAAGAGGTCGGCGAGCGATTCGGTGGCCAGGTGGCCCAGGTCCTAGGCGGCTCCGAGAACCGGAGCAAAGCGTATTGGAAATACGCGTCGCGAGGATCGCAGG
>DHIW01000071.1:0-235 GCA_002404015.1 Chloroflexi bacterium UBA4736
TGACGACACCATCCGCGACTACAACCGGCGCTTTGCCAACGAGGACCACGCCACCGACGTCCTTTCTTTTCCCAATCAGGCGGAGGGCGAGCTTGGCGACATCATCCTCTCCCTCGACCACGTGCGTGCGCAGGCCGCCGCCGCCGGGCACAGCCTCGATCGCGAGGCCGCCAGACTGACGGTGCATGGTTTTCTCCACCTGCTCGGCTATGACCACGCCCGGAAACCTGACCAG
>DHIW01000071.1:415-1199 GCA_002404015.1 Chloroflexi bacterium UBA4736
GCCAAGGCTCGGGGACGCGAGGGGTCGGTGTTGCTCGCCAAGCCGCAGACGTTCATGAACCTGAGTGGCCGGGCGGCGGCGGCGCTGGTCCGCAAGCACAAGCTCACCCCGTCCGACGTGTGGATCATCCACGACGAGATGGACATCCCCTTTGGCAAGCTGCGCATCCGCAAGGGCGGCGCCGCGGGCGGCAACAATGGGGTTCGCTCGCTGATCGCCGAGCTTGGCGACAGCGGCTTTGTCCGCTACCGCATGGGGGTGGGCCGGCCGGAGCCCGCGGACGCGGTCGACCACCTCTTGTCGCCGTTCACGGAAGATGAGCGTCGGCGGCTGCCCGCCTTCATCGCTATCACCGCTGACGCCGTCTTGGATGCGCTGACCGACGGCATCGATATCAGCATGAACCGTCACAACGGGCGCTCCGCTTGACCAAAGCGGTGGCCGCGCAGACCATCACCGGGCTGCTGGGGGCGGACCCGGCGCTGGAAAGCGTGGTCCAGCGCATCGCCGAGGCGCGACCGGGCGCTCCCATCGCGGTCGGCGGTGCACCCGAGGGCTCGTGGGGGTTGTTGGCCGAGCACCTGCGCGCCCGGCTGGGCACCAGCGTCCTGGTCATCGCGTCCGATCCCCAGGCCCTGGTTGATGACCTGCTCGCCTTTGAGGGCATCCAGCGGGCCCTCCATTACCCGGCGGCCGACGTCCTGCCGATGGATCGGACCCCGCCGGCGGATGAGATCGTGGCGGCGCGGCTGGCGACGCAGGCCGCCCTGCTTGGCGATGGCAC
>DHIW01000071.1:1395-1974 GCA_002404015.1 Chloroflexi bacterium UBA4736
GACTCGGGACCCCTTCGGATCGAGTTCTTTGGCAACGAGGTGGAATCGATCCGCGGCTTCGAGGTCACGTCGCAGGCGTCGATCACCAAGCTCACCAAGGCCGAGCTGCTGCCCGCTCGGGAATTTCCGCATCGCCAGGCTGAGGTCGAATCGGCGCTCGAGCGGCTGCGCTCGCTTGATTTCACCGACTGCCTGCCGGAGGTGGCGGTGCAGTGGCAGGAGCACATCGCCCATCTCGCTGAGGCGGGGTACTTCCCCGGGGTCGAGACCCTCTACCCCTACCTGAGCGACAGGCCGGCGTCGCTCTTTGACTACTTCCAGGCGGCGCCGCTGGTGCTGATGATCGAGCCGGGGCGGGTGGGCGCCCAAGCGGAGCGCCACCGGCTCGAGACCGAGGAGCTGATCGCCAGCGAAGCCGACCACGGTGAGCTGCCGCGCGGGCTGCGCTCCGGCCTGATTCCCTTCCGCGACCTGGAGGCGCGATTCGGCGCCACCATCTACGTTGACCGAGTGGCTGAGCCGGGGGCGATCGACCTCGGCTGGCTGGCGCCGGCGAGCCTGGTGGGGCGACCGGAGGCG
>DHIW01000071.1:2136-3085 GCA_002404015.1 Chloroflexi bacterium UBA4736
GCGGCGCGGTCGCCGTCGACGCCTCCTTGCGCACCGGCTTCCGCCTGCCGGCCGCCAACCTTCGCTTGTACAGCGACCTCGAGCTCTTCGGCCTGGCCCGCCCCGAACGCCGCCGCCGCCGGGTCGCCGCGGGCCAGGCCACCGACGCCGCCACCGCCTTCCGCCTCGAGATCCAGCCGGGCCAGCTGGTGGTGCACCGCGACCACGGCGTAGGGCGCTTCCAGGGCCTGCGATCGATCGACGATGCCGGCGCAGAGCGCGAGTACATCCACCTCGAGTACGCCGGCGGCGACCGCGTCTTTGTCCCGGTGGAGAACATGGATCGCATCCAGCTGTACGTCGGCGGAGCCGAGGGTGAGGACCCGAAGCTGAGCCGGCTGGGGACCGGCGACTGGGACCGCACCAAACGCAAGGTGCGACGGGCGGTGGCGGAGATGGCCGGCGAGCTGATCCAGATCTACGCCAGGCGCGAGGTCGCCCAGGGCCACGCCTTCGCACCCGACGGCCCCTGGCAGTCGGAGCTCGAGATGGCCTTCCCGTACCAGGAAACTCCCGACCAGCTCCGCGCCATCGAGGAGATCAAAGCCGACATGGAATCCACGCGGCCGATGGACCGCCTGCTCTGCGGCGACGTCGGCTTCGGCAAGACGGAGGTGGCGCTGCGGGCCGCCTTCAAAGCCGCCAGCGACGGCAAGCAGGTGGCGGTGCTGGTGCCGACCACGGTCCTCGCCAACCAGCATTACTTGACCTTTGGCGCGCGTCTCAAGCCCTACCCGGTTCGGGTTGAGATGCTGTCGCGATTCCGGTCAGACGACGAGGCCGAGGGGGTCCGGGCGGGGCTGGCCGACGGCACCGTCGACATCGTCATCGCCACCCACCGGATCCTCACCGGCCGGGTGCGTTTCAAAGACCTGGGACTGCTGATCGTCGACGAGGAGCAGCGCTTCGG
>DHIW01000053.1:0-554 GCA_002404015.1 Chloroflexi bacterium UBA4736
GAGCAGGGTCAGATGCGCGTGCCCGGCAGCCTGCTGCTGGAGAAGATCGCCGTCGGGCCCGCGGCCCGCGGCGCCGCCGACATCAACGAGAGCGTGGACAACAACCTCAACCGGATCGCCTTCGCCAAGGACGTGCGCGTCGGCGACCTCACGGTTGTCATCCTCGACCGGCCTCGCCACCAGAAGATGCTCGAGGAGGTCCGGGAGGCGGGTGCACGCGTCAGCCTCATCAGTGACGGCGAGGTCTCGGCGGCGATCCGGGTCGCGATGGAGGATACGGGCGTCGACGTCGCCATGGGTATCGGCGGCGCCGAGGATGCCACCATCGCCGCCTGCGCGCTCAAGTGCCTCGGGGGCGAGCTGGTGACCAAGCCGTGGGTTCACAATCCCGAGGAGGCGGAGACCCTGGCTGCCGCCGGCGTCGACCTGCAGCGCGTGATCACCACGGAGGACCTCGCTGGTGGCGACGAGGTGGTCTTCGCGGCGACCGGGGTCACCGACGGTTTGCTGCTGCGCGGCGTCCACTACTACGACGGCTGGGCGGAAAGCCAGTC
>DHIW01000053.1:846-1802 GCA_002404015.1 Chloroflexi bacterium UBA4736
CTGCCGGAAGGCGCCACCATCGCCGGCCTGGTTGACCGCCTGGCGCTGGCCCGCGACCGGAGTGGTGAGACCATCCGCCTCAGCCCCGACGCCGGATGGGCGGTCGGCGCGGTGCTGCCACCAGGCTACACACGCACGCTGATGCCGGCCTACGAGGAGGAGGAAGGCGCCAGGGTGCTGCCGATCTTCGGCTACGCCGCGGTGGCCTTCAGGCAAGGCCAGCCGGTGGTCGCAGCGGTTCGCACCGATCCCCTGGAGTGGTGGCAGCCGCGCAACTTCGCCGGTCGCGACATCGGCGGCGCCATCGCCGGCGCACGCCGGGACCTGGGCGGCAACCGGTTGGTCGAGCACCTGACCCGCTGCGCCACCGACTACAACTGCTACACCGCGCAGAACACCTTCTACCGACGCTGGGAGGGGTCGCTGCCGACCTCGGGCCCGTGCAACGCGATGTGCGTGGGCTGTATCTCAGAGCAGTGGGGGGAGGTCGAATCGCCCCAGGACCGGATCGGCTTCCGGCCCACCGCCGACGAGATCGTGGAGCTGGCCACCTGGCACCTGGGTGGCGACGAGGCGGAAATCGTGAGCTTCGGCCAGGGCTGTGAGGGCGAACCGCTGATGCGAGCCGACCTGCCGGAGGTGGTGTCGCGGATCAAGGCGGCACGGCCCGACGCCTTCGTCAACGTCAATACCAACGGCAGCCGCCCGGAGGTGATCGAGGCCATGATCGACGCCGGCCTGGATGGCGCCAGGGTGAGCGTCTTCAGCCTCAACGACGACTTCTTCAGGGCCTACTACCGCCCCAAGGACTACGGCCTGGAGCAGGTGCACGCGACGATGGCGGCGCTGCGTCGAGGGGGCCGCAGGATCGCCATCAACCTGCTCAGCTTTCCCGGCGTGACCGACGACGAGAGCGAGATCGCCGCCCTTGAGGCCGCCATCAAGCTCCACGCCGT
>DHIW01000053.1:2092-2306 GCA_002404015.1 Chloroflexi bacterium UBA4736
GTACGGGCGGGGTAGGAATCTAACTCACCCCTAACCGGTTGAATCTATAGTCGACACGAATGACAGCTGAGAGCGGCATCCCGCAACCTGACGCCCGGCAGCCCGCCCCGGAGTACATCCCGCAGGGCAGCTACACGCCGCCCGCCTACACGCCGCTACCGCCGCCAGTCGAGTGGCACCACGGGCACTTCACCTCGGACGCCGAGGCCGCCAT
>DHIW01000053.1:2571-4019 GCA_002404015.1 Chloroflexi bacterium UBA4736
GCCGTCTATGCCTTCTTCTTCGGGCAGAACTTCGGCCTGGTTTGGGCTCTGGCCCTTGGTGCCGGGATCCTGGCACTGCTCTTCATCCACGAGATGGGACACGTGGTCGCCGCCGAGATCGAGGGGGTGCCGGTGACGGCTCCCAACTTCATCCCCGGCTTCGGCGCCTACATCATGCTCAAGGCCCAGCCCAAGGACGCCAAGACGGAGTCGATCATCGCAATCGGCGGTCCGCTGTTCGGCGCCCTCGCGTCGCTGGCCACCTTCGGGTTGGCCACGCTTGCCGGCACCGACACCAAGATGGGCCTGCTGCTCGCCGTGGTCGCCGGCTACAGCTTTTTCTTCAATGCCATCAACATGATTCCTTACAGCCCCCTGGACGGCGGCCGCATCCTCGGTTCGGTCTCGAAGTGGGTCAACGTCGTGGGGCTGGCGATGCTGGTGGGCGGCATCATCTTCGGCTACTTGAGCCCCATCTTCCTGATCCTGATCCTCTTCCTGGGGGGCGCCTCCTTCAGCCGCTTCCGGCACCCTGAAAACCCCGCCTACTACCGGGTGTCGCCTCGCGACCGGGCGCTGGTCGGCGCCGCCTATATCGCCATCCTCGCGATCCTGGTCGTAGGCGTGATCGCGGCCGGGCCCTTCATCGAGTCCGCCCAGATCGGCGGCCTCAAATAGATCCGAGTTTGAGTTCAGCAGGCCTTGGCTATAATCGCCAAGCGATGAGGGCCGAGATCCATCCCACCTGGCACGCCGACGCGGTTGTCCATTGCCTCTGTGGCAATACCTTCCGTACCGGTTCCACCCTGGCCGAGCTGAAGACCGAGGTCTGCTCCGTCTGCCACCCGTTCTTCACGGGCCAGCAGCGGATCGTGGACACCGGCGGACAGGTTGAGCGCTTCCAGAAGCGCCTGACCAAGAGCAGGACCACCCTCAAATAGCGATGGCTGCGGTCACCCCTGAGTGGGCCGCAGCCTCGGCCGCTCCGGAGGTATCCCGTTGAGCACCGCCAACCCGGCTTCGCCGCTGCCCTTCTTCTACGGCGGACAGGCCGTCATCGAGGGAGTGCTGATGCGCGGGCCGCACACCTGGGCGGTCGCGGCCCGTCGCCCGGACGGCGGCATCTCGCTGCGCCAGGCCGATCTCACCAGCCGGGTCTACACGTCGGCATTCTTCCGGCTGCCCTTCATCCGCGGGGTGATCGGCCTGGTCGAGATGTTGCACCTGGGGACCTCGGCGATGATGTGGTCGGCCAACGTCAAGGCCAAGGCCGAGGACATCGAGATCAGCCGCGGCGCCATCACCATCACCATCGTGCTATCGATGATCCTCTCCTTCGGGCTCTTCTTCGGGCTGCCCCTGATCGCCGGCGGGGCGCTGCAGCACCGCGGCGGTTCGCTCGGCTTCACCGCGGTGGAGGGCGCCACTCGGGCCCTGCTCCTGGTCGG
>DHIW01000055.1 GCA_002404015.1 Chloroflexi bacterium UBA4736
ATCGGGTTCTCGGCACCCACAGGCCACCGTGTTCGCCGTCGTTATCGCGCTGCTGCTGACCAGCACCGTCTTCGAGCTCGTCTACCGCCACGCCGACCAGGATGGACGCTCGGTGTCCGCGGACGGGCCCTGACCAAGAGAATCGGTACGACCTGCTTCGTTTGATGCCTACCTGGTGGCAGCGTAAACGACTGCCCCCCCGACACCGAGCGCGATCACGATGACCGCGATGAGCTCCCACTCAGGGATCGAGGTGTTCACGTCCCTGACAGCCACGTACTTGCTGTGCGGCCCGGCTTCGTCAGTATTGAGACCAGGCGGCAATATGCCATCCTCCGCCGAGGTGACCGCCGCCAGGATCCTCGCATCCGACCCCGAGCCCGGCAGCTCCCATTCCCACGAAGCGAGCGCGGGCTCGCCTGGCCGCAGCTTGGTGAGCGTGATAGCCGGGCCGATCGGCTTCCAATCCGTTCCCGAAGGATCGGTCGCCGGAAATTTGGTCCAGAAATCGCTGGGCAGGTCCGGGTAGACACCCCCGGCCTTCAAGGCAAAGAACGCGCGCGCGCGCACGTTGGTGGCAGGCGCCGGCCCGCGGTTTCGAACCTGCACGTGGACCGTCGAGGCGCGGCCCCCGACCAGCATGCCCTCGTCCATCTGCTCGAAGCCGATGAAGTCCAGAGGTCCGGTCGGCGTGTAGTCCAACGTGCTGGATCGCGTCGGCGAGGACCGGAAGAAGTAGGCCGACTCGATCTTGATGTCGGGGCTCTGGAGGGCGCTCAGGATTTCGGTGTCAACAAACGGGCTCGGCGATCCGAGCGGGATGGGGGCGTCGCGGCCGTCGTCGAGGATCGTGTCTCGCACGTACACATCAGCCGGATGCGGAGTGGTCGGTGTGAGCTCGGCCTCAAAGATTCCGCGCCCGTGGGTGGCGGCCCGGATCAGCCTGATCGGGGCGACGGCGGCCTTCGGCCAGATGTCGAGGTCGAGGACCGGCGCGTTGGGCAGGCCCTGGTTCCACAGCAGCGCTTTGGGGTCACCGACGTGGTACCGGAAGACGCCCACGTCGCAGCCGACGTACAGGACGTCATGGTCGGCCGGGTCGAAGACGACCGTGTTGGCGGAGTTCTGAACAGCAAGAAGCGTGGAACCGTCCGGGAAGTTCACATCCTCGAGGACGACGGGCGTGAAATTGGCCCCGTCGTCCGCGCTCAGGAAGACCTTGGGCGTTGCCGGGAGGTTTCCCCAGGCGCCGCCCGTGATGTGGTTGAGACCCAGGGTCACCGCCACCCGGTCGTGCCCGTTCATTCGTACGGCCGCGGTATCCGTGATGAACGCTGCGCCAGCAACCAGAGGGCTCGGCGGCGGCCCGGGAGGCGGCGCCGCGACCGTCAGCTCAATGCTGGTCGCCAGGTTGCCCGTGGGCCAGGTGCTCGGGGCGGCGGTGTCGAGCCGCCAGAGGCGCCCGTCCGAGGTTCCGGCGTAGATCCGCTCGCCATGCCCCGGCGCGTGCGCGATCACGCTGACGCCCCACCCCGACGAGGGGTCCTTCCCGGCCGGGCGGGGATAGAGGAGGCGCGGGCCCACCTGCTGCCAGTGATCTCCCCTGTCACCGCTGCGATAGAGCTTGTCGGTGCCCACCCAGACTTCGCTGGCCACGCCGCTGGTGCCGGAGGGGACAAGAGTGAAGGGCGCGTAGAAGAGGGCGTCGTCGCCAGGATCGATCGAGTCAGTCGTCCCTGGCGTGGTGGGATGGGGACCGGCGGTGACGGTGAAGCTGTCGATGTCGCCGTTCGCCGTCGACCGCTCGAGGCCCCCGAAGCCGGAGCTCGTCCGGCTCTCCTGGTTCACGTATGAGACGTATCCCTGGTACCACGTGTGCGGTTGGCCGGGGTCTATGGAGACGTAGCAGCCGTCGCCCTGGGAGACCTCCAGCCAGGTGCCCGACCCTGTGGAGCGAAGGACGCCGTTGTCCTGTGCGCCCGCTATCACAATGGTCCGCTGCGTCGGATGGGCCGCCAGCTCGAAGAACTGGAGCGTCTGCAGCCCTCGGTTGCGATGACCCCAGTTGGTGCCTCCGTCGACCGACCGCCAGACCCCACCGTCGTTGCCTGCCCACAGCCGGATCTGGTCATAGCTGTCGGCGGCTCCAAACCGTGGATCGATGTAGAGCGCGTGCTGGTCCCAGTGAATGCCCTGGCTGGTGCTCGTCACCCTGCCGCACTGCTCCCAGGTGGTGATGCCGCCGTCGCCGGGAGACCCCCCGACCAGCGTCCGCCAGAAACGGGTCTCGCCGAAGTAGACGATGCCCGGCAGCTTGGGGTGAACCGCGAGGACAAGGTTGTAGGAGAGCTGGCCTGCTTGGGGGGGATGGGTGACCGCGACCCAGGCAACCGATGGTGGCCCGGCCGGCGGGTCGCCGTGCGGCGCCGTGGCGGTCCGCAGCAGCTTGAGCACATCCAGGCCATTCTTGTTCGGACTCACAATCGCGGCGTACATAAACTCGGGGTGGGCTTCGCAGTGCGCCAGCGCCACCCTGGTTGCAGGTCCGGCCGGCAGCGCCCCGGCCGGGTCGGCGACCTGGACCAGGGGTCCGGAGCCTGGCGCCCCCTCGCGCATCGTAAGAGCCGGCCCGCTGAAGCGGTGCCCAGCCCACAGGCGGTGATGCGCATTGGTCGCGCTGCCTGTCTCCAGTAGGAGGTCGCTGGTGTTCATCGAGATGATCGGGCCGCCGCCGCCGCTGGGTTGGACTTTGATATCGGTCCAGGGCCCGCTCAAAGAGGTGAGCTCGAAGACACCCGTGGTCGTGGCGGCGACAACGTGCAGCGCCTCCTTGGGGTTCACGACGATCCGGTTGACGACGATGCCGGAAGGCAGCCCGCTCGGCCCAGATGGACCAGGCCCGCCGAAGACGTTGCCGCCGGCGTAGTAACCGATGACCGTGCCCGCGCCGAGGTCCACGCGCAGCACTCCGCGGCCCGCGACCGAGTCACCACCCAGCGCCGAGTCTCCGGTACCGACCCAGAGCACGTCGCCGGCCGCGCTCAGGGCCAGGGACCCCACGGTGATCACGCTCTCCAGATCGATGAGCGTCTCCCAGGCGAAGCTGCCGTCGGCGGCGTGCACCAACGTCCAGACGCCGCCCAGCGCGGTCCCGATATAGACCTTGTTGTCGGGGTCGGCGATGTCCGCCACGATGGCCGTCACACGACCCGAGACTGGAGCGCTGCCCCATCCGCCGCGATCCAATTGATCGGTCTGGCCGTGGAGGATGCCCGCGGGACCGATCGGAACCCATGAGGAGGCCGGCCCGGTCATGCGTTGACGCCTCCCGGCGGTGCGCCTGGCGGCGGCGGGCTGAGCTTGAGCCAGCCCTCGCTGGCCTCCGCGGGGTCGGCGCCAAGCGTGGCGTCGCCCCTGGCGTTGATGACGGCCTCTTCCGCCCAGGTGACCGTGTCGGTGCGGTGGTCCCAGCTCCAGCTGCCGCTGATGTCGCGCGGCACGGGCAGCCGGATTGTCTTGGGATCGACCAGGGCCGGCCCGAATCGGAAAGTCGGGGCCAGCGCGGCGAGGCCCGGCGCCACCCACTCCCGCCGCATCCCGATGTCCTTCCTGGGCAGGAGCCCGGTGGTCGCGTGGACGCTCGCGTGCGGCTCGACGAGGAGGGTCAGCTTGATCACCTGGTTGGGACGGATCCAGATCAGGTCCGAGGGTTCCAGGTAGGGGTGGGTGACCGGGTTGGCGAAGCCGTCCGGGCCGCCCAGCCCGGCGCCCATCTGGGCCGCGTAGCCGGGGACCTGGGCGATGGGGCCGAGGAATCCGCGGTGAGGACCGACCTGCCGCGCCATCTGTGCAGCTGCCTGCGCGCAGTGCAGGGTGCCATAGTCGTCGTCCACGAAGAAGCCGAGCACGCCGTCGCTCCAGTGCGTGAGGGCGCCCAACCGCAGCGGCACCGCCGTCCAGGCGTTCTCCGGCGGGTTGACAGGGTCCCTGACCTCGAGCCTGACGAGCGCCCGCATCACCACCACGGGGTGACCGATCAGGAGCGACAGGTGCTCCTCGCCGATATGGCCGAAGGGATCGACCGACCAGAGTGTCGAGTCCACCACGCGCAGCAGTGCCTCCAGGGCCGCCTCGCGGTCGGTCGCAGCCGCGTCCGCCCGGCCCCAGTCGAGAAGGCCCTGGACCATGCCTCGCAGGCTTGGGTTCGGCAGCGCCAGGGCCGTCGACTGACCGACTGTCGAGGGCCGGCCAGGAGCGTCCTCCCAGGCGATTGACGCGGTGTCGTCAGGGCGCACGGTGCCCAGGGCCGCGCCGTCGGTTCCGAAGAGCTCGAGCGCGCCGTCGAGGTGGTTTGGCAGGACGAAGCCGCACACCGGCACCGCGCCGCCTTTCTCGGCGTCCGTCTCGGCGTCGATCCAGCGCAGCCAGAGCCGAGAGGGCGCTGTGAAGCGGGGCGGCAGCAGGCCCAGGCCGGGCTCGCCGGAGACCGCCATCGTCTCGCCCACGTCGATCCGTTTGGGATCCGCCTGCGCCGTGTCGGACGAGCCGGCGAGGTCAAGGACCTGGCCGAAGCAGTCGACCAGGCGCAGGCGGCGGAGCCGAAGCTGCCCGGAGAGCAGAGCCACCATCCCGGCGGGAGGCTGGGCCGGGGCCGGGCGGGCCGGATCGACGATCGAGGGCGCCCCGTTGCGCAGCTGCACGTCCAGTCCGTCCAGGCTGGTGGCCAGGACGTCCATGCCGTCCAGCAGCTGGGCGATGCTGCCGAGGCGGGCCTGCTCGGCGGGCGAGATCGCCGCAGGCCCGCCGCCGGCGGGGGCCGGCGCGGCCGCCTCGACGCTCGCCTGGACCGAATCGACCGCCCTGGACATTGCCTCGTAGGCAGCCCGGTGGGACTCCGACCGAAACCCTTCCCGCAGGCCGGCTGCGATCGTGCCACTTCCGCCGCTGGCCGTAGCGGCGCGGAGCGCCTGGCGGGCCGCGTCGGCCGCGGCCTTGGTCACACCGGCGGTGAGCAGCGAACGTCCCTTGAGCACCCGCGGTTGGGGAGCGGGAGGGGGCGGCGGCGCGTTCCCGTCAGGAGGCGGAGGCGGCGGACCCGGCATGAAATCGATCTCGTCCAGGTCCCAGTCGTCGATGCCGCCCGGGGAGAGGTCGACCTCCGCCTCCCAGTCGAGATGGAGGGGCACCCAGGGGTGCTGGGGCGGCGTTATCGCGACCGGCGAAGGCAGCTGACCGTTGTAACCGCTGCGCGACACGATCGGCGCGGGGTCCACAGCGGGGTTGCGCAGCGCCCACCAGACCGTCTGCTCGACCATCGTGTTGAGCACCACGCTCTGCATGGCCGGCTGGGCGGCGATGATCGGCCCGTGCACCGGCGAGGCGGTCGCAGCGGCCGAGACGCTGGCGGCCGAGCCGGGGTCGAGCAGCACGGCTTCCCGGAGCAGCTCCTCGCACTCGGGCGGGACACCACCGCTGCCGACGCCTCTTGTCAGGAGGTCGTCGCCGTGGATGGTGAGAGGGGGCCCGTCGCCGGCCCGCACCGTCAGGGAGCGGACACAGAAGCCGCTCAGGCGGCAGACCAGCTCGCCCTCGGGCGTGAAGCGGCCGTCAGCGCCGTGCTTGAAGGACCGGCGGGCGCCCTGCAGGAGGACCGCAGGGTCGTTCCGATGGAAGAAGCGAGGCAGCGAGCGGCGGACGGTGATGTCGCGCGCCGGGTGTGGCGGCGGGGGCGGTGGCGCGGCGTCACCGACCTCGGCCAGCACGTCCATCAGGTGCCCGTTCAGCACGGTGGTCTCCCGTGACCAGAGCGGGGATCGGACCGACGTCGCGGCACTGCTGGCGACATTGATCTGCAGGTCGGCGCCCTGGAATTCGATAAGCGGGGAGTGCCGTCCGCGGTCACGGTTGGCGAAGACCCCAAGCCCCGGCGTGCCGGGCTCGGCCGGCAGCGGCGGCGCCGGCGGTTCGGCCGGCTCGTGGATCACCTCGGTCGTCTCGCCCCCCGGCAGCGAGCCGAAGCCGGCCGCGTGCAGGCGGGCGTCCAAGTGGGCGCGGCCATCAGGCTTGTCCAGCTCGCCAAGCGTGTCGGATGTGAACGCCTCGACGAACCGCGCGTCGTCGGCCGCGCCCGTGAGGCGCGCCACGACCAGGCCCAGCGCCTCTGGCACCGTCCCGGCCAGCGCCACGCCCACGTCCTGCTGGCCGGGCGGGCCCCCGGCGCTGTTCGAGAGCTGGCCTCGCTCGTTACCCGCCCAGTTGTCGTCGGGCCAGCCGAGAGCGACCGCGCAACCATGGAAGAGCGACTGCTGCGGCCACCAGGAACCGTCGCTCACGTAGGCGGGGGTGTCCGCGTCAGACGTGGCCGCGACAACCTCTGATATCCGCATCAGGGCGGGTGGTGGCGTGATGAGCCGCGCGTTGGCGGAGAACCGGAGGGGCGAATCCAACCCGAGCTGCGCTGCCGCCGCGACGAAGCCGCGGTTACGGCGAACCGCCTCTTCGAGCTCTCCGCCGGCGAGCTGCCAGCCCAATGTGCGCAGATGGGCGTCGAAGTCGTGCAGCGACTTGACCTGGCTGGCGCCCAGCGGGTCGAGGGCCGGGTCCGCGTACCAGCCGCAGACCAGGTACGCCACCGGCCCGGTCTTCAGATCGGTCAGGGCGTCATGGAAAGCCAGCCGATTCTCGACGTTGTCGTAGTACGCCGCCCATCCCGGGTCGCCGTGGCCGAGGGCGGTCAACGGCTCCAGGGTGTCCGCGTGACGACCGGGCTCGTGCCAGCCGTCGAGCGGGGTCACGACGGGGTTGCGGCCTTCGTTCTCGAGCACCCAGCCGGTCACGGCGCGGTGGCTGGAGCCGGCCGCGGGACCCAGTCTCAGAACCAGCCACCGATCCGGCACCGGCGGGAAGTCGGTGGTTCGGGGCGCGTCGGGGTGCTGCTGGTCCGCCTTCTGGACGCCACGCGTGAGCGCATCCGGCAGCGCCCAGTGCAGGTAGACGCCGGGCTGGCGCGCGATCCGCTCCGTGAACGGCTTCGGGAGGAGGCTGTTGGCGTCGGCCGGCTGTGACTCGCTGGACCCTGGCGGCGGCTCCTTCATCAGGCAATCGGCCCAGGTCCGGCTGTCGCCCGGAGCCACGACCAACGCGTCCAGCTGGATGGGCACCAGAACCCGGGCTTCGCGAATCAGGCCTGGCTCCCACGTTGCGGCCACCCTGGCGGTGATGCCGTGGGCGGCGGCCGCGGAGAGGCGTGCGTCGTAAGTGATGCGAGAGGCCAGGGAGCGGTCGACGCTCATCGCTGCACCAGCTGCTCGACCAGCCGGATGGTCGACGGTTCGGCGGCGATCCCGGCCACCGCAACGTTGCTGCTGAACACGCGAGAGCCGGTCAGCTCCGGGATCCCGCCCTGGCCCTGGAAGCGTTGTCGCCAGGGCACGTCGAGCACCTCGATGGCGAAGTCGGCGCTGCCGTTCTGGGCCGGCATCGTGGGATGGGCGGCGTGCGACTGGGTCAGCGCACGGCGCAGCTCGGCGACGTGCAGGACTCGCCGCCCGCTCCGGCGAAACGGCACCCGCACCTCATCCCTTACGTCGGCGACACCCTGAGCGCTGCGATCGAACAGCACCGCTTTGCCGGCTTCGATCTTCACCCCGAACTGCACGCCGTGGTGGGGTTCCTCACACCAGACCAGCCTGGGCACCCCGTCGAAGAACGCGATCAGAACCGAGGGGGAGAGCCTTTCCAGGCGCAGCAGCGGCACCCGCGCCTGCTCCACCTCCGGGCTGGTCAGGTCGGGCCGCTCCGGCAGGATGCGGTCGAACGCGCGGACCTCCATATGCGGCCAGCCGGCCACCGCCGCCGACCGGAGGAGGAAGCCGGTCACCGTGCCGGCCTGACCCACCTCGGCGTTGCGCGCGGACTCGAAGTCGACGGCACCTCGCTGGAGGTCGCGAACGTACTTCTCCAGGCCGTCCAGGCGGGAGGCCAGCGCCGGGTTCTGCTCCTGATGGTGCGCCTGCTCCCGCGTTCCCAGCTTGCCGACGGCGATCACGCCGTCGATGAGCCGGTCCGTCCAGGAACGGTCCAGGTAGAAGAAGCGGATCGATTCCGGCGGCACCAGGCGGGCGTCCGGCACCAGGTACTCGAACGGCACCCCGATCAGGAGGCGGAGGTGGGCGAGGAAGGAGGCTAGGTATGGCGGCAGCTCCGCCTCGGGCGCGGTGGGGGCCACCTGCGTGTAGTTGGAAATGCGCTCCCGGAGCGCCCCCTCGGCCTTGATCAGCGGCTGTCTCACCCTCCACCTCCCAACATGCGGCGAGCGTTGTCGAGCAGCTGGGCGCGGGCGCCCGCCAGGCGGTCCAGACCGGCCGCGTCGCCGGCCGCCTGGTCCAGGGTGGCGGGCGCCGCCTGGCCCTGACTGGGTGCCGCCACCGGCGCGTCGCCGCTCAGGATCGAGCCGGCCACCGCCTGGTCGGGCAGCGCCCAGGCGGCGGCCAGCCTGGCCAGGTCGAAGCCGGGCGCCCTCACGGCGGTGTCCAGGCCGTAGACGTCCGCGATCGGTCCCACGTGCGGCGCTATTCGGCAGGCCAGGCTGGTCGCCAGCGCGGGCTGCAGCGCGGACACGAGGTGGACGGCGAGTGCGGGATCCAGGCCCGGCAGGCGGGCCACCAACGCGGCGATCACGTCGTCGCGGGCTGACGTCCGGTAGGCGGTGCGTCGCCAGCGCATCAGCTCCTGGGCCAGCCTGCCGTCCGCCGCCGCCAGGAGGCGGCCCAGCTCAAACGCGGCGGCGTAGGTAATGTCCTCGACACCCGTGTCAGGGGTCGCACGCCGAGCCTGATCTGCGCTGTGATACGGCCCCTGTGGATCGCGCGTGAGCGCGTAAGGCGCCAGCGGTCCGCGGTACCAGGACATCTGCGTCTGCCCGGCCCTGTCGTGCAACTTGAGCTTGATGTGGCCGGTATCGCTCACCTCGGGCTTGCCCTTTTGCGTGGCGCCCAGCATGCCTACGTCGAGCGCCTGCATCAGCGCCTCGAAGCCACCGTTCGGGTCGCACGTGAACTCCCAGCTGTGGAGCACCACCAGCGAGGCTGGTGGCCTCAGGAAGATCTCCACCGGGGGGCGGAAGACACCCGTGACGGACGCCGCTTCGGACGGACGGACGAATGGCGCCACCGCGGCCACGTCGGAGCCGCCCGGCGTGTCCCGGCCGAGCACCAGGTTGGTGGGCGCCAGCAGCAGCTCCAGGTCAAGGTTCGGGAAGCCGGCCGGGGGTGGGTCCGTGGCCAGGATGTCCGTTCGCTCCTCGAGCGAGACGAGGAACGCCCGGTTCTTCTGCCCGGCGGCCGGCAGCCGGTTGCCGATCACGACCGAGAACCAACCGTCCCCGCGGCTGACGTTGAGCTCCCGGTCGAGGACGTTGACCTGGCGGACGTGGGCCAGGATCTGCAGCTCGTCCTGGGACGGCAGCACCTCGTCGAGCAGGCTGGCGTCGACCCGCACCGCGTCGCAGCGGATGCCGGTCGGACTGCCCAGCCGGGTGAACACGGCAGCCGGCACCGCGTCCTCCAGGCGGACCTGGTCCAGCAGGGTGTACTCGCCGTCCTCCAGCACGATGAGCGCCATCCAGGGCAGCGCGCCCGTCAGCGGATTGGAGTCGGGGATCGGCTTGGGCGTGCTCAGGGTGGCGGCCAGATTGCGCTCCCAGGGCAGCGTCCGCCGGCTCAGCACGATCTGGGGCAGGCTCTCGGAGTAGGCGCCATGGGAGGCGCGTGGGGGGAACACGCCGGCCACCAGCGAGGGGTCGAGGCTGAAGCGCGGACCCTCGACCTTGAAGTAGCGCAGCCGGTCAAGGCTCCCGTCGAAAGGACCCTTCGTCAGCTCCGACTTCACCGTCCACCGATAGGTCCCGTCCTCGAGCGGCGGGGTTGCGGCGTCGTAGAGGCGCATGGAGCCGGGATCCGGGGAGTCTTTGGCCGCGACCAGTTTCGAGACCATGCCGAAGAGGTTCGAGACCACGTTATTGAGGTCCTCCTTGGGACTGCGTTGGCGGCCCGGTGCTCACCCAGCGGACGGTGACGGCGCCGTCCGGCGTGAGCGGGCCCTCCGGCACGAGCTGCTCGGGCACCTCGC
The DNA here is from genome assembly GCA_002404015.1 of Chloroflexi bacterium UBA4736. GTDB lineage: Bacteria > Chloroflexota > Dormibacteria > Dormibacterales > Dormibacteraceae > UBA4736. The sequence goes on from DHIW01000055.1 coordinate 10,129, forward strand.
CGTGCATGCGCACCGCCCACTCGACCGCGCGGCCGCCGAGCCCGACCACCCCGGCCTGCCGCCAGCCGGCGGCGCTGGCGACGCTGACCGCGATCTGCCTGACGCCTGGCTCCACCGCCGTGACGTCATAGAGGAGCGCCAGCCGGCGCCCACCGCCGACCCGGACCGGGACGCTTGCCAGCGTGCCGCCGCTGAACGCGATGGCCAGGTCGCCGTCCAGGGCAGCCGTCGGGTCCTGCTGGTCGAGCAGGATCATCACCACGGACGTCGCCGCCGGCAGCCAGGTCTGGACGCCGGCGGTGTCGGCGGTGGCCGACCCCATCCGGACCATCGCCTGGCTGGTCGGGGTGCGGTCGCGGCGAACTCTCGGCGGTCGGGACAGGCTCACCCATCCTCCCCGGCAGAGCACGGTCCCGGCGCCCACCTGGGGCAGCATCTCGCCCAGCTGCCAGCCGGTGGCGGCAACGCCGCCCGGCGGTGCGATCGCCGAGCTCACGACGCCCGGGCCAGGCCCGACCTGAACGCCCCCCAGGCCGGCCAGGTCACCCAGGCAGGCCACCACCACCGCGGCGGCGGTGTCGGGCACCGGCAGCCAGCCGCCCTGACCCGAGGGCCCCTCCTCATCCTGGAGCACGGCCCCGGCGTGGTCGAGGAAGGTGATCCTGGCCACCGAGCCGGGGCTGAGCTCGAGGCGCGCGGGACCGGCGGGGAGGTCCCAGACCTGGGTCTCGCCCGCCGCCACGCCGGCGCCCTCGGCCGCGAAAGCCGCCTCGGTCTGGGCCAGCCGTCTGGCGGCCAGGGCGCTGACCTGGGTGCCGACCTGGGCGCTGCGCAGCCAGCGACCTGCCGCGGCCAGGTCGGTTGGCCGAGACGCGTCGGGGGCAGGCACCCGGATGAGGCGTGCCCCGGCCAGGACCTGGGCTTGCGGCGGCGCCGTCCGGACCATTCCGGCCGCGGCCGCCAGGCCGCTGACGGTGGTCCGCGCGCGGATCGGCGCCGGGTCGGCCGGCCGCGGCCGCGAGCCCAGGACGGCTCGCAGCCGGGCTCCGGCGAGCGGGATGGAGGTCACGTCAGCCGGGCGCTGGATGGGCGGTGGCGGGGGCAGCGGTGGCGGCTTCATGGTCAGCCCCGCGCTCAGGGGCAGCAGCTGCGGGGGTGCCGACCGGTTCTGGCGAAGGGCGCGCACCGCCATCGGCTGGAGGCCCTGGGCGGCGAAGCCGAGATCGGCCCGAGGGGCGGCCAGCAGCGGACCACTCAGGACCTTCTGAGCGGCTTCAACCAACACCTCGGCCGTGGCGCTCGCCGAGATCAGAGCCAGGCTTTCGGCGCCGGCGCCAAAGCCGTGCAGGATGCCGACCACCTCGGGACCGGGATCCAGCGGCAGCGGTCGCGCCTTCCAGACCAGGTCGTCGACGAGCACGGCGATGTGGATGTCGGCGGTCTGGCCGGGCAGGCTGGGATGGCCCGTGACGCGCAGTCCGCTGATGCCGCGGATGGTGCGGGCGGCGGCAATCGGGTGGTTCGGGTCGGTGTAGTGCCAGGTCGCTTCGGGGAAGTCGCTGATGAGCACTTCCGTGGTCACTGCCGAGGAAGCGACCGGGATGGCCACCCAGCTGCCGTTTGGCTGCCTGACCTCCACGCTGAGGCTGTGGACGCTGGCGATGCCCCCGAACTCGTGGCCCATCGGCGCGAGATCGATCGCCCCCAACTCGGCAGGGGCGATGGTGCTCCTAGCCGCCACGTCCAGAGCGGTGCCGCCCGCCACCCTGGTTCCGGTCTCGAAGACCCACTCGGGCTGCATCCGCCAGGGCTGGGCCTCGGTGCCGGGCGCGGGCTGGGCGCCAGGCGGATCCTGAGGGAGGAGGCCGGCCAGGGGCCGAACGTCCACGGCCGTGCCGGCAGGGTCGCCGCTGACCAGGTACTTGTCGCGGAATTGGGGCCAGCTGAGCGGCGGCGGCTTCTGGGGGTCGGGGCCAAAGGGGATGGTGACCGAGACCACCCAGTACTCGACCCTCACCGAGCCGTGGAAGGGTGGCCCCAGGATGTGGAGGTCTGCGCCGACCGACACCGTGATGCCGATGTCGGCGCACGCGAAGAAGCAGACCCTGACGTGCGCTGAGACGCCGACCGAGATGCCGACCTCGATGTCGTACACAAAGGGATCCCAGGAGATCAGGAGGTCGGCGTGGGCCTCGAACCAGGCGCGGATGGCGCCCGCGTCGAAGACGGCCTCGAGGCGCCCCCCGGCCATGACGCAGCTGGTCGTCAGCGCGAAGTAGGCCTCGCCTTTGACGACGATCAGGCTCGACACCTGCCAATGGAAGCCCAGGCGGGGCACCGAGGGGAAGCCGCTGGGGGCCTGGAAGGCGGGGTGATAGCCGCCCAGGGTGAGCAGGAACTGCGCCTTCCGGAACCACATGAAGAACGCGAAGCCGCCTGTCAGCTGGCAGTCCGAGTAGAAGAGCCAGGAGTTGTCGGTGAGCTGGGCCTGAACCGAGAGCAGGCCTTCTGCGCTGCTGAAGCGCGCTTTGAGAGCCAGCTCGACGCTGATCAGAGCCAGCTGGCCGACCGGCAGCGCCATCCGGCTCACGCCCAGCAGACCGACCTCAACGCCGTTGTTGAGCTCGACGTAGATGACAGCCGTCGTCGTCACCAGGGCGAAGGTGCTGAATCGGAGTCCGGCCGCCAGCCAGAAGCTGCCTCGCCGAGGCGGCATCGCCGCGCCCATCTGGATGAGCGCGGCCATGGGGTCGTTGGCCAGGCTGTTGTCGTCGATCGCCTGGACCAGCAGGAAGTTCTGGATGCGGCCCACGTCGTCTGGGACGTGGAGCTCGCGGTTGACGCCCACCCCCGCGCCCAGGCCCAGGATGAAAAGGAACGGCGGCCCGCCCAGCGGGATGTCGAGCGCCACGAAGACGAAGAGCGAGGTGTAGTCGGCCGGCCGGGCGTAGGAGCCGACCACGGTGATGCCGCCGATCCCGGCCAGGTGGGCCGTCAGCATGCCGTCGTACTCCACCGGCGGCCGGTCGTTCTTGAGCAGCCCGCCCGCGATGCTCACCCCGGGCGCCTCCAGCGAGGCGGCCAGGCCCCGGAGGTCGAGCGCCCATGTGTCCGGGTGGAGGAAGGTGGCGAAGGGGACGTCCACCCCGAGGTCGATCACCTCGACCTGGAAGCCGGACATCTTGAGCCCGCCCACCAGCAGCACCGCCATCCGGGTGCTGGCGTTGTCGACCTCCAGGTCGACCTGTTCGATGTGCAGGGGCCCGAAAGCCTGGTGGATGGGGATGCTGATCTTGCGGCTGCCCTTGATCAGGAAGGTGATCGTGCCGCCGCGGTCGTAGACGGAGACGCTGACCGAAGGGTTGACCGGTTGGCCGTCACCCGGGGGCGCCCCGCCGCCGCCGCCCGGCCCGCCCGCGAGCAGGCTCTGGGCGACCGGGTTGGAGCCGCCCGCTCCGCCGATGGCGTTGAGGGGCAGGCCGAGTTCGCTCAGCTCGAAACCAGCCCCGCTGTTCCTGACCGAAAGCTGCGGGTTGCCGCCGCCGTCGACCAGGTCCAGGTCGAAGTACAGATACCCCTCGACGCCGCCCAGCCGGAAGCCGTTGGTATTCACGAGGGGGGAGTCCCCGGAGCCGGCCACTCCGACACCCGCGCCGACCACGTGCAGCGACGGTCGCAGGCGCAGGCCCGGCGAGCCGCCTGTCACCTCGGCCAGGTAGAGGGTGACCCCGCTGTCGCTGCCCGGCATTCCGTTGGGGCCGCCGAAGAGGGTGCGCACCGAGACCGCCCCGGCGGGCAGCTCGAGGTAGCCGGTGAGCCGCGCTCCTACGCGAGCGTACGGCTGCCCGGCGTCGTTGACCAGGCTGATCTTCAAGGTCGGCGTGACCTGGACCTGGTAGCCGGCGGCCGCGGCGAGCGCTCGCAGCGGCAGGTCGCCGGCGGCGGGCAGCGGGCTGGCCAGGCTGAACGGCGGTCCGCCCGCGGCGAGAACGCCCGCCGTCTGGAGAAGCGCCGCGAGGGTGGGGCCACCCTGCCAGGGCGTGCGCTGGAGCAGCGTATCCCCGGCGGCGGCCAGAGCGGCGTCGCCGAGCGCCGGCAGCAGCCACTTCTCGGCGAGGGCCACCAGGTTGGGCGTGGCCGGGTGGATGCCAGCGCTGGGCGCCAGGTCGATGGCCAGGTCGCCGTCGCTGCCGACGCCCAGCGGCAGGAAGCGCACGGCCAGCTTGCCCGCGTTGAGCGACGCGGTCAGAGCCGGCTGGAATTCGAGGCCCAGGCCAGCCGGCGCCGCGACCGAGCCGGTGAGGCTGAGCGCGACGGCCCCGGACGAGTAGCCGAGGCTGCCGTCGACGTGGAGAGCGCTCCCGCCCAGGGTCAGGTTCTCGACTCCCAGCCTGGCCGTGGGGCCGCCGGCGTCCCAGCCCGCGGTGACGACCACATGACCTCCGAAGCCGGCGCCGGTGGGTGTGAACTGCCATCTCGCGGCGGTGCCCGCTGCGTCCGGAGCCACCGCCACGCCAGGGATGCTGAACGGCAGGCCGGGATCACCGAGCAGGTGGGCGAGGGCCTGGATCGCCGCCTGCCGGGCGCCGGCGGCGCGGGCTTCCAGCCAGCCCGGCTGTCCGACCTGGGCCCAGGCAGCGGCGTGGCCGGCGAAGTTCCCGGTGGGATCGGAGAGGCCCAGCGCGCTCGTCAGCTGAAGGCAGACGGGGGTGATCGGCGAGGCCTGGACGGCCGCCGTCCCCACGGTCGCGTCCAGGACGGCCGGCAGCAGGGCCCCGGTCAGGCTGGCCAGGAGCGTGTCGAGGCCGCTCAACTGGGGCAGCAGCGTCAGGTGCGCGCCGATGCCGGGCTGCAGGCTGAGCCCGAGACCTGAGGGTGTGGCCTCGGCGATCACGGCGACCGTCCCCCAGGCGGCCCCGGGCGCGAGGTTGGCGTGGAGCGTGGCCTTGCCGGCGGGCGCCACGTGAAGAGCCCGGTCGATGGAGATGGTGAGCTGAAGGTCGAGTGCGCCGCCAATGGCGGCGGTGGTGGCCGCCTCGATCACCAAGGGGTCGCCGCCGCTGACCTTCACGGCCACGTGCCCCGGCAGGAGCACTCCGCCGCCGGGGGCCGCAGGCAGGCCGGCCGCCGCCCCGATCGTGGTCAGCAGCGTGGCGATGCGTCCGCCGTCGAAGCCCCCGCCTCCGCCCCCGGCGCCCAGAGCGCCCGGCCGCTGCGCCCAGGCGCCGGGACCGGCCAGGAGGGCGTCGATCGGACCGATGCGAAGCGCCGGGCCAACCAGCGACTCGATCACCGCCGACACCGCTGAGGAGAGCGCCAGCCGCGGGATGAGGCTCAGCGCCGCGGCCTGCTGCGCGGCCCCGGACCCGGCCGGCAGCAAGGTGAGGGCAGCGACCCAGGGTGCCGCGTCGAGCACGAGGTGCCCGCCCGGCTGGGTGAGGGTCAGCGTGACCGGCCCGGCGGCCAGCGTGGCGGAGATCTGTGGTGCGAGGTCGGGGAGGTTCAGCCGGAAGTCGGAACTGAGGCGGATCCCTCCCAGGTCGAGGCCGGCGCCGGGCGTGGAGATGTGCACGCCGGCAGGCGAGGTCGTGAGGCCGAGGTTGAGAGGCAGAGCCGCAGCCGGCAGATTCCACGGCCCGCCGGGAGGGCCCGTCAACCCCAGCAGGGTGCCGCCGTCCAGGGCTGCCCGCAGGCGCGCGCCGAGGAAGCCCTGGGCATCGGCGGCCAGCGCGGCCAAGGCGTCCGCTGCGACTCCGACGCCCCCATGCCCGTCGGGCGCGGCCAGGCCCAGGGCGCTGAGCGCGGCGAGCAGCACCGCGACCGGACTGCCCGGGTCCGGCGCCGGGCTGGATAGAGCGCGCAGCGCGGAGCCCAGGAGTTCCGGGAAGCCCGCCTGCCCGAGGCTGACGTCACCGACCAGAGGCTGCCGGATGGCCGAGTCGTGCAGGACCGCCCGAGGCGTCAGGAGGATGTGGCCGCCGGGTGCGGCGGGCGGCTCGATGGTCAGGCCGAGCTCCGCCCAGCGGACCCGGGCGTCGGCGCTCCCCGGATCGCCCACCAACCAGCCGTCGCTTCCGAAGAGCTTGACGTCCACGGACACCCGCGGCCTGAAGGCGGTGACGTCGGGCGTCGAGCTGAGGCGCACCCGGCCCAGGTCCAGCCGCACCCCGGCATCGACTGTCGGCTCGCCAACCGTGCCGCCCGCCAGCAACCTCAGCCTGAGCGCGATCCCGGCGTGCGTGGGTCCGGTGTCGCCAGGACCGGGTGCCGGCACCGCGGCCACCGCGGCGGCCAGGACCGTCCGAACCTCGTTCCTGAGGTCACCGGCCAGCGAGCCGCCAAGCGCCACCGCGGTCACGCTGGCCGGCAGCCTCAGGGAGGCCGGCGCCGCAAAGGCGGGGACCGGGTACGGCGCCGCCACGGATGGCGTGCTGGGGTTCGGTGGCGGCAAGAAGCCGTCGAGGGCGCGGGCCAGGTGGTCGAGCGCGCCCTCCAGGTTGGCGTCAGCCAGCCCGCTCGGCGCCAGCCGCCTGAGCAGCCGGACCGCGCCCGCGACCCCCGAATCGAGGATCGGCGTGAGCGGCGACCCGGCCAGGGGAGCGCCCAGCGTCACCAGGCCGGCGACCGCCCCCGCCGGCGCCGACTGGACAGCGGCCAGCGCCGCGAGGCCTGCGACCGAATGGCCCACCAGCGCCACCTTGCCGCCGCCGTGAAGCTCGCGGACCCGCGCGAGCGCGCGCGTGACCTGAATTGTCATGGCGTCCAGCCGCCCCGCCCCGGTGTCGGCCAGGTCGCAGGTGTAGAACCGGCTGGTCGCGGTCACCGTCGTCAGGTCGACGGCGCTCGGGGGGACGCCCGGCTGCCGGAAGTCGAAGTGAGCCGCCGGGTCGGCGGCAGCCCCCGCGGCAGCCAGCAGGGCCGCCCAGTCACCTGAGGCGCCGAACGGCGGGCTGACCAGGACGACGGGGTCCGCCCCTCCGAAGCCGGCCAGCGCGGTCTGGATCTGGGCGATCGCCGCGGGATCCTGTGGATGCAAATGATGCGGGGAGTGGAGCGGCGTCGCCCCAGGCTGCCAGCCGGCGGCCGTCGGCAGCTGTGAGGCCTGTGGTACCACGCCGTCCGAGCCGGCCAGGTAGGAGGCCAGGCCGGCCAGGCCGGCGCCGGCGGCGGCAAGGTCGGCCGCCTGCAGCGCCGCGGCCAGTTGGGGCAGGAAGCGCCCCCCGGCGGCCGCTCCGGCCAGCAGCTCATCGAAGGTGACAGCAGCCATGAGCCGGGCGGCGGCTGCCGCCAGCCAGGCGTGCGGCGGTCCCGGCTCCAGCCAGACGAGGCCGTCGGCGCCCGGCAGGTTGGGGTCGCCGTTGCCGAGAGGCACGGTCCAGGGGTCTGCCGCTGTGCCGCTGCCGCGGATTGGAGGACCGGCCGGCAGGACCGGCGAGGTGAAGGCACCTTCCAGCAGCAAGGCCGCGTACCGCGCCCAGGCCACGGCCAGCGGAGTCCCGTCGGCGGCGACGGTCTCAACCAGGCGGCGCAGCCAGTCGCGGAGCGCTGCCACAGGGTGCTCGAAAAGCGCGCCCGGCTGTGCCGGATCACCGAGCAGAGGCCACTCGGCCGGCAGTCCGGGCAGGCCGCGATGGACGCCGGCCAGCGCGCCCAGGCCCTGCGCCGGGAGGCCGCCCCAGGCGGCGGCCGCCCGGGCTGCGAGCACGCGCGCCACCTGCTCGGCAGCAGCGGGCGCAACTCCCAGGCCGCCGAGTGGGTTGGCCGGGGTTCCCGCGCCCGCGGGGAAGCTGATGGTCCCCACGTTCAGGGTGGTCCCTTCCGCGGTCACCCGGACGCCGCTCACGTCGGCAGTGCAGCGGGCCGGCCCACCTGCCGCCCAATCGAGCGCGGCGTGGAAGGCCTGTGCCTCGAGCTGGACTCCCGAGACGCTGGGCAGCGCCGGCACGGGCTGCAGCGACGCGGCCAGCCGGTGGCTGCCCAGGAAGTGGGCCGTCGCGCGGCCGCCCGCGGGTAGGTCGAAGCCGGCCACCGAGAGCTGCCAGCTGCCGTGGATGGGACCCTGGTCGGCCCCCACGCGAAGGCCCAGTCTCAGGCGGTCGGTACCACCGGAAGCATCGTTCCAGGCCGCCAGGGAGACCCCGAGCGAGCCGGAGCCGTCGATGGCGATCCGCCAGGCGTCGTCCGGCGTGCCGCTCCCGGAGGGCGCGCCGGCCAGGCCGGCCAGGGCCCCGATCTCGCCCAGCATGGCCCCCCAGTCGTTGGGAGCTGCCGTCGCCAGCACGGCGCGATGGACCCGCGAGATCTCGGCGAGCGGCGACGCGGCGAGGCGGCCAGGGTCGGCCAGGTTGGCAGAGGGCCAGGAGGCGTGGCCCGTCGGAGGCACCAGCCCGGCCAGGGCGCCCAGGCTGCGGCCGGCGCCGGTGGTGCCGAGCACGTGCTGGAGGGCGGTCTGAAGCACGTTCTGGGCGGCCTGGGTCAGCGCCTGGGCGTTGCTGAGGTCTATCCGATCGTGGTGGGTCCCTTCGAAGTCGACCGCGTCCAGCTCGAGCAGCGGCGTCAGGCGGCCGCGCGCGCCGTCCCAGGTTAGGCCGGCGCGGACCTGCCCGATGGCGATGGCGCCGCCCGGCGCGATCAAGGGGCCCGTCCCGGGGGCTTCGATCAGCAGTTTGGCGCGGGGTAGGGGGACCGCGGGCACGACCCCGCTGAGCGGAACCGCCGCCACCGTCGCGCCGGCCTTCAGCACCGCCTTGCTGCCCGCGACGGCCGACGGCAGCCGGACCGCGAGCCCGGGGAGGAGCACGTCGACACCGGTGGCCGGGTCGCGGTCGATGGCCAGGACCGCCTCGAGTCCGCCGGTTCCGATGGCGAGAATGCTGACCCGCCAGGGGTCGGTGGCCGCGCCGATTCCGGTCACCGCCGGAGTGGAGATGCCAAAGAGCGCTGCCAGGTGCCCCAGCCACTTGACCGCCGGGGCTCCCGCGCCACCGGCCGTGAGAGATCTGAGCCAGGCCCGCAGGCCCTGCGGGTTGTGCAGGAGGTCGGCGAACGGGAAGGGCGGGATCCCGTCATTGAGAAGGCCGAGGAGCCCGGGCAGTGACTGGACCAGGCTCTGGCCGGCGGGATCCAGGCTTGACGCCGAATGGAAAGCCTGGCGCAGGAGGCCAACCGCGACGTGCGCCGCCTCGCTGCCCAGCTGGTCAGGGTCCAGGACAACTTCGGCGACCGGGCCGGCGCCGTCACCCAGGTCGAGCTCCTCCATGGTGACCCGCACCCGGACCGGGGTGGCGCCGGTGCCCGAGAGGACCGCGATGCGGAGCGCCTGCAGGCCGATGGGGGACTGACCGACCCCCGTACCGCGCTGCAGGTGGAGGTTCACGCGAAGCTCGGCGCTGATTGGGCCCTCGGACGTGCCGGCGAGCGCCGTCAGGGCGCCGCCGTCCGCCTTGACGAGGGGCGCTCGGATCGAGAGCCGAGCCGAGGGCTTGGTCGGATCGCCCAGGTTCTCGCTGGGGCCGGCCACCGAGGCGGCGGCTCCGATCACGACCGGGCCCGTCCCGTCGCCGGTTATGACGAGAAAGACGTTGCCGTCGTGGCCGGCATCGAAGAGCGGGTGCCAGCGCTCTCCCGCCGGGGCGCCGGCGGCCGCGCCGTCGGCCGGCAGCAGGCCCTCCAGGGCGCGGAGGAGGGCGGCCCGCTGAGAGGGCGTGGTGAGCATCTGCTCGAGGTGGGTCAGCGGGCTGCCGAACCAGTCGGCGTTGAGCGAGCGGTCGTCGGAGATGAGACCGATGGCCTGGCCGGCGTCGATAAGTTCCTGGGCGAGGCCGGCGGTGTCGATCACGGGCTGGTAAGAGCGGTGATCTGGAAGGGGTTGCCCATGTGCAGGCGCAGCGCCCCGGCCACAGCGGACAGGCCATGGGGGGCGAAGCCGTTCTGAGCGGCGTGATCGGCGGCGAGTCCGGTCAGCGAGGCCCAGACCGCGTCCTGGACGGTGGCGCCCCAGCGGGCCGCGAGTATGGGGTTGCCACCTGGCACCTCGTCGGTGACCGCGATCAGGCCCGCCGCGGGATCCTGAGCGGCGAGCGCGAACCTCACGACCACGGGAGCCCTGCCAGTCTGGTCCGTCTCGAGGTCCAGCGAGGCGACCACGGCGCCGTCGAGGATCCTTATCTGGAGGCTGTCGAGGTGGGCGATGGCCTCCTCGCCGGCGTCGGACCAGACCACGGTGGTCGGGGTGGAGGCGGGGGCAACCGAGCCGTCGGCCGGGCGGCCGGCGAGGTGGGGTTGGAGCGCGTGGGCCAGGGGGCGGGGGTCCAGGTGGGAGGGGATCTGCTCGGGGACACCGCGCCGGTGGCGCTCGTCTTCATCGTCGCGCTCTTCTGCGTCCCGGTCCCGATCACGCCGGTGGTCCTCGTCTTGCTCGCGCTCTTTTGTCTCTCTGCCCTTCTCGAGAAAGATCAAGACCAGCATCAGGCGGCCACAAGCTCGCTGGCTTGTCCAGCCGCGTCCCAACGCCCGTCCATATCGTCCCCCGTCTGCCTAATACCCGCGTCGGTGGGAAGCCTAATGTGCCCGGCGCTTCGGCGCAAGACGGCCGTGCGCGCCGTCCGCTGCTAGGCTTTACGTCGCTGAGAGGCCGCTGCCGTCGCCGATCTCCGGTGGTTACGCCTCGCCGTCCAGCTGATCGGGAGGGGCCGATATGGGGCTGTTCGAGGAAAACCCGTGGCTGCTGGTGCCGTTTATCCTTGTGGTCGTCGCGGGCTACGACATCGCCAAATGGGGGGTGCGCAGCATGCTGGCACTGCCGGGAGAGCGCACTGAGCGCAAAAACTGATGCGGCCAGCGCAACGCGTGTGTCTCTCGCGGCGTCCATGCGCCGCTCCCATGGTCACCTGACAGTTAACCACTGAGCCACATCATCAACCGAGCTGCCGTCGCGAGTGAGTTGGATCAAGGTCACCAGGTGGACCAGCGTTGCGGCATAGATGGGCGTGGACATTGCTTTAACCGCTCTGGTATCTGCGCAAGGTGACCTGCGGGTGCCGAGAACCGGATTCCGTCGTCATGCGGCGATCTCGTACTCGTGAATGAGCCCGCTGAGTCGATCACGTCGGTAAACAGCCCCGATGTCG
>DHIW01000034.1 GCA_002404015.1 Chloroflexi bacterium UBA4736
CACCAGCTCGCGCGACGTGACCGGGCTCCGCGGACATATGTGCTCCCTTGGAGCGGCACATGATCCGGTCCCTGCGCTATGCTGCCGGTGTACGTCGGGGCTCGCGCGAGCAGGGTTGACCGTGAGGTCCGCTCTTGCTTGCCGGGCCTCTTTCTAATTCTTGGGCTCCGGCTAGCGGCGAGTTTACCCTCACCTGGTCGCCAATCTCAACGGTCCGTACGTGGCGTTGCCAAGGTCAGCGGGCCGCCTGCGCTATGCCGCGAAGTTTCTGCGCAGTTCTTACCGCTGTGCGCCACGAATTGAGTTCGATCGGTGTAGATGTCAAGGTTTTGTAAACGCCGGGTGCAGGCGCTCAGGTGTAGCAGTCGTTGGAATGCCTCTTGACAGACTGCCGACAAGGCTGCCCCACCAACCCATCGCCTAAAGACAGCGGTTTAGTTCCGCGGCGAACTCGAACTAGTACCACTTCCTTGGTAAGGAAGAGGTCACGCGTTCGAATCGCGTCATGGGCTCCACCTCTGCCCTGCTAAGACTCCCTCCCCCGTGTCGTGTGGGGAGGGTTGGGAGGGGGTCCCTTTTCGAGCCGGCCAGCCTCAGGGGCTGGGAATGGGATACGAGAGGATGACGCGGCCGTCTTGCATGACGTCAACAGTGGCGCCACTCCACGCCAGGATCGCCGGCTCCGGTCCGTAGACGAACTCAAGGGCTCCATCGCGGTCACTGGTGACCATGATGTCGACGGCCGCGCGAGGGTCGAGCAGGACGACGTCGCCCCAGGGTTCGATCCGCAGCTGCATGGCGGACTCGGAGTTGTTGCTGAACTTCAGGCTCTGTCGGAAGAGTCGATTCGCCACCAAGGGTCAGGCTATGTGGTAACCGACGGCGCTGGCAAGGACACCCCCTCCGAGGCAGCCTCAGACGGTGCCGCCGGCCGAGCCCGCCCACAGGTTGTCATCGGCGGGCCGCTGGGCCAAACTCTAGCGATCCGTCGCACGGGGGCGACAGCGAAGGCTTGATGACCTGAGGAGGTGCTCATGGCTTCTGACTTCGGAATCTTCATCGGCTGGGGGCAAGTGAAGGCCGGCCGCGAACAGCAGGCGCTGGAGGTGTTCGCGGAAGCTCAGCAATTCAACGAGCGGTTGAAGCAGCGCGGAGATGTCGAAAGCTACGAAACCGTCCTGCTCGAACTCCACGGAGGCGACCTCATCGGCTTCACCCTGATGCGAGGAACGGCGGAGAAGCTGAACCGGCTGCGCTACGAGGACGAGGAGTTCACGCGCCTGATCGCCACGGCCAGCCTGTACGTCGACAATATGGGAGTTGTCGGAGCTTCGATAGGCGATCGGATCATGCGCCAATTCGGCATTTTTCAAGAGGCGGTCCGATCACTGCAGCCAACAGCGTCAGCCAAGAACTAGGTAGTTCACTCGGCGACGGCGGGAGACGAGTCTCCCGCCGTCGCTATTTCTGGGAGAAGTCATGGACCTGATTCCCGGCGTTCGTTCCGAGACGGTCACGACCGACCGTCTCCGCCATCACTACCTCGAGTCCGGTCCGGAGGGTGGCGAACCGGTCCTCCTCATTCACGGGAACCTGGCCAGCGCCCGGTTCTACGAGCCATTGATGGCCGGCGCGCCGGCTCGCTACCGGATGATCGCGCCCGACAGCCGGGGTTTCGGCGACACGGAGCCCAAGCCAATCGACAGCACGCGCGGGCTTCGCGACTGGGCCGACGACGCCCACTCGCTGCTCCGCCACCTCGGCGTCGAGCGGCCGCCCCACGTCGTCGGCTGGTCGACCGGAGGCGCCGCGATCGCGGTCTACGCCATGGACAGGCCGGTCGCCTCGATGACCTTCATCGACCCCGTCGCGCCCTACGGCTTCGGCGGCGCCAGGGCCGACGGGACGCCCTGCTTCCCGGACTGGGCCGGGTCCGGCGGCGGCACCGGCAGCCCCGATTTCACCCAGCGCATCGCGGCCGGGGATCGCACCGACGAGTCACCGTTCTCGCCGCGCAACGTATTGAACTCCTCCTACTGGGCGCTGACCCACCGGGAGCCAAAGGAACGCGAGGACATGCTCGTCGGTGAGATCCTGAAATCGGTCACCGGCGAGGACGGCTACCCGGGCGACCTGGCGCCGTCCGCGAATTGGCCCGGCATCGCGCCCGGCACGCGGGGGATCCTGAACGCCCTGGCCGGCAAGTACTGCGACTGGTCCGGCATCGTCGGGATCGACCCCAAGCCATCCGTACTCTGGACCCATGGCACCGCGGACATCGTCATTGCCGACGGGTCGGCCTGGGAGATGGGGACGCTGGGCAAGATGGGGGTCGTCCCCGGCTGGCCGGGCGAGGAAGTGTTCCCGCCGCAACCCATGGTCTCCCAGATCCGGGCCGTCCTGGAGCGCTACCGCGACGCGGGGGGCCGGGTCGAGATGGAGATGTTCGAGGGCTCCGGGCACTTTCCGGTGGCAGACGCCGCCGATCGCTGGCGCGAGGTCTTCCTCGACTTCCTGGCCTCGGTCGGCTGACCGCCCGGATATTCCGGGAAAGAGTTCGCGAGGGGTCGATGTCGATTTTGCGGCGCTCCGTTCGATGAATGGTTAATGCCGGGCTTGAGCCCCTGCCCCAACCACAAGGAGACAAGACGATGCGATTCATGATCCTGGTCAAGGCGAACAGCGAGTCAGAGGCGGGCGTGCTCCCCGACGAGAAGATCCTCACCGAGATGGGGAAATACAACGAAGAGCTGGCCAAGGCCGGCGTGTTGCTCGCAGGCGAGGGGCTCCACCCGACTATGAAGGGCGCGCGGGTCAGGTTTTCTCAGGGAAAGCGGACCGTTATCGACGGGCCGTTCGCCGAGACCAAGGAGCTGATCGCGGGCTTCTGGCTGTGGGAGGTCAAGTCGAAGGAAGAGGCCATCGAATGGGTCAAGCGGGCGCCCATGGCGGAGACGGAGATCGAGATTCGCCAGGTCTTCGAGCCGGACGACTTCGGCGAGGCGTTGACTCCCGAGCTCAGGGAGGCCGAGGGCCGGCTGCGCGCGCAGGCGGCCGGGGAGCGATAGGCCGGCCTTTGGTGACAAACGAAGGTTCGCACCCGACGACTGCGACGGACTTACGAACGCTTCGAACGATCGAGGCGGTCTGAAGGATCGAGTCTCCCCGGCTCATCGCGGGTCTCGCGCGGATGGTTCGCGATATCGGTCTCGCCGAGGAGCTCGCGCAGGACGCCTTCGTCGCCGCCCTCGAACAGTGGCCGGAGTCAGGCGTCCCGGATCGACCGGGCGCCTGGCTCATGGGCACGGCAAAGCATCGAGCGATCGACCTGCTCCGTCGAGGCAAGCGGCTCGAAGGCAAGTACGAGCAGCTGGGTCACGAGCTCGCGGCCGAGCAGGAGCTGGCCATCCCGGATCTCGATGCCGCGATCGATGATGAGATCGGCGACGACCTTCTCAGCCTCGTGTTCACGGCCTGTCATCCCGTTCTCTCGACCGAGGCGCGCGTCGCGCTCACGCTCCGCCTGCTCGGAGGTCTCACAACTGAGGAGATCGCTCGCGCCTTCCTCGTTCCGGTGCCGACCATCGCCCAGCGAATCGTCCGGGCCAAGCGGACACTCACCGAGGCGCGCGTCCCCTTCGAGGTCCCCAGTGGGGCGGAGCTCGGCGCCCGCCTTTCGTCGGTGCTCGAGGTCGTCTACCTCATCTTCAACGAGGGCTATTCGGCGACCGCCGGCGACGATTGGTTGCGACCAGCGCTCTGCGAGGATGCGCTCCGGCTCGGCCGCATCCTTGCCGAGCTCGCCCCAGCGCAGCCGGAGGTCCATGGCCTCGTCGCGTTGATGGAGATCCAGGCGTCGCGCTCGCACGCGCGAGTCGGCCCTTCGGGCGAGCCCATCTTGCTGCTCGAACAGGACCGCTCGCGCTGGGATCAGCTCCTGATCCGTCGCGGGCTGGCGGCGCTCCAGCGGGCCGAGGAGCTGGGCGGCGCCCTCGGCCCGTACGCCTTGCAGGCCGCGATCGCCGCTTGCCACGCGCGAGCGCGCATGCCGCAGGACACGGACTGGGCGCGCATCGCGGCGCTCTACGACGCGCTCGCCCACCTGGCCCCGTCGCCCGTCGTGGACCTGAACCGGGCGGTCGCCAACGGGATGGCCTTCGGCCCGGCCGCCGGCCTCGAGCTCGTTGAAGCCCTGATGCACGAGCCCTCGCTCGAGGGCTACCACCTCCTGCCGAGCGTGCGCGGCGACTTCCTCGCCAAGCTCGGCCGCCCCCGCGAGGCTGGAGTGGAGTTCAAGCGCGCGGCGTCGCTCACGCGAAACGCGCGCGAGCGAAAGCTGCTCCTCGAGCGCGCCGCCGCCTGCGCACGCGAAACCAACCTCGGGTAGCTCCGAGACGCAGGGGCCGGCGGCCTCTCAGCGAATCGTGAGCTGGGGTTGGAAGAGAGCGCCCAGAAGGAGGCGCGCGGTCATCGGGCTGGTGGCCAGCGGCACGCCGTACAAGTTGCACGCCGCCAGCAGGGCGCGGGCCTCAGGTTCGCGGGGATGCCGGTCCAGCAGATCGACAAGGAAGATCACGGCGTCCACCTCTCCCATGACGACCCGGGCCCCAACCTGGGCGTAGGCCCCGGTGGGCCCCGACCTCACGCACTCGATCCGCATCCCGGTCTCGGCGATCAAGAGGCGCCCCGTCGTCTCCGTCGCCAGCAGCGAGCAGCGGCGCAGCAAATCGGTGTGGCGGAGGGCGAACGCGAGAATCTCAGGGTTCTTGCCCTCGTGCGCGATGAGGGCCAGGCAGGGTTCCATCCCGGCTCAGCCTAGGGAAGCCCGGTTAAGGCCCCAGGTCTGCCCGGTTAAGAATCAGAAGCGGGGCCGGCGCCCGCGGCTGGCCGAGCCCGCCAACCTATACTCGCGCCGTGATCTGGGCGCGCTGGCGCCAGCTGAAGGCTCCCGACCAGGAGCCGCGGCGGGACCTGCCTTTCGAGGACCTCATCGAAGAGGCGCCCATCATGGCGATGCTTCTCGACCGCGATCTGCGCGTGCTGGCGGCCAACGCCCTGGCCCGCGACTTCTTCGCGATCGATCCCGCCCGGCTGCCGGCACCTCTCGTCGAGGCGACCCGGGAGGCCAACCTCGACACCGTGCTCAGGGTCGGCCGGCCGGAGGCCGAGATCCGCCTCGCGCACCGCCAGCGCACCGTCCGGACCCGGACGGTTCCAGGCCCCACGACCGGCTCGACTCTGCTGTTCCTCTCCGACGTGACGGGCCTTCGGCGGCTGGAAACCGTGCGCCAGGAGTTCGTCTCCAACCTCTCTCACGAGCTGAAGACGCCGATCACGTCGCTCCGGCTGGCTGTCGAGAGCCTCCAGGGCGACGCGCCGGCCGAGGCACGGAAGAAGTTCGCGAGGCGCGCCCTCCGGGAGGTGGACCACGTCGACGCGATCATCGACAACCTCAGGGAGCTGGCTGAGATCGAGGCCGGCGGCTCGCTCCTCTCGCGCTCGACCTTCGAGGTGGCCGGCCTGGTCGCCGAGGTGGCGGCGCGGCTCCACCTGGGCGACCGCCTCCTGGTGACAGTCCCGGATGGGCTCACGGTCACTGCCGACCGGGCCAAGCTGGCGCAGGCGCTCGGCAACCTCCTGGACAATGCCGACAAGTTCGCCCCGGCGGGCACCCTGATCGAGACCTCGGCGGAGGTCGCCGGGGGAGAGCTCCTGCTGCGCGTCCGCGACCACGGCCTCGGCATCTCGCCGGAGCACTGGGACCGCGTGTTCGAGCGCTTCTACAAGGTCGACCAAGCCCGCTCCCGCGACGTTCCCGGCACCGGGCTGGGCCTGGCCATCACGAAGCATCTCGCCCTGGCCCAGAACGGCCGGGTCTGGACCGAGGCCGCCCCCACCGGCGGCCAGGTTTTCGCGATCGCCATACCCATCTCTTAACCGGCCCATAAAGAGCGTTTAACCACTTGCGACCTAGGGTGAGCAGTTGGTGGAACAGGCACAGCGGGGACCGCGGGAACCGGTCGCTCGGGTGACGCCGGCTGCGCTGAGAACTCTCGAGGGGGCAGCCCGCACCAAGATCTCGATCGAAGGCCTCTCCTTCTGGTATGGCAAGGCGCGGGCCCTTAAGGACATCACGCTGGAGATCCCGGAACGTCGCATCACGGCGCTGATCGGACCATCCGGCTGCGGCAAGAGCACGCTTCTGAGAGTGCTCAACCGGATGTACGACCTGGTGCCCGCCGCCCGGGCTGAGGGCCGGGTGATGCTCGAAGGCGAGGACGTGGTGGAGACCGACCGGCTGCTCCAGCTCCGCCAGCGGGTGGGCATGGTCTTCCAACGGCCGAGCCCATTCCCGATGTCGATCCGCGACAACATCAGCTTCGCCCCCCGGTTGCTGGGCTACAAGCGGTCGCGCATCGAGGAGGTCGTCGAGCGCAGCCTGCGCGACGCCGCCCTCTGGGATGAGGTCTCGGACCGGCTCAACAGTCCCGCGACCGCCCTGTCGGGCGGACAGCAGCAGCGCCTCTCGATCGCCCGCTGCCTGGCCGTCGACCCGGAGGTGATCCTGATGGACGAGCCCTGCTCCGCCCTCGACCCCATCGCAACACTCAAGATCGAGGACCTCATGGGCCGCCTGGCCGAGCGCTACACGATCGTGATCGTGACCCACAACATGCAGCAGGCGGCCCGGGTGGCCGACCTCACCGCCTTCATGCTCATGAGCCCCGACGAGCGGAGCGGTGAGTTGGTTGAGGTGGCGCCCACCGTGGAGCTGTTCAACCGGCCGAAGGACCGCCGGACCGAGGACTACATCACGGGGCGGTTTGGCTAGAGCGGCCTTCGATCGTGAGCTGGAGACGCTCCGCGAGCAGCTCCTGCGAATGGCCGGCCTGGTCGAATCTCAGATTGACCAGGCGCTGCAGGCGCTTCGCACGTTCGATCGCGAGCTCGCCGACCAGGTCCGCGGCAACGACCAGCTGCTGAACGAGATGTTCCGGGAGATCCGCGAGCGCTGCTTCGCGATCATCTCCACCCAGCAACCGGTGGCGCGCGACCTGCGCACGCTGATGGGCGTCCAGTACATCGCCGCCGAGCTGGAGAGGATCGGCGACTACACGGTGCGGGTGGCTCGTTTCACGACCACCCTGGCAGGGCTCCCGCGCACGCCGCTGCGGGCGGAGTTCGGCCTGATGGGCGAGCTGGCGCGGCAGCAGGTCTGCGACATCCTCGACGCGCTGATCGAGCACGACCAGGAGCGTGCCCGCGAGATCGCGGCCAAGGACGACGAGATCGACCGGCTCTACCACCGGGTCTACGACGATCTGCTCCAGGAGATCGGGAGCGGCGTCGACTCGGACACCGCCCTGCGCTCGGTCACGCTGATGCTCGTCGCCCACAACCTCGAACGGATCGCCGACCGCGTCACCAACGTGGCTGAGGACATCGTCTTCCTGGAGACCGGCCAGGTGGTCGAGCTCGGTTGACCCGGGCGTGAGCCGGATCCTGATCGTCGAGGACGACGAAGGCATCCTCGAGACGCTCAAGTACAACCTGCAGGCGGCCGGCCATACCGTCCACTCGGCGCGCGATGGGGTTGCCGGTCTGCGCCTGGCCCGCACCGGCTCGCCTGACCTGGTCCTGCTCGATCTCATGCTGCCCGGCATGGACGGGATCGAGGTCTTCCGGACCCTGCGGAAGACCAGCCGGGTGCCCGTGATCATGGTCACCGCGCGAGACTCCGAGGTGGACACCGTCCTCGGCCTGGAGATCGGCGCCGACGACTACATCACCAAGCCCTTCTCGGTGCGCGAGGTGCTGGCCCGCGTGAACGCGGTGATGAGACGGGGCGTCGAGGCGGTCGAGCCGGGCAAGCTCCCTGAGCGGGAGGTGCTTGGCGCCTTCACGCTGGACCGAGCCGCTTACCGGGCCCTGCTCGACGGCCGTGAGATGAAGCTGACGCCACGCGAGTTCGGGCTCCTCTCCTTCCTGCTGGGCGCGCCCGGCCGTGCCCACACCCGTGAGGCCATCCTCGGCAAGGTCTGGGGGGCCGGCTTCGGAGGCGACCAGAAGACGGTGGACGTCCATATCCGCTGGCTGCGCGAGAAATTCGAGGGCCGGGCCCCGTTCTCGATCGTGACCGTGCGGGGGGTCGGCTACCGCCTCGACGTGGAGGAGGGGTGATCGGCCGGCTGTCGCTGGCCTGGGGTGGCGCCCGAAGCCGCCGGCGCGACCGCTTCGGAACGGGCACGGCCATCGCGGCCGGCATCGCGCCGCTGCTCGTCGTGCTGATCGTCGTCGTGATCGCGCAGCAGGCGGCGCCCGCGATCCAGCACTACGGCTGGGCGTTCCTGGTGCATACGGCCTGGAACCCGGTCACGCTGGACTTCGGCGCCCTCCCGTTCATCTACGGCACGCTCGCCACCAGTTTCATCGCCCTGCTGATCGCGCTCCCGATCGGGGTGGGCGTCGCCGTCTTCCTGGCCGAGCCCAGTGCCGCCCGGCTGCGGAGCGCGATCGGCATCGGCGTCGAACTGCTGGCCGCCATCCCCAGCGTGGTCTACGGAATCTGGGGCCTCTACGTGCTGGCGCCCTGGCTGCTGACCCATGTCGACCGACCCGTCAGCGCGCGCTTCGGCAACCTCGGGATCTTCGAGGGCCCCGCTCGCCAGACCAGCCTCTTCACTGCCGGGATCGTGCTGGCCGTGATGATCCTGCCGACGCTGGCGGCCGTGTCACGCGAGGTGATCCGAGCGGTGCCTGGAGGCCTCCGCGAGTCCGGGGTCGCGCTGGGCGCCACCTGGTGGGAGACGACCTGGAGGCTCGTGCTGCGCGCCGCCCGGCCCGGCATATTCGGGGCCACCGTCCTGGCATTCGGCCGCGCCCTCGGCGAGACCGTCGCGGTGACCATGGTGATCGGCAACCGGCCTGAGATCCGGGCCGCGATCTTCGCGCCCGGCTACACCCTGGCGAGCGTGATCGCGAACGAGTTCACCGAGGCGACCGGGCAGCTCTACCCGGCGGCCCTGCTCGAGCTGGGATTGGTCCTGATGCTCGTAACCCTGATCGTCAACCTGGGGGCACTCCTGATGGTGCGGCTCGTGGGCAAGGAGGTCCCAGCGTGAGCCGCGACCAGCGGCGGCGGTTCGCTGACCGATTCGCGAGGCTGGCCGTCTGGGTGGCCGCCGCGCTGGCGCTGGTGCCGCTCTCGCTGGTGCTCGCCTACACGGTTCGCAACGGGCTCCCGGCGGCCGCCCACCTCGACTTCTTCATTCACACCGAGCGTCCGGTCGGGATCCCCGGCGGGGGCGTCGAGCACGCCATCGTGGGCACCCTGATCATCGTCGGGGTGGCCTCGCTGCTCGCCATCCCGATCGGGGTGGTCGCCGGAATCTATCTCGCCGAGTACGGCCTCGGCCGCTGGGGCGACACGGTTCGGCTGGCCAGCGACGTGCTGGTGGCGGCCCCTTCGATCGCGATCGGGCTGTTCGCGTATGCGCTGCTGGTCGCGCCCTTCCGCCACTTCTCGGCCCTGTCGGCTTCGGTGGCGCTGGCGGTCCTGATGGTGCCGGTCGTGATCCGGACCACGGAGGCCGCGGTGGCGCTGGTGCCGGGCGGGCTTCGCGAGGCCGGTCTGGCGCTCGGGCTCGCACGCTGGCGGGTATCGCTGCAGCTGATCCTGCCCGCGGCGGCGCCCGGTGTCGTCACCGGCGCGCTCCTGGCCGTTGCACGGGCCGCCGGCGAGACGGCGCCCTTGCTGTTCACCGGGTTTGGAAACCGCGCCCTCGCGCTCGACCCCACGCAGCCGATGGCGGCCCTGCCCCTGATCGTGTTCCACGACGCCCTGACGCCGTACCAGGAGCTCCAGGACACGGCCTGGGGGGCGGCCCTGGTCTTGATCGCCATCGTGCTGGTCGTCAATCTGGGCAGCCGCCTGGCGCTCCGCCGCCAGCTGGCGATGGCCAGAACCTAAGAGCCAACCGCGTTGCTCACCGCAACATTCAGGCCGGAAGCCTCTGACCTGACGCCCGAATGACGGCAAGGCTCAACATCCCTTAACCACCGCGGCCTTGATCGGGCCGGAGCGCTACCTAGCTTCCAATTCGTGGGGAAGTTGGGCCTGCTGGTCTTCATCACAGCGATGTTGATCGGCATGGCTACCGTGCCGGTCTCGGCCACCGACTACTCCGGGCTCGCGGCCGCCCGCATCCGTCAGGCTCAGCTGGCGCAGGTCCGCGCCCAGCTCGGAGCCTCCCTGGCAGCCGGTATAGCCGCCCAGGACCAGCTGACCCAATCCCTGCACGACAACCGGGTGGAGGAGGAGCGCCTGACCGCCGCGCAGGCCGACGCGGACGCCAAGATCGCCGCCCTCGACGCCGAGATCACCGCCCTCGACGCGCAGATGGCAGATACGCAGACGCGCATCGACCGCGAGCGGCGCCAGGTCGCCATTCTCGCCCGCGCCATGTATATCGAGCCGGAGTCGATCCTCGTCGAGTTGGGAGCGTCGAGCAACCTCGGCGATTTCGTCACGCGCATGGGCGACCTGAATGCGGCGGGCGCCCGCGCCCGGGGCATCAAGGCGTCGCTGCAGCGTGACGAGGACAAGCTGAAGGCTGACCGCGAGAAGCAGGCCGCCGACCGCAAGACCCAGGCCGACCTGAGGGCCAAGCTGCTCGTCCAGCTGGCCGGCCTGCAGGCGGTGGCGGCCCGCCAGCAGGCGGCCCTCGAAAGCCTTTGGGCTCAACAGGCCCAGACCCAGGCGGAGATGTACAGCGCCAGCCGCCAGTCGACGGCCACCGCGCAGTACATCGCCGACATGCTGCAGGCGCAGCAGAACGAAGTGGCCGCCGCCGCGTCCCAGGCCGTCTGGGACCAGGTCCAGCTGCTGGGCGGCCAAGTGCCGGCTGCCTCTGGCGACCTGCACTTCACCAACCCGCTGCCGGGCGGCGTGACGACCCAGGGCTTCGGGCCCAGCCCCTATGCGTTCGAGCCGCCCTACGGTGGGTACGCCCACTTCCACACTGGGTTGGACCTGTCCACCCCGGCCGGAGTGCCTGTGCTGGCGGCCGGCGACGGGGTCGTCCTGCTCGCGGGCTTCAACAACGGCGGCTACGGCAACTACGTCGTCATCGGGCACGCGGCCGGCATCGACACGCTGTACGGCCACCTCATGCAGATCCTGGTGAAGCAGGGCCAGCACGTGGCTAAGGGCCAGCCGATCGGCCTCGAGGGCTCGACCGGGAACTCGACGGGCCCCCACCTCCACTTCGAGGTACGCCAGGGCGGCCGCCCCGTGAACCCGCTGCCCTTCCTGACGGGCTAGGTCTCGAGCTGCAGGTCCAGCCCGCGCTCTGGGGGCTCCTCTGGCCTGACCCAGCGGATGTACGGGTGACCGGTGTCCACGTGGTACACGTTGGCCTGGTCGGTAGCCTCCTCGTAGCGGGCGTCGAATGACCAGAGGTCGCGCTCGATCAGCGCCTGGTAGGCGGCCTCCAGGTAGTCCACATCGAACTCCCGGATCTGCTTCGCGTACTTGGGCCTAGTGACGGCAAGGCCACGGAGAAGGCTGCGCGTGCGCCTTAGGTAGTACTTGCCGAGCTCCCAGTTGCCGCCGTGGGCGGCGTGCCAGGACATGGAGAAGCATTCTCCGACCGACCTCATGACCTCGCCGGTGCCCGGAAGTAGGCCTCCGATCTCCTCCAGGGTCAGCTCGCCGTGCTTGGTCTTGATCTTGCGAGAGGGCTCGGCCATCGCCGCAGGGTACTCCGGCCGTGCGGCGGCCCGAGCGGGTATTCTTGTGCACGCGGCGCCGGTCGCGCGCGCGCGACCCCGGCTGCGCCAGCTAGAAACTAGAGGGTGTGATTTCGGTTTGAAGGTGCTGGTCAAGCATCCGGAGGAGTTCGAGCAAGCGCTGCGCGAGTTTCGCCGCAAGGTCCAGGAGCAGGGGCTTGTCCGCGAGATGCGGCGCCGCTCCCACTACGTTCCGCCCGCGGAGGCTCGCAAGATCAAGAGCCTGCGCGCCCGCCGCCGCCGCACCCGCTAGCAGGGTGCTTTCAGCGGCCTGCTAGGTCCCGCCCCAGGACGCTGCCACGGTATAATCCTTCCCGTTCGGTGGCCATGGCGGAGGGGAAACACCCGTTCCCATTCCGAACACGGAAGTTAAGCCCTCCAGCGCCGATGGTACTGTCGCGGTAACGCGGCGGAAGAGTAGGTCGTTGCCGAGCATCCTTTAACTCTCGCGACCCGCAAGGGCCGCGAGAGTTTTCTTTTAGAGCTCTTCGATCACCATCTCTGGGCGCAGCTTCGGCGCCAACGCCGCGCAGCGCAGGGCGAGCGCTCCGAAGAGGCAGAACACCGCGATCAGCACGTCCGCGACGATGTCGCCTACGCCTCCGTGGTGGGAGACGATCAGCACCACCTGCAGGGTGCAGGCGGCGGCCAGGATCGGCACGAAGACCCGGTCGTGGACCGCCATGAAGAACTGGATGAGCAGGTTGTCCAGGCTGAGGCCGAGGCCGATCAGCCCGACCGCGAGGATGTAGGGCTGGGCGTCGAGGAACTTTTCCCCGAACAGCAGCACGACGACCAGCCGCGAGAAGAGCGCGAACACGACCAGGGCACAGCCCCCCAGGAACGCCAGGATGCCGCCCGACAGCAGCAGCAGCCGCACTGCGTGCTTGTTGGTCGCCACCGCCTCTACGACTCGGGGAAAGAGGACCTGGCTCACCGACAGCGTCCCGAAGTAGACGATGGTGCCGATCTTGTTGAGCGCGCCGTAGATGCCCGCGCCGTGGGCGTCGAGGTAGTGCTTGGCGAGGATCACATCGAGGTTGTAGAGGAGCAGGATGCCGACGGTCCCGGCCGCCGCCGTCAGGGAGAAGCCGAGCATCGTGCGGAGCCGGGCCTGGCGAGGCTCCACCCGAAGCAGCTCCCGCAGCGAGAACATGCCCAAGCCATAGCCGAACGTGGCGCCCAGCAGGATGGCGATCATGGCGCCGTTCACCGCCAACCCGAAGATCAGGAGGACGATCAGGATGCCGGTCCGCACCAGGATCTCCGAGCCGAGGTTGACGGAGAGGGCCGGGAATCTCTGCATTCCCTGCAGCACCCCGCGGGGGATGGCCGCGTACCAGATCGCGGCGACGGCGAGGCCCAGCCAGATGACCGGGAAGGGCGAGCTCAGCTTCAGGAAAGCGGCCGCCGGCACCGAGAGCGCGGCCACCAGCACCACGAAGACGGCTGCCGGAATGGCGATGACCCGGGTGCTGCGTCGTATCAGGTAGCCCACTCCGCCCTCGTTATCGGCCGTCATCAGGGCCGCGGCGTAGCGGGCGAGAACCAGCAACAGGATCAGGTTGCCGGCCGTACCGACCGCGTACAGGGCGACCAGGGAGGCCACCTCGCCGTACACGGCGGGGCCCAGCACCCGGCCGGCCACCGCGTGGTAGACGAATCCGCCCAGGCCCGCCGTGAAGCCGCCGGCGAAGAGGATGAGGTTCTGGCGGACCAGCCGGCTGTCGCGAATCCTGGCCAGTCGCGGACCCAGCCGGCGATGCGCGACCGGTTCAGGAGGAGCCGTCACTGGCGTCGATTCTAGGGAACCATCGCCCTGGAGCCCCGGCGCCCGAGGGCACAGCTATCCTGAATCCGTCATGGCCGACAAGGGGAAGCCGGTGGTTTCGGCGATCGTCGTCAGCTACAACGTGCGCGACCTGCTGCTCGACTCCGTTCGAGCCTTCTACAGCAGCTCCGACCTGCCCGTGGAGGCGATCGTCGTGGACAACGCCTCCACGGACGGCTCGGCGGACGCTGTGCAGGCCGAGTTCCCGCAGGCCAAGGTCATCCGGATGCCCACGAACGTGGGCTTCGGAAAGGCCAACAACGCCGGCCTTCAGCAGGCCGAGGGCCGCTTCATCCTTCTCCTCAACCCCGACGTGACAGTGCTGGCGGGCTGCGTCGGCAAGCTCGCGGATTTCCTGCTCGTGCGGCCAGACGTGGGGGCGGTGGGACCCCGCCTGACCCGGCCCGCGGGGGACCTCGACCTGGCCGCGCGGCGCGGCTTCCCGACGCCCAGCACGGCGTTCTACCGGTTGACGGGCCTCGCCCGCCTGTTTCCGAGGAGCAAGCGCTTCAACCGCTACAACATGGGCTACCTGTCGGCCGCCGAGGTTCACGAGATGGACTCCGGGACAGCCGCCTGCCTCATGATCCGGCGGACCGCCATCGACCGCGTCGGTTTCTTCGACCCCGACTACTTCATGTTCGGCGAGGATATCGACCTCTGCTACCGGCTGAAGCTGGGCGGCTGGAAGGTCTACTACATCCCGTCGGCGACGGCCGTCCACGTCAAGGGCGCGTCGACGCAGCAGGCCACCAACCGCATGCTGTACGAGTTCCACCGCGCCATGTGGACCTTCCACTACAAGCACTACGCGGAGGACATGCCGGCGTTTGCCAACGGCCTCGTCTGGGCTTCCATCTGGGCGCGCTGGGCGACGCTGGCCGCCCGCGCCTCCATCACGAAAGACCGCCGGATCAGCCCCTGAAAATCGCATGTACCACCAGATAACGCACAACAAGCGGGCGAGCCTTCTGGTGATCGTCCTCTTCATAGTCTTCTGGCTGGCGGCCGGGGCCCTGGTCGGGCTTGTGTTCGGGGGGGGCGGCACCGGTGTCGTCAGCGGCGCGATCCTCTTCGGCCTGCTGGCGATCCTCGGCGTGCTCTACAGCTATTTCCTGGGCGGCTGGACCGTCCTCTCGGTCTCTGGCGCCCAGCCGGCCGACCCCACCCAGTACGCGCAGCTGCACAACATCGTCGAGGCCCTGGCAATCGGCGACGGGCTGCCGAAGCCGGCCGTGTACGTCATCGACGACCCCTCTCCCAACGCCTTTGCAACCGGCCGCAACCCGCAGCACGCCGCGGTCACCGTCACCACCGGGCTGCTTCAGACCATGGATCGAGAGGAGCTGGAGGGGGTGCTGGCGCACGAGATGAGCCACATCAAGAACCTGGACGTGCGCCTCATCCTGATCGTGAGCACGCTGGTCGCCATGGCCGGCCTGATCGGCAGCTTCGCGTTCCGCAGCACCTACCTGATGCGCGGCGGCCGCAACTCGGGCCAGCTGGTGCTGGTCCTCCTGGCGGTCGGCGCTGTGTTCACCGTGGTCGGCTTCATCGTCGGCCCGCTGATGCAGTTCGCGCTGTCACGGCAGCGAGAGTCCCTGGCGGACGCGAGCGGGGTGGAGCTGACGCGCAATCCGGCGGGGCTCCTGAGCGCGCTCAAGAAGATCGCCCAGAACGACCAGCCGTTGAAGACGTACAACCACGCGACCGCCGCGATGTTCATAGACGACCCGCTCGAGCATCACGAGCACTGGTACAACCACCTGTGGTCCACCCACCCCCCGATCCAGGAACGAATCGCCGCCCTGGAAGCGATCCTCGAGGCCAAGAGCACGTAAGGCGCGGGGGCAACCGTTCCGGTTTCCTCCACGGACCCCCTTCCTTTTCGTGCGATGTGTAATCTCGCTTGGAAGAGCGCCTAATACGGGCCGGCGGAGCCGGCCCTCACGGCGGATCTGGTTTCTTATTTATGCGAGGACTTCGCGCCGGCCCTCAAGGTCTGCGATAGCGTCCGTACGGGCGGCTTCCAGGCCCTTCTTCATCGCCTGCTGCAGCATCTTGGCCATCTGGCCCGCGGACATCAGCCGAGGGATGTACACGAAGTCCGCGCCCTCCTTGTAGAACTCGATCGCCTGCGGGATGTGGTCGGTGGTCACGATCACCTGCGCGCGGGGGCAGACGTGCCGCGCCGCTTTCAGGATGCGCAGGTTGTTGGTGCCCCGCAGGATGTCGTCCGGGATCGTGGAGACAACCAGCTTGGCCTCGGAGATGTGGGCGTGGTGCAGCGTGTCGATGTGCGCGATGTCGCCATACACACAGGCCACGCCGCGCTTGCGCAGCTCGCCAATCACGTTGGGGTTGAAGTCGATCACGAGCAGCCGTTCCAGGAGCTTCGACTTTCCCGAACGCCGCCACTCCTCGAGCTCGTGGACGATCGAGCTGGCGTCGCGGAAGAAACCCAGGAAAACGATGTCCTTGCCCGCCTCAGGGTCTCCCTCAGCCATCCGGCTGCCCGTCACGTCGGGGATGTGGAGCAGGCGCAGGAGCCCGCTCAGCCTCTGCTGCACGGCCTCGTTGTTGCGGATCAGGTAGGTCGACGTGACCGAGGTGACCGCGAAGGTCAGGATCACCATCGTCACGATCGAGGCGTCGATCTGGCCCCGAGCCAGCCCCAGCGAGGCGATGACGATGGAGAACTCGCTGATCTGGGCCAGGTTGACGGCGGGCAGCAGGCTCCCCCGATGGCCCATGCCGGTCGCGTAGAGGAGCGGGACCACGACCACGCGGCTGAGGACCAGGAAGCCCGCGGCCGCCGCCACCAGCAGCAGGAGCTGGGGGCTTGGCAGCGGGATCTGCATCCCCAGCGCGACGAAGAACAGCGTTACGAAGAAGTCCCGGATGTTGGTCGCCTTGGCGATGACGTCCACGTTGTAGGGGAACGTGGACAGGCTTATGCCGGCGATGAGCGCGCCCATCTCGCGGGACAGCCCGATGGTGCCGGCGGCGGCGGCCAGGAAGAAGCACCACGCGAGCGCGCTGACGAGGACCAGCTCGGGGCTCTTGGCGACTGAGCGGAAGAGCCGGGGCAGGATGTAGCGGCTGACCGAGAGGCTCCAGATGACGAGCAGCAAACCCTCCAGGACTGACACCAGCAGGGGGTGGAAGTCGGGGTTGGTCAGGTTGGGCTGGATGGCCAGCATCGCCACCGCCCAGAGGTCCTGGAAGACCAGCACCCCGAGCGTGATCCGGCCCGCCAGGGTGTCCAGCTCGAACTTGTCGTAGAGCAGCTTTACGACGATGAGCGTGCTGCTCATGCTCATGCAGGCCGCCAAGTAGAGCAGGTCGAACTTGCCGCCCCCGACGCCGAAGCCGAGCAGCCAGAAGAACCCGAGCCCCAGCGCGATGCAGATCGGCACCTGGAGAGCGCCGGTCACGACCACCGGGCGGCCCGCGGCGACCAGCTTCTTGAGGTCGATCTCCAGGCCGATGATGAAGAGGAGGAGGATCAGCCCCATCTCGGCGACCGTCTGGATGCTGGTCGGGTCGCCGACCAGGTGGAGGCCGATCGGGCCGATCGCCACCCCCGTCGCCAAGTAGGCGAGGATCAGCGGCTGGCGCAGGCGGTTCGCCAGCAGCGCCAGGAGCGCGGCGGCGCCCACGCAGACACCGATGCTGGACAGCAGGTCGGACGTGCTGACCAGGCCCCCGATGTTCACCGCCCGACCGCCTCATCCATGCAGGACGGGATATTGCCTGACCGCACGGGCTATCTCAAGCGGGGCCGCTCCTATACTTCCCCGCGCCGGACATGGCGACAACCCGTACCAGGCCCACCGTGAAGCCTCGGGCTCCCGAGGCGGCCTCGCCCGCTCCGCACTTCATCGTGTGCGGCCAGGACGAGCTGGGGTTTCGCGCGGCCGAGGAGCTGAACCGCCTCGGAGAGCCGGTCGTGTTCATCGCGAGCGCCGTCACCGGGCGGTTCGTCGTGAGCCTGGTCGAGCGGGGCGTATCGGTCGTCCGCGGCAACTACCGCGAGGACAAGGTGCTCATCGACGCCGGGATCGAGAGCGCCCGGGCGCTGATCATCGCAGAGAGCGACGACATCGGCAACCTGCACGCTGCGCTGGCCGCCCACGAGCTGAACCCCAACCTGAGGGTGGTGCTGCGCATCTTCAATGGAGAGCTCGGCCGGCGCGTCCAGGACCTCCTCCAGGACTGCGAGGTGCTCAGCTCATCGACGATCGCAGCCCCGGCCTTCGTGGCGGCAGCGCTGCAGTCGGACTTCGAGCAGAGCATTGCAGCCGAGGGCAAGGTGCTCGTGGTACGCCACGGCAAGGTGGGCGACTCCGGCGTGCTGATGGCCATTGCCGGCGAGGATGCGGCCGGCAAGGTCGTCCTGTTCCCGGAATCGGGGGAATCGGTGCTCTGCCTGGCCGACGGCCAGGTCGCGATCGGCCGGAACCTGGTCAGCCACGCGGTCCGCCAGGCCAGGCGCCGCCGGCTGCCGCCCGGCCTGCTGGCGGCCGGCCACGTGGTCCGGACGCTCGCCGACAACCGCGTTCGCTACCTTGTCGCCGGCGTGGCGGCCCTGGTGCTGGTGAGCATGCTCATCTTCCACTTCTTCGCCCACCTGAGCTACCTGGACGCCATCTATTTCACCGTCGTGACGATCACGACCATCGGTTACGGCGACATCTCGATGCTTGGGCAGGCCGCGCCGTTGAAGGTCTACAACATCGTGCTCGCGCTGCTGGGCGCCGCCTCGATGGCGATCTTCTTCGCCGTCATAACCGACACCCTGGTCGGCGCTCGGCTGCGCGAGGCGCTGGGCGGCATTCGGCGCGACATGAGCGACCACGTCGTCGTCTGCGGGGTCGGCAACATCGGCCATCGGGTGGTCGAGCAGGTGCACGGGATGGGCCTGTCCGTCGTCGCCATGGATGTCAGCGAGAGCGCCAAGGCGATCCCCGAGCTGCGCCGGCAGGGCATCCCGATCGTGATCGGCGATGCGGGCGAGCTGCCCAATCTGGAGGCGCTCTGCCTGGAGACGGCTCGCTGTCTCGTCGTCACGACAGATGACATGACCAACCTGGAGGTGGCGCTGGCGGCCCGCAGCATCAACCCCGAGCTGCGGATCGTGCTCCAGCTGCACGATCCGGACCTCGCGGCCAAGATCCAGCGGGCGATCGGCATCGGCGTCTCGCGCAGCTCGGCGGGACTGGCCGCGCCCGCCTTCGTCTCGTCCGCCCTGGGGCACCGGATCCTGGGTTCGATCCCGGTCGGCGAGCGCATGGTGGTTGTCGCCCATGCCGACGTGGTGGAGGGGGCGGAGGCCGAGGGTCACGACATCGAGTGGCTGCAGGCGGACGTCTACGGCCGGGTGCTGATGCTCGGGCGGGCCGGCCAGCAGACGTGGTGTCCGCCACCCGGAACGCGCCTCGAGAAGGGCGACGGCCTGCTCGTGGTGGCGACCCGGAAGGGCCTCGACGGGTTCCTCAAGCGCGCGGAGGCAGTCCCCGACTCCGCCTAGCGGTCAGTCAACGTCCTGGTCGTCGGCCAGGGACTCGGGCTCGCCGGCCTCCAGCGCCACGTGGACGTTGTTGCCGACGACCTCGGTGATCCGATCGGCCGGCAGCCGCTTGCGGTAGCCGCCGAGCCCGCCCCGGCCCACAACCAGCTCGACGATGCGGCCGCTGTCGTCCGTCTCCACGCGATCCACCTCGCCGACGAGCTCGGAGCCGGCCCAGACCGGGCTGCCGGTCGTGAGCTCGTGGACGTCATCCAGGTCGGGGTCGACCTCGACCGGTGGCTGGTAGGGCGCCTGTCCGATCAGGGCGGAGGCGATCGCCAGGAAGTGCTCCAGGGCGAAGCCCGGGGGTGCCACCCAGCGCTCGCCGGCCGGGCTGACGTGCTCGCCTTCGACGTCCGGCAGGCGCTCCAGCTCGGCGCGGTCCAGGTCGGTGACCAGCTCGTCCTCGGTGGAACCCTTGAGGCGGCGTACGCCGACTAGGTGCCCGTCCACGACGAGGTGGGTGATGCGGTGGGCGGCCTCGTCGATGACCAGCCGGTCGACCGAGCCGATCCGCACGCCGTCGCGGCCCCGGACCGGCTCGCCGATCCTGATCGCCCTCATCCCGTCACAGGAGCGTGTCCCGGGGTTCCTCGACCGGCGCCGCGGCCTCCGGCCGCACCTCGATCTTGCGTTTGGCCGCCTCCAGCTTCTCCTGGCAGATCTTGAGGTAGGCCCGGGCCTCGTCCACGGCGGCAAGGGCCTGGTCCAGGGAGAGGTTGCCGTCCTCCAGGGAGCGCAGCTTCAGGTCGAGAAGCTCCAACGCCTTCTCGTAGCTGAGGTCCACAGGCACCTGGCTCAGGGCTGAACCCCCTCCACTAGGGCACCTACGGACCCGGCCGCCAGGCGCACCCGGATCCGGCGCCCGGCCGCGGTCTCGCCCGCGCTGCGAAGGACGGTCCCGGTCTCGGCGTCAAGAGTGATGCTGTAGCCGCGCCCGAGCACGCGCTCGGGGCTGAGCGCGCCCAACCTGTCCGCCCGGTGCGCCAGGCCCTGGCCGGCGTCGCGCAAAGTTCGCAGGACGGCCAGGTCAATCCGTGGGCCGATCCGGGCCAGCTCCTCGCCCGCGTCGCGCAGGGTGCGCTGGCCGGCGGCGTCGATCCGGATCCCCAGCTGGCGCAGCTGCTCCTCTCGGCGGGCGACCTGCCGGACGGGACTCAGCCGGGCCAGCTCGGCGCGGCAGCGGGCGAGCCGCTCGGCGCGGCTCCGGATCAGGTCGGGGAGGACCTGGCGCAGCCGCTGCTCCCGGCTCGCCAGATGCTCGGCCTCCCGCTCCAGCCGCCGCCGCGACTCCCGGTCCAGGCGGCGCCCGCGCTCCACCAGCGCGGCGACCAGGTCCGACTTCCTGGGCACGACGCGCGCGCCGGCCTCGGTCGGGGTGCGGCATTCGGCGTCGGCCACCATGTCGGCGATCGTGCGGTCGGAGGTGTGGCCCAGCGCAGTGACCACGGGTATCTCGGAGGCCAGGATGGCGCGAGCCACAGGTTCGGTGTTGAACGCGTAGAGCTCTTCGAAGCTGCCGCCGCCGCGGGCGATCACAACCACGTCGGCCAGGCCCTCCTGGTTGCAGCGGCGCAGGGCGACTGCCACACTCCCAGGCGAGGCCGTGCCCTGGACCTGGGCCGGGTAGACGAGGACCCCCATGTTGGGGTAGCGGTCCCAGATCGTCTCCTGGAGATCGTGGATCACCGCCCCGGTCGGAGACGTGACGAGGGCCACCCGCAGAGGCAGGTAGGGAAGCGCCCGCTTGCGCTCGGGGGCGAAGGCGCCCTCCAGCTCGAGCCCCTGCTTTAGAGCCTCCAGCTGGGCGCGCATCTTGCCGACGTCGTCGAACTGGATGAAGTCCACGACCAGGCGCAGCCGGCCGCCCTGCGGCCAGAAGTCCACGCGGCCTCGGAAGATGAACTCCTGGCCGTCCTCCGGCACGATCCCCAGCCGGCGGGCGGTGTCGGCGAACAGGAAAGCCTCGATGACGGCGCCGGGGTCGCGGATCGTGAAGCTGTAGTGCCCCTTGGCGCTCAGCTTCATGCCGGTGACCTCGCCCTTCACGATGACGGCCGAGAGCGGGCCCAGCTCGCGCTTGATGGCGAAGGCCAGCTCGGTGACCGTGAGCGGGCGGCGCGCCTCCTCGGGGCGGATCATCCGGTCAGTTTATCGGCAGGCTCCGGCCACCATCGACGCGGTCAGGGGGGTCGTGGCGACCTGGTGGATCGGGCCGCCGGAGTCCGATCGCCAGACCGCTCCCGAGAAGCTGCTGAACCAGGTCACCGTCCCATCCACGACCAGCGGGAAGGTCGGGTTGCTGTTGACGATGGCCCCGCTGAACAGGGCGCCGCCAGTCGCGACGACCGAGTAGGTGGTGGCGGTCGTGTGGGCCAGCAGGGGCACCGGGCCGCCGCCGCCGAGCACGCTGACGTTCTCACCGGGGTAGGAGGCGAACGTGCTGGCGGCTCCGGTCGCGAGGTCGAGCTGGCGGACCCGGTTCGCGGCCCCCGGCCCGCCACCTGCGGGAGGCGCGATCCCAGCGTCGAGGTCGGCGCCCCACGCCTTGCCCCCGACGATCTGTGTCCAGATCCCGTCGGCTGAGACCTGCCGGAACGTGCTCGCGGTGGGGTTCACCAGGACCAGGCCCTGGGGCGGGGCCCCTGAGCTGGGGATCACCCGGACCACGTAGATACCTTCGCTCTCCCAGCTCAGCACGTTGGACGGTGCGGGGACCGGGATGCTGCGCTCTGTGCCGGTCGCCACGTCCACGACGTGGATGCTGCCGGCCACGGGACCGGTGGCGGGCTGGTTGGCCGTGTAAGCGTAGTGCTCGCCGTCGGGCGAGACCGCCGCCCGGCTCACCGGCAGCCATTTCGAGTGGGCGCGGTCGTATGTGCCCTGGCTGGCCGGGTCGGCGGTGAAGGTGGCGGCCGGGAACTGCACGAACCCGCCGTGGCCGGCCGCACCGTGGGCCGGGTTTCCGTCAGTGGGCGCGTCCCCGCTCGCCACCGGCAGGCGGCAGGCCGCCAGCGCCGAGGGGGTGGGGGTCGAGCTGGGCGCCGAGGTGGGGGTCGGGGAGCCCGAGGGGGTCGGGGTCGGCT
The DNA here is from genome assembly GCA_002404015.1 of Chloroflexi bacterium UBA4736. Classification (GTDB taxonomy): domain Bacteria; phylum Chloroflexota; class Dormibacteria; order Dormibacterales; family Dormibacteraceae; genus UBA4736. The sequence continues at coordinate 22,280 of DHIW01000034.1, forward strand.
TGGCAGTGGGGGTCGGGGACCCGCCGCCCAGGCTGCAGGCCGAGAGCAGGAGTGCTGTCAGGACGAGTGCGGGGCGTATGCGCATCGGTTACCAGAACGTGGAGAGGACGGTGACGGCTACGAGGGTACTCGACAAGAGGTCCGGCCGGAAAGCTCAGACGGAGCTTCGGCGCCCATGCAACCCATCCGCGGCGTCAGCTTCTGCGGTCCTCGCGTACGCACCGCAAGTGCGCATGCTGCGGTCCTCGGCGCTTCCTTGCGGCTGGGCCACCTGGCCACCGAATCTCTCGCCTGGCCTTCCGGCCGGACCTCTAGCCCCCGATCTGCGACATCGACTTGGCCGGCCTGATGAAGCCCTCCTGGTTGATCAGGTGGCCCTCCTCCTTGTGCCAAACCGCGGTCTCGATGACTCGGCCGATGTGGTCGTCCGAGGCCCCGCTCCGCATCAGGTCCCGCAGCGGCGTCTCCTGCAGCGAGAAGAGGCACGTCCGCAGGCCGCCCTCGGCCGTCAGCCGGACCCGGTTGCAGGACGTGCAGAAGGCCTGGCTGACGGAGGAGATGAACCCGAGGCCGCCGGCGGCGCCGTCCGCGAACTTGAACTTGGTCGCCGGTCCCGGGCGCTCCTCGGGCGCCGCCACCAAAGGGAAGAGGTCCTCGATCTGCTCCTGGATGCGCCGCGAAGGCACCACCAGGTCGTTGTTCCAGATGCCGTCGCCGTCCAGCGGCATGAACTCGATGAAGCGAACCTCGTAGCCCTTCTCGCGGGCCAGCCGCGCGAAGTCGACCACCTCGTCGTCGTTCTGGCCCTTCATCACGACCATGTTCAGCTTGATCGGCGAGAGCCCGGCCTCCTCGGCGGCCTGGATGCCGTCCATCGTCCGGGCGAACGCCTCCACCCGCGCGATCTCCTGGAAGCGGTCCAGGTGGAGCGTGTCCAGCGAGATGTTGACGCGCTTCAGGCCGGCTTCGGCGAGAAGCTTGGCCTTCTGGCGAAGCAGCACCCCGTTGGTCGTCATGGTGATGTCCAAGCCCGGCGCCAGCGAGTTGATCATCGCGATCAGCTCCTCCAGCCGGACCCGGACCAGGGGCTCGCCGCCGGTCAGGCGGATCGTCCGGACCCCGTAGCGTTCGACGAAGATGCGAGCCAGCCGGTGGATCTCCTCGAAACGGAGGATGTCCTCGCGGGCCAGCCACTTCAAGCCCTCGGCGGGCATGCAGTAGATGCAGCGGAAGTTGCAGCGGTCGGTCACCGAGATGCGCAGGTCGTCGGCGACACGCCCGTAGCTGTCCCGAAGCACCCCACTCACCACTTGCCGGATGATACCCGCATGCAGTTTGAAAACATCCTGGTCGAGGTCACCGCCCCGATCGCGGTGATCACGCTGAACCGGCCCAAGGTGCTCAACGCGCTGAGCCCGGCGCTGATCGGCGAGCTGACGGAGGCCCTCGGCAGCCTGGATGCGGACGAGGCGGTGCGAGCGGTGGTGCTGACAGGCGGCCCCAAGGTCTTCGCCGCGGGCGCCGACATCGGCGACATGGCCGAGCGCTCGCCGGTCGACCAGCTGCTGCGCGACCAGACCGGCCGCTGGACGAAGATCAGCTCCTTCTCGAAGCCGCTGATCGCCGCCGTCAATGGCTACGCCCTGGGCGGGGGCTGCGAGCTGGCCCTCATTTGCGACCTGATCGTGGCCGGCGACAGCGCCCGCTTCGGCCAGCCCGAGATCAACCTCGGCATCATCGCGGGCGCCGGCGGCACCCAGCGCTGGCCGCGGACGGTCGGCAAGTACATCGCGATGGAGGTCAATCTGGGCGGAGCGCCCATCACGGCCCAACGCGCCCACCAGGTTGGGCTGGTCAACCGGGTGGTGCCCGCCGAGGTGACGGTCGCCGTGGCCTCCCAGCTCGCCCGCCAGCTGGCCGCCAAGGCTCCGCTTGCGTTGCGGCTGGCCAAGGAGGCGGTCAACAAGTCGCTCGAGGCCCCCCTGTCCGAGGGCCTGGCCGCCGAGCGGAAGAGCTTCTACTTCCTGTTCGCGACCGAGGACCAGAAGGAGGGCATGAAGGCCTTCCTGGAAAAGCGGCGCGCCCAGTTCAAAGGACGGTGAGGAGATGACCGAGCAGGCGACCGAGCAGGCGGTGACGGTGACGACGAAGGCGGGCGTGGCCTGGATCAGGCTGAACCGCCCGGAGAAGATGAACGCGGTCAACAGCGCCCTTCGCGCGCAGCTGGCGGAGGCCGTGAAGCAGGTCGAGCGCGACCCGGAGGCCAGGGTCGTGGTCGTGACGGGTGCCGGCCGCGCCTTCTGCGCGGGTGCCGATGTCCGCGAGTTCGCCTCCCGCGAGGGTGCTGTGGAGACGATCCGAGCCGAGTACGAGTCGATCCTCTCCCGGCTGCGCAGCATGCCCAAGCCAGTGATCGCGGCCATGAACGGCGTCGCGGCCGGGATCGGGGCCAGCCTGGCCCTGGTCGCGGACATCCGGATCGCGGTGCCCGAGGCCTCTTTCCTCGAGGCGTTCGTCAAGATCGGGCTCACGGTCGACGGCGGCGCGACCTGGCTGCTGCCCCGCCTGATCGGTCCCGGCAAGGCGCTGGAGATGTTCTTCACCGGCCGTCCGATGGGTGCCGAGGAGGCGGAGCGTCTCGGCCTCGTCAACCAGGTGGTGCCCGCCGAGCGGCTGGAGGAGACGGTCGGCGAGCTGGCGAGGGCGCTGGCCGCCGGTCCGGCGGGTGCGCTGGGCGCCATCAAGCGCTCGGTCAACTATTCCCTCAACGCAACGTTCGAGGAGGCCATGGACTTCGAGTTCCTGCTCCAGGGCGTCCAGATGGAGGGCGCCGACTTCAAGGAGGGCGTGAGCGCCTTCCTGGAGAAGCGGCCGCCGAGGTTCGGAGCCACCTAGTGGACCGTAACAGCGGAA
>DHIW01000090.1:0-1607 GCA_002404015.1 Chloroflexi bacterium UBA4736
TTATTTCAGCCGCAGGGCACTAGCAGGCCGCTAGGCCTGACCGGCGCGGGCTCGCTGCCGGCTCACCTCGTAGAGCAGGGCGGCAGCAGCCGCGGAGGCGTTGAGGCTGGCCACCCGGCCGCGCATCGGCAGGCGCAGCCGCACGTCGCAGCGCTCCCGGACCAGGCGGTGGACGCCCGCGCCTTCCGCTCCGATCACCAGGCAGACGGGCTGGGTCAGGTCGAAGTCCCAGACGTCCATCTCGCCCCGGGGGTCGAGCGCGGCGCACCAGATGGCGGCCCGCTTGATGTCAGCGATCGCCGACGGCAGGCCCGCCACCCGGCACAGGCGAAGGTGCTCGCTGGCGCCGCTGCTGGCCTTCAGGGCCGCCGGTGACAGGGGTGCCGTGCGGTGCTCGGGCAGGATCACGCCATCCGCGCCGGCGGCCTCCGAGGTGCGCAGGATGGCGCCCAGGTTCTGGGGGTCCTGGATGCCGTCGAGGGCGACGAGCAGGGTGGGTTGAACCTGGAGCAGAGCCTTCAGGGTCAGGAACTGGCGGGGCTTCAGCTCCGCGATCACGCCCTGGTGGGCCCCCCCCGGCGCCAGCCGCTCGATCCGGTCGGCCGGGACGCGCTCGGCCCGGGCGAGTGTTTGCAGCTCGGTCAGCCGGGGGTCGGGGCCCAGGCCCTCGGCGATCAGGACGCGCCTGACGCGGCCGGCCCGGGCTGCTTCCAGGACCGGGTTGCGGCCGTAGACCAGGTCCTCCGGGGGCGGGCCCGGCGGGCCGGCCGGGCGCCGCCCCGGGCGGCGCGGCCGGGGGTCCGACGGCCTCTTGCCTTTCAGGGCCGGACCCGGCGCCGGCGCACGCCGCCCTTGGAGTCCTCAAGGACGATCCCGCGCTTGCGCAGCTCCTCGCGTAGGCGGTCGGAGAGGGCGAAGTCGCGTGCCCGCCGCGCCTCTTCCCGCTCGGCCAGCAGCTGCTCCTCCTCCGCGTCCAGCGCGTCGTCTTCGACCGAGAGGATGTCCAGGTGGGCATCCACGTCCGCGAGCAGCGCCAGCAGGGCCGTGCGCCCGGCCGCGCCCACCGACCCGGCGTCCAGCGCGGCGTTGGCGTCGCGGACCAGGTCGAAGACGTAGCCGAGGCCCTGGGGCAGGTTCAGGTCGTCGTCCAGGGCCGCCCGGTAGTGACCGCGAACGTCCTCCGCCTGGCGGGCCAGGAAAGCATCGTCCAGACCAGCCTCCGGCTCCAACCGCCTGACACGGTCGGCAAAGTCGCGCAGGCGCCGGACCTGCTCGGCCGAGGAGTGCAGCGCCTCGTCCGTGAGGCGGAGCTTGGAGCGGTAGTGTGCCGCGGCGATCAGGAGGTAGCGGACCGCCAGCGGCTCGTGGCCGGCGGCCAGCAGCTCGCGCAGCGTGGCGATGTTGCCAACCGACTTCGACATTTTGGCGCCGGTGGCGTCGGTCACGAACTCGGAGTGCAGCCAGTAGCGGGAGAACGGCTGCCCGGTGGCCGCCTCGGATTGGGCGATCTCGTTCTCGTGGTGGGGGAACAGCAGGTCCACCCCGCCCGCGTGCACGTCCAGCGTCTCGCCCAGGTAGCGCATGGCCATCGCCGAGCACTCGATGTG
>DHIW01000090.1:1757-24329 GCA_002404015.1 Chloroflexi bacterium UBA4736
GATGTGCCAGCCCGGCCGGCCGCGCCCAAAGGGGGCGTCCCAGCTGGCGCCGACCAGCTCGTCGCCGGCCTCCGAACGCTTCCACAGCGCGAAGTCGGTGGCCGACTCCTTCTCGTACTTGTCGGTGGCCACGCGGGCCCCGGTCCGCAGGCCCGACCGGTCCAGCCGGGACAGCCGCCCGTATGCGGGGAAGCTGGAGATCCGGAAGTACACGCCGCCCTCCGCCTCGTAGGCGTGGCCGGTCTCCAGGAGCTTCCCGACCAGAAGGACCATCTCCTCGATGTGGCCGGTGGCGCGGGGGTAGAACTCCGCGGGCTGGGCCCGCAGCGCCGTCAGGTCCTCGAAGAACGCGTCCTCGTACGGCTGGACGTACTCGCGCAGGGTCTGGCCCTTCAGCACCGCCTGCTCGATGATCCGGTCGTCGACGTCCGTGACGTTGGTGACGTGGGCCACCTCGAAGCCGCTGAAGCCGAGGTGGCGGCGAAGCAGGTCGTAGAACAGGAGGGCCCGGTAGTTCCCGACGTGCGCGTAGTTCCAGACCGTGGGCCCGCATGTGTACATCGAGACCCGGCCGGGATGCAGCGGCTGGAACTCCTCCTTGGCGCCGGTCAGCGTGTTCTGGAACCGGATCGTCACAGGCGGTCGATGAGGGCCACGGCCTGGGCCGCGATCGCCTCCCGGCGGCCGAGCGCCCCCACCGCCTCGGGCGAGGTGGCCTTGACGCCCACCAGGTCCCGGTCGAGGCCCAGCCGGTCGGCCAGGCGGAGCGCCATCTCGGCCAGGTGCGGCTGGAGGCGCGGCTCCTCGGCCACGATGACGCTGTCCACGTTGAGGACCTGGTAGCCGGCCTCCTCGACCATGTTCGCCGCCATCGCCAAGAGCTCGAGGCTGGAGATCCCCGTGTAGCGGGGGTCGGTGTCGGGGAAGTGCTCGCCGATCGTGCCCAGGGCGGCGGCGCCCAGTAGCGCATCGACGATCGCGTGGGTCAGGACGTCCGCGTCGGAGTGTCCCTGCAGGCCCCTGGGGTGCGGGATCTCGACTCCGCCCAGCACCAGCGCCCGGCCTGCCACCAGCGGGTGAACGTCGTATCCCAGGCCAACCCTCATTTGGCGGCTGCGGTCGGTTCGTGCTCCCGGATCAGTGCCTCCAGCAGCTCCAGGTCGTCCTGGGTCGTCAGCTTGATGTTGAGCGGCTCGCCCTCCACGACGGCCACCGGGTGCCCGCTGGCTGCCACCAGCTGGGCGTCGTCGTCGCCGACCAGCCCGGTGTCCGCGGCCTCGAGATGGGCCCGCACGAGCAGCTGCGCGGCGAAGCCCTGGGGGGTCTGGGCCAGCACGACCTGTGAGCGGTCGAGGCTCTCGACCAGGCGGCCGCCCTCCACGCGTTTCACGGCGTCCCGAGGCGGCAGGCCCGGGATCGCGGCTCCGGTCTCCTGGGCGGCTGCCAGCACGCGGCGAACGAGCGCCGCCGACACCAGCGGCCGGGCCGCGTCGTGCACGAGCACGTAGTCGCAGGTGCCGATCACGCTGAGCCCGGCGCGCACCGAGTGCTGGCGGCTGTCGCCGCCGGGGCACACGATCACCGGCTTGCGGGGTCGCAGGGCCTCGACCTCGCCGCGGGCGCTCTCCAGCCGGGAGGGCGGGCCCACCACGACCACCCGGTCGACCTCGTCGAGCGAGAGGAAGAGCTCCACCACCCGGCTCAGGGTGGTCCGGCCGTTGAGCTGGACCAGGGCTTTGCTGCCCTTCCCCAGCCGGGTGCCGGTACCCGCGGCGGCCACGATGGCGACGACCTGCATCAGGGTGTCCGGCGCCGCTTGGCGGCTGTGCCGTCCGCGCCGGTCGGCGACGCGAAGATCATCCTGCCGGCGGCCGTCTGCAGGACCGAGCTGACCGTGCAGCTGATGGTCTGGTTGAGGTGGCGGCGTCCATTCTCGATGACGACCATCGTACCGTCGTCCAGGTAGCCCACCCCCTGGCCGGCCTCCCGGCCTTCTTTCACGACCGTGAGCATCAGCTCCTCGCCGGGGATCGCGATTGGCTTCATGGCGTTGGCCAGCTCGTTCAGGTTCAGCACCTGGATCCCTTCCAGCCCCGCCACCCGGTTCAGGTTGAAGTCGTTGGTCATGATCGCGTAGCCGTGCTTCTTGGCCAGCCTGACCAGTCGGGCGTCGATCTCGAGCGGGCCCGAGCTGTCGTCGTCGAGGACGTCCAGGCGCGTCTCCGGCTCCTTCTCCATCGACGTGAGCACGTCCAGCCCGCGCCGGCCGCGGCTGCGGCGGTGGGAGTCGGCCGAGTCGGCGACCAGCTGCAGCTCCTTCAGCACACTGCGCGTCACGATCAGCGGCATGTCGAGAAAGCCGGTCCGGGCCAGGTCCAGGATCCGGCCGTCGATGATGACGGAGGTGTCGAGGAGGGCCGACTTGATGCGCTTGGGGTTGTCGTTCTGGGACTGGTTGCCGGCGAAGACGGCCAGCATCTCCTCGCGGCGCGTCATGCCGAAGCGGGCACCGGTGAGGCCGAGGAGCAGGGCCAGCACCGCGGAGAGCGCGACCCCATACGGGAAGTCGCGGACGAAGGAGCCGATCAGCACGGCCACGACGAGGCCGATGATCATCCCCAGAAGACCGGCGACCAGGTCGGGCAGCGGAGTGCTCCCCAGCCGGAGGTTGACGCGGCGCCAGCCCCCGAAAAGGTACGGCGTTCCGAGGTACGTGAAGATCCCGCCCTCGATCGTGGTGAGGGTGATGATGACCGTGCTGCCGGGCGGGTGAATCCCGCTCGAGCGCACCATCGCGTAACCAAGCACGAAACCGCCGATCACTCCGAGTGCCGTTCCCGTCCAGCGGACGAGGGCCTCGGAACGCATGAATAACCTCCTGTCTATACGGCGCCGGACTGAATTTGGAAAGGAAGCGCTGCGGACATGGCGTCCGCCAGGTCGCGGACCTCGACGCAGTCGAGGCCGGGGGCACGCACCGGACCGGCGGTGCGCGGGATGATCGCGCGGGTGAAGCCACGCCGGGCCGCCTCCCCGAGGCGGCGCTCCAGCTGGCTCACCCTGCGCACCTCGCCTGACAGCCCCAGCTCGCCTATCACGACCGTCCCGTCCGGCAGGGGGACATCGCGAAGGTTGCTGATGATGCTGAGGGCGAGGCCCAGGTCGGCCGCGGTCTCCGTGATTCGAATGCCGCCGGCCACGTTGATGAAGATGTCATGTTTGTCGAGCGGGAGCTCGGCTCGCTTCTCGATCACCGCCACGATCATATGCAGGCGGTTCAGGTCGAACCCGGTCGGGCTGCGCCGGCCGGCGCCGTAAGGGGCCTTGGTGACCAGGCTCTGCAGCTCGACCAGGAGCGGGCGCGTGCCCTCCATCGTGGTGAGGACGGCGCTGCCCGAGACGTTGCGGTGGTCGCCGAGGAGGGCGGCGCTGGGGTCGGCGACCTCCTCGAGGCCACGCTCGCCCATGCTGAAGATCCCGATCTCGTCGGCGCTGCCGAAGCGGTTCTTGGTTGCGCGCAGGATCCTGAACTCCTGGCCCCTCTCCCCCTCCAGGTAGAGGACGGTGTCGACCATGTGCTCGAGAACGCGGGGGCCGGCGATCGCACCCTCCTTGGTGACGTGGCCGACCAGGAAGATCGGGATGCCCGATTGCTTGGCCAGCCGCATCAGCCGGGCCGCGCCCTCGCGGACCTGGGTGACGCTGCCAGCGGCGGCGTCCACGGCCGGGTCGTAGACGGTCTGGATGGAGTCGACGACCGCGATCGCGGGCCGTTCCGACTCGATGGCGTCCAGGATCGGGTCGAGCTCGTTCTCGGCCAGCATCAGCAGGCGGGAGTCGAGCGCTCCCAGCCTGGTGGCCCGCATCCGGACCTGCGGCGCCGACTCCTCGCCGCTCGTGTAGAGGACCTTGCCGCCGCGGTCTGCGGCCTGCGCGGCGAGGTGCATCAGGAGGGTGGACTTGCCGACGCCGGGCTCCCCGCCCAGGAGCACGACGCTGCCTTTGACGACGCCGCCGCCGAGGACGCGGTTCAGCTCCTGCCAGTGCAGCGCCAGCCGGGGGGAAGCGTCCTCCTCCACCTCCGTGATGGGGATCGGCCGGGCCGGTGCGGTCCCGTTCGGCGCCCGGCCCGCCTGGCGGTCGCGGCGGGCGCCGCCCACCCGGAACTCCTCGAGGGTGTTCCAGGCCTGGCAGTGGGGGCACTGGCCGGCCCAGCGGATCGACTCTCCGCCGCATTCACGGCACACGAAAGCAACAGTGCTCTTGGGCATGGCTGAACTACTCTCGGCGTCTCAGAAAACTTTTACAAGCGATCCGCGGATCTTTTTGGCGCCTACCGGCGTTATATGCAACGGAAGGGGCTGGATGTGCGCCCGGCCCTGGTCCGTCTGCAACGGCGCCGCCCTGACTACCCCCTGGGCGGCGTCTTCTTTTTGGTCTCCAGCCGGCCGGCTGGAGACCTATTGGGCCCTCGCCTTCTCGAGGGCGGCGAAGATCCGGGCCGGGCTGTAGGGCAGGTCGGTCAGCTCCGCGCCGAGCGGCCGGATGGCGTCCGCCACCGCGTTGGACACCGCCCCGTAGGCCCCGATCACACCCGCCTCGCCGACGCCCTTGCTGCCTCGAGTCGTGCGAGGCGTGGCGGACTCCAGGTGGTGCATCTCCACGCTGGGGACGTCGGCGGCCAGCGGCACCAGGTAGTCGAGCAGGCTGGAGGTCAGGATCTGGCCGTCGGCGCCGTAGACATGCTCCTCCATCAGCACGTCGCCGATGCCCATCGCGACGCCGCCCCGCACCTGGCCCTCCACGACGGCGTGGTCGATGACGCGCCCGCAGTCCTCGACCGCGATGTAGCGACGGATCTGGGGCACGAGGCTGACCGGGTCCACCTCGACCACCGCCAGGTGGGCGCCAGACGGGAAGACCTGGGTGGGATCGATGGTCTTCACCACGTCCGTGCCCGGCGCCAGGTCCAGCTCGGCCGCTTCCCGCAGCGCCTGGACCACAGCCTCCACCACCCCGACCGCGCCTCGGCTGGCGAAGGTCCCACTGCCGGGCGGGCACTCGCGGGTGTCGCCCTCGATCACGTCCACGCGGCCCGGCTCGATGCCGATCTCCTCGGCCAGTCGCCGGTAGGTCTCGGCGTGCCCCTGACCCGCCTCCGCAGCGCTCGTCAGGATCTCGACCCGGCCCTCCTCCGTGACCCGGACCCGCGCCGCGTCAAAGCCCGGCACTGTAGTGATGCCCCGGCTCTTGTAGTCCGTCGAGCCGGTGCCGCTGTGCTCGTTGAAGAAGCCGATCCCGATCCCGAAGAGGCGGCCCTGGGAGCGGGCTGATTCCTGCTCGCGGCGAAGCTCCGCGTAGCCTGCCGAGTCCTCGAGCCTGGCCAGCAGGGCGGGGTAGTCGCCGGAGTCGAGCTCGCGGCGGGCGTGGGTCGTGGCCGGCAGCTCCTGGATCGCGTTGCGCTTGCGCAGCTCCAGCGGGTCGATCCGGAGCTCGGCCGCGATCTCGTCCATCAGGCGCTCGGTGACGTAGACGCCGGTGTTCATGCCCACCCCCCGGTAGGCGCCCACCGGGCACTTGTTGCTGGACAGCCCCCGCGCGCTGAAGACGTATGCCTCGAGCGCGTAGGGGCCGAAGATCGTCTGCGCGGTGGTGGCCGGCTCCAGCGAGGCAGAGAAAGGGTAGATCGAATAAGCGCCGACGTCGCTGGTCACCTCCGCCCGGACCCCCACCACCCGCCCGTCGCCGGTCAGCGCCGCGGTGAGGCGGACCTGGTTGTCGTGGGCGTGCGCGCTGGCGATCAGGTTCTCGCGCCGGTCCTCCACCCAGCGGACGGTGCGGCCCAGCTTGCGGGCCAGCGCGGCCAGCACGATCTCCTCCGCGAACAGGTGGGCCTTCAGGCCGAAGCCGCCACCCACGTGGGGGACCAGGACCCGGACCTTCGACTCGTCCATGCGCAGCGCGGCCGCCACCCCGCGCGCCACCAGGTTGGGGATCTGGGTCGAGGTCCAGAGCTCGACCTCGCCGGTGGCCTCGTCGAAGCTGGCGGCCGCGCCCCGGCACTCGAGGGGAAGCGGCGTGACCCGGCCGGTGCGGAACGTTCGCTCGATCTGCAGCTCGGCGCGGCCGAAAGCGGCCTGGACCGCGCCGTTCGTGAACGTCTGCTCGAAGAGCACCGCCGGTTCTTCCAGGTCCAGCTCCTTGTACTCGACCTCGACCTTGTCGGCAAGGTCCTCGGCCAGGTAGCGATCCCCGGCCCAGACGGCGGCCACCGGCTCGCCGACGTAGCGGGCGGTGTCCGCCGGCAGCGCCAGCCAGGGACGAGGCGTCAGGCCGGGCCCCTCGATCACGATCGGCTCCAGGTCGAGGTCCCCGGCGCTGGCGCCGGCGCCGGCGATCGAGCCCAGGCGGGCGTGGGGCAAGGGCGAGCGCACGAAGCAGACCTCCAGCGCGCCGGGGAGATCGAGGTCGGCCAGGAAATGGCCGCCGCCGCCCACCAGGAGCTGCGCGCTGCCGGCGGTCAGCCTTGGCACTCGAAGACCGCCTCGACGATCGGATCGTAGCCGGTGCAGCGGCAGATGTTGCCGCCCAGGAGCTCGCGGAGCTCCTCGCGGGAGTAGGGCCGGCCCGTTCGCAGCAGCGCGTCGGCGGAGACCAGGAAGCCGGGCGTGCAGAAGCCGCACTGGAAGGCGCCCCGCCTGACGAACGCCTCCTGCAGCCGGGACAGGCCGCCCTCGGGCGCCAGGCCCTCGACCGTCGTGACCTCGGCTCCCTCGGCCTGGACCGCGAACGTGAGGCAGGAGCGGGCCGCCTCGCCGTCGAGCAGGACCGTGCAGGCCCCACAGACGCCCTGCTCGCAGCCCAGGTGGGTGCCGGTCAGGCGGAGCCGATCCCGCAGCAGGTCGGCCAGCGTCAGTCGGGCCTCCACGTCGCCCGACCAGTCGCGCCCGTTGACGCGCAGCCTCAGCTCCACGCCTGCTCGACCACCCGGTTCACGAGCTGGGCCCCGACCTTCTTCCGGTAGGCGGCGGGCGCGTGGATGTCGGCTGTGGCTTCGATCTCCCGCTCGGCGATCGCCGTGAGCTCGGGGCCGGCCCTGCCGCCGCGGGCCAGGAAGCGCTCGGCCTCGGCCAGCCGCTGCGGCCGGGCGCCGGTCGCGAAGACCGCGATCGCCTGGTTGTGGCAGGCCGCGCCCACCAGCGCGAAGTCGCCGGAGCGGCGTTCCACCTCGGCGAAGCCGGAGCGCCCGCCGGCGGCCGGGATGTGGACCTCGACCAGCAGCTCGTCCGGCTCCAGGCAGGTGGTGAGCGGCCCGATCACGAAGTCCTCGGCGGGCACCAGGCGCGTTCCCCGTCTCGAGGCCAGCGTCATCTCGGCGTCCAGGAGGAGGGCCAGGGCGGGCCACTCGGCGGCCGGGTCCATGTGGGCCAGCGAGCCGCCGACGGTGCCCCGGTTGCGGATCTGGAAGTGGCCGACGTGGGGCAGCGCCTGCTCGACCACCCCGGGCAGGTCGTCGCGCCGTTCCAGCTCGCTCTGCCGCGTCATGGCGCCGATCCGCAGGCCCTCCTCGCGCCGGACTCCCCTCAGCTCGGAGAGCCGCTGGAGGTCGACCAGTACCGCCGGCTGGGCCAGGCGCATCGCCAGCAGCGGGACCAGGCTCTGGCCGCCGGCCAGCGCCTTGGCCTCGTCCCCGTGCCGGGCCAGCAGGTCCAGCGCCTCCCCCAGCGACTCCGGTCGGTGGTACTCGAAGGGCGCCGACTTCATGGCTTGGTTCCAGCGGCCGGCAGGACCTGGTCGCGGATGACACGCAGCCGGTCGAGGCGGCCGCCTCCCAGCAGCGGGAAGATGCAGCCGTCGATACCCGTCGCCAGCAGCTCGGCGACACGCGCCCCGCACTCGTCGGTGGTGCCCGCCACGGCGAGCGCGGCCGTCAGCTCGTCGCTCACGGTGTCCTGGTGGCCGGCGTGCGTGGAGAGGTGCTGGGTGTAGTCGTAGCCCGCCTTCGCCTGCTCGATCTCCGGCCGGAAGCGTTCGAGGCCGGAGGGGAACTCGGCGAAGTCCGCGATCAGGCGCGCCTCGGTGCTGGCCCAGGAGCGCACGTCGTCGAGCGCCTGGGCTCGGTCCTCCTGGGCGGACAGGGTGGTGACCAGGCAGACGTCCACCTCCTCGCGGCGGCGGCCGGACTCGGCCAGCCCCGCCTCCACCCACTCCACCTGGCGGCGCACGTAGGCGGGGTCGGCGGGACCCATCAGGATCACGCCATCCGCCACCCGGCCGGCCAGTGTGCACATTCGGCGCTGGCTGGTAGCCAGGTAGACGGGAACGGGCGCTGCCAGGTGCGGCAGGCTGTAGGCGCGGCCCTCCCAGGTCCCCTCCTCGCCCTTGAGGACGGCGTGGAAGAAGCGCACGGCCTCTTCGACCTGGGCCACCCGGGCGGGCTTCCAGCCCAGGCCGTACACGGCGGAGTCGCCGGCGCCCAGGCCGAGCAGGGCCCTCCCGCCGGATACCTCCGACACGGCCGCGATGGAGGTCGCAGTCACGGTCGGGTGCCTGGTGAGCGGGTTGGTGACGCCGGTGCCCAGGCCCATGCGGCCGGTGCGCTGGGCGGCCAGGAGCAGGCCCGAGTAGACGTCTTTCATGGCCAGCTGGGAGTCGATCAGCCAGGTCCGCTCCACACCGTTCCGCTCCAGCTCGGCGGCGAGGTCGGACCAGCTCGAGAGGCTCTGCCGGGGGCTGATTCCGATGCTGATCGCGAGCTTCACCGGGCTAAGGCTATCCGGGCTGGGCTACTTGCTAGCCCCGTCGAAGACCAGGCAGTAGCCGCGGCCCTGCTGGCTCATGAGCTCCATCGGCAGCGCGAGCGGCGTCAGCTTGCGGCGCAGCCGGGCCACGTACGATCGGATCTGCTCCGCCGAGTGGCGGGTCGTGCCCCAGGCGTTGACCAGCAGGTCGTCGGCCGTGTGGTATTGGCCCGGATTGCCGAGCATGAAAGCAAGCAGGTCCCACTCGCGGCGGGTGAGCCCCGCGGTTTGCTTCGAGAAGCTCACGGTGCGCGCCCCCGAGTCGAAGATGATCCCCTTGACGTCGATCCGGGTTGCCAGGGGGACCACGGACGTCGGCCCGCTGCCCCGCAGCCCGGCTTTTACCCCGCCCACCAGGGCGCCGGGCACGAACGGCTTGGGAAGGACCTGGTCGGCGCCCGCCTCGAATGTCTGGCGCGCCTCCTCATAGGACTCATCGAGGAGTATCAGGGGCACCTTGCCGGACTGGTGCAGCTTCTGGATGGTGCCGGCCTTATCAGGTTCCCCGGCCGCCACGCCCCAGACGATCAGGTCGTAAGAGGCGGACTCCAGCCGGCGGACCGCCTGGTTCAGCTGGGGCACCATGTCCGGCGTGCCGCCCGCCAGCTCGATGCAGCGGAAGATCACAGCCCGGTAGTCCGGGTCGCTTTCGATCACGAGCACCTTGGGGCCCCGCGTCTTCGTCGCCACCGCAGCGGAGTTTAGCACCGCTTATCGCGCCGGTAGCGCAACAAAAGTCACTGGTTCAGCTCAAATATTTGCTGTGTTTTTGCTCTTGACAACCACACACTGATGGTGTCCATTCTGGATACGCATGAGCGAGGAGGAGCGTAACAGCGGCGTGCGACCTGCGAGGTAAGCCGTCTGATCATAATTGGAGCCCGAATTGAGTAACCCGCAAGAAGACGACGTCCGGGTGCTGTTCGTCGAGGATGACCCGGCGGTCGCTCAGATGTACAAGTTGAAGCTCGAGCTCGACGGTTACCGCGTCGAGGTGGCGGAGGACGGCGAGCTCGCGCTGAAGATGGCGACGGCCAACCTCCCGGACATCATCTTCCTCGACATCCGCCTCCCCAAGCTGGACGGCCTGGGGGTGCTGGAAGCGCTGCGCAAGGACCCGCGGACCAAGGCCGTCCCGGTCGTGATCCTGTCCAACTACAGCGAGCGCGAGCTCGTCGAGCGCGGCCTCAAGCTGGGCGCCCTCGAGTACCTGATCAAGAGCCAGACCACCCCGGCCAAGCTGGCGGGCGGCGTGGAGAGCTGGCTCAAGGGCTGAGAAGCGTGGGGGAAACCTCAGGTTTCCCCCACGGGACCCCCTTCCTCACGGAGCGACGTTGGTCGGCGGGCAACCAACTCAGACGCCCTGGCGAAGCCAGGGCTCCCGTACGACGTTGGGATCTTGTCAGCCGTCTATTCCGTGCTTCAGTAGGTGCTCGCGGAAGGCTCGGGGGTGGAAGCCGAAGTTGCGGTCCACCGAGTCCAGGTCGGTCGTGTTGTCGAAGCCGAACAGCTCCAACGCGGCCGGGGTCAGCGGCGGCCTGGGGAGCAGCGCTGACATCAGGCCCGCCTGCATTCTGGCCACCGCCACCGGCACCGGCACCAGCAGGCGCCTCTTCCCCATCGCCTGGCAGGTGGTCTCGATGATCTCCCGGAAGGTCGCGTACTCGGAGCCCCCGATCGCGAGCTCGGCGTTGCGCGGCTGGGCCTCCGTGAGCGCCGTCTCCAGGCAGCGCAGCAGGTCCTCGATCCAGAGTGGCTGGAACCTCAGGCGGCCGCCGCCGATCAGAGGCACCACCGGCGAGACCCGGATGATGCCGGCCAGCGCACTGATGAACTCCGCTCGCTCGCCGAACAGGATCGAGGGCTGCAGGATCGTGTAGGGGATGCCGGAGTCGCGAATCGCGGCGTCGCTGGCGTTGCGAGTCGCCATGTAGCTGCCGGCGGGGGCCGGCTTCGTGATGCCGGACATGGCGACGATCCGCTTCACGCCCGCCGCCTTCGCGGCCCGCACCAGGTTCTCCGTGCCGCCGTGGTTGATCGCCTCGTAGGCCCCCGGGAAGGGCTCCTTGTTGCTGGCCACGATGGCGGCGCAGTGGGCGACCACGTCGACGCCCTCCAGCGCCTTCGGGAGTGTCGAGGGCTTGGTGAGGTCGGCGCCGGGCCGGAGCATCAGACGGACGGGAACGCCGCCGGCGCGCAGCCGCTGGACCACGCGCGAGCCCACGAAGCCGCCCGCCCCGGTGACGAGGATCACGGGGCGCCCAGGAAGCCTGTGATCAGCGCCGCCAGCTCGGCTGGGCGCTCCACCTCGACCTGGTGGCCGCTGCCCGCGACGATCTCCAGCCGGGACCCCGGGATACCCTGCACGATGATCTCGCCGGCCCGGGGCGGGCAGAGCTTGTCAAGCTCGCACGCCACCACCAGCGCCGGCGCTCGGACCTGGCCCAGCTCAGGGTCCAGCGGCGCCGATCCGAGCCCGGCCATCGCCCGGCAGGCGTTGCCGAAGCCGCGAGGGTCGGCTATGGACTCGAGCCGCATCCGAAAATGGTCCGCGAAGTCCGCGGGGCTGTTGACGAACTGCTGACGGGTGTCCTCCTCCAGGGCCGGTCGCAGCGCCTCCAGGCCCTCGCCGGCCAGGCGAGCCCGATCCGCGTACCACTCCGCAGCCGTCCGGCCGACCCGGCTCGAGGTGGAGACCGGCATCAGCCGGCGCACGCGCTCCGGGTGGTCGATCGCCGTCCTCATCACGAGCGTGCCGCCCAGCGAGAATCCGACCAGGTCCGCAGACTCCAGGCCCACGGCGTCCAGGAGCGCGACCAGGTCTTCCGAGAGCTGCTTCAAGGTGCCGTCGGCATCACCGAGCGTGCTCTGGCCGTGGCCGCGGAGGTCGTACATCAGCAGGCGGTGATCCAGCGCCAGCTGGGGGACCAACCGGCGCCAGGCCCGGTGATCGTCCGCCAGGCCGTGCACCAGGACCAGGGCCGGTCCCCGCCCGACCTCGAACCAGGCGGTCTCGATGTCACGGCAGACTGACTTCACGCGCCTTCTCCTTCAACGCCCGCCGATCCACCTTGCCCGGTCCGGAGAGCGGGATCTCGTCCACCAGCCCGACGAACTCGGGCCACTTGTACTTCGCCACGCCGCGCCCGTCCAGGTGCGCCTGCAGGTCCCCGACCTCCAGCGGCCGGCGCGCCACCAGGAAGGCCACCGCCCGCTCACCCAGCTCGCGGTCCGGCCGGCCCACGACGCACACGTCGGCCACGTCGGGATGGCTCCGGATGGCGTCCTCCACCTCGTAGGGGTTGATGTTGGTGCCACCCCGAATGATGGTGTCTTTGAGCCGGCCCGACACGTGCAGAAAGCCCTCGGTGTCCAGGAAGCCGAGGTCGCCCATGTGGGCCCAGCCGTCCTCGGAGAACGGCCCCCGGTCCTCTCCCCAGTAGCGGCGCTGCACGGTCGGGCCGCGCATGCAGATCTCGCCCTCGTCGGTGATCTTCAGCTCGGCAACATCGTGGGGGCGGCCGACGCTCGTCCAGCGCTTATCCTGGGGATCCGAGGGCGACCCGACCGCCAGCTGGCCGGCGTCCATCGAGCCGTAGAAGATGCAGACCCGGGCACCGGTCCGCTCCTCCCACTCGCGGGCCACGGCGGGCGGCATGGGTGCCCCGGCGACGGCGGTGGCGCGGAGCCGGCCCAGGGCGGCGCTCGCGAGGGCTGGGCTCTGGAGGAGCCGGATCACGTTGGTGGGCACCCCGACCAGCAGCGTCGCCGCCGAGGTCGCGGCCACCGCCAGGGTGTGCTCGGACGTGAACCTGGGCTGGCGCAGCATCACCAGGGCGGCTCCCAGGCGGAGGCAGTAGAGGCACATGCCGCCGATCCCCTGCGTGAGCGGCGACATGGCCAGGACGCGGTCGTCCTCGGTCACCTCCAGGCGGCTGGTGAAGGCCTCGAAGGTGGCCTGCTTCAGATGGGCGTCGAGCGAGGCCAGCTTGGGCAGCCCGGTGGTGCCCGAGGTGAGCGCGATCTCGACCACGGCGTCGGGGTCGGGGCGTGGATGCGGCACCCGCTCGTCGGGACGGGGCTCGGCGAGCAGACTCGCGAGGTCGGCCTCGCCCAGGACGCGAAAGGCGCCTGAGCGGTCCCGGGCCCAGGCCAGCTCGGCCTCGCCAAGGGTGAGCGGAAGCGGCATCACGACGCCGCCCGCGAGCGGGATCGCAAGCTCCAGGGCGACGTACTCCCAGACGTTGGGCAGGCGGACCCCCACCACCTGGCCGGGCTCGAGTCGAAGGCGGGAGGCCGCCGCGTGGACGTGGGCCTCCAGCTGCTGGAACGTGATGGTTCGGCCCGAGTCGAGAACGGCCGGCGCGCCAGGCCGCCGGGCGGCGTTCGCCTCCAGGTAGCTGACCGGGTCGAACCTGGCCGGCCCCATGCTCAGCGCGCCACGAACGCGAAGGTCGCGCCCAGGGTGGCCATGATCGCCAGCCCGGCGATCAGCCCCACCGCCCCCAGCAGCGAGCCGGTCTCGGCGATGGCTCGGGCGGCCAGGACCGAGGCCGAGCGCCTTCTCATCAAGATCGCCAGCGGGCCGAAGATGAGCACGGCCGGGGTGCAGAAGGCGGCCGTCACGCAAGCGCACACGCCGAACGCCAGCGCCAGTCTGGCCTCCCGGGGGACCTCCATCCCCGTGGGCCTGACCTCCTCGGCGACGAGGTCGGCCAGGTGGTCGAGCGCCGCCAGCGGACCGCCCTGCGCGTACTGGCCGGGAGCCGCGGCGGCCAGCGCCGCGGCGGCGCCCTGGGCGATGTGGAGGCGGCGCCCGCCGTCCAGGCCCCGGCGCCGCCCGGCATACGCCAGCACCAGCCGGCGGAGGTTGGGCTCCAGCGCGCTGAGCGGGCGCTCCTCCAGGGGCCGCGCCTCGGCCAGCCGGGCTTCCAGGGCGCCCAGCGACAGCTGGTCGCTCTCGCGGACGACCAGTGTGCCCGCCGCCAGGTCGCCGAGGCGGCGGCCCTGGCCGTTGGCGAACATGGTGATGACGCCCAGCGCGTAGTAGAAGGGCAGAAAGTCGACGATCCTCACCAGGTTGCGGATGACCACCTGGCCGGACGTCACGGGCTCGCCGCGCATGCCGACCACCCGGATCCGCAGGGCGCGCTTGCCGGGGGTCTGGCCTGCCCAGATCAGCTCCAGGACGAGGAAGTAGCCGAGCACGATCAGGAAGCCGGCGGCCACACCTACGGTCGTCGCGGCGATGGTGTTGCTGGTCAGCTGGGAGATCAGCACCGCCAGCAGGATCACCTCGATCAGGGTGGCCAGGAGGAGGCAGACGTCGATCGCCTGGGCCAGGAACCGCGTGCCCAGGCCCGCCAGCTGGTACTGGAAGGCCACCAGCTCGGGCGTGGCGACCACGAGGTCGCGGCTGGGGTCGTTCAGCGACACGGCGGGCGTACTGGCCGGGTCCCTCGTACCATCCTTCGAAGTCTATGCATGAATTCGTGGCCCGCCGAACGCCGGACTGGCGCCGCCTGGAGGACCTGCTCACGCGGGCCGGCGGCCGGTCGTCGTTCAGCCCGCGCGACGCCCTGCTGCTGGTCGGCCTCTACCGGCGGACCACGTCGGACCTCGCCCGGGCCCAGCGGGACTGGCCCGGCGAAGGCGTCACCGGCTACCTGAACGGCCTGGTGGCCCGCGGGCACGCGGCCCTCTACCGGGAGCGGCGGCGGGCCTGGACGGGGGCCCGGACCTTCTACACCCGAACCCTGCCCCAGACCTGGCGCGCCTCCTGGCCGTTCGTGAGCGCCTCGGCGGCACTCCTGTTCGTGCCGGCGCTGATCGCGTTCGTGGCGGTCGTCAACCAGCCCGACCTGGCCTGGCGCCTGCTGCCGGGGCCGCTCGTCGACAGGGTCCACCACCACGAGCTGTGGACCCAGATCGCCCAGGAGCAGCGGGGCCTGGCCTCCGTCTCGATCATGAGCAACAACATCGTGGTCACCGCCCAGGCCTTCGGTTTCGGGCTGGGGGCCGGCCTGCCGACCGCCTTCGTCCTGGTCAGCAACGGGATCAGCCTGGGCGCGGCGCTGGGCCTGACCCAGGGCTACGCCCTCTCGGGCGGCCTGCTCGAGTTCATCGTCGGCCACGGCGTGCTGGAGCTTTCGGTGATCGTGACCGCCGGGGGAGCCGGGCTGCTAATGGGCTGGGCCCTGGTCCAGCCGGGCCCACGGCGGCGGGCCGACGCGCTGGTGCTGGCCGCTAAGCGGGCAGTCGTGCTGGTCGCCGGCCTGACGCCGCTGTTGGTCGTGGCGGGGACGATCGAGGGCAACCTGAGTCCATCCGGGGCGCCGTTCTGGGTCAAGCTGGCCACGGGGCTGGGGACCGGCGTCCTGCTCTACGGCTACCTCTTCTTCGTCGGGCGCGGAGGACCTCTGCGGGCGGGCCTCAGATCAGGGCCCGCTCCTTCAGCTCCAGGTAGCGCTCGACCAGGCGCGGGCTGAGCTCCCCGGCCGTCACGTCCAGGCCCAGCACCCCGCCCCTCTGGAGCACCTCGAAGCTGGTCCGGCGGATCCTCGTGAGCTCTTCGGCGGCCGCCCACTCGTAGGCGCGCAGTGCGGTCGCGACCGGCTGGGTCAGCGAGGCCAGCACCGCGGGGTCGGCCATCGCCACCACCAGGACCAGGTGGCGGCGTCCCAGGTGCAGCGCGCTGGCCACCAGGTCGGCCGAGGCCTCGATGTCCAGCACGTCCGTCAGCAGCACGACCAGCGAGCGCCGGGGGACGCGCCGGGCCAGGAAGCCGGCGGCGCCCTGGAAGTCCGGCTCCGCGGAGCGGGCCTGGACCGCGTACAGGGCCTGGTTGATCCGGCGCACCTGGGCGCTGCCCCGCTGCGGAGGCACGAAGCCGAGGATGCGGTCGGCAAAGGCGACCAGCCCGACCCGGTCGCCGTGGGCCTGGGCCACCCAGGCCAGGAGCAGCGCCGCGTTGACCGCGTTGTCCAGCTTGGTGAGGCGGCCCGCGCGGGCTGTCATCAAGCGGCCGCAGTCGAGCGCGATCAGCAGCTGCTGGCCGCGCTCGGCCTCCACTTCGGCCGTGATCGGCCGGTCCCTGCGGGCAGTCGCCTTCCAGTCGACCCGGCGCATGTCGTCGCCGGGCAGGTAGTCCCTGAGCGCGGCGAAGGCGGTGGCGGCGCCCGGCGGCCGGTCGCGGCGAAGCCCGGCCGCCAGCCGGAGGCCCCGGCGCACGCTCAGCTGGTAGGTCCGCACCTGGAGCACGTCGGGGTAGACCGCCACCTCCTCCGCGGCCGGAAGGCCCAGCTGGCGCGCCCACCAGCCGCCCGGCCGGGAGCAGCGCACGTCGACGCGTCCGAAGTGGAAGGCGCCCCTGTGCGGAGGCTGGACGTGGTAGCTGAGCTCCAGCCGGCCGGACCCGTCGAAGCGGCCCAACAGCTCCCTGGCGTCCGGCAGCAGCTCGGCCGGCACATGGTCGCCCACCCGGGCCGCCATCCCGGCCGCCGCCGGCGCGCTGATCTGCACGATCACCTCCTGGCGCGCTCCCAGCGAGAGCGGCCGCGCGAGCAGCCGCTGGGTCCGGAAACCGCCCGGCCCCGGCAACCGGCGGGCGTCCCGCAGCGCGAGCCCTACGACCGCCGCGTTGTACAGGACCACGATCGGCCAGAGCGCGGCGGTGACGGCGGTCAGGGCGTAGAGCGCGGCCCCGATAATGAGCGCCATCAGCAGCCGCCGCTCCGGCACCAGCGTGCGGAGTTGCGTCAGCGTGGCGGCGTCACCCTGGCGACCACGCCGGCCAGCGCGCTGTCCGCCGTGTGGCCGGCGACCTCGGCCTCCGGCCGAAGGATCAGGCGGTGGCGGAGCGCCGGCGCGAGCAGCTCCTTCACGTCGTCGGGAGTGACGAAGTCGCGGCCCTCAAACGCGGCCGCCGCCTTGCTCGCCAGAAGGATCATGACCGCGGCCCGGGTGCTGCCGCCCAGCGCCAGCTCCGGCGCCTCGCGGGTGGCGATCACCAGGTCCACGATGTAGCGTCGGATCTGCTCGTCGGCCGTCACCCCGATCGATTCCTCGCGGCACGCTTTCAGGTCGGCCCCGCTGAGGACCGGCTCGACGCCCGCCTGGACCGGGTCGCGGAGCTCGATGCCACTGCCCCAGCGCGTCAGGACCTCCACCTCCTGCTCGGGGGCCGGGTAGCCGATCAGCACCTTGAACAGGAAGCGGTCCTGCTGGGCCTCGGGCAGGTTGTACGTGCCCTCGTACTCCACCGGGTTCTGGGTGGCGAGGACCAGGAACGGGTCAGGCAGGGCCAGCTGGCTGCCCTCCAGGGTCACGCCCCGCTCCTCCATCGACTCCAGCAGGGCAGCCTGGACCTTGGCCGGGGCCCGGTTGATCTCGTCCGCCAGGAACACGTTGGCGAAGATCGGGCCGCGCCGGATCCGGAACTCCCGCGACTGCAGGTCGTAGATCGAGGTCCCGACGATGTCCGAGGGCATCAGGTCCGGGGTGAACTGGACCCGGCGGTAGTCCAGGTCCATGACCCGGGCGATCGCCTTGGCCAGCAGCGTCTTGCCCACCCCGGGCACGCCCTCGAGCAGGATGTGGCCGCCCGCGACGAGAGCGATGGCGCAGAGGCGGATGGCGGTGTCCTGGCCGACCAGGGCCTTGGCCAGCTGGGCGTGGAACCGTTCGTAGAACTCGGGCGTCTTCAGTTCCGATCTCCTCCTTGTGGGGTCCGAGGTCGGACCGGGTAGGCGATGTCGTGCAGGGCGCGGCCCACGGCGAGCACGCCCGCGTCGGAGCCCGCCGCCCGCGCCACCTCCGTCTCGGCCCGCACCAGCGCCGCGTCGGTTTCGGGGTCCCGGCGTCCCAGGATGTCATGGAAGTCGGGCCGGGCGGTGTCGACGGCCAGGCCGTGGCGGCGCGAGACCGCGCGCCGGGTGGCGTGGACCAGCGCCTCGAGCGCCTCGCGGCGGCCACCGGTGCGCTGGAGCAGCCGCCCAACCGCCTCCGTGTGCTCGTTCAGCGAGCGCGGGACGTCCTCCTGAAGCGGGATCGGGGGCCCGACCACGCGGCCGCGGATCGCCAGGCCGACGAAGAGGACCAGCACCGCCCAGATCAGCGCCTGGCCCCACGCGAACGAGTACACGGCGCCGGCCACCGAGCCGCCGTTCTGGGCGCCGTGGTGGAACTCGTCGAACCTGACCGCCGAGCCGGGCGCGGCATACGCGAGGAGGTCGGCCGCGAAGGGCGCGTTGTCGGCGAGCAGGAGGCGGCTGTTGCTCAGGGCCAGCGGGTCGGCGAGCGCGAAGACCACGCCCTGGCCGATCGAGACCCGGACCCCGACCCCGGCCCCGCTCGCGCCGGCCAGGATCGCCACCCGCTCCGAGCTCGGAACGAACGGCTGCGCGTAGGCGCCATCCACCGTGCCGACGGCGGGCAGGCCCTCGAGCGCCTGGGCGCTGTCGCCCGGCGTCGACCGGGTCACGCGGGCAAGGCCGAGCGCACCCTCCACGGGCTGGCTGGCGGTCTCGGCCGCATACACGAGGACCCCGCCGCCCTCGACCCAGGAGCGCAGGTCCCTGGCCTCGCCGTCGGTGAAGCCCGCCGTCGGCGTGAAGACGAACAGCAGGCCGCCGGGAGGCAGGCTGAAGTCGCCCTCCACCACGGCGGTGGGGTGGCCGAGGCGTCCGGCCAGCTGGCGCAGCGCCGAGGTGCCGCCGGCGCCGTCGCTGGTAACCGCGTGGTAGGGGGAGTCGGAAGGGGCCCGGCCGGCGACCGCCAGGACCACCACCAGGGCGGCCAGGCCGAAGAGGATCAGCCAGGAGCGGACATCTCTCACGCGGCCGATCCCCGGCGGAACGGGCGGGCGGCTGCTTCCGCGCTGCGGAGGCGGTCGCTGTCCAGCTCGTGGTGGCCGTAGAAGGACTCCTCGAACGCGGCCAGCAGCGGACGCAGCGCCTTGGGGTCGTCGGAGCCCCGAAAGATCTCGCGCACGGTCAGGCTGGTCTCACGGAGGGGCCGGTCGCCGGCCAGGGCGGCCGCCACCCCGAGCGCGAGCTCGCGAACCGCGCCCGCCAGGTCCCCGAGCGCCGCCAGCCGATCGGCCTCGCCGAAGTGGTCGGTGGGGGTCAGCGGGACTGCCGCGAGCCGGGCTCGCTCGCCGCCGCCCCGCGACCGGGTGCGGTAGCCGTACAGCGCGACGGCGGCGCCGGCGAGGAGCACCACCACGATCGCGACCCCGGACAGCAGGGCGCCCAGGTCGGCCGAGCGGCCGGTCAGGATCGCCAGCAGCCAGCCGATCAACTCGGCCATGCGGTCGCCGATCCAGCCCAGCGCCTGGTCGAGGGGTCCCGGCTTGCGGAACAGCGGGGCGTATCGGTCCTGGGCAAGGATCTGCTTCACGACCTGGCGGACCGCGGCCGGGTCCACGGGCTGCGGTTGCGCGAGCAGCGCCCGGATGGCCCCGATCAGGGCTGTTCGGGCTCCCGAGGCGGCGGCGGAGCGCTCGGCCGGGGCGGCGGCGACCACTGGGGAGGTGGAAACGCCGGCGGCGCCTGCAGGCTGCCGGGCGGGGGACCCGGTGGGGACCCGGGCGGTCCCGGAGGCGGGGGCGGATAGCCGGAGCCGGCGCCGAAGCCGTAGGCAGGCTGCGCGCCGGCGGCGGCCAGGGCCAGCTGGTCCAGCTCCGCGCCCTCGCTGCGGACGCGGCGGTCGATGTAGAGCAGGGCCAGGAAGATGAAGTAGATGGGCTGGGTGAGGGCCTGCAGGAGCGTCTGGACCGCGAACTGGACCACCAGGCCCACCACCGGGTTGGGTGCCAGCAGGGCCAACAGCTGGGCGATGTAGCCGAGGCCGCCGCCTACCACCGACACCATCAGCAGCACCAGCAGCAGGAGGCCGAAGGTGCGCCACCAGGCGCCCTGGGTGAGCCGCCAGCTGCGGCCCAGGGCCTGGATCGGGCCGGCTCCCTCCGAGAAGAGCACCGGGCCGGCGAGCAGCCAGCGCACGCCGATCCAGAGCGCGATCGGGGCTCCCAGGCAGGTCAGGGCCAGAAGCACGATCACAAGGGAGTCGATCAGGCCCAGGGCGAACACCTCGAAGTAGCGCCGGCCGACGGCCGCCAGCACGCTCCACAGGGTGGCCGGCCTGCCCTCTACGGCGTCGATCGAGGCCTTGAACATCGCCCCGTAGAGGAAGGGGAAGGCGATCAGCGTGACCAGCCCGGCGACCGCCAGGCTGGTGAGGAAGGCGGGATCGGTGAAGGCGGCCCGGACCTGCTCGTTGTTCGGCCGGGCGGTCGGGGCCGATTGGACGAGTGTCGCGAAGCGGCTGCCAAAGCTGATCGAGAAGAGCAGCGTCGGCAGCTGGATAAGCAGAGCCATGCCGGCCAGCAGGACGAAGTGGCTCCGGTAGACCCGAATGATCTCATCGAGGAAGTCGGACAAGGCCATCGCCCGCACGCGGACGGGTGCTGCAGCCATGGCCGCCAATGATCCGCGCGGCGGGCCCCGAGGACAAGTCCCCTGGCGCTCGGACCCCCTCCCCGCCCTCCCCACACGGGGGAGGGAGTCTTTACAGTCTTCCGGTGGACCTCGGACTGACGGGCCGCACGGTCGTGGTGACCGGCGGCGCCTCCAACATCGGGCGGGCGATCAGCCTGGGGTTCGCGGCCGAGGGCGCCCGGGTGCTGATCGCGGACATCGACCTGGAGCGGGCCCGGGCCACGGCCGCCGAAGCCAGCGGCCACATGGCGGTCTTCCGGACCGACGTCACCTCCTGGGACTCGGCCCGGGCCATGGCGGGCTATGCGGTGCAGCGGCTGGGCGGCATCGACGTGCTCGTCAACTGCGCCGGCTGGACGGTCGACCGACTCTTCGTCGAGAAGCCGCGCGAGGAGTGGGAGAAGGAGATCGCCATCGACATGTGGGGCTTCATCAACTGCACCCGAGCCGTGCTCGACCACATGATCGAGCGCAAGCGGGGCCGGATCGTCTCCGTCGCCTCCGACGCGGGCCGCATCGGCGAGTGGCGGGAGGCCGTCTACTCGGGAACCAAGGCCGGCGTGATCGCGATGTCCAAGGCGATCGCCAAGGAGGTTGGCAAGCACGGGATCACGCTCAACGTGGTCTGCCCCGGCTTCGTGCCGGGGCCCCGCGAGACTTCGGGCGCGGAGTCGGTGTGGGCGGGCGACCAGGGCGACCAGTTCACGCCGGAGGTGCTGGAGAAGGTGGCCAGGTCCTACCCGCTGCGGCGCCTCGGCCGCGCCGAGGACATGGCCCCGGCCGTCCTCTTCCTCGCCTCCGACCAGGCCTCGTACATCACGGGCCAGACGCTGTCGGTGAGCGGCGGCTACACAATGGTCTGATGTCGATACCTGTTGCGCGTTTCGGACGGACCGGGCACGAGAGCACACGCACCGTCTTCGGGGCCGCGTCCCTGTCGCGCGTGACGCAGGACGTGGCCGACCGCACGCTGGAGGTGCTGCTGCGTCATGGCGTCAACCACATCGATGTGGCCGCCTCCTACGGCGACGCCGAGCTGCGGGTGGCGCCCTGGCTGAAGCGCGAGCCGGGGCGATTCTTCCTCGCCACGAAGACCGGCGAGCGGAAGGCGGCGGCCGCCCGGGCGGAGCTGGAGCGCTCGCTCGACCGGCTGGGCGTCGACCACGTCGACCTCTGGCAGCTGCACAACCTGGCGGACCCGATCGAGTGGGACACGGCGCTCTCGCCCGGGGGCGCGATCGAGGCGGCGGTGGAAGCCCGGGAGCAGGGCCTCGTGCGCTTCATCGGCGTCACCGGCCACGGCGCCCAGATCGCCGCCAACCACCGGCGCAGCCTGGAGCGCTTCGATTTCGACTCCGTCCTGCTGCCCTACAACTGGCTGACGATGCGCCTGACCTACTACGCCGAGAACTTCGAGGCGCTGGCCGCCACGTGCGCCGAGCGGGACGTAGGCGTGCAGACGATCAAGTCGATCGCGGTGGGGCCCTGGCTGGGGCGGGAGCGCACCCGCTCGACCTGGTACGAGCCGCTCGAGGCGCAGGGGGACATTGACCTCGCGGTCTGGTGGGTGCTGGGGCGGCCGGGCGTCTTCCTCAACACGACCG
The DNA here is from genome assembly GCA_002404015.1 of Chloroflexi bacterium UBA4736. GTDB lineage: Bacteria > Chloroflexota > Dormibacteria > Dormibacterales > Dormibacteraceae > UBA4736. The sequence continues at coordinate 23,661 of DHIW01000090.1, forward strand.
GGGACGTCGACCTGCTGCCCCGGGTGCTGGACGCCGCCGAGCGATTCTCGGCCCGGCCCGCTGACGCTGAGATGCAGGCGCTGGCCGAACGCTCTCGGCAGCAGCCGCTGTTCGTCTAGGGTCATCTGTTCCTCCCCCCGCCTGCGGGGGGAGGGGTCCTGCTGTCGCGTCATCTCGGGCCTGTTCGTCTGAGTTCCGACTCGTAGTGCGCGCGGATTCTGATCTAAGATCCACGGCGATCTACCAAGTGGGAGGAGTTCGAGTATGGCAACGCAGGTCCTGGACACCCGGCAGGTTCTCGATCACCACCTCCGGGCGCTCGCGGACGGCAGAGTAGACGAGATTCTCGACGATTACGTCGAGGACTCGGTTTTGATCGTGGCGGACGGTCCGATCAAAGGACGTGACGGGATCCGGTCAGCGTTCGAAGGATTCGTATCGGGTCTCTTTAAGCCCGGAACCTATGACTTCACGATGGACACGCTGCACGTGGCCGGCGATGCGGCGTACGTGATCTGGCACGCGAAGTGCGCGTCGGTGGATGTGGTGTTTGCCACCGACACCTTCATCGTCAAGGACGGGAAGATCGCGGTGCAGACCTTCGCGGCGAAGATCGAGCCCAGGAGCTAGACGACGGTCGAAGGGACCCCCATCCTGACCCTCCCTGTG
>DHIW01000082.1:0-23339 GCA_002404015.1 Chloroflexi bacterium UBA4736
ACCGGGCAGGCCTCCTCGCAGTAGCCGCAGAAGATGCAGCGCAGCATGTTGATCTCGTAGACCTTGGCGTAGCGCTCGCCCGGGCTGACCCGTTCGCCCTCCGAGTTGTCGGCCGCGATGACCAGGATGCAGCCCACCGGGCAGGCCGCCGCGCAGAGCTCGCAGCCGATGCAGCGCTCGAGCCCGTTCTCGTAGCGGCGCAGGTAGTGGCGGCCCCGGTAGCGCTGGGAGCGCGGCGTCTTCTCCTCCGGGTACTCCTGGGTGACGACGGGCTGGAAGAACTCGCCGAGGGTGGTCTTGAAGCCGGTCGCGAGGGCGGCCACGTCGCGCAGCACGTTCTGGTTCTTGTCAGGCATCGCTATCCCCTAGTGTCCGGCTCTCCGGAGCGGGACACTATGTGACCGCTACCAGGATCACGGCTGTGACCATCACGTTGACGATGGCCAGCGGCAGCAGGAACTTCCAGCCCAGCCGCATCAGCATGTCGTAGCGGAGGCGGGGGAGGGTGCCGCGCAGCCAGATGTACACGAAAAGGAAGAACACGATCTTCAGCGAGAGAGCCAGGAACGGCGGCACGATCCAGAGGAACCAGCCGCCGAAGAAGAGCAGGGAGGCGAGGGCCGAGGCGGTGACCATGTTCACGTACTCGCCGAGGTAGAAGCAGACGAACTTGAGGCCGGAGTACTCGGTCAGGAAGCCGCCGACCAGCTCCTGCTCGGCCTCGGGCAGGTCGAACGGCGCGCGGTTGGTCTCGGCCACGGCTGCGATCAAAAAGATGACAAAGCTGACCGGCGCCACGATCACGAGCGGCAGCGGGCCGTCGTACGGCCCCCAGTGGACGTGGAAGTTGACGATGTCCTGGAGCCGGAGCGAGCCCACGATCATGAAGACCGGGACCAGCGAGAGGCCCATCGCCATCTCGTAGCTGATCAGCTGGGCCGCGGCGCGCAGCCCGCCCAGCAGCGAGTATTTGTTGTTCGAGGCCCAGCCGCCCAGCATGATCGCGTAGACGTTCATGGAGCTGACGGCGAAGATCAGCAGCACGCCGATGTTGAGGTCGGCGATCCAGTACGTGTAGCCGTACCAGATCCCGAAGGGGATCACGGCCCAGGCCATGAAGGCGGCCGCCACGGCGATGGCGGGCGCCAGCAGGAAGAGGATGTGGTCCACGTCCTTCGGCGCGAAACTCTCCTTGAAGGCCAGCTTCACGCCGTCGGCGGCCATCTGCATGAGTCCGAACGGGCCTACCCGGTTGGGGCCCGGCCGCCGCTGCAGGCGGCCTAGAGCGACGCGCTCGAAGAGGACGGTGTAGGCGGTCGCCGTGAGCAGTATGAAGACCAGCAGCACCATGGCCACGACGACGACCACCCAGTGTCCGAGGGGGTCGTTGTAGATCGCCCAGGGGTTCATGGCCGGGCCGGTCCGTACATGACAGGGGTCTGCTCCGGTTCGGGGAACGGGGGATCGGCCAGCGTCGCGAACGCGGGGACGGCGGCAGCCGCCTCGCGCTGGACGTGGAAGATGCCCAGGTAGTCCATGTCTAGGCCCAGCCTCTGGGCCAGGTCCTGCAGCAACTCCCAGCCCTCGCGGAGCGGGGGCTCCACGGCCAGCACCGGCCGCAGCAGCTGGACGCGGCCCTCGACGTTCGTGTAGCTGCCCTGAGTCTCCGCGAACGTCAGCGCCGGCAGCAGGACGTCGGGCTCCCGGCCCGGGCGAGGCAGGCTGTCCCAGGCGGCCACGAACTGGGCGCTCGCCGGCACCGCCCCGGGCCCCCAGCAGAAGACCGCCTCGCAGCCCTCGAGGTCGTCCTGGTCGCCCACGACCCCCGCCGCCAGGGCGCCCCGCTCGTTGGTGGCCCGGTGCAGCGGCATCACCTTGCCGCCGACTGCGGCGGCCAGTTCCGCGACCGCCTTGCCCAGCGCGGCCGCGTCCTCGGTGCCGCGACCGTCCCCGTACAGGATCGCGACCGGGCCCTCTTTCAGGTACTCGTGGCGGGCCAGCGCGCGGAGGGCGGCGGCCGCCTTTCCGGGCTTCGAGCGGACGTGGTGGACGCCGGGCCAGCGGTCGAGGTCCAGCTCGTCCGGGTGCACCACGACCAGCTTCGCGCCCCGCTTGCTCACGGCCTTCTTGACGCGCAGGTTGACGACCGGCACGTCGTCCTCGATGTTGGACGCGATCACGACGACCGCCCTGGCGCTCTCGATCTCGGCGATGCTGAGCGTCTCGCCCTCAGGCGCTGGAAGCGTCGTCCGGTTCTCCATCGCCACCCGGGCGCCCCGCCAGGGTCCCGCCAGGAGCCGGGAGAGCAGGTAGGCCTCCTCGTTGGTGATGTCCTGCGGGATCCGGACGCCAAGCTGCTTGCCCTCGAGTCCGCGGACCAGGGCGTCCAGGGCCTGCTCCCAGCTCGCCGCAGCACCGCCGACCTCGGGGACGCGCAGCCGGCCGGGGTCGTTGACGTGCGTGTAGTCGAAGCGCCCGCGGTCGCAGATCCAGCCGTCGTCGATCTCGTCGTTCTCGTGCGACGTGACGCGGACGAGCTCGTTCCGACGCTCCCAGAGGGTGACGTTGCAGCCCACCGAGCATTTGGAGCAAACCGACTCGGAGTGGGCCATGTCCCAGGGCCGCGACTCGAAGCGCCAGACCCGGGAGGTGAGGGCGCCGACCGGGCAGAGGTCGATGATGTTGCCGCTGAAGACCGACTTCAGGGGCTGGTCGAACTGGCTCGCGATGTAGGACTCGACGCCTCGCTCGTCGACGGTCAGCTCCTGCTCCCAGGCGATCTCGTCGTAGTAGCGCGTGCAGCGGTAGCAGAGCACGCAGCGTTCGCGGTCGAGCGCGATCATGTCCGACAGCAGGATCGGCTTCTTGAAGTGGAGCCGGGGCCCCTCGATCCGGCTGACCGGGAAGGCGTGCCGGAACGTGTAGTCCTGGAGCGGGCACTCACCGCCCTTGTCGCAGACCGGGCAGTCGAGCGGGTGGTTGACCAGCTCGAACTCCAGGATGTCGGCGCGGGCCGCGACCGCCAAGGAGCTGTTGGTCTTGACGACCATGCCCTCGGCGGCGGGCGTCGTGCAGGCCGTCTGCGGCTTGGGCGGGCCGGGCGAGATCTCGACCAGGCAGAGCCGGCAGGCGCCCACCGGGTTCATCTTGTGGTGGTAGCAGAAGACGGGAACCTCGATGGCCAGCAGCTTGGCCGCCTCCACCAGGAGTGTTCCCTTGGGCACCGTGACGGGGTGGCCGTCGATCGTGAGCGTGACCTGGTCGGGGGGCTTGGGCGCGTCAGCGGGCTTGTCCCCGGGCGCCGCCGCCGCCGCCCTGGTCGCGGGCTGCGGCGACTGCGGGTGGTCGCGCTGTCGGGGTTCGTCAGGCATGCGCGGCCACCTTCTCGACCGAGCACTCGTTGCGAGCGTGCTCCTCGTACTCATCGGGGAAGCGGGCCATCGTCCACTGGATCACCCAGCCGGCCGAGTCACCCAGGCCGCAGAGGCACTTGCCGTTGGCCACGCCCTGCTGGATGCGGTCCAGGATCTGGAGGTCGACCGGGCTGCCCTCGCCAGCAAGGAGGCGCTCGTAGGTCCGCACCGCCCAGTTGCCGCCAACCCGGCAGGGCGTGCACTTGCCGCACGACTCGTGGGCGTAGAACTGGAGCAGGCGGTGGGCCGCGCGCACCACGCAGTGGGCGTCGTCCATCACGATCACGCCGCCCGAGCCGCCCATCGAATGGGCGGCCGCCAGCGACTCCATGTCGGTATGGGTATCCAGCATGTCGGCGGTGAGGACCGGGGCCGAGGAGCCGCCCGGCCAGAAGACCTTCAGTTGCCGGCCCTCCGGCAGCCCGCCAGCCAGCTCCATGATCACGTGCCTGAAGCTCTGCCCCAGCTCGACCTCGTAGACACCCGGTTTGCGCACGTTGCCGCTGACCGACAGGAGGCGCGTGCCCGGCGACTTCTCGGTGCCGAACTTGGCGTAGGCGGCGCCCCCGTTGGCGATGATCCAGGGCACCGTGGCCAGCGTCTCCACGTTGTTCAGCAGCGTGGGCCGCCCCCAGGCTCCTTTGACCGCAGGAAACGGCGGCCGGGAACGGGGCTGGGCTCGCTTGCCCTCCAGCGACTCCAGCAGCGCCGTCTCCTCCCCGCAGATGTAGGCGCCGTGGCCGCGGTAGAGCTGGATGTCGAGCGGGTAGTCCTTGCCGAACGGCTTCGGTCCCAGGTAGCCCTTGGCGCGCGCCTCGGCGATCGCCTCGGCGAGCAGCCGGTAAGGCCCGTCGTACTCGCCCCGGATGTAGACCCAGGCCTGGTTGGCGCCGACCGCGTAGGCGGCGATCATGATGCCCTCCAGGAGCAGGTGCGGCGAGTTCTCCATGATGTAGCGGTCCTTGGAGGTGCCGGGCTCCGACTCGTCGGCGTTCACCACCACGTACTTGGGGCCGGGGGCGTCGCGGTTGATGAAGCTCCACTTGGTCCCGGTCGCGAAGCCGGCGCCGCCGCGGCCGCGCAGCCCGGAGGCCTTGACCTCGTTCGTGATGTCGGCCGGGGCCATGTCGAGCAGCGCCTTGCGCAGGCTCTTATAGCCGCCCGGCTTGCCCGCATAGACCTCGAGGCGCTGCAGGTCGGAGGTGCCGAACCAGCGGGTCAGCAGGTGGTGGGGGGCGGGGCCGTGCGAGCCGCGCAGCTCAGGCATTCTTTCGTGCCCGCGGCTTCTTGACGGCCGGCTCCTGGGCGGCTCGGCGCTCGTCGATCAGCTGGTCCAGCTTCTCGGCCGTCAGGTCGTAGTGGTACTGGTGGTCCAGCCGCATCATGGGCGCGTACTCGCAGGCGCCCAGGCACTCGACCGCCTCCACGCTGAACAGCCCGTCGCGGCTCACCTCGTCGGGGCTGCTGACACCCAGGGTTTGGTGCAGGTGGCCGATCAAGTCCTGGGCGCCCCGCAGCATGCAGGAGAGGTTGTCGCAGACGTAGAACCGGTGCTTGCCCACCGGCTGCCGGTGGAAGAGCGAATAGAAGGTGGCCACGCCCTCCACGTAGCCGGGGTCGAGCTTCAGGAGGCCGGCCACCTCGCTCATGTTGTCCGGCGTCAGGTGGCCGGCGTCCTCCTGGGCGATGTCCAGGGCGGGCATGACGGCGCTTCGGATCTCCGGGAAGCGGGCCGGCAGAGCCCTGATCTCGTGGACCGCGTGCTCCGACAGCGACACTATCGGTCGACGTCTCCGAGCACGGTGTCCGCCGTGCCGATGATGGCGATCATGTCGGCGATCATCGACCCCAGCGCCATCTGCTCGAGGGCCTGCAGGTGCACGAACGAGGCCGCGCGGAACTTGACGCGCCGCGGCTTGTGGGTCCCGTCCGAGACGATGTAGCAGCCATGCTCGCCGCGCGGCGACTCGACCGCCTGGTAGACATCGCCGGCGGGCGGCGAGTAGCCCTCTGTGAAGAGCTTGAAGTGATGGATCACGGCTTCCATCGACGTCTCCAGCTCCTCGCGGGGCGGCGGCAGCATCTTGCGGTCGTCCACGTTGACGGGGCCGCCGGGGATGCCGTCGGCGGCTTGCTGGATGATCTTCACCGACTCGCGCATCTCCTTGATGCGTACCAGGTAGCGGGCGTAGCAGTCGCCGGCAGTCTCGACCGCGACCTCGAAGTCGAACTTGGGATAGGCCGAGTAGGGCCGCGTCTTGCGGAGGTCCCAGGGGATCCCGGAGCCGCGGAGCATCGGGCCGGTGGCGCCCAGCGCGACGGCGTCGTCCGCTGAGAGGTGGCCGATCCCGATGTTGCGCGCCCGCCAGATGGGGTTGGCGGTGAGGATGTCCTCGTACTCGTCCACGTGGCCGGGCATCTTCGCAACGAAGTCGCCCAGCAGGTCCCAGAAGCGATCGGTGGCGTCCGCCATGACGCCGCCCGGCCGGATGTAGGACGTGTGCATCCGGTAGCCGGAGATCTCCTCGTTCATGGCGAGGATGGTGTCCCGCTCGCGGAGGCAGTACATGAACATGCTCATCGCGCCCAGCTCCAGCGAGCTGGTGCCCAGCCAAACCAGGTGCGAGGCCAGCCTGGTGAGCTCGACCATGATCACCCGGAGGTACTGCGCCCGCTCCGGCGCCTCGACGCCCATCAGCCTCTCGACCGCCAGCGCGTACGCCAGGTTGTTGCTGAGGGGTGAGAGGTAGTCGTGGCGGTCGGTGACGACCACGGCCTGCTGGTAGCGCAGGGCCTCCATCTGCTTCTCGATCCCGGTATGCAGGTATCCGATCACCGGCCGGATGCGGCGGATGACCTCGCCGTCGAGGTCCACCACCAGCCGCAGGACGCCGTGCGTGGAGGGGTGCTGGGGGCCGAAGTTGACGGTCATGATCTCGCCGCCAAACTCGCTCGGCTGGCCCGTCCGGGTCACGCTGATGCCCTCGGGCGTCTTCGTGTCAGTCATGTCAGGCGTCCTTGGGGGCGGTCTGCCAGGTCTCGTGGTCCTCTGAGAAGTCGACCGGCTCGCCGCCGACCGGGAAGTCGCGGCGGAGCGGGTGCCCTACCCAGTCCTCAGGCATCAGGATGCGGGTCAGGTCGGGGTGTCCCTCAAAGGTGACCCCGAAGAGGTCGTACGCCTCCCGCTCGTCCCAGTTGGCCGGCCGGAAGAGGTCGTGCACGCTGGCGATCCGAGGGTCCGAGCCGGGCAGGAAGGCGCGGACGCGGACCTCCTCGCCGTCCGCCAGACGCCGCAGCTGATACACGAGCTCGAAGCGCTCGGGCGGCTTCTCCCGGACAGGGCTGGCGAGGTGGTCGACGCAGGTCAGGAAGACGAAGCTCTCGAAACCCTGGGCCTTCAGCTCGGCCAGGACCTCGCGGATCGACTCGCGGGGAACGCTGAGCCAAGGGTCGCCCGCGCTGACGCCGCGGGCCAGGACCTTGGACTTGACCTTGACTGGGCTCAAATTCGAGGCTTGATCCCCTGGGCCTTGATCTTCTCCTGGAGGATCATCAGGCCGTTGATCAGGTCTTCCGGGCGGGGCGGGCAGCCGGGCACGTAGACGTCGACCGGGACGATCTTGTCGACCCCCTGCACCAGCGCGTAGTTGTTGAAGACCCCGCCCGTGGAGGCGCAGGCGCCCATCGAGATGACCCACTTGGGCTCGGGCATCTGGTCGTAGACCTGGCGCAGCACGGGCGCCATCTTCTGGGAGACCCGGCCCGCGACGATCATCAGGTCGGCCTGGCGCGGCGAGGCCCGAAACGCCTCCGATCCGAAGCGGCCGACATCGAAAGTGGGGCCGGCGAAGTGCATCATCTCGATCGCGCAGCAGGCCAGCCCGAACTGGGCGGGCCACACGGAGTTGGCGCGACCCCAGCCGACCAGCTTGCCGATCGTCGTCGTGAGGACGTTGTCGCCCAGGGCGTCGGCGAGGTCCTCTACTCCCAATCCAGGCCCCCCTTGCGCCAGATGTGGGCCAGGGCGACGAGCAGTATCAGCATGAACACGAACATCTCGATCACCCCGAACCAGCGCAGCTGGTGCAGGGTCACGGCCCAGGGATAGAAGAAGACGGTCTCGACGTCGAAGATGATGAAGAGCATCGCCGTGAGGTAGAAGCGGACCGACATGCGGCGCCGCGCCGGCTGGTCGGGGACGATGCCCGACTCGTAGGGCTGGAGCTTGCTTTTGTAGGGCTTGCTGGGTCCCAGGACGTACGAGAGGGTGATCAACGTGCCGACCACCACGACGATGAGCAGGGCGTAGATCGCGAGCGAGCCGTAGGCGTTCAGCACTGGCTAGGCGAACTCCGAGTCAGGACTCCGAGGGGGCAGGGGAACGGCTTAATTCTAGTCGGGGCTTGACTTAAGCCGTGGAGGGGGCCGGCCCTCGTTCCGGCGCTAGGCGTCCTTGCGCTTGTGGCTGATCTTGGTGCCCCTGGTCAGCGTCGCGTCGACCGGGCAGTACTGGTTGCAGGCCTTGTCGAGCGCGGTCTCGACCAGCTCCTTGTCGATCTTGGCACCCTTCTCCCAGCCGATGACGAACAGGATCTCGATGTTTGTAAACGCGTGCGGCCAGTCCGGCTCCTGGTCGCCCTGGACCTCGACCGAGAGGCTCGTGAACGCCTGCTTGAACTTCTTCAGCAGGAGCACCGCGTTGATCCCGGTGCAGCTGCCCAACGCGCCCAGCAGGAGCTCGGTCGGCCGCATGCCCTCGTCGTCGCCGAAGAGCGGCGGCTCGTCGACGACAGCCGTGTGGCCGGAGCCCGACTGGACGTCAAACCGCACCTTGCTGCCGGCCCAGACCGCTGTCGCTTTCTGCATCTCGCCTCGAATCGTAGACTGCGACCGTGTCCGACGACGTGCGCTTCCGCTTCGCCCCGGTCGCGGCCAACTACGCGACGTCCTCCTTCCACGCCGACCCGGAGCGCTGGCAGGAGATCCTGACCCTGGCCCAGCCCCGCGAGCGAGACCGCGTGCTGGATGTGGCGACCGGAACCGGCAACACCGCTTTCGCACTGGCGCCGCACGTCGCCCACGTGGTCGGACTGGACCTGACCCCCGAGATGCTCACACAGGCTCGCAGGGTGGCGGCCGAGCGAGGCGCCGAGAACGTGGCCTGGGTGATCGGGGACGCCGGCTCGCTGCCGTTTGACGACGGCCATTTCGACCTCTACTTCGTGCGCGCGGCGCCCCACCACTTTCCGGACCTCGACCGCTCGCTGCTGGAGGCCGACCGGGTCCTGAAGCCGGGCGGCAGGGCCTGCTTCATCGACTGCTCGCCACCGCGCGCAGCCCGCGACCATCTGCATGCGGTGGAGCTGGGCCGCGACTCCTCGCACCGGCGCTCGCTGACCGTCGAGGAGTGGACAGACCGCATCGAGGCGGCCGGCCTGGTCGTCGAGACGGCCGAGCGCCGCGAGCTGGACTGGGAGTTCGACGCCTGGATGCGCAACATGGCCGTCCCCGCCGAGCGGGCAGCCGACCTGGAGCGAGTCGTGGAGTCGGCCGGCGGCCGGGCCCGCGAGGAGCTGCGTCCGGAGCGGCGCGAGGGCCGGCTCTGGCACGCCTACTGGCACGCCCTGATCCGGGCGCGGAAGCCCTGGTAGGCCCTCTGACGGAAGGGGAGTCGATCCTCCTTCACGACCACTCCGGCCGGCGCTATACGGTGCGTCTGAAGGCCGGCAGCACGCAGTCCCTGCACAGCGGGGCCTTCGCGCACGACGACCTCATCGGCCAGCCCGAGGGTACGATCGTGGCCACCCGGATGGGGAGCAAGCTGCTCGCGCTAAGGCCCACCTTCGCCGAGCAGGTGGTCGAGCGCAAGCGGCGCGCCCAGCCCATCTACCCCAAGGACCTGGGCGCGATCCTCGTTCATGCCGACATCCACCCGGGGGCGCGGGTGGTCGAGGCCGGGACCGGCACCGGCGCGCTGACCCTGGCCGCCCTGCGCGCGGTCGGACCGGAGGGCCACGTCACCTCGTACGAGGCGCGCCCGGAGTTCTCAGAGGCCGCGCGGGAGGCGATCGAGCAGACCCTCGGTGGGCTGCCCTCCTACCTCACGCTGAAGGTCGGCGACGTCTACCTGGGGATCGAGGAGCGCGACGTCGACCGCGTACTGCTCGACCTGCCGGAGCCCTGGCAGGCCGTGCCTCACGTGGCCGTGGCCCTACGGCCCGGTGGGATCGTTTTCGCCCACTGCCCGAACGTGAGCCAGGTCCAGCGCTTCTGCGACGCGCTCCGGGAGCGGGGCGGTTTCGGGATGCTCGAGACCGTTGAGCTGCTGGAGCGCGGCTGGACCGTCCGCGGCCGCAGCCTGCGGCCGTCGCACCGGATGGTCGCCCACACCGGATTTCTCACCTTCGCGCGCCGCCTGGCCGGGGACGACGTGTTCGAGACTGAAGGGGAAGGATTCTGACAACCAGGTGAGCCGCTGGACGGTCCACGGCGAGCGCTCGCTCTACGACTCCGAGTGGGTCAGCCTGCACCTGGCGGACGTCGAGCTGGAGGATGGTCGCCGCTTCGAGCACCACGTGATCAGGATCGCCACACCCGCGGTCGCGGCCGTCGTGCACGACCCCGAGCGGGGGGTCCTGATGATTCGCCGCCACCGCTTCATCACGGACACCTGGGGCTGGGAGGTGCCCGCCGGCCGCCTCGAGGCGGGGGAGGGCCCGGAGGCCGCGGCGGCCCGCGAGGTGCTGGAGGAGACCGGCTGGCGGCCGGGACCCCTGACCCCGCTGGGCGCCTCCCGCCCGATGCAGGGTCTCTCGGACATGCGCCACCACATCGTCCTGGCGCAAGGCGCCACACACGAGGGCGAGCCGGTCGACTCGCACGAGGCGTCCGAGGTGGCCTGGGTGCCCGTGGAGCGGCTGCTTCCGATGATCGCGGCCGGCGACATGCCGGACGGCTACTCCCAGCACGCGCTGCTGCTGGGGCTCGCCCTCGGCCGCTTGAGCTGACCACCCCAGAGCGAGGCTGGGGATGTCGCAGAGATGTCACAGAATGGACAGGTCTTTTACCGCGATCAGGAGGCTCCAAGATGCCCCGCTACAAGGTGACCGTCATCGGCGCCGGGATGGTCGGCGGGACGACCGCCCAGCGCCTCGCCGAGCGTGACTATGCCGACGTCGTGCTCGTCGACATCGTCGAGGGGATGCCCCAGGGCAAGGCCCTGGACATCACGGAGGCGGGCCCGGTCTACGGCTACGACTCCATCGTCACGGGCACCAACGGCTACGAGGAGACGGCGGACTCCGACCTCGTGGTAATCACCTCGGGCATCGCCCGCAAGCCGGGTATGAGCCGCGACGACCTCCTCAAGACGAACGCCGGCATCGTTCGGGAGGTCACCGAGAAGGTGAAGAAGACCTCCCCGAACGCGATCCTGATCGTGGTCTCCAACCCGCTGGACGCCATGGTCACGCTGACCCACAAGGTCAGCGGCTTTCCCAAGGAGCGCGTCATCGGGATGGCGGGGATCCTCGACTCGGCGCGCTACCGCACCTTCATAGCGATGGAGCTCGGAGTCTCGGTGGAGGACGTCCATGGCTTCGTTCTGGGCGGCCACGGCGACACGATGGTGCCGCTGCCGCGCTACACGACTGTCGCCGGCATCCCTCTGCCCTCCTTGCTGGCCAAGGACCGCGTCGACGCCATCGTGGACCGCGCCCGCAACGGGGGGGCCGAGATCGTCGGCCTGCTCAAGACCGGCAGCGCCTACTACGCGCCCTCCGCGTCGGTGGTGGACATGGTCGATTCGATCCTGCTGGACAAGAAGCGCGTGCTGCCGTGTGCCGCCTACCTGGAGGGCGAGTACGGGATCAGCGGGATCTTCATGGGCGTCCCCTGCGTGCTGGGGGCCAAGGGGGTCGAGCGGGTGCTCGAGATCGACCTCACCGACGAGGAGAAGGCAGCCGTGAACAAGTCAGCGGATTCCGTGCGAGAGCTCTGGGAGGCGACCCAGAAGGCCGAACAGAGCTAGCGGCTAGCTCAGCTAGCCGCGCTGGCCGTCGCCGTGCTGACCGGTCTGCTTGTTCCCGCCGTTCTCGTCGGCGTGCGGGGCCGCGAACTGGGCGGGCTGCGCGGTGATGGCGACCGGGCCGCTCGCGGGTTGGGGGTCGGCGACCGCGGGTACCGGGGCAGCGGCCGCCGCAGGAGCCTCAGCCGCCGCCGGTTGGCCATTGCCAACGGCCCCCGAGTTGACGGCGGAGGGAGCCAGGGAGTGCAGCTGGGGCAGCTTGGGGTCGGCGCGGTAGCTCACCGTCTGAGCGAGGCCGAGCGCGATCTGCGGCCGCTGCTCGAGGCCGAGCCGGAAGCCGACGTTGCCGGCCGCGACCAGCGCCACCCAGTAACAACCGGCCACGAGCACGGCGGCCGCCACCGCGAGCTTGCTCATCCGGTCGCCATCTCCAGCACCACGCCGTCGCCGGGCACTTCGGCGGTAAGCACCAGGTGTCCGATTCGGGCCCGGGCGGCCCGGAAGACGCGGATCATGTCCGGGTCGAACTGGCTGCCCGCGCCGGCCTCGATCTCGTTGGCGGCCATCCGGAAGTCGTATGCCGAGCGGTACGGCCGGTCGGAGGTCATGGCGTCGAGGGTGTCCGCGATGGCCACGAGGCGGGCCAATTCGGGGATGTCGGCGCCGGCCAGGGCGTCCGGGTAGCCGTTGCCATCCCAGCGCTCGTGGTGGTGGCGGACGATCGCGAAGACGCGGGCGTCCCAGTCGAGGTGGCTCAGCATCGCGTGCCCGAGAACGGGGTGATCGCGCATCACCCGCTCCTCCTGGGCGGTCAGCCGGCGGGGCTTGCCGAGGATCCGGTCCGGGGTCCCGATCTTCCCGATGTCATGGACGAGGCAGCCCCGGCGCACTGCGTCGATTGCGTCTTGCGCCAGCCCGGCGGCCTCGGCCAGCGCGAGGCTGTAGGCGGCCACGCGGACCGAGTGGCCGTGGGTGTAGTGGTCGCGGGCGTCGATCGTCGCCGCCAGGGCGAGGACCGTCTCGTCCGTGCTCTCGGCGAGCCGCTTGGCGTGCAGCTCGAGGCTTCGCGTCATGTGATTGAACGATTCGGCGAGCTGCCCGAGCTCGTCGCCTGACGTGACCGGAGCTCGATAGTCCAGGCGGCCCTCTGCCACCTCGGCCGTCGCCTTGAGCAGAGTCGAGAGCGGGCGTGTGATCGCACGCGACACGAAGTAGCCGGCCACCAGGGTTAGAAGCAGCGCGGCGAGGAAGATGCCGATCAGGAACGGCGTGACCTGGCCGGCCGCGGCTGTGAACGACCCGGACGGCACCAGCACCGCCGCGTAGCCGAGAACGGCGCCCCGCACCTGCCAGGGGATGTAGTAGAGCTCCGAGCGCCCGTCCGACATGTCCAGCGAGGCCACCGTCCCCGAGAGCGCGGCTTCCCGCTGAGCGAGGCTCAGGCGGGGCGCGCTGCCGGGGAACCGGGGCGACGCGGCCAGCGAGGTGCCGTTCGGCAGGTAGAGCCCCAGGCTGACCTTGCCGACGTCCTCGAGGTCCCGAAGGAGCGTGAGCAGGGGTTCGCCGACCATCATGGCGCCGACGACCGAGCCGGATGCCAGGAGGGGGCCGATCGTGTAGAGGATGGGCGCCCCGTCGCTGTCAGCCGCGACGCCGACGAACTTCGGGCCGAGGCTGTCCTGGCGGCCCAGCAGCACGTCGTCCACGTGCGGCCAGGCGGACAGGTCGCGGCCGCCGTCGCAGATGCAGCGGGTGGGCGACGTGGGGTCCGCACGCAGGTGCAGCAGCTCATGCCCGGCGCTGTCCAGCACGCTGACTCGGAGCAGGTCGGGCAGCTGGTTGGCCACGACCGGGTAGAGCGCCTCCTGCAGCGTCTTGCTGTTGCTGGCCTGGACCGCGGCGACGACGCCGTCCGTCGCGGTCAGGGTGCGCAGGTCGACGACCTGGCGCTGCTGGATGGCGCCGAACGCGGAGTCCACGTTGTCCTCCTCGCGCACGGCGAGCGTGGCCAGCTCGGCCGACGCGGAGGCGCCCGTCTGCTGGCTCGCAACTGTCGAGGCGATCAGCCCGACGATCAGACTGAGGCCCAGGAACGGCAGCACGACCTTATAGCCGACTCCCAGGCGACGCGTTGGCGTCATCCCACTTAGTCCCATCCCACTCTGGGTTCTAACCCACATCCGGTGGGATCAGACCCCCCTAGCGGTAAATACCGGTATCAGGCTGTAAACACTTCTCCTGCCTATCCTTGGTTGATGGCGCAGCTCCGCCACACGTTTCCATTCACGGCGATCGTCGGCCAGGACCGCATGAAACTGGCCCTGCTCTTGAATGCGATCAACCCCGGGATCGGGGGGGTGTTGATCCGCGGCGAGCGGGGCACCGGCAAGTCAACCGCCGTTCGCGCCCTCGCCCGGCTGCTGCCGGAGCACCTGGTCGTCGAGGGCTGCCACTTCGGGGACGATCCTGACAACCCGGAGACGCTCTGCCTGGACTGCCGTCAGCGGCTGGCCCACGGCGCCCTTCCCGTCGTGTCCCGCCGGATGCGCGTGGTGGACCTCCCGATCAACGCCTCCGAGGACCGGGTGGTGGGGACGATCGACCTGGAGGCGGCGCTCAAGCACGGAGCTCGGCGCTTCGAGCCCGGCGTCCTGGCCGAGGCCAACCGCAACATCCTCTACGTCGACGAGGTGAACCTGCTGGACGACCACATCGTGGATGTGCTCCTGGACGCGGCCGCCATGGGCGTCAACGTGGTCGAGCGGGAGGGGGTCTCGCTCGCCCATCCCTCCCGTTTCATCCTGGTCGGGACCATGAACCCCGAGGAGGGCGAGCTCCGGCCCCAGCTCCTCGACCGGTTCGGTCTCTGCGTGGACGTCGAGGGGATCGAGGACGCCGACGAGAGGGTCCTGATCGCGGAGCGGGACTCGGCCTTCCGGCGCGGCGAGCCGGGCTTCCTGGCCGACTTCGAGGAGCAGGACCGCCGCCTGGCGGAGACGCTGGTCGACGCGATCGCGCACTTCGACTCCGTCAGGATCGACTCCTCCCAGGCCCGACTGATCTCCGCGATCTGCGTCGAGGCCGGGGTGGCCGGGCACCGGGGCGATGTGGTCACTGAGAGGACCGCTCGGGCCCTCGCCGCCGAGCGTGGCCACCCCACACCCACGCGCGACGACATCTACGACGCGGCCGAGCTGGCGCTGGCCCACCGGGCCCGGCAGCCGATCCGCCGTGACCGCGACGAGCCCGAGGAATCGGAGCCCAGCCAGGAGTCCGGCGGGGAGCAGGACGAGCCCCAGGACGGCCGCTCGGGCGAATCGTCGAGCTCCGAGACGGAGCAGGAGGCCCAGGCCGAGGAGCAGTCCAGCCAATCCGACACCGGCCAGCAGGCGCAGGGGTCGGACGAGGGGATGTCGAGCGGAGGGTCCGGGGGCACCGAGGCGGCGCCGGACGCGAGCGACCTGTTCTCGGTCAAGAAGATCGAGCTGCCCCGCCAGCGGCGGCCGCGCAAACAGGGCGGCAAGCGGGCCTCCAGCCAGTCGGTGGACAGGCGCGGCCGCTATGTGCGGGCGCAGACCCAGGAGAAGGTCACCGACCTCGCGATCGACGCCACGGTCCGGGCGGCGGCGCCCCACCAGGTGCGGCGCGGCCGGGAGAAAGGCGAGCCGATGCGCCTGGAGCGCCGCGACCTCCAGCAGAAGGTCAGGGAGCGGAAGGTCGGCAACCTGATCGTCTTCGTGGTGGACGCGTCAGCCTCCATGGACGCCGAGCAGCGGATGGCGGCCACCAAGGGCGCCATCCTCTCCCTGCTCAAGGACGCCTACGTGCGCCGCGACAGGGTGGCGGTGGTGATCTTCAAGAACCGCTCGGCGGAGGTCGTGTTGCGGCCGACCTCGTCGGTGTCCCTCGCCCAGCGGCGCCTGGAACGCCTCTCGGTAGGTGGTACAACGCCCCTCACCCACGGGCTGATGGCCGGGTACAAGGTAATCAAGACCGAGCTCGCGCGGGACCCTTCGATCCGGCCGCTGCTGGTGCTGATCTCAGACGGCCGGGGCAACATCTCGCTCTTCAAGGAGGAGCCGCTGGTCGAGGCCCAGAAGGTGGCGGCCATGATCAACGCCGAGAAGATCGATGCGCTGGTGATCGACTCGGCCCGCGATTTCAGCCATCTTCCCTCAGTCCAGCACCTGGCCCGGGTGGCGCCGATGTACCAGACCTACGCCATCAACGCCTGCGCCGACCTGGCCGAGCGGATGGGAGCCAGCTACTACGGGCTCTACGACCTCTCGCGGGACGAGATCGCCTCGGCCGTGGAGCGGTCGCTCAGCGGCCGCGGCTGATCCCGGCGCGGAACCGACCCCCGCGCTCCGCGCTCGATAACATGACGGTTCCGATGGCAGTCGACCGCTACTCCTTCCCGTTCACCGCGATCGTGGGCCAGGAGCGCATGAAGATGGCGCTCGTGCTCAACGCGATCAACCCTTCGATCGGCGGCGTGCTGATCAGGGGCGAGAAGGGCACGGCCAAGTCCACCGCGGTGCGGGCGCTGGCCCGCCTGCTGCCGGAGCAGGAGGTGGTGGCGGGCTGCCATTTCGGCTGCCACCCCCGGGACCTGGAGACCCTCTGCAGCGAGTGCCGCGACCGGCTGGCAGCGGGTGAGGACCCGCTGCCCTCGACGACCCGCCGCATGCGGGTGGTGGAGCTGCCGATCAACGCCTCGGAGGACCGCGTCGTCGGCACCATCGACCTGGAGGCGGCCCTGAAGGAGGGGTCCCGGAAGTTCGAGCCGGGGGTGCTGGCCGAGGCCAACCGCAACATCCTCTACGTGGACGAGGTAAACCTGCTCGACGACCACATCGTCGACGTCCTGCTGGACGCCGCGGCCATGGGCGTCAACGTGGTCGAGCGGGAAGGCGTGTCGGTGATGCACCCCGCGCGCTTCATCCTGGTCGGCACCATGAACCCCGAGGAGGGCGAGCTGCGGCCCCAGCTGCTGGACCGCTTCGGCCTCTGCGTGGATGTCGAGGGGATCCGGGACCTCGACCAGCGGGTCGCCATCGTGGAACAGCGGGCGGGCTGGGAGGACGATCCCTCGGGGTTCTACGAGCGCAACGCGGGGGCCGAGGACGAGATCAGGGTCCGCATCGCGGAGGGGATCAGCACGTTCCCGGAGGTCAACCTACCCCGCCAGATCCTGCGCCTGATCGCCCAGCTCAGCATCGCGCTGGAGGTGGACGGCCATCGCTCGGACCTGGTCTGCGCCCGCGCTGCCCAGGCCAAGGCGGCCTACGACAGCGCCGAGGAGGTGGACTTGAGCCACGTCACGGACGTGGCGGAGATGGTCTACGCCCACCGCCTGAGGGCCGTACCCTTCGGCAAAGGCGGCCCCAACCTTGGCGAAGTGATAGGCCGGATCGTCGGCCAAGCTTCATAAAAGACGGGGGAAGAACGTCGCGGTTCCTCCCCCGAACCCTACCTCCCTCTTGGCTCCTTACGACGTTGGGGCGCGATTGGTAGAGGGAATCAGACGGCCCGGCAGAGCCGGGCCTTCCGAATGCGTTGGGTTCTTGTCTTTAGACAACGCGACCCCGGCGGCGGCCGCGGCCGAAGCCGACGGCGCGGGCGATCAGGAGGAGGATCACGGCGCCCACGAAGGCGACGATGATCTCGCCGATGATCCCCAAGCCGAGGCCGATCCCGAGCGCGCCGAAGATCCAGGTGCCCAGGAAGGCGCCGACGACGCCCACGACGATATCCATGACGATGCCCATACCGCCACCCTGGACGACCCTCGAGGCAAGGGCGCCGGCGATCAGTCCGACTATCAGCAGGACGATTATGTTCAAGTTCCAAACCTCCGTTTGAGATAGGGGAAAACCTATAAGTGTTACTATAACGTACAGCACAAGGTCGAGTTAGGCAAGCCTTCCATTCGGGAGCTGTCCCTAAAATCCCGGCCATGGCCGCTCCCGCCCTTCAGCCGGAGCGCGCCGCGTCTCTCCTCCAGCGGCTGGAGGACAACGTGCACCGGGTCATCATCGGCAAGGGCGAGAGCGTCCGGCTGGCAGTGACCGGCCTCGTAGCCGGCGGCCACGTCCTCCTCGAGGACCTGCCGGGAACCGGCAAGACGATGCTGGCACGGGCCCTCGCCACCTCGATCGGCGGCAGCTTCCGCCGGATCCAGTGCACCCCCGATCTGCTGCCGGCCGACATCACGGGCGCCAGCGTCTTCAACCAGCGGGAGCTGACCTTCGAGTTCATCCCCGGCCCGATCTTCTCTAACGTGGTGCTGGCGGACGAGATCAACCGGGCGACACCCCGCACCCAGTCCGCCCTGCTGGAGGCGATGGCCGAGACCCAGGTCTCCCTGGAGGGTGTGACGCGGGCCCTGGATCGGCCCTTCTTCGTGATCGCCACCCAGAACCCGGTGGAGTTCCACGGCACCTACCCGCTGCCGGAGTCGCAGCTGGACCGCTTCCTGATCGCGACCGAGATGGGCCCGCCGACCAGCGCCGAGGCGATGGAGGTGCTGGCCCGCCGGGAGCACGGCGATCCGCTCGGCGACCTCGAGCCGGTCCTGAGCCTGGCGGAGGTGGGGGAGCTGCAGCAGGCCTGCCTGGGGGTCATGGTGGCGCCCGCCATCCGGACCTACCTGGTGGCCATCCTGGACGGGATCCGGCAGCGGCCGGAGGTGCTGCTGCCGGCCAGCATGCGGGCCGGCCTGGCCCTGCAACGCGCCGCCCAGTCCTGGGCGCTCTTCGGCGGCCGGGACTTCGTGCTGCCTGACGACGTAAAGGCGCTGATCGTCCCGGTGCTGGCTCACCGGCTCGGACTGCGCGGCCGGGGAAGGCCGGAGGACCTCCTGGCCGAAGTCCTGGAAACCGTTGCCCTGCCGCCGCTGCGGCCGAGGTAGCCTCAATGCGACCCGCGCTGTCAGGCTGGCGGGGGCGCTGCTGCTCGGCCTCGTCCTTTACCTGTACGGCGCCACCTCGGAGGTGGCCTGGCTGTTCCTGCTCGCGTTCTGGATCGCCGGCTTCGCCGTCGCGGCCTACCTCTACGCGCGCTGGAACGCCGGCGGCCTGCGGGCCCGGATCGAGGTCGCGGGCGTGCGCCCGGGACCGGCTTCGCCGCTGGCTGAGCTGCCCGAGCCGTGGCTGCGGGCGGGCCCCGCCCAGCCCGTCTTCGAAGGCGACAGCCTCACCGTCCGGCTTGTGCTGGAGACCACCTCCGGGGCCCGCGGCCCGGCCCGGCTGCGCGGGCGCCTCGGTGACTCGGAGGTCAGCGCGGGCGCCGGCCTGGTCCCGCGCAGCGGTTGGCGGAGGGACGTTGAGGTGCCCGCGATCCGGCGGGGGCCCATCGAAGCCGCCGGCTGGCGCCTCGAGGCGAGCGACCCCCTGGGTCTTTTCAGGCACCTGGCCCCGGCCGGCGACTCCGAGGTGGGCCTAGGCCTGCCACTCTTCGCTTCCTTCCGACGGCCTTCCGCCCACCGGGAGCTGGAGGCCAGCCTGGCCGCGCCCCGGGCGGGGGCCGGCAACGAGCTGTTCGGGGTTCGCCAGTACCGCCCCGGGGATCCCCTGCGCCGGATCCACTGGCGGAGCAGCGCCCGCCGCGGCGAGCTGGTGGTCCGCGAGTACGAGCCCCCCGGGCTTCGGCTCCTGGGCATCTTCTGCGACCCCGACCCCAGCACGGAGGCGGTGGCGGACCAGGTCGCCAGGATCGCCGCCTCCGAAGCCTTCGACTGCCTCCGGGACGGCGGCGTCGTGGTGCTCTGGGCGCCGGGCTGTGAGGCGACTAGCGTCCGCGAGGGCCGCTCCCTCTGGGCGCTGCTGGAGTGGCTGGCCCGCTACCCGGATCTGCCCGAGTCCGACGAGGAGCCGCCCTCCGTCGCTGACGCCGTATCGGTGGCCGGCAGCCCGGAGGTGCTGGGCGATGAGCTGTACGGAGTCCGCCGCCGGGGAGGCGAGGTCAGATCCTGGTTGGTCGGGGTCGAAGGTGGGGAGGAGGGCGGCGAGGAGGTGCCCACCCGCTGCGTGGGTCTGGCATGGCCCGTCTGAGGCTCCCCGCCTCGCCGGTCGAAGAGTCGGGGGCCGCCCGGGTCTTCGTCTGGGCCGGCTTCGCGGTCGCCGTGGCGGCCGTCGCGGTCTACGCCCAGGACTACGTGGTGGGCCCGGCCTGCGTGCTGGTGGCGGCCGCCGGCCACCTGAGCAGCTGGCGGCGCCGGCACTCGCCGCGCGGACTGCTCCGCCAGCTCGTGGTCGCCGGCCTGGTCTTCGCCTCCCTGGCCTACTTCGTGGCCGACTCGGTCGGCGCTATCTTCGGCGGCCAGGTGCCCCAGGCCCACTTCGCGGAGCTGCTGGTGGCGGTCACCAGCTTCGACCTGAAGACCCGGCGCAACCTCTACTCGAGCCTCTGGATCAGCCTGGCCATCGTCTACCTGGCCGCGGTCTACGCCTGGGACTACCCGTACGGGCTGTTCGTCGTGCTCTGGGCCCTGGCCCTCGCCGGCTTCTGGGCGGCCTCTCACCTGCGCCGGCTTGAGGCACCCTTGGAACTGCCCCGCCGGC
Organism: Chloroflexi bacterium UBA4736; assembly: GCA_002404015.1. Lineage (GTDB taxonomy): Bacteria > Chloroflexota > Dormibacteria > Dormibacterales > Dormibacteraceae > UBA4736. Next base: position 20,004 of record DHIW01000082.1, read on the forward strand.
CGGTTGCGATCGCGGCCCTGGCGGCTTTGCTGGCCGGGGTGGCCGCCTTTCTCCTGCTGCCCCAGCCGTCGGCCCAGCCGTCGGGTCCGGCCGTCGTGTCGCTGCCCTCTTTTGTGAGCTTCCACGGCGAGGTCGAGAACCCTGCCCTGCCCCTCGTCCAGTTTGCCGCCGACCCCTCCGGGGCCACGGGCAGCGTCGACCTGCACTACCGAGGCCGGCCGCGGGACAGCGTAGTGATGTACGTCAGGACGGGCGCGCCCGCCTACTGGCGGGGCCTGGTGTTCGACCACTACGCCAAGGGCAGCTGGACCGCCACCCAGACGGCGACCCAGCGCTTCCCCGCGTACGTCGAGCCGCGCCGGCTGCCGCAGCCGATCGGCCCCAACCTGGGCACCTTCCTGCAGGTCTTCCGGATCGTGCGCCCGCTGCCCGGGCTGGTCTACGCGGCGAACCCGATCGCCAGCGTCTACTACCCGGCGGCCGAGCTGCGGCAGGATGCTTACGGCACCTTCCGGGCCCCGGAGCCGCTGCGGGCGGGCCAGACCTACTCGGTCGTGTCCTATCTGCCCAACTACACCCCGGCGGCGCTGCGCGGAGCCGAGGGGTTCGACGACCAGCTGGCGACAGACCGCGACCCGGGGGCCCTCTCGGAGCGCGCCCGGCAGCTGGCCCGGGACGCGGTCGCCGGTGCCGAGAGCGACCGCTACGACCAGGTCATGGCGCTGACCAGCTACTTGCAGACCCACTATCGCTACTCTCAGCAGCTCGGCCACGTGCCTCCCACCGAGGACCCCGTCGACTGGTTCTTGTTCGACGCCAAGATCGGCTACTGCGAACAGTTCGCCACGGCGGAAACGCTGATGCTGCGCAGCCTCGGCATCCCGGCCCGCCTGGCCACTGGCTATTCGACCGGCGAGTACGACCCCAACCTGGACCAGTCCGTCGTGCGGGAGGGCGACGCACACGCCTGGGTTGAGGTCTACTTCCCGGAGCGCGGGTGGGTGCCGGTGGACCCGTCGCCAGGCTTCTCAGCCCTCGCCGCGACGCAGTTTCCCAACCGCTGGTCCGCCTCTGGCATCGCCCGCGTCATTCCGCGCCTCACCGTGGGCGCCGGCGGCGCGGCGCTTGGCGCCCTGGGACCGCTGGCGGCGATCCCCGGAGTCGTCGCACTGCTGCTGGCAAGCGTGGTCGGACTGGCCTGGCTGGTCTCGCGTTTGCGGACCAGGCGCCGGAGCGGGGAGGAGGATGAGCTGCTGGCCCTGTACGACCGCCTCCAGCGCCGCCTCGGGCGCCGCCGGGCGCCGCCCGAGACTCCGCTGGAATACCGGGCGCGGGCGCCGGGCGGCAGCCTGGACGCGGTCCTCGGCGAGGTCACCACCGCCGTCAACCAGGGGGCCTACGGCGGCCGCTGGCCGGACCGCGGCCGGGTGGCCGAATGGGCCGAGCGGATAAGCTAGCCGGCGATGGCTGAGGCGATCGCCACCGCGACCGGCGCCGAGGAAGTTCGCTGGGACCTGAGCGAGTTCTACGGCTCGCCTACGGACCCCGAGATCGAGCGCGTCCTGGCCGAAGCGCTGGACTTCGCGAAGGAGTTCGAGGCCAGGTACCGGGGCCGGGTCGGCCAGCTGGAGCCGGCCCAGTTCGTGGAGATGATGCGGAGCGTCGAGGAGCACTACGAGGGCAGCTCCAAGCCCTCGCTGTACGCCCATCTGCTGCACACGCAAGACACGCGCGACTCCGCGGCCGGCCGGCTGGTGGCCCGGGTGAGAGAGGCCGCCGCCGAGCGGGGCACACACCTTGTCTTCTTCTCGCTCGAGCTGGCCCAGATCACGGACGAGCAGGCGGAGCGACTCTACGCGGACCCGGCGGCGGCCGCCTACCGGCACACCGTCGAGCAGGAGCGCCGGTATCGGACCCACCAGCTGACCGAGATCGAGGAGCGCCTGCTGACGGAGATCAGCCCGGTTGGCTCCAGTGCCTGGGGGCGCCTGTTCGAGGAGCTCTGCTCGGTCATCAAGTGCCCGATCGGGGAGGAGGAGATGCCGCTCTCGAGCGCCCTGGCGCTACTTCGCGAGGCCGACCGGGGCGTCCGCGAGAGCGCCGCCCACGGAGTCACCGAGGGCCTCACTCGCGACCTGCGCACGCGCGCCTACATCTCCAACGTGATGCTGCAGGAGAAGGCGATCTCCGACCGCCTGCGCAACTATCCGACCTGGATCAGCTCGCGCAACCTCGCCAACGAGACGTCCGACGCGGCCGTGGAGGCGCTGGTGGAGGCGGTGACTGGACGCTACGACATCGTCGCCCGCTTCTACCGGGTCAAGCGCAAGCTGCTGGGGCTGGAGAAGCTGCAGCTCTGGGATCGCTACGCGCCGATCGACGAGGCGACCCTCAAGCTGACCTGGGAAGAGGCCAAGGAGCTGGTCCTCGGCTCCTACAGCCGGTTCTCGGACAAGGCCGGCCGCCTGGTGCAGGAGTTCTTCGATCGGCACTGGATCGACGCGCCGGTCGTGGAGGGCAAGGAGGGCGGTGCCTACTGCGCGGGGGCCACCCCGCGGTTCCATCCCTTCGTGATGATGAACTTCACGGGGCAGGTCAATGACGCGCTGACGCTTGCGCACGAGCTCGGCCACGGGCTCCACGACCGCCTGGCCGCCCGCCAGCACCTCTTCGACTACCACCCGCCGCTGACGCTGGCGGAGACGGCCTCTGTCTTCGGAGAGACGCTTACGTTCGACCGGGTCATGGCCGAGGAGAAGGACCCCCGGATCCGGCTCTCGATGCTCTGCCACCAGGTCGAGGACTCGTTCGCCACGATCTTCCGCCAGGTGGCCATGAACCGCTTCGAGGCCGCGGCGCACACGACCCGCCGGACTGAGGGCGAGCTTTCGCCCGACCAGTTGGGCGAGCTCTGGCAGGTCCAGATCCAGCGGATGTTCGGCGACTCGCTCGAGCTGGGCGACGAGCACAAGGCGTGGTGGAGCTACGTCGAGCACTTCGTGCACGTGCCGGGCTACGTGTACGCCTACGCGTTCGGCAACCTGCTGGCGCTGTCGATCTACCGGCGCTACAAGGAGGTCGGCCCGAGCTTCGTCGACTCCTACCTGGAGTTCCTGGCCGCGGGCGGTTCGCAGGCCCCCGACGAACTGGTGCGAAGCGTGGGGATGGACATCACCAACCCTGGCTTCTGGGACAGCGGCCTGGCGATCGTGGAAGGCATGGTCTCAGAGGTGGAAAGGCTGGCCGAGTAGGCTCGCGCTCTATCTGGGGGACACCCCCCCGGAACGACCGCGTCAAGGCACCGGGCCCTGACCGGGCCCTCGTCGGCCTTGACCC
>DHIW01000082.1:23658-34225 GCA_002404015.1 Chloroflexi bacterium UBA4736
TGGGCTCCGCCCAAGCACGCCCCCGGCGGCGGCACTCGCCGCCGCCCCACCTGCGGCGGGGCCCCTATCTAGGCGGAGCGGGGAGGCCCAGGCGTGTGACGGTGACCGCCAGGCCTGGCCGGGGCCAGAGCTGGAGGCCCTCGTGGTTGGGGTCGAGGACCGTCCAACCTCCGCCCTCCCGAACCTCGGCCAGCACCACGCTGTGGCCGCCTGTCGAGTACGTCGAGGGGCGGAGCGGGTGCCAGCCCCACGATCCGTAGCGGCCGGGCGCCTCCTGGCCCCAGGCCAGGTTGACGACCAGCAGCTCGTCCTCGCGCGGCCGAGCCGGCCAGCCGGGCACGACCAGCCCCGATCGAGACCGGACCGGGAAGCCGCGGCCGGCCCCCAGCGCCTCTATGCGGCGGTCGAGAGGTGCCCGGCGCCCGGGCCAGGAGACGTAGTCGAGCAACGCCGGCGCGCCGTACGGGCCGGCTGCGCCAAGCGCCAGCGTGGCCGGGCCCAGCGCCGGGAGATCGGAGGCGCCCAGGGCGCCCAGACCGGCCAGGACCGACGCCGTCGTGCAGGCGCCGCCCCGGTTCGGCACCCAGGCCGAGACCAGCCCGTCGAGCCTCCGCATGGGGATCGTTATAGTCGAAACGGAACTTGTCACAGGCTGCGCGCACGTCCGAACCGGTCGATTCCCATCTCGTAAAGCGCGTGCAGCGCTTCGAGCGGCGCCCCCTGGAAGAGCTCTTCGACCGCAACTTCGAGCGTGCGTACGATCTCGGCTATGCCCTGACCGGCGACGCCGCGCAGACCGAGCGCCTGGTCGAGCGCGCCTTCCTGCGCGCGCTCGACACCTTCGCGACCTATCGGGGAAGCGGGCGCGGCCTGGACACCCTGGTGCTGCGTCTGGTGGCCCACGACGCCGCCAGGGCGCCCAGCCACGCCCCTGGGATCCGCAGCGCGCTGGCCCGCCTCGCACCGGTCGACTACCAGACGGTCGCCCTCCGCCTCCTGGGGGGGCTCACCGCCGACGTGATCGCGGCGGGGTCGGGGCGCCGGGTCGAGCAGGTGCAGGGCTCGCTGCGCGCCGGGCTCAGGCGGCTGGCCGGCTCAACCGGCACGGGCGGCGGCCCCGAGGTGGACGAGGCGGTCCAGCGCCTGCTGCGCGGCCAGCAGCCCGCGGAGGCTGCGGCCGGCCTGAGCCGCCCCCAGGACCTGGCGGCCCTGCTGTCGGCGGCCGCGTCCGTGCGCGGCCTGCCATACGAGCCCGCCGAGCCGGCTGTCAGGCCCCGGATCCGCACCACCTACCTGGCCGCCGCCGAGGAGCGCCGGGCGCGGCTCGTCCAGCGGAACCAGCACCAGCCCGAGGTGCCGGGGGTCGACCTCGACAAGCGCCGGCGAGAGGGGCGCGGTGCCGTCGCCGCCCTCGGCGTCGCCCTGATGCTCGCACTGGGGGTTGGAGTCGTGCTCGCCCTGCTCTCCTCGTTCGCCGACCCGGACTCGCCCTTCTACCCGCTCAAGAAAGGGGGCGAGGCGGCCCTCGTCACCCTGTCGAGAGACCCGGTCAGCCGGGCCGACCTCGAGGTGAAGCTGGCCGAGACCCGCGGCCGCGAGGCGGAGACCATGGCCGCCGACGGCAAAAAGGCCGACCTGGCGGTGGCGGCCATGCGCGACCACTACGACCTGCTGCGCTCGGTGGCCGCCGACCTGACCGCCAGCAAGGTCCGCGACGCCAAGTGGACGAAGGTCCGCGACCGGCTCGAGACCCAGGCCTCGCTCCCGATCGCGCCCCTCCAGCGGGAGCTGGAGTCGGTCGGCGCCAAGCCCCAGGCGCAGCAGGTCGCGGACGAGAACGACCGCTTTCAGACCGACCGCAAGGCCTTCGACCCCAAGCTGGGCAAGGCCGCCCCGAACCCCAACGCCAGCCCCAACCCCAACCCGAACCCGGCGCCCGCCCCGACAAAATAGGCGGGTGCAGCCTGGACCCCAGGTCCACGTCGTCCCGCACACGCACTGGGACCGGGAGTGGTACCTGCCATTCGCCGTCTACCGGCAGCGGCTGGTTGTCCTTATGGACAGCCTCCTGGATGCGCTGGAGCGGGAGCCCCAGCTGCGCTTCCACCTCGACGGCCAGATGGCGGTGATCGACGACTACCTGGAGATGCGGCCCCACCGCGAGCCCGACATCCGGGGCGCCGCGGCCGCGGGCCGGATCAGCCTGGGTCCCTGGTACACGCTTCCCGACGAGCACCTCGTCAGCGGGGAGGCGCTGCTTCGCAACCTGGAGCTCGGGCTTGCCCGCGCCGCCGAGCTCGGCCGGCCGATGCTCGTGGGTTACGTGCCGGACCAGTTCGGGCACACGGCCCAGCTGCCGCAGCTCCTCCGCCGGGTCGAGATCGAGGAGGCGGTGCTCTGGCGTGGGGTCCCGGCGGCGGTCGGCTCGGGGGTCTTCACGTGGGAGGCCCTCGACGGGTCGGCCGTGACAGTGACCCACATGCCGAACGGCTACGGCCACGGCAAGGAGATGCCGCTGGAGGGGGCTGAGCTGGCCGCCCGGCTCGACTTCGAGGTCGAGCGGCTCCTGGCCGGGAACCCGGGCGGACCCTGGCTGGTGATGAGCGGCGACGACCACCTCCCCGTCCCGGTCGGGCTCAGCGTCGCGCTGGAGACGGCGCCCACCCGGAGGCCCGCGGCCATCAGCTCCGTCGCGGACTTCGTGGCCGCCCGACCGGCCCCCAGCGGCATCCACCGCGGCGAGCTGCACTCGGCGGCGTCGTCCTTCGTCCTCAAGGGCACGCTGTCGGCCCGCTTCCCCCTCAAGCTTCGGCACGCCGCCCTCGAGCGCCGGCTCGAGCGCTATATCGAGCCGCTGCTCGCCCTCGGCGAGCGGCCCTGGCCGGCCCGCGAGCTGGCTTACTGCTGGCGCCAGCTGATATTGAACAGCGCCCACGACAGCATCTGCGGCTGCTCCCTCGACCAGGTCCACGAGCAGGCCACGGAGCGGCTGGCCCGAGCCGAGCGGGTCGCCGACCGGCTCTGGGGTGAACCGGCTGAAGGCAACTTCTTCAACCCCAGCCCGTTCGAGCGTGAGGGCCTGGCAGGACTGTCGATCGGACGGCCCGAGCCCGCGCGCGGTGGCGAGGTCGTCGCGAGCGCGGGCGTGCAGCTTGAGGACCAGCCCGACTTCGGCGACGAGTACACGTTCGACCCGCCACCGGGGTCCGAGCCAGCGCGGCTGCCGCTGAGCGGTGCGACATGGCTGGTGGACGAGGGGATCCTGCGCGTCCGCATCGAGATCGACAACCGGCAGCCCAACCACCGGCTGCGCCTCGTCGTGCCCGCCGAGACCTCGGGTGGGGCCAACGCCGGCACCGCGTTCGGCGCGGTCCACCGGCCGTTCCGCCCGCCTGGCAGCGAGGCGGGCGCCGAGTACGACCTCCGGACCGACCCCGCCCGGCTGTGGGTAGAGGCGGGCGGCACGGTCGTGGTGGTGGCCGGCCCGTTCGAGTATGAGCTGCTGGAGGACGCCATCGCGGTGACGCTGCTGCGCTGTGTCGGCCACCTCTCGCGGGGCGACCTCCACAACCGCCCCGGGCACGCGGGACCGGGCATCGCGACCCCCGGCGCCCAGATGCTCGGCCGCCATGTCTTCGAGGTCGGGATCGCCCGCACCGACCAGGCCCCGGCGCCGCGGCTGGCCGAAGTCTTCGCCCATCCGATCCTGCCCGCGCCCGAGCTCGCGCTGCGTCCGGGCCCCCGTGACGACGATCCGCTCACCGTCCTCAGCGCGCTCCGCCGCCGGCAGGGCAGGACCGAGCTGCGCACCTATCGCTGCGCCGCCCCGTTCCGCATCGAGGATCGCTGGCTCGATTGAAGAAAGGCCCGCTCGTCCTGGCGATCGACGTCGGCACCTCGTCGGTTCGGGCCATCCTCTACGACTTCAGTGCGGGCGAGCTCAAGGCCACCGAGGCCCAGCTGACCTACCAGCCCCGGTTGAGCGCCGGCGGTCGGGCCGAAGTCCCTGTCAGCGACCTGACGGCCCTGGTGGGCGCCGCCATCGACCGCTGCCTCGACCTCGCCGGCCCGGATTCCGGGCGGATCGCCGCGGTCGGCGTCTCCACCTTCTGGCATGGGCTGGTCGCCCTCGATGGCGGGGGCCGGGCGCTAACCGGCGTGATCCTCTGGTCGGACACCCGGGCCTGGGCGCAGTCGGAGCGGCTGCGGGCGACGCTCGACGCCGAGGCCGTCCGCCAGCGCACGGGTGCCCCTATCCACCCCAGCTTCTGGCCCGCCAAGCTGGCCTGGCTGCGCGAGGCGGAGCCGGACCTCTGGCAGCGGGCGAAGAGCTTCGCCAGCTTCGGCGACATCTTCTACCGGCGCCTGTTCGGCAGCCTGGGCACCAGCCTCTCGATGGCCTCGGGAACCGGATTGCTGCGGCTGGACGGCTCAAGCTGGGACCAGCAGCTGCTCGACGTGCTCGACGTGCCGCAGACAGCACTGCCCGTGCTGGCCAATGTCGAGACGGGCCTGCGGCCGGAGTTTGCGGGCCGCTGGCCCAGCCTGGCCACCGTGCCCTGGCTGCACGCCTTCGGGGACGGCGCGCTGGCCAACCTGGGCAGCGGCTGCACGGAGCCCTCTCAGAGGGCACTCACGGTGGGCACCTCGGGGGCGCTCCGCGTGCTCGCGGGGCAGCGGCCCAAGAAGCTGCCGCCCGGGCTCTGGTGCTATCGCCTCGACGGGCGCCGGTATGTGACGGGGGGCGCGCTCAGCAACGGCGGCAACCTCTACGCCTGGCTGCTGAGGACTCTGCGCGTCGAGCCTCGAGGCCTGGAGGCTCGCCTGGCCCGCATGCGGCCGGCCTCTACCGGGCTCACGTTCCTGCCCCTGCTGGCCGGCGAGCGCAGCCCTGGCTTTGCAGCCAAGGCCACCGGGGCCATCGGCGGGTTGACCCAGGCCACCACCGCCGAGCAGATCGTGCGGGCCGGGCTGGAGGCGGTCGCCGTGGAGTTCGCCCAGGTCGACCGGGCTCTCGACCAGCTGGGCTGGCGGCCCGCTGAGCGCCTCGTGGCCAGCGGCGGCGGCCTCCTCGGGTCGCCGGCCTGGATGCAGATCATGGCGGACGTGATCGGCAAGCCGGTGGCGGCGTCCCGGGCTCAGGAGGCCTCAAGCCAGGGGGCCGCCGTCATGGCTCTCGAGCACCTGGGGGGCGCCCCCGCGCGCAAGGAGCGCCTTGGCCATACCTTTGAGCCGCGCCGCGCCGCCCATCTGGCCTACCGTGAAACAGTGCGGCGTCAGCAGGCACTCTACGACGCGCTGATCGGGGAGCGGATCTTGGATTCGCCGGGGAAAGGGGCCCATCTGGAAGTGGAGAACTGAACATGGCAGCGACGGCGACGTTGACGGACCAGCAAGTCGAGCACCTGCACGAGCTGGGTCAGCAATTGCGTGTGGACAGCATCCGCTGCAGCACGGCGGCGGGGTCGGGCCACCCCACCTCGTCCATGTCGGCGGCCGACCTCATCGCGGTCCTTCTGGCGCGCTACCTGCACTACGACTGGTCGCACCCCAAGGAGCCCAACAACGACCACCTCATCTACTCCAAGGGTCACGCCTCGCCCCTCGTCTACTCGATGTTCAAGGCGGCCGGCGTGGTCAGCGACGCGGAGCTGCTGACCTTCCGGAAGTTCGGTTCCAAGCTCGAGGGCCATCCCACACCCGTTCTGCCCTGGGTGGACGTCGCCACCGGGTCCCTTGGCCAGGGCCTACCCATCGCGGTCGGCGTTGCTTTGGCAGGTAAGTACCTGGACAAGCTGCCCTACCACGTCTGGACCTTGTGCGGCGACTCCGAGCTGGCCGAGGGCTCGATCTGGGAGGGGCTGGACAAGGCTTCCCACTACGGCCTCTCCAACTTCACAGCCATCTTCGACGTGAACCGGCTGGGCCAGCGCGGCGAGACCGAGTTCGGTTGGGACCTGGACGTCTACCGGGCTCGGGCCGAAGCATTCGGCTGCCGGGCGGTGGAGATCGACGGACACGACATCGGCGAGATCGACAGGGCGCTCGCCGAGGCTCGCGCCAGCACCGGCAAGCCGACCGTGATCGTGGCCCGCACCGTGAAGGGGAAGGGCTTCGGCGAGATCGAGAACAAGGACGGCTGGCACGGCAAGGCCCTGGCCCCGGACATGGCCGAGCGAGCCATCAAGGAGCTGGGCGGCGAGCGCAGCATCAAGGTCGAGGCCATGAAGCCGGAGCCCGGCCAGCCCGCCCCCGTGGGCGGCGACGGCCGGGTCACCCTGCCGAAATACGACCTGGGCGAGAAGGTGGCCACCCGCAAGGCGTACGGGGACGCCCTGCTGGCCCTCGGCGCCCGCCAGGGCGTGGTCGCCATGGACGGCGAGGTCAGCAACTCGACGCACGCGGACGAGTTCGCCAAGCAGTACCCCGACCGCTTCTTTGAGATGTACATCGCCGAGCAGATGCTGGTGGCGACCGCGGTGGGGATGAGCGTGCGCGGCTACATCCCGTTTGCCTCGACTTTCGCGGCCTTCTTCTCGCGCGCCTACGACTTCATCCGGATGGCGGCCATCTCGGAAGCCAACATCCGCCTGGCGGGCTCTCACGCCGGCGTCGAGATCGGCCAGGACGGGCCCTCGCAGATGGCGATGGAGGACCTGGCGTCGATGCGGGCGATCCACGGCTCGACGGTGCTCTACCCGAGCGATGCCACCAGCGCCGCCGCCCTCACAGAGACCATGGCGGACACCAAGGGGATCGTCTTCATGCGGACCACCCGGGGCGCCTACCCGGTGCTCTACGGATCAGGGGAGAAGTTCGAGGTGGGGGGATCCCGGGTCGTGCGTCATTCCGACCACGACGATGTGACGCTGATCGGCGCCGGCGTGACGCTCCACAACAGCCTGGAGGCGGCCGAGCTGCTGGAGAAGGACGGCATCAAGGCGCGTGTGATCGACCTCTACTCGGTGAAGCCGGTGGACGCGGCCACGCTGCGGGCGGCCGCCAAAGCGACCTCCAATCGCTTCGTGGTGACGGAAGACCACTCGCCCGAGGGGGGCCTGGCGAGCGCGGTCCTGGAGGCGCTGGCGGGCGACCCTGAGCGACCCCGGCTGGCCCACTGCGCGGTCCGCAAGATGCCGACGTCGGGCACCCCGCAGGAGCTCATGGAGGCTGCCGGGATCTCGGCCGGGCACATCGCCGGAGCCGCCCGCGGCCTGCTCAAAGGGGACAAGTAGCCATGCCGACCAGCCCGCTGAAGGAGCTTCAGAAGCAGGGTCAGAGCCTGTGGCTCGACAACATCCGGCGCCAGCTGGTCACCTCCGGCGAGCTTGCGCGGCTGCGCGACCTGGGTGTGACAGGCGTCACCTCCAACCCCACGATCTTCGAGAAGGCGGTCTCCGGCTCGACCGACTACGACGAGGCACTCGTGCGCCTGGTGCGGGCCGGCCGCCGGCCCGACGACATCCTCTGGGACCTGATGGTCGAGGACATCCAGAGCGCGGCCGACATCTTCCGCCCGGTCTACGACCGCACGAAGGGCAGGGACGGCTACGTGAGCATCGAGGTGTCGCCGGTGGTGGCCGCCAGCACTAAGAAGACGGTCGAGATGGCGCGGGAGCTCCACGCGCGCACCGGCCGGCCCAACGTGATGGTCAAGATCCCGGCCACCAAGCCGGGGCTGCCCGCCATCCGGCAGATGATCGGCGAGGGCGTGAACATCAACGTCACGCTGATCTTCTCGGTGGACCGCTATGACGCAGTCGTGGAGGCTTTCCAGTCCGGCCTCGAGGACCTCCGCAAGAAGGGCGGCGACCTCTCGAAGATCGGCTCCGTCGCCAGCTTCTTCGTGAGCCGCGTCGACTCCAAGGTCGACAAGATGCTCGAGGCGAAGATCGAGGCGGCCCGCGACCCCAAAGAGAAGAAGCACCTGACCGGCCTGCTCGGCAAGGCCGGCATCGCCAACTCCAAGAACGCCTACGAGCACTACAAGCGTCTTCATTCGGGGCCGCGCTGGGAGTCCCTGGCCAAGGCGGGCGCCCGCACCCAGCGCTGCCTGTGGGCCTCGACCTCGACCAAGGATCCCCGCTACCCGGACACCATGTACGTCGAGGAGCTGATCGGTCCCGACACCGTCGACACGGTTCCGCCGGCCACGCTGGTGGCATTCCTGGAGCACGGCGAGGTGCGCCGCAGCCTCGACGAGAACGTGGAGCTGGCCTACCGGCAGCTGAAGCAGCTGGCCGACGTGGGTATCGACCTCGACGAGGTCACCCGCGAGCTCGAGGTCGAGGGCGTGGAGCTCTTCAGCAAGTCGTTCGAGAGCCTTCTCCACGTCCTGAAGAACGCGGCTCGCGACATCCGGTCGGGCAAGGGACCGCGCCAGTGGCACAACCTGGGCGGTCTGCAGCCGGCGGTCGACGCGGCGGTCGCGAAGCTGCAGAAGGAGGAGGCGCCGCGCCGGCTCTGGTCCAAGGACGGCACGTTCTGGGGGCCGGACAGGGCGATCCAGGAGGACGTCGTCAACTGGCTGGGCTGGCTGAACATGCCGGAGAAGATGCTGGAGCAGGCGCCCAAGCTGGCCGAGCGCGCCCGGGAAGCCCGGACCTACTCCGACGTCGTGCTGCTGGGCATGGGCGGATCCAGCCTGGGCCCGGACGTGCTCCGCAACACCTTCGGCCAGGTGAAAGGCCACCCGGGGCTGCACGTGCTGGACACCACCGACCCCGGCACCATCCTCGCGCTCCGCGCCAAGATCGACCTCGAGGACACCCTGTTCGTGGTCGCCTCCAAGTCCGGCAGCACCACGGAGACGCTGTCGCACAACGAGTACTTCTGGGAGCAGGTCCAGAAGACCGGGACCAAGAAGCCGGAGCGCAACTTCGCGGCCATCACCGACGCCGGCTCGTCGCTCGAGCGGCTGGCGGCCGACCGCGACTACCGCTGGATCTTCACCAACCCCTCCGACATCGGCGGCCGCTACTCGGTTCTCTCCTACTTCGGGCTCGTGCCAGGGGCTCTCATGGGCGTCGACGTGGAGGAGCTGCTGGAGCGGGCCAGCGAGATGGCGCACTCGTGCGACTCCAGCACGCCTGTCGACAAGAACCCCGGCGTCTGGCTGGGCGCCGTGCTGGGCGAGCTGGCGAACCGGGGCCGCAACAAGCTGACCCTCGTCCTCTCTCCCAGGATCGCCACCTTCGGCTACTGGGTCGAGCAGCTCATCGCCGAGAGCACCGGCAAGCGGGGTAAGGGGATCGTCCCCGTCGAGGGCGAGCCGGTCGGCAAGCCCGCGGTCTACGGGGACGACCGGCTCTTCGTTTACATCCGGATGGACAAGGACCCCGCCAACGCCCAGGTGCGGGCACTGGAGAAGGCGGGCCAGCCGGTGGTGACGCTGACGCTGCGCGACCCGCTCGACCTGGGCGGCGAGTTCCTGCGTTGGGAGATCGCGACCGCCGTTGCGGGCTCGCTGCTGGGCATCAATCCCTTCGACCAGCCCAACGTGCAGGAGAGCAAGGACAACACCAAGAAGGTGCTGATTCAGTTCAAGGCCAAGGGCAGGCTGCCGGCCGCGGAGTCAGTCCCGGCCGCCAAGGCGGGGCCCGAGATCGCCAGGCTGCTCGGGACGGGGAAGGCAGGCTCCTACTTGGCGATCATGTCCTACACGGCCCGGACGCCTGGCTCGGAGTCGGCGCTGAAGCGGATCCGGACCCAAGTCCGAGACAGGACCCGATTCGCCACGACCAGCGGCTACGGGCCGCGCTTCCTGCACTCGACAGGGCAGCTGCACAAAGGCGGCCCCAAGACCGGCATCTTCCTGCAGATCGTGCAGGAGGACACCAGGGACGTTCCGATCCCCGGCCAGACCTACGGCTTCTCGACCCTGAAGCAGGCCCAGGCGCTGGGCGACCTGGAGTCGCTGCAGAAGCGGGGGTACCCGGTGGTCCGGGTGGACCTGGGCAGGAACCCCGCCGCCGGCTGGAAGGCGCTGGTGGAATCCGTGGAGTCGACCGTGAAAGGGGGCCGCTGACCGATGGAGATGGCGATGGTCGGGTTGGGCAGGATGGGCGGGAACATGGTCACCCGCCTGCTGAAGGCGGGGCACCGGATGGTCGCCTACGACCGCTCCGAGGAGGCCGTCAAGCGCTCGGAGGCCGACGGCGCCGTCGGGGCGCGGACCCTCCAGGAGCTGGTGTCGAAGCTCGAGGCGCGGCCCCAGGTCGTCTGGGTGATGGTGCCCGCGGGCGACCCGACTACGCAGACCATCAGGGAGCTGGCCGACCTGCTCGACAGGGACGACATCGTCATCGACGGCGGCAACACAAACTGGCAGATCGCCATCGAGGACGCCAAGGTCCTGCAGGCCAGGGGCATGCACTACCTGGACGCCGGCACCTCCGGCGGGGTGTGGGGCCTCGCCAACGGCTACTCGCTGATGGTGGGGGGCGAGAAGTCGATCTTCGACCACTGCCTTCCCCTGCTCAAGTCGCTGGCGCCCCCGGAAGGCGGCCTCGTGCACACCGGGCCCGAGGGCTCCGGTCACTTTGTGAAGATGGTCCACAACGGCATC
>DHIW01000016.1 GCA_002404015.1 Chloroflexi bacterium UBA4736
CGTTCACCGCAATGGGATCCCCCATGACAATCGCCAGTTGGCGCCTGTAGCCGACCTTGGGGCGGCAGATTCTTCGACCGAAGTGACCGTCCCAACTGGTGGCTCGGCGACAAGGGGATCGTGCTGGTGATGAGGTCGATCTTGCGCTGCCCTCTCTCGCACTATGGTTTCCTCGGATGGCGGCCTTTATGGGTCAGCCGGGACGGCGTCGCCGTCGATGAGCTGTGGTGCCTGCCAGTAGCAGGCTGGCGACGACAATCGCGGATCCGGCGAGCGCCATCGTCGATCCGGCGTTCAGTGAGCTGGCGAGCGCGCCGGCTGCGATTGGACCGAGTCCCTGTCCGGTCATGATTCCGGTGCTGTAGAGACCGAATGCTAGGCCTTGTGCCTGGTGGGGGACGGCATCGAGGAAGGCCTGTTGGCGGCCGAGCTGGTAGGCAAATCCGGCGCTGGCCAGGCCGAGTAGACCCGCTGTCACCGCGAGTGGGAGGTGGGCGACCATCGGGAGCAGGGGCAAACCCATAAGTAGCAACAGCGGCAGCACCAGACGTTCACGGGTTGCCGGCGTGCAGAATCGACCGACGATGAGGTCGCCGAAGAACATTCCGGCGGGCATGGCGGCCAGCACCCACCCTGCGCTGGCGGGCGGGGCGCCGCTTTCTGCGACGTAAGGGACGACCAGCGATTCAGCCCCGCCCAGCAGTGCGGGGGGGATCCACCACAGCAGGAGAATGGCTCTGATGGAGGGGTTGGCCAGCAACTGTGCGTTCCCGCGCCACGTGTCGCCCAGCCGCCATCGCCGAGCAACGTCGGTGGTAGGCGGGCGGCGGCCGGGTAGTCCGATCGCGAAGATGAGGCCAGCGAGCAGCTGCGCGGCGGCGGCGCCGAGCAGGGCACGGTGACCGCCCAGAACGGCGATCAGGACGCCTCCAGCACCCAGACCGGCCAGCTGGGCTCCGGCTGAGGCCAGATTGAGCACGGAGCGGCCCAGCACGTAACGGTCACCGGTCAGGATGTGAGGTAGCAACGCCGATTGCGCGGCGCTGAACAGTGGCTGCAGCGCTGCCGCGGCGGCGACCAACCCGATCATGGCCACGACGGGTACCGGAGCGAGGGCCAGTACGACGGCCACCGCGGCGCGGATCAGGCATCCGATGACGATCAGCGGCCGGGTGCGGAGCCGGTCGGCCAGCGACGTCAGTACCACGCCGCCGAGGACTTGAGGCAGGAACCCGGCGCCATAGGCGACCGCTGACAGCCACGCTGACCCGGTTGCGAGGTAGACCAGCACCGACAAGCCGAGCATCTGCAGCGAGCTCGCCACGATCGTCAGCACGGTACCGCCGAACAACGCCCGGAACGGGCCGACCGCGAACACCTGGCCATAGCGGGCTCGCTGGACGGCTGGTTTCACAGCTTCGGCGTTTGCCATGTCTGCATCGTGGCGACGCGAATGGTTCGACCGCTATTGTTTCGCGTAGATGCGAAAGGTCGATGACGATGCTCCGGATCATGGTGGGACCCGACGACCTGGCAGTTAGCCGTTTCGCGGTCTCACCCCTTGGCGAGCTTCAGCACCTGTTACGGCACCTGGGTGGGACCGGAGGTCGCGGCAACCGCCTACCGTCACCCATCCGAACCCGGTGGCGCGAACGCTTCGCCCAGGTCCGCCACGACCCAGGCATCCGCGCACTTCTGGCCCTGCAAAGCAGCGCCTACGGCGCTAACTTCGTAGCACCGCCGCCCAATGGGGTGGCGCAGACGCTAGGCGATGACCTGGCCGCCGTCCGGGCAACACCACTGTCGCTGGCCCGCGCTGAGATCACCAAAGCCCTCGCTCCCGGCCCGGCGCCAGAACCACAGATCGCCAGGTGGCTCTCCCGTCCCGATGTCGTCGACCAGATCGCGGACAGCCTTCAGATGGCCTGGACAGCCCTGATCGCCCCGGACTGGCCGCAACTGCAGGCGATCCTCGAACGCGATGTCGTCCACCGGGCCGGCCGGCTCACCCGCAGTGGCTGGGCCGGCGCCTTGACCGGGATGCACCGCACTGTCACCTGGCACAGCGCCACCGTGGAAATCCGCGAGCGGCCCAATGGCCAAGCCAGACTCGACGGCCGAGGGCTTTTGTTCGTGCCATCAGTCTTCATCTACCCCGGGCTCGGGATCTACCTCGACCCACCGTGGCGACCAGCGCTGGTCTACCCCGCCCGGGGCAGCGCCGCACTCTGGGAGGTCCAGGCGCGCCCACCCGCCTCAATGCGTCGGCTGCTTGGAGCCTCCCGGGCCCATCTGCTGGTAGCTCTTGACAGCCCCACCTCCACGACCCAACTCGTGGCAACGACCGGCATGTCTCTCGGAGCCGTAGGCGGCCACCTCCGCATCATGCTCGACGCGGGACTTCTCACCCGCGCACGCTCCGGACGAACGGTGCTCTACCAACGAACCCCGGTAGGAGAGGCCCTCCTCAGCACAACCGAATGACGCAGAAGCCGGGGCAACCCGGATCCAACTCCATGCCCGAATTGTCACAAGCGGAAC
>DHIW01000074.1:0-153 GCA_002404015.1 Chloroflexi bacterium UBA4736
ATGAGCTACTTCCTCTGCCCGCACTGCGGCGAGCGCACCGAGGTCTTCGACCACGGCGGCGGCCAGCGCCTGGCCGAGAAGCTCGGGGTGCCTTTCATGGGTGAGGTCCCGCTCGACCCCAAGCTACGTCTCGGCGGGGGCCCGGGTATACCG
>DHIW01000074.1:378-1731 GCA_002404015.1 Chloroflexi bacterium UBA4736
TCCCGAGAAGTCCTGAAGGAAAGCACCACGGCCCTCTTTGTCGACGCTTTCGGCGTCGAGCCTGAGACGGTCGCGGTGGCACCCGGCCGGATCAACATCATCGGTGAGCACACCGACTACGCCGGTGGCCTGTGCCTGCCCGCGGCGATTGACCGATACGTGGCAGTGGCGGCGGGACCCGCAGACCAGCTCCAGGTTGTCAGCGAGGGTCGCGGCGACCCGGTCGGGGCCGACCCCGACGACCTGCGTCCGACCGGCGGCTGGGCCGACCTGCCGCTGGGCGTGCTCGCGGAGCTGGCCGGCGATGGCGTGCCGGTTCGGCTGCGCCTGGCGATAGCCTCGGAGATCCCCGCCGGCGCCGGGCTCAGCAGCTCGGCAGCCGTGGGCGTGGCCACCGCGATGGCGGCGCTCCAGCTCCACGGCGGCGACATCGACGGCTACCATGTGGCCCGCCTCTGCCGCAGCGCTGAGAACAACTTTCTCGGCGTTCCCAGTGGGCTGATGGACCAGGCCGCGATCGTCCACGGCCGGCGAGGGCACGCGCTCTTCTTCAACGCCGCCACCGAGATCCTGGAGCCGGTGGCGCTGCCCGACGACCTCGCCTTCCTGGTCATCGAATCAGGGGTCGAGCGAACGCTTCGCGGCGGCCAGTATGGCGATCGGCAGGGCGAAGCCGCCAAGGCGCTGGGGCTGGCCCAGCGCCGCCACCCCGGGCTGCGATCGCTGGCCGAGCTCGAAGCCAGTGAAGTCGAGGCCCTGGAGCTGCCCGAGCCGCTGAACCGCCGCGCTCGCCACATCGCCGGCGAGTCACAGCGGGTTAGGCTGGCGGTCGCCTGCATCGAGGCGGGCAACGTCGACGCGCTGGGCCAGCTGATGCTGACCTCACAGCTGAGCCTCGCCCGGGACTGCGAGGTCAGCACCCCGGAGCTGGACGCGCTGGTGGAGGCGGCGATTGGCGCCGGGGCCGCCGGGGCGCGGCTGATGGGCGCGGGTTTTGGCGGCTCGGTGATCGCCGCGGTCGACTCAGGGCGCGCTGACGAGATCGCGGAGACGCTCGGCCGCGCGCACCGCAGCCACCGCGTCGAAGTCGTCGATGGCGCCATCCCCTAACCGGCCCCAGAGCCTGGTGGGACTCGCCGTGGCTAAACTCTGGCCGTGACTTCCGACTGCCTCCTCCTGTCCCTGCCGCAGGGGATCGACCGTCAGCGCCTCGGTGGTTGGCGCCACCAGCTGTTCGACCTCGGCGAGGGCGAGGAGCAGGGCTACCATCGCTCCGGTCGCCCGCCGGGCAAGTGGGCGGAGCTGGAGACGATGACCCTTCGCGGGCGACCCGAGGAGTCATCGGTCTGGTAC
>DHIW01000074.1:1976-3136 GCA_002404015.1 Chloroflexi bacterium UBA4736
ACCGCCGCCAACGTCTGGCTCAACGGCAAGCTCTTGGGCAGCCACTACGGTTTCCCCGGCCATTTCGGTTTCGACATCTCCTCGTACCTCGAGACCAGCAACGTGGTCGCGGTCTGCGTCCAGGCCTCGGATGTGGGGGGGCAGTTGCAGGGGCCGCTGGCCGACCTCAAGGACGACGACGACAAGCGCTGGTGGCCGCTGGGGCTGGTCGGCCGGGTCTGGCTGGAGCAGGTCGGCAGCGTGGTAGTGCAGTCGGTCGACGTGACCTGGCGGCTGCAGCCGGGGACCGCCGAGGCCAACCTCAAGACCGTGGTCCACAACCTCGACGCCCGCGACATGGATGCCGTCGTCGCCTGGCAGTTGATCGCGCCCGAGAACGACACCGCCCAGGTCCGCTGGCGGCGCTCGGTGCAACTCACCGGTGGCCAGAGCAAGACCCTGGAGACGACCGTCTCCATCGACCGCCCCCAGCTCTGGTGGCCCTGGACCCTGGGGCAGCAGCACCTCTATGACCTGATGGCCCAGGTTGAGATCGACGGCCGGCGCTCCACCGCCACCGGGCGCCAGTTCGGGATCCGGCAGATCGACCTTGAGCCGACCGTCGGCGGCATGGCCTGGACCATCAATGGGCGTCGCCACTTCCCCCGCGGCGCCGTCCTCCCCGCACTGCCGGCCGGCGACAGCAGCGACCCCATCGGCGCCTGGCGCCTGGCGGGTCTGGACCTGGCGGTATCGCACGGCCAGCTGCCCACCGAGCGCACCGCCGCCTCGGCCGACGCAGCCGGCGTCCTCCTGGTCGTCGATCCGCCGGTCTTTGTCATCGGACAGGGCGATGAACGCGCCCACCGCCAGCACCAGCGCGAGGCGATCTCGCTGGTGGCGTCCCATGCCAGCGCCGCGGTGCTGGTCCAGCGCACCGGCGTGGGGCTGCACGAAAGCCTGCCCAACGCCGCCGCCTCCGGTGAGCCCTACACCCTGACCGGCACCGACCGGGCCGAGGTCGAGTCGGTGCGCCGCGCCAAGTACGACCCGCAAACGGCGCTGGTGCTCAAGGGCCTGCCCGACCTCGAGGAGGCCGGCGGCTTCCTGGCGGCGACAGCGGCGCTGCTGGAATGGCACGAGTTGATCGACCGCGAAGCCCTCAAGCTCCGCTTCCACGT
>DHIW01000094.1:0-19555 GCA_002404015.1 Chloroflexi bacterium UBA4736
AATGACCGTTACGGTCCACTAGATCGAGTTGGTTGTTACACATGATCTTCACAACGCTCAAGCGACCGAGTGCGCTGATCCCATTGGCGATGTCCTTCGCCGCCCTCAGCGTGGTCCTTGGTCACATTGCGATCTTCGGCGTGACCCATGAGACCGACGAGGGGACGGCGGCACACGTCTGGCAGCTTCTCATGGCTGGACAGATCCCAGTCATCGCTTTCTTCGCCCTCAAGTGGCTACCGCGAAGCCCCAGGGAAGCGCTGCTGGTGCTCCTGCTGCAGGCCGTCGCCGGGCTAGCGGCGGCCACCCCCGTCTTCGTCCTCAAGCTTTAACGGCTGGCAGCGACCCGAACGCCTTCGCCCTCAGTCCCGACGGCGTCGATCCCGGGAGCGTGGGGTGGGCCGACCCCGCAGTCCTCGTCGCTCGGAGTGTTGGAGGCTGCAGGCGGGTCTCGGTGGCCGAATGTCTCGACCCGGGATCTACTCCGCCTCGCCATCCAGGGCTTAGGATGTGCGGCGGGGAACCGCTTCAAACCGCAGCCGTTTTCGGGTGGAGGTGACGCCGGATGTGGATCCAGATTCTTCGGCTCAAGTTCTCAGATCAGGCGCCTCAGGGGAGTGACCAGTTTGAGAAGAACGCCCTCCCGATGCTCAAGCAGGCACCGGGCTTCATCGGCGTGGTTCTCATCGCGAACCGGGAGACCGGCGAGGGTGGCTCCGTGGCTTACTGGCAGGACGAGCAGTCCGCCGAGGCCGCGGAGAGCAAGATGGGGGAGTTGCGCAAGGCCCAGCTCTCGGAGCAGGGCATGACGGAGACCGAGGTCCACGGCGGCGAGCTGGTCCTGACCGATGTCAAGGATCCAAACCGGCAGCCTCAGGCGGGACTGTTTCTGCGCTCCAATGACGCCACCATCGAGCCGGCCAAGCTCGATCCGGTGATCGCGCTGATGCGGGACAAGGTGATCCCCGAGCTGCGCAAGCAGCCGGGATATGTGAACGCCAACATGATCGTGAACCGGAAAACAGGTCGGAGCATCATCAGTTCCGGCTGGGAGACCGCGGAGCAGCGAAAGGCCAGCAACGTGGCAGTGAGCGGCTTACGCGGCGAGGCAGAGGACATCGCGGGTGCCAAAGTCAAAGTCGAGGAGTGGGAGACTGGCTTCACCTACATCCCGCCGGAGGCCCTCGCCCGGGTCCGCCAGGCCTAGCCCGACCAAACCCGGGCCTCGGACGGGGAGCGCCGGGTAGGGCTCCACTCAGGCCATGAACAAGCTCGGGGTCAACTCCCGCGCACAGATCGCGGCGTGGATGGTATCGAGTCCGACTTGGTCGCGCCCTGGGGCTTAGTCCATGTTGACCGATCGAGATTCGCCGCGCGGCTCCAGTGCTTTTCCAGCATCTCGGTGGCGCCACATTCGTGAACGAGGTGCGCCAGCTTCCCGCCGATTGGATTTTCGCGGCCGAGGAATGGGTATCAAGTAATCGAGATGCTGAAGTCAGCGTTTGAGATCGCACTCGAGAAGCACGAGAAGTACGAGGAGCTGTCGGCTGTGACCGACGAGCTCATGGAGCACGTCCACCTGCTCGAAGAGGGCTGGAACGCGATCCAGCCTCGCCCCGCCGCGCCGGAACCTCAGCCGCTTCGGCGCGCCGCCTGACGGTCAGCCGCAGGCGGCGAGCAGCGCGCGTCGCAGCCGAGCCGACAGCTTGCGTGCGCTTGCTGGGCTAGGATCGAGGACACGATGGCCAAGACCGACTTCAAGTCCGTGGACGAGTACATCGCGACCCACCCCGAGAACGTGCAGGCCATCCTGCAGCGCGTCCGCAGCACCATCCGCAAGGTCGTGCCCGGCGCCGAGGAGGTGATCAGCTACCAGATCCCCACCTACAAACTGCACGGTGGCCCGGTGACCTATTTCGCCGGGTGGAAGGAGCATTACTCGCTCTATCCCGTCACCGATCACATCGTCGAGGCGTTCAAGGTCGATCTTGCGCCGTACAAGGTCAACAAGGGCACAGTCCGCTTTCCCCTCTCCCGGCCGGTCCCCGTGCAGTTGATCGAGCGCCTCGCGAAGTTCCGCGCGAAGGAAGTTGCTGAGCGGGGGCGCTAATCTATGGAATCTGGCAGATCAGTCAGGATTGAGGAGGAGTTGCCGTGCCGCTCTACATGGACGTTCACGAAAAGCTGCCCGACGGTGCCACGGCGGCCGACGTCGCCAAGGCGCATGAGGCCGATCTCGCCAAGCAGGGTGAGTACGGCGTGGAGTACAAGCGCTACTGGGTAGACGAGCAGGCGGGGAAGGTCTTTTGCCTGGTCGAGGCACCCGATGCTGAGACAGCCGCCCGCGTCCACCGGGAGGCACACGGCCTCGTAGCAGATCACATCTACGAGGTCGCCGAGGGCTCCTAAAGCCGGCCGCTAGGTCAGCAGCTGCTCAGCCAGAGCCCTCCACTCGCCCATTGGCAGCGCCCTCTGGTCCTCGGCGATTACCTGCACGCAGACATGATCCGCCCCTGCCTCGAGGTGGGCGCGGATCCGGGAAGTCACCACGTCCAGGTCGCCCCAGGCCACAATATCGTCCACCAGGCGGTCGCTGCCTGCGCCGGTCACGTCCTCCTCGGTATAGCCCAGCCGGTGCAGATTGTTCACGTAGTTGGGCAGGCGGAGGTAGTGCTGCGTGTGGCTCCGGGCGATGGCCCGTGCCCTCTTCGCGTCCGTCTCCAGCACCACCGCCTGCTCCGGCGCGAGCAATGCCTTGGTGCCGAGCGCCTGGCGAGCCAGGCGCGTGTGCTCGACCGGGACGAAGTAGGGATGGGCTCCTGAGGTCTGCTCGGCAGCCAGCTTAAGCATGTTTGGCCCAAGGGCGGCGAGGACCGTCTGCGGCTTCTCGGGCGGCTCGACCGACTGGTAAGGAGCCTTCGACATGGCTTCCAGGTAGGCCCGCATGGTGGCCACCGGCTTGCCATAGACGTGGCCGCGCACCTGCTCGACATTGGGCTGGTGGCTGACTCCGAGGCCAAGCAGGAAGCGGCCGGGGTAGGCTTCGGCAAGCGTCTTCTGCCCAGCTGCCATGGTCATGGCGTCGCGGGCGTAGATGTTGGCGATCCCGGTCGCCACCACAATCCGGCTGGTCACGGCGAGCAGCAGGCCGGCATTGCTGAGAGCCTCGCGCCGTATCGACTCCGGGAACCAGATGGCCGCATAGCCCATCCGCTCCAGCTTCTGGGCGGCGTCCTGCGCCTTCAAGGCCGGCTGTGCGTCGAGCGTGTTCGTCCAAATGCCGATCGGGCCGAGTGTCATTGGCAATGCCTCGCAGTGCGGAGTGGTTACAACGTCAGCGAAGGCGCTTCTGGGACCACGATGATGCGCCCGCCGAGCACGCCAAACAGGACTGGGACGATCAGCGCCCGTCGCACTTGCCCAGCCATGCCCTGCGGCGGATCAGCCATTGCCCCATTTGTAGCTTTTTCAAGTATGGTTGCGCCATGTTAAAGAGCGCGCGAATCGTTTCGTTTCTGGTCTTGATCACAAGTGTGATCGTCGGAGCCTGGCCGGCTGCGGCCTTCGCAGCCACTGACCCTGGACTTGGAGGCGCCGGCCCCTTCGCAGTCCTTGCCGGAACCACCGTCACGAACACGGGCCCCTCTTGGGTCAGCGGCGAACTCGGCGTGTCGCCCGGCAGTGCCGTGACCGGGTTCCCGCCCGGGACATCCGGCGCTCAGCACAAGGGCGACTCTGTAGCCAATACGGCCCAGACGAACCTGACGGCTGCTTATACCAACGCGGCGGCGCAACCGTGCCCCTTGACGAATGACCTCACTGGCCAGAATCTGGGCGGCAAGACCCTTGTCCCTGGCGTCTACTGTCAGACCACCGCGCCGACACTGACCGGTACTCTCACCCTTAACGGCAATGGCATTTACATATTCCAGATCGGCAGCACGCTGGTCACCGCGTCCGGCGCAAGCGTCTCCCTGATCGGCGGGGCTCAGTTGTGCCAGGTCTTCTGGCAGGTGAGCAGCTCGGCGACCATTGCCACCACGACCAACTTCGTGGGAACGATCATGGCTCTGACCACAATCACCATGCAGACGGGAGCTTTCCTCCAGGGCAGAGCCCTGGCACGCAACGGGGCCGTGGGGCTCGACACCAACCGCATCATCCAGCCCGCCGGATGCGGCTTCGCGGGCCCAAGCGCCGTGCCGAGCCCGGCCCCCGCGGTTGGGCTGCCGAACGCGGGCGGCCCGCCGCAGCAGCCCGGTTTTCCGTGGTTGCCATTGGGGATCGCGGGGACCATCGTTGCCCTGCTGCTCGGTGTCAGGATGAGACCCAACCACCGGGATTCGTAGCCAGCGTGGTCGTCCGCGCGGTCCGCAGCATCGCTTTCGCGGCGCTCTTGCTCGGGGTGGCACTGGCCGGTAACGGTACCGGTCCCGTGCTGCCTCGGGCTTACTCTCCAGTCGCTGTTCAGGCGTCCGCCATCGCCGCAGCGCCCGTGGGCGTTCCCCCAATTGAGCAGCGCGACCCCAGCATATTTGTGACGCCCCCAGTGGCGCCCCCCGTGCGCTTGCTGATCCCATCCCTGCACATCGACGCGCACGTGGAGGCGCTCGGCGTGGACAGCGCAGGTGCGATGGAATCGCCGCACAACGTCTGGAATGTGGGCTGGTATCGCGGCGGTCCGACGCCCGGAGCCGGGGGCGATTCGGTCATCGATGGCCACGTCGGTCTCCCCGGTTCGCCCCTGGTGTTCTCCAATTTGGCGAGGCTCGCGATGGGTGCCGATGTTGTCGCGGTCCTTGCCGACGGCACCCGCAGCCGTTTCACGGTGAGCGACATGCGGAGCTGGCCGGCTAACTCTCACCCCAGCGGTCTCTTCGGTGGCGACGGTCAGCCTCGTCTTTCTCTGATCACCTGCACGGGTAGCTACGACCGCCGTAGCCAGAACTACGCTGACCGGCTGATCGTTGAGGCCGACTATGTCGGACCCGCCTAAACCCGAAGTCACTTGGGGGTGTACGAATGCGGTTGCGTGCATCGTCTGCGCGATTGCGGACTGTCAGACGATCGGCGTGCGATGGATAGGTAGCGCGATGTTTTCGGCTTAGCTTTTCGCTCCCTCCGACTGGCTTGACCTATCACGCGCTTTTCTGTGCGCGCGTACGCGCGCACGTGCTTCAAGACCGCGGCCGAGATGGACGCCCAGCTGCGGGGCGAGCACTCGGGGTACGACCCTCTGCCGGCCCTGAAGGCGACCAACCAGCCCGTGCTGTGGCTCAACGGTTCGATCGACCGCCAGGTGCCGACCGCCCTCAACACCGAGACCCTGAGCCAGCTGGGCAAGCCCCAGTTCGACGTCCACGTGCTGCCGGGCGTCGACCACTGGCCTGCTCGAGAATCCCACCGGCCTGAGCCAGGACGACGAGAAGGCGACCAACTTTGGCGCCGGGCTGTTCGACATCATCGCGGCCTGGCTGGCCAAGCACGGGTAGGCCGCACGCGGCGGCGGCTACCCTTGTCCAACCCGTGGACGACTGCACCGACGATCTCGAGGTCCGGGGGAATCGGGTCGGCCTGCGGGCCCTGCGCCCCAGCGACTCCGAGCTGCTGGCGAACTGGTCGCGCTCGCGGGTTCTGGGCGAGTTCAACGACCTCGGCCCGCACGACGAGGACCTGAAGGCGAGCATGCCCGCCGCGCACCTGCTCGTCGTGGCTCTCGCCGGCTGCAGCCCGCTGGGCGACGTTAGCTGGCACCTCGTGCGCCATGGGCCCAACCGGGGGTCCCGGGCCTGGAACATCGGGATCAACCTGGTCCCGGCCGCCAGGGGCCAGGGGTTCGGCTCCGAAGCCCAGCGGCTGCTGGCGCAGCACCTCTTCGCCACCACCGACGTGAACCGGGTGGAGGCCTCGACCGACGTCGAGAACCTGGCCGAGCAGCGCTCCCTCGAGAAGGCGGGCTTCCGCCGGGAGGGCGTTCTCCGGCAGGCGCAGTTCCGGGCCGGGGCCTGGCACGATCTCTACCTGTACGGCCGCGTGAGGTCTGACCGTTCCTGAGACGGCGGCCGGCGATGGCTCGCGGCCCACCCCGCGCTGTTACCATCGCGCGACGTGAGAGGTGAACCGGCAGGAGGCCCGCCCGAGCGGACCGACGTCCCAGTGGGGTTCGCCGTTTTCACCTCCGAAGAGCGGGTCCTGGCGGTCCTCCTGCTCTTCGTGCTCGCTACCCTGGTCGGCCCGGCGCTCCGGATTCCCTCCTGGCTCGAGTTCTTCTTATCGGTGGCGGCGATTGTCCCGCTGGCCGGCTTCATCGGGTCCGCCACGGAGGCGCTGGCCGATCGCCTGGGCGCGCGCGTCGGCGGGCTGTTCAACGCGACCTTCGGAAACGCACCCGACCTGCTGGTCGGAATCTTCGGCGTCCAGAAGGGGCTGATCCCGCTGGTCAAGGCCACGCTCGTGGGCGCCCTGATCAGCAACTCGGCCCTGATCATGGGCCTCTGTTACATCGCGGCCGGCCTGAGGTTCCGGCGGCCCCGCTTCAACCGCCACGAGGCCGGCCACCACAGCGTCCTCATGATGCTCACGATCGCGGCGGTGCTGTTCCCGTCCCTGGGCTCCTTCGTCACGTGCGGCCTGAAGACGGAGTGTGGCACCTCAACCAGCGGCCCGATCATGGGCACCAGCCTGGGCATCGCGGTGGTGCTGCTGGTGGCTTACGCGGCCTACCTGGCGTACGGAGTGCTGGGACTGCAGTCGCTGCGCGGCGAGGCCCAGCCCAGCGATACCCACTTCCTGACCGAGAACTCGGCCGTCAAGCATCGCAAACCCTGGCCGCTCTGGCTTTCGCTCGGCGTCCTGGTCGGCGCCACAGGTGCCCTGATCCCGGTGATCAACGACCTCACCGACAGCGTGGCGCCGGTCACCCAGACGCTCGGCCTGACCGAGGTCTTCGTGGGCATGGTGATCATCGGCAACGCCGGCAACGTGGCCGAGGCCTACGCCGCGATCCGGTTCGCCCTTGTGCGGCGGGGGTCACCCGAGGGCGGCCCCCACGGCGACTCGGGGCTGGACCTAGCGCTCGGCATCGCATCCGCCTCGTCCATCCAGATCGCCACCTTCGTGGCCCCGGTCGTCGTCCTGATCAGCCTCTTCTACCACCCCATGAGTCTCGTGTTCAGCCCAGTGGAGATCGGGATCCTCGGCCTTCTCACACTGATGTTCACGTACACGGCCCAGGACGGCGAGGCCAACTGGCTGGAGGGGGCCCAGCTGCTCGCGCTCTACGCGATGGCGGCCGTGGTCTTCTACGAGCTCCCGGCCTCGGCGTTCTGAGAAAGCTGGATTTGCACCCGCCCATCGGCGACGTCCTGGTCGGGCTCAAGAACCTGGACGTCGCCGACGCAAGCCACCTCGAAGAGGCGGCCCGGCTGGCCACGGCGCTGGGGACCCGGGTTGTGGCATTCCACGCAGTCTCGAGCGAGGTCGGGGGCGATGGCCTGGAGGCGGCCCGCAGGCGGCTCCAGGAGCTGGCCGCGGAGCAGGCACCGGGTGCAGCGGTGGTGATCGACGTCCGGCCCGTCGAGGCGCACGAGCGGGCCGCGGCCATCGCCGGCGCGGCGGGTCGGCACGGCTGCGGCCTCATCCTGCTGGGCGCCAAGGGAGGCGACCCGCTGCTGAACCGCCTCCTGGGCAGCACCGTCCACGGCGTTCTCGGCGTCGCGAGGTGCCCTGTGCTCGTGCTGCGCGGATCGCGGGTGTTCAAAGAGAGCGGCCCGCCGACCCTGATGGTGGCGGCGAACGAGCCCAAGGACTCCGAGGCGGCCCTTCAGGTCGGGCTCGGACTGGCACAGGCCCTGCGGGCTCGGGTCCGCGTGGTGCACGTGGGATCGACGGAAGAGGGGGCCATCGCCGAGCTGCTTCACGCCGCCGACACCCATCCCAGCCAGACGATCCTGGCCGAAGCGGCGAGGCCCTTCGAGGAGGCCGGGCTCGAAGTCTCGCGCGTCGCCGTCGCCAACGCGTCGGGTGTCGCCGAGGAGCTGGCCAAGGCGGCGGAGGCGGCGGACGCCGACATCATCCTGGTCGGACCGTCAGGAGAGCCGGATGTGCGCGACTGGCTCCTGGGAAGCGTCGCGGAGGGGGTGCTCCATCACACTCGCCGCGCTGTCCTGGTCGTCCCGGCCAGACGCTGAGCGCCGGCCTGTTTCGACCAGGTCCAGGTCAGTTGGGGCTGATCTGCCCCTGGAAGACTCCCGGAGGTGCCAGCGAAGGCCCCGAGGCCGATGCCGAAGCGACCGGCTTCGACTTGGACAGGTAGACGAGGGGATCGAGCAGCTTGTCGTTGACCCTGACCTCGAAGTGCAGGTGGGGGCCCGTCGAGAAGCCGGTCGAGCCTTCGAGCCCGATCGCCTGGCCCTGCTTGACCTTGTCGCCGGCCGCCACCCGGATCACGGACAGGTGCCCATAGAGCGTGTCGACGCCGCCGGGGTGGGCGATGACGATGTAGTTCCCATAGCCCACCGTTCCCTTGGCCGCGGCCACCACCACGCCATCGGCGGCGGCGAGCACCGGGGTCCCCGCCGGCGCGGCCAGGTCCAGGCCGGTATGGAAGTGCGGGTATTGCCCCAGCGGCGGTTCCAGGACGAAGTCGGTGGGGCCGAAAAGCTGGCTGATGGGCGGACTGCCGGGCTCCGGCCAGGCCAGCTTCAAGTCCTTGGGCCCCTGGCCGACGGGCAGCGCCCCCAGGATCTGCAGCCGGCCCGAGCCGGAGCGGGCCTGGCTCCAGGCCTGGTCGTACGCGGCCTGGGTGAGACTGACCTGCTGCTGCTCCAGCAGGTCGGCCAGGCTGGCCACGTCGGCGGGTGCCTGGTCCTGGAGGCCGGCCAGCGCGTCCTGCAACTGGCTCAGGAGGTCGAGCAGCTGGTTCGCGATGTCCTGCTGCTGGGTGAGCGCGTCGTCCAGCGCGGTCAGGCTGGCGTCGAGGACGTCCTTGGCCGCGGTCTCGCGGTCGAGCTCGGCTGACCGGGCGTCCCGATCGGCGTTCAGCTTGTCGAGATCCGCCTGGAGCTTGGTCTGCAGGGCGTGCGCCCGCTGGCCGGCGACAACCAGGTCGGCGCCCTCCAGGAGGGCTTCCCGCAGGCTGCCGGCACGGGCGATCAGGACCACCCAGGAGTTCGGCCGCCGGTACATGGCGCCGGCCAACGTCGCCACCTGGGCCTGCTCGGTGTCGATGTTGGCCTGGGTCGTGGTGATCTGGTCGTCGAGCTGCGCGATCTGGTCCTGGAGGTCGCTGATCTTCTGAGCCTGGGCGTCCACCTGGGCGCTCAGCGCCTGCTCGCGGGCACGGGCCAGGTCCAGCGCCGCATTCAGCCGCTGCTGGGTGGCCAGTCCAGTGGCGATGTCCCCGCCCAGCCGGGCCTGGAGCTGGTCATAGAGGGGCTGGTTGGGGTCGGCGGTCGGGCTCGGGCTCGGACTGACGCTGGGGCTGGGGCTGGGAGTCGGGCTCGGGCTGGTGCTGGCGCTCGGTGACACCGACGGCGTGGGGGTGGGAGGGGGGGTCGACGTCCGAGAGCCGCTCGCAAGCGTCGTCGGGCTCGGCGTGTCCGCAAGCGCGGTCTGGGCCTGGAGCAGGCCGGCCATGAGAGCGGCCAGCGCGGCCGTCGCCAGCCTCACGTCCCCAGCCTGCGGAACCCCAGCCAGGCCGTGAGGCTGCCGATTGCCAGGCCGGCCACGATGATGGCGGCCACCAGGTCCTGCATGGCTGTCCGGCCCACCCCTGGCAGCACCTCGGAGTAGGTGGCGTTCGCGAAGTGCGTCGCCAGCAGCCAGGCGCCGGCCACCGCCGCGCCCGCCAGCGCGCCCGCGAACGCGCCCGTGGTCATGCCCTCGACCACGAACGGCCCCTTCAGCATCCAGCCTCGGGCCGCCAGGAGCCGCATCAGGGCCAGCTCGTCGCGCCTGGCCAGGGCCACCGAACGCATGGAGTTGGCCGCGACGGCGTACGCCACGATCAGGAACAGGAGGCCCAGGCCACCGGCGATGCCGCCCGCGATCAGCGCGAAGCGGCGCAGGCGGGCGTAGGTGTCCGGGTCGTACGAGGTGGCGAGCGCCGGATCGACGGCGGGGTCGCCGGCGACCGAGGCCGCCAGCGGGCCGACGTCGGTGACCCGCCGGACCTGGACGTCGAGGCTGGCCGGGAACGGGTTGGAGGTGGCGAGTCCGCCAAGCTGGCCGAGGCCGGGCCGGCCCTGGGCCTGGGCCAGGGCCTGGTCGGAGGTCACGTGCTGGACCGAGGCCACCCGAGGGTCGGTCGCCAGCCGGTCCTGCAGCGCCGCCACCTGGTCGTCGCCGGCGTCAGGGGTCAGGTAGACCCGGAGCAGCGAGGCCTGTCCCGCCTCGGCCGCCGTGGCGTGGGCAAGGCCCAGCCCGCCCAGGGCCAGGAAGCCACAGAGGATCAGCACCAGGGTCAGGGAGCCGATCGCCAGGGCCACCATTCGGAGGTCCCGCACCCAGCTCCGGAGCCCATAGAGCACAACCATGCGGAACCAGTTGGCGACCAGCGCCAGCACGCGGCGCCAGAGCGGAAGCCTGATCCAGGACCCCCTCATGGACGGGACCCGTTGCGGCCTCGCGCCGCCTCCGCGGCTCGCAGCCGGATGATCCGGTGGCCGAGCTCGAACCCGGTCGGCGCGTGCGTGGCCACGATCACCGCGGTCCCTTCCGCGGCCGCCCCGGCGAGCAGCCTCATGACGATCTCGGCCCGGCGGTCGTCGAGGGAGCTGGTGGGCTCGTCGGCGAGCAGGAGCGCCGGCCGGCCCGCGAGGGCGCGAGCTACTGCCACGCGCTGCCTTTCCCCTCCCGAGAGCTGGTTGGGGTAGGCCTTTGACCGCTTGCCGAGCTCGACTTCGTCCAGCATCTCCTGCGCCCGCCGCCGAACCCAGCCGTAGGGCACCTGGGGATCGATCACTTGAAGCGCGAAGGCGACGTTCTCGAGGGCTGTGAGGCGGTGGAGGAGCCGGTGGTCCTGGAAGACGACGCCGATGCGCCGGCGCACCTCGCCAACTCCGCGCCGCCAGCGTTGATGGAATGGGTGGCCGTCCACCCAGACCTCGCCATGGCTGGGCCGGAACTGCCCGTGCAGGAGCCTGAGCAGGGTGGTCTTGCCGACGCCGCTGGCGCCCATGACGAAGACCATCTGACCGGTCGCCAGCGTGAGGCTTACCTCGTCGAGCGCGGGCACGCGGCCGAACCGGCGGCTGACACGCACGACGTTGACGAGCACCCGGGCATGGCTGTGCTGGCCGTTCTGGCCGTTCTGGCCGTTTTTGGCGACCGGCATGACGATCGGAAGCTCGGTCGCCTCGCGGATCCTGAACTTGATTGCTGCCACAGGCCCCCCTATCCCCGTTCCCGGCACTTTAGTCGAGTAGACCTCAATCCGCCAGCGCGCATTGTCGTCCCCCGACCTGAGTAATACATAAGGAACGGGCGTGGCGGGCCACACACTTACTTCATGCCGGCCCGGATCCTGGTGGTGGACGACGACAGCCGGGTGGCGGCCACGCTCGAGCGGGTGCTCAACGCCGAAGGCCACGTGGTGGAGGTGGCCGTGGACGGCCCCGCCGCGCTGGCGGCGGCCCGCGCCCGCCAGCCCGACCTGGTGGTTCTCGACGTCATGCTGCCTGAGGTGGATTCCCAGCGCAACCCCGGCTCAGGCCGCCCGGAGGCCGCCTTCGTCCTCCTGCTGATCCAATCGGCATCCTGGTTGCTGGCCGGGATCTCGGCAATCCCGTTCGCCGTGGCGGGCGAGCGGGGCATGGCCCTGCTGGCCCTCCTCAGCATCCTGTTGGCGTCCGGCACCGGCTGGCTCGGGGTGGCCCTGCTCTACCGGGCGCGGCGAGCCCGCCGCCTCGTCCTGGCGCTGCAGTGGACCTGCCTGGTGGGAGGCCTGATCCTCTGGATTCTGCCGGTCGGCGGCAGCCACGGTCTGGTGGCGTTCCTCACCGACCTGGGCCTGCCGGCGCTGCTGCTCTGGCTCCTGCACGGGCGCCGAGCCCGCGCCGACTGCCGGGCGGCCGTGGACACTGGGCCAGACGTGCAGGAGCGGGGCCCGGCAGCCGTTATCCAGCAGTGAAATGGCCCAGGAGCCCCGCATTGGGCTCGTGCTGGGGGCAGGTGGGGTAATCGGAGGCGCGTGGCACGCCGGGGCGCTTGCCGCCCTCGAGCGGGTGACCGGTTGGAGTCCGGCTACCGCGAGTCACCTCGTCGGGACATCAGCCGGCAGCGTCTTCGCCGCGCTCACCGCGGCCGGCGTCCACTCGCAGGAGATGCTGGCGCCCATCGACGGCATGCTGGAAGCGCTCGGCCAGGAGTCCGCCTACAGGCACCCGACCCGGCTGCCCGGCGTTCTGCCGGGCTCGCTGGGGCTGACCCTGACCTCGCTCAGGAGCCTCGATCGCGGCCAGCTACTGAAGGCGGTCAGCGGCCTCATGCCGAGGGGGCTGGTCTCCACGGCGCCGATCAGGCGCACCGTCAAGCGCGTCGTGCCCAGTGGCTGGGCCGGCCACCCCCACTGCTGGATCGTCTGCTGCGACTACGTCAGCGGCCGGCGGATCGTATTCGGCCGCTCGGGCGCGCCGCCGGCCCACCTGGCCGACGCCGTAGCCGCGTCGTGCGCCATCCCCGGCTTCTTCCGGCCCGTGGCGGTCGCCGGTCGGCTCTGCATGGACGGCGGTCTGCACTCGCTGAACAACCTGGACGTGCTGGTGGGCCAGGGCCTTGACCTGGTCATCTGCCTCAGCCCGATGTCCGCCCGCTTCAGCGTCCCAGGCTGGGGTCCCGGCCACCTACTCGGCGAGGCCATCCGGCGCGCCGCGGCCCACCAGGTCGACCACGAGGTGGCCCAGCTCACCCGCGCCGGGACGAAGGTGCTGGTGATCGAGCCGACGGCCTACGACCTCGAGATCATGGGCCACAACTTCATGGAGACGAGATACCTGGATGCGGTGACGTTCCTGGCCCAGAGGTCGGTCGCCCGCCAGCTGGCGGACCGCCAGGCGCTGCCGCTGCTGCGGCTCCTCAGGCCGGCCCGGCGATCGGCCTAACCGTTCAGCACGGCCGGAGGCTACTCTGTGGCACTCTCAACCCGTCCCGCCCCGCTCAGTCAGAGGTGAGCCAGCTGCTTCAGGAATCCGCGATCGACCCGTCCGATCTATCCAGCCGCATCGACGACGCCGCCCAGCGCCTGGAACGCATCGTGACCCGCACGCCTCCGCAGTTCTCGAAGCGGCTCTCTCGAAGGTTCGGCGCGAACGTCCTGCTCAAGCGCGAGGACTTGCAGGAGGTCCGGTCGTTCAAGATCCGCGGCGCCTACAACCGGATCAGCTCGCTGACGGCCGCGGATCGCGAGCGCGGGGTCGTCTGCGCGAGCGCCGGGAACCACGCCCAGGGCGTGGCCTTCGCCTGCTCCCACCTGGGGATCAGGGGCACCATCTTCATGCCCGCGATCACGCCCACCCAGAAGATCGAGCGGGTCAAGCAGTTCGGCGCCGATTTCGTGCACATCAGCCTGGTCGGCGACTCCTACGACGACGCCAGCCTGGCCGCCCAGCAGGAGTGCGAGGCGAGGCAGGCTGTGTTCGTGCACCCATTCGACGATCTGCTGACCATCGCCGGGCAGGGGACGGTCGGGAAAGAGATCTTCGAGGAGCTGCAGGGAGAGCTGCAGCTGGTGGTCGTGCCGATCGGGGGCGGAGGGCTGGCCTCGGGCATCGCCGCCTACGTCCGGCACCGGGACCCGACGATCACCGTGGTCGGGGCCGAACCCTCAGGGTCGCCTTCGATGTACGAGTCGCTGCGGCAGGGCCGCGTCGTCACCCTCGACCAGCTGGACACATTCGTGGACGGCGCGGCCGTCAAAACCGTTGGCAAGCTCACCTTCGAGATCTGCCGTACCCACCTCGAGCGCGTGGTCCTGGTGCCGGAGGGCAAGGTTTGCACCACGGTCATCGAGCTCTACCAGAACGAGGGCATTATCGCGGAGCCGGCGGGCGCGCTTGCGGTGGCCGCGCTCGAAGATCTCGCGGACCAGGTCCGTGGAAAGACGGTCGTCTGCATCGTGAGCGGGGGCAACAACGACATCCTCCGCTACCCCGAGATCATGGAGCGGAGCCTGGTCTACCAGGGCCGCAAGCACTACTTCATCATCGAGTTCACGCAGAAGCCGGGTCAGCTGCGCCAGTTCGTCGACCAGGCCCTGGGGCCGACCGACGACATCGTCCGCTTCGAGTACATGAAGAAGACGAACAAGGAGCGGGGTGCGGCCCTGGTCGGTATCGAGCTTCGGGACAAGGCCGACCTGGAGCCGCTCCTGGAACGGATGCAGCAGATCCAGCTGAACTGCCGGCGCCTGGCCAGCGAAGAGCTGCTGTACGACTACCTGATCTAGAGAACCTCACCCACGGACCCCCACCCTGACCTCCCCACGAGGGGGAGGGAGTCCTAATAGGGGGTATCTAGATATGCTCCCTCCCCCGTGTACAAGGGGGAGGGAGTTCTAAGGGAGTCCTACCGGGCTCCGGCCGTGGCGCTCACCTTGCGGCCCCGCGCGGGCCGGCTGGCCCCGTTGCCGTTGACCGCCGGCTTGACCGTTCGCGGCCGCTTTGTCACTGGGGCCGGGCGGCGGGCGATCTCGAGCAGCTCGGCGATGCCGGCCTCGATGCCGCGCGTCAACACCTCGAGGTCGGGGACCGAGTCGTAGTCGCCGGTCACGCCGAAGTTGAGGCCGCCCAGGTAGGAGAAGATGGCGATCCCGATCCGGACGTGGCCGGCGATCGGGACGTACGGGTAGGCATAGACCATCTGCCGGCCCGCGGCGTAGAGCGGGAACTGCGGCCCCGGCACGTTGGTCGTCACGGTCTGGACGAGGCGCTGCTCGGAATGCGTCGCCAGCCGGGCGCTCACCGACAGCAGCATGGGTGGGGCGAAACCGGAGAGCTGGGTCAGGGCGTCGCCCGCAACCGCCTGGCCGGAGCGCTTGAAACCCTCCATCTGCTTCCTGACCGCGGCCAGCCGCTCGACCGGGTCCTCGATCCCGACCGGCAGCCCGGGGAAGAGGCCCGAGACCCGGTTGTTGTAGCGCCCCTTCTCGCTCTCCCGGCGAACCGAAACTGGCACCAGGGTGCGCACAACCTTGCCCGCGACTGCCTCCCCGCGCCCGATTAGCAGGTCGCGGAAGCCCCTCGTGATGGCGCACAGGACGACGTCGTTGACCGTGCCCCCCAGCGCCGTTCGGATCTCCTTCACCTGCTCCAGGGTCCCGTTGGCCCAGCTCCAGCGGCGGTGGGGTCCGATCGGCCCGTTCAGCGACCCGGCCGTGGGCTGCGCCCAGCTGCCAAGCGAGCTGACGAAGTTCCAGATGTTGGTGGGGTTGGCCAGGCCCAGGCCGCTGGCGAGTGTCGCCCGGGCCACGATCGGCAGACCGCGCATGCGGTTGATGGGGTCGAGGATGGCATCGGCGACCATGTCCGCCAGGAGGTGCAGGGCGCTGGGCTCGGCGTCCGGCTCCCAGCGGGGCATCCGCACCGGAGGCGGCTGCGGCTCCCGGTCGAGCAGCACGGTGAGCAGGTCGGTTCCCGAGACACCGTCCACCATGCAGTGGTGCACCTTCGAGATGAGGGCCCAGCGGCCTTCCTCGAGTCCCTCGACCATCCAGAGCTCCCAGAGCGGCTTGCCACGGTCGAGGTTCTGCGCGAAGACGCGCCCGGCCAGGTTCCGGAGCTGCTCCGCGGAGCCCGGGCTGGGAACCGCGGTGTGACGGATGTGATAGAGGATCTGGAAGTGCGCGTCATCGACCCACACGGGCCGCCCCAGCTCAAACGGCACGAAGCGGACACGCTGCCGGTAGCGAGGCACGAGCGAGAGATTTGACGCAACCGTCCGGACCAGGTCGCCGTAGCTCGGGGCGGGGCCCTCGAAAACCGAGACGTTGCCGATGTGCATCGGATTCCGATCGTCCTCGACCGCCAGGAACAGCGAGTCCTGGGGACTCATGCGGTCCATCGAGCGAAGTCTAGGACGAGCTGGGGAGATGGGACGCGTGGGTCTGGTGCTGGGCGCGGGCGGCGCCGTCGGCCACGCCTTCCACGTCGGGGTGCTGGCCGCGCTGGAGGAGGCCATGGGCTGGAGGCCTGATGAGGCCGAGGTTATTGTCGGCACGTCGGCCGGCTCCATCGTCGCCGCGCTGATCCGGGCCGGCTGCTCGGCAGCGGACCTCGCCAACGCCTCCCTGGGCAAGCCGCTGTCGCCCTCCGGCCAGTCGCTCTTCGCGAAGATCGGCCGCCCGGCCGCGCTCCCGACTCCGGGCCCCGAGCAGGCCGACGTGGGGAGGGGGCCCGCGGCGCTGGGTCTCCTGCTGCGGCCGTGGGGAATCCGGCTGGGCACCCTGGGCGCTGCCCTACTGCCGGCCGGCACGGTTTCCTCGGAGGCGGTGGCGGCCGGCGTCCGCAACATCTACGGCACGGCCTGGCCGGAAAGACCGACCTGGGTATGCGCGGTCCGGCTGGACGACGGCCACCTGGTCGTGTTCGGCCGGCCGGGCTCGCCGCCGGCCTGGATGGCCGAGGCGGTCGCCGCCTCCTGCGCCATCCCCGCCTTCTTCACTCCCGTCGTGATCGGGCGGTCCAGGTACGTGGACGGGGGCGCGCACTCGGTCACCAACGCGGACCAGCTGGCGGACGTGGACCTCGACCTGGTGCTCGTGAGCTGCCCGATGGCGTCGACCCGAGACGCGCTGAGGTTCTCCCTCGACGCTCCGCTCCGGGCTGCCGTCCGCTTCCGGCTGGCGCAAGAGGCGGCAGCTGTGAGGCGGTCGGGCATCGAGTTGGTCAGCTTCCTGCCGACGGCGGCCGATCGAGAGGCCATGGGCAGCAACCCGATGGACCATCGCCGGCGCAGGGCCGTGACCAGGCAGGCCCGCGAATCCACCCTGGCGCGCCTGGCCGACCCCCAGGTCCGCCGGCGCCTCAATGCTTTGAGCTGACGCTGACGCAGTGCTCGCAGGCGCCGCTCCGAGGCCGTAACCTGCACGTTACGGCAAGTGCTAGGATCGCCGGCATGAGCTCCGCTGCGGCAGGCGACCCCTTTGACGCGCTGGGCAATCCCCATCGGCGGGCGATCGTCGAGCTGCTGGTGGAGAGGCCGCGGTCGGTGCAGGAGATCGCCGACAAGCTGCCCATAAGCCGGCCGGCGGTGTCGCGCCACCTCCGCCTGCTGAGCCAGGCCGGCCTGGTGGTCGACGAGCAGGTGGGCGCCCGCCACCTGTACCGCTTGCATGGACTGGGAGCCGACGCGGTGCGGGAGTACCTGGAGCGGGTCTGGGGACAGGCAGCGGTGCGCTTCAGGCTCTTCGCCGAGAACACCACGGCCGCCGCGGACGACCGGTGATCGAGCCGCTCCGCATCTCGTTCGTGGTCGGCTGCCCGGCCGACCACGCCTTCTCGACGTGGACCGCCCGGGCCTCCTCGTGGTGGCCGATCCAGCACACGGTGTCTTCGGAAGCCGGCCTGGAAGCCGTTTTCGAACCCCGCCTGGGAGGGCGCGTCTTCGAACGCACGTCCGGCGGACAGGAGATCCCCTGGGGAGAGATCACTGCCTGGGACCCGCCCCGGCGGCTGCGCTACAACGGGCGGATCGCCGCCGATCCCGCGGACGCCACCCACGTCGAGATCGTGTTCAACGAGCTGGGCGACTCGACCACGCGGGTGGAGATCGAGCACAGCGGCTGGGAGCGCCTCGGCGCCATGGGCCCAGCCTGGCGAGAGGTCAACCGCGGCGGCTGGGATGGTGTGCTGCCGGCCTATGTCGCGGCCTGCTCGCGGCTGGCCGGCCTGGAAAGCGACCTCCACAAGTAGGCCGGCGAGGAGCCGGAGGCTGGAGGCCCCGCCCGACTAGAATCCTCGGCTACGTGGAGCAGCAAGAGCGTCCGCCCGTGTCGAGCGACGGTCAGTGGTTCTGGGACGGGGTCCAGTGGAGGTCTCTGCTCTCGGCCGATGGTCGCTCGATCTGGGACGGCGCCCAATGGGCTGCCCGGCCAGGCGCCGCTGCCGAACTGCCTACGGCGGCCACGGAACCGCCCGCGACGCCCGTCGAACCGCCGGGGCCCGCCCGCCCGGACTGGCTCGCCGTGGACGCGCCCCGGCCCTCGCACGGGCACACGGCCGCGGCGCCGGCCGACCCGCTGATCGTGGCGCCCGGCGCACCTCCTGCCCCGCCTGAAGTCCCGCCCGGCGCCCCGCCCGCCGCCTGGGACCCCGCGCCGCCGGCCCGGTCTCCAGGGGCGCCCTACGGCCTCAGCGGCCGCGCGCCTGTCTACGCCGGCTTCTGGATCCGCTTCCTGGCCAACCTGATCGACAGCCTCATCTACGGCGTCCCGCTGGGCATCCTCACCTTCGGGGTCATCGGCGGGGCCGCCTTCAGCGGCAGCGTCGACAACAACCAGTTGAACGGCATCTCGTCCTTCATGGACCTGGTCTGGTTCGTCGTCGGCTTCGGCTATTTCGTCTATTTCTGGAGCGCAGGAGCCACCCTCGGCATGCGCTTCCTCGGTCTCCGGGTGGTTGACGCCAACTCGATGCAGACCATCGGCCTCGGCCAGGCCATGCTCCGCTTCCTCGGGTACCTGGTCTCCCTCGCCGTCTGCTACATCGGCCTGATCTGGGCCGCGTTCGACGGTCGCAAGCAGGGCTGGCATGACAAGATCGCGGGCACTCTCGTCGTTCATGCGTAGCGGGCCGCTGAAAAAGCAAGCGACGGTGCTTCGGCGCCCATGCGGCCAGAACCCTTAATGGGGTTCCCCGGCCGGCGCTAGGGGCTATCTTTATGCGCCTGGTGGTACCCGAACCCATCGTGGCCGAGCCCGCCGAAGCAGCGCCGCCACCGGGCCGCGCAGTCGAAGAGGTGTCGCCCTCGCTGGCCGGGCGCGTGCTGGTCGGCTATGCCTGGCGCCGGCGGCGGCTGGTCTGGTCGCTGACGCTCCTGATCGTGGCCGGGCTGGCCGGCTTGATCAGCTACCTGGTCCCGGACGCCGAGGCCGGGCTCTGGCTGGCGGACCTGGCGATCGTCTGCTTCGTGATCGGACTGGCGAGCCTAGTGCTGGGTCGGATCGTGGTCTTCCTCGCACTGGTCTCACTGGCCATGCTCCCGCTGGCTGCCGTCCTCCACGCCCAGGGCAAGATCGGACCGGGAGGCTCGGCGGACGAGTTCAACCGCGACTGGTTCTTCGTCACCGCCGCGCTCGTCGTCGCGGCGCTGGCTAGGTCGCTGGAGCAGATCGCCGTCATCGGCTGGAAGCGGTCGCGGAGGCCGCGGGCCGCTGTGCCGGTCCTCGATCCAGCAGCCCCCGCCGAGCCGGTCGAGTCAGGGGACCCCGGTCCCCGGGGCGGCACGCCGCCTCGGCGAGGGCGGCCGGGGGCCGGCGCTGGCACGAGCCGGGAGCCGGGAGCCGACGAGCCGGCGTTGGAACGGGAGGCACCGCAGCCCTAGCAGGCCGTTGAAAAAGGAA
>DHIW01000094.1:19741-29763 GCA_002404015.1 Chloroflexi bacterium UBA4736
TCACCGAATCCCTCGCCGACCTTTCTCAACACCCTGCTAGATCCAGGCGGCCCGGAATTGCCGGGTGGCTACATCCGGTGCTTCAGGCGGACTGCCAGGACCCGGTTCTTGGCAGCCTGCAGCTGCGCTGCCAACGTGGTTCGGGTCGGTGTCCGGCGACCGGTCCTCTGGGCCCAATCCTGCCGGTAGATCTCCTGCAGGTGGTCCATCGCCTCCCGGAGGTCTTTGAACTCGGGACGCCGGCGCTCCTGCACGCGGCCCTGGGTCTCGGGCAGCGAGCGCGGCAAGTGTTAGATCCGCCAGCCGCCAGCCGTTGAGGAAAGCCTCGTCCAGTCCCAGCTCTCCGCGACCGTTTCGATGCCTACCTCTGGCGCCGGCGCAAACCACTGTCCGGCGGCGCCCAACCAACGGCACGCGACGACCACAACAGAGATCCCCACCACTCTATGAACGCATTGCCGGTTACCAGTACCCGATTGCCTGGCTACCAGCTTACTCGGCGATGCGAGTTTCCTCATGTCAGCACCGGGCTGGTGGAGACTCGGCGGTTGACTCCGGCCTGAGGGGCTGGCGGCTCGAGGGCGCTGACCAGCCGGGCGATGCTCTCGGCAAAGGAGCCGCGCGCCCCTGCGGCGACGCCCGTCCGCCCGCTCAGCGCGGACTGCTCGAGCTTCGAGCCCTGGTACTTGAACTCCGCCGTGACGCGCCGCGACAGGGCCTTCTCCACGTTCTTGACCTCCACAGCGGAGTCGGCGCTCCGGTGATTCAGGACAACGTGGGAACGGCCCATCGGCAGGTGCAGCACCGTGGTCAGGATGTCCAGGACCTTCGCCGTGTCATGGACCGCGGACAGCTCCGGGCTGACGACCGTGACCACGTGCTCTGAGATATCGAAGGCGGCCAGGACGATGTCGGTCAGCGACACCGGCAGGTCGAAGACGACGTAGGGGAAGTAGGGCCGCAGGGCCTGGTAGGCGCGCAGGACGAGCTCGGGGCCGACCAGGTCGGCCTCTTCGGGCCGCAGCGCCGTCGGCAGGACCATGAAGCCGGCCTCGTGCTGGAGAACGGCGCTCCACAGCAGGGGCTCGAACGTCTCACCGGCAGCCTGGGCGACGCGTGCCAGGCAGGTGGTGGGTACGAGGCCGGCCACCAGCGCGGCGTGGTTGAAGGGCAGGGCCAGGTCCATCAGCAGCACCTCGCCCGGGTGCCGTCGCCCCAGCTCCGCCGCCAGGTGCAGGGCCGTGGTCGTCTTGCCGGCGCCGCCCTTCGGCGAGTAGACCGAGATCGCGGTGCTCTTGCCGCGGGTCGAGCGTCCCCGAGAGGCCATCGCCGAGACCCAGCCCTGGCGCTGGCTGACCACCTGGCGCAGGTTCTCGAGGAAGTCCGAGTCGTTCGGGATCAACCGCGTCAAAGCGGGCCGGCTCAGGGCCAGGAGCTTGCAGTCCGTCACCGCCCGCGTCGAAGCCGGTCCCGACTCACCGAGCACCATCGACTCGGCGCCGATGACATCGCCGGCGCTCAGCGTCAGGAGAGGGAGCGCTCCGCCGCCGTCGCCGCCGTCCAGGCTCATCTCGCAGATGCCCTCTTCGATCACGTAGAGGCTGTCCGCCTGGCCCGAGTCGGCGATCGGCTGACCGGCCAGGACATACCTGACCGTCATCTGGCGGGCCAGCCGCCTCAGTACGGTGTCGGGGAGCGAGAAGAACAGGGCCGTCGGCTCCAGGATGGCCAGCCTCCGGTTGACCTCGTCGAAGGAGAAGGCCGGCCGGCGCGGGCCGGGACCGGCAACCGGGCGGTTGTCGCCTTCCGGGGCCGGTAAGCCCGCTCCGCCGGCTGCCAGCGCGGCGCCGAACCGGCGTCCGATCTCCGCCGCGGGGACGGGCCGGCTGACGAGGAAGCCCTGCGCCTGCTCGCAGCCGCCGGCCTGGAGCAGGTCCCAGGTCTTCTTGTCCTCGACGCCTTCGGCCACCACGCGCAGGCCCAGGTCGCGGCCGAGATCGATCGTGGACTGGACGATGACTGCGTCGTTCTCGACCCGGGCCATGTCGACGACGAAGGAGCGGTCGATCTTGATCTCGTGCGCGCGCAGGCGTCGGACGTACGCGAGCGACGAGTAGCCGGTCCCGAAGTCGTCGATGGAAAGCTGGACGCCCATGTCCGACAGCCGGTTGGAGATCTCGACTGCCAGCTCGGGGTCGGCCATCAGGGTGCTCTCCGTGATCTCGACCTGCAGCAGGGCCGGCTCGACGCCGTGGCTGGCCAGGATCTCGGCCACTCGGTCGGGCAGCTCGCGATCGTGGAGGCTCTCGACTGAGAGGTTCACGGCGATCGGGAGCGGCAGGCCGTCCTGCTTCCAGGCGGCCGACTGCCGGACCGCGGCCTCCAGGACCCAGTAGCCCAGGGCGCGCACGAGGCCGGTCTTGGCGGCCAGCGGCAGGAACTCGTCAGGCATCAGGAGGCCCAGCTCGGGATGCTGCCAGCGCACCAGCGCCTCCACCCCCAGGACCTTGCCGTCGGACAGGTCGACCTTGGGCTGGTAGTAGAGGACGAACTGGTCCTCGGCGAGCGCGTGCCGCATCTCGCTCATGAGGGTCAGGCGGGCCGGGCTGTTCGTGTCCTGGTCCTGCTCGTAGAGCGTGCAGCGGGCGCCCGAGCGCTTGGCCGAGTACATCGCCACGTCGGCTCGTCGGAGCAGCGTGTCGATGTCTTCGCCGTGCTCGGGGAAGAGGGCGACGCCGATGCTGGCGCCCACATGGAGGCGCTCACCGCCGACGTCGAGCGGGGCGTCAAGCGCCTCGAGCAGCTTGTTGGCCGCGTCCGCCGCGCCCTGCCGGTTCTCCACGCCCGGCAGCACGATGGCGAACTCGTCGCCACCCAGGCGGGCGACGGTGTCCGACTCGCGCAGCTGGCCCACGAGGCGCTCCGACACCTGGCGCAGCAGCTGGTCGCCGCACTGGTGCCCGAACGTGTCGTTGACGTCCTTGAAATGGTCGAGGTCCATCAGCAGCAGGGCGACCCCGGACTTCAGGCGGCGGGCCGTCTTGATCGCCTGCGAGACCCGGTCGTGGAGCAGGGTCCGGTTGGGGAGCCCGGTGAGGCTGTCGTGCAGGGTCTGCTGCTGCAGTGCGTCCTGACGGGCGACCTGGCCGCTGATGTCCTCGACCGTGTTGATCACGAACGCGGGCCGCCCGTCCGGACCGCGGACGAGCGAGGTGATCAGCCGGACCCAGACCTGCCGGCCGTCGGCCTGGATCAGCCGGACCTCCGCCTGCATGGCGGCGAGGTCCGCGTCGGGCAAGCCGGTGACTGCCAGCCCGGGCCGATCTTCGGGCTGGATGAGCTCGTCGAAGACGCGACCTGCCAGCTCGCCCGCCTGGCTGCCGAGCAGCCGGCAGAAGCTGGGGTTGGCGGCCGAGATCCGGCCTTCAAGGTCGACGCGGACGATCCCGATCCCGGCCCCGTCAAGCACGGACCGCAGCCCATTTTCGGACTCCCGGAGGGCCTCCTCGGCACTCCGGCGGTCGGTGATGTCGAAGAAGCTGCACACGACCTGGTAGGGCTCGCCGTCAGCGCCCAGCACGGGCACCGCGTCGCACTGGATCCAGCGCCAGTCGCCGTCCGCGCGGCGGATGCTCAACCGCCGGCCGTCGATCGGCCGCTTGGTCCTGGCGGCTATGGATTCCGGCCGGCCGGCGGCGCCCAGCACGTTGCCGTCCTCGCCGACAGCAGCCCAGAGCTCGTCCGGGCGATGACCGCGCATCGCGTTGAGCGGGTGGCCCAGGATGCCCTGGGCCGCCGAGTTGGCGTGCACGATGTGGCCGCCGCGACCGAGGACGAGGACGGCGCTGGGGATCGATTCGTACAGGAGCCGGGCCGGGTCGGCGGCCTGCCGTTCGGGGGCGAGCGGCGGCCTCAGCCGGCCAGCCTTTGGCGGCTCAACGATCCGCGCGACCTTACCATGGCCCGCGGGGCCTGTTTTCTGGCCTTCCACCCGAGCAGCGCTGCTCCCGATGACGTCCCCTCCTGTCCAGTCGTCGATCCGAAATACCAAGCACTTGGACCGTGTGGAGAGACACTGTGCCATAGGTCGCCCGAATCAGTGCATCCCTTATTGGTTTTTCTCCAGACGTGACCTGGCCCGCGCCCACCCGGGCTCAGCCGCCCGGCAACGCAGCCGGCTGAATTTGGTCAAAAGTGTGATAGCGTTGATGTAGGAAAGGCCTCGTCCCGGAACCCTTACTGAGCCAGAGATGAGTTCACGAGAGCCGCATGACAGACTGAAGGCAGTCCTCGATGGCGTTGCCGGCTTTGGAACACGCACCACGTCTCAGGACCACGAGTGGCCGGTCAGCGGGTCGGAGCGCAGCTGGCTGCTGACGGGCCGGGCGGCCGCCGACAAGCGCCGGGCGCGGGGCACCAACAGCGATCTCAAACAGCTGCTGGTGGGCCAGGGCCTGCGGTCCTCCCGGGAGCCGGGATTGTGGCGCGACTTCTCGGACGCGATGGAGCGCCGAACGGTAACCGAGGCGCTCAGCTCGCTGGCGCCCGAGCTGCGAGAAGTTGTGCGGCTGGCCTACTTCGAGGGGTATTCGAACCGGGCCCTGGGCGAGGTCCTCGGGCTCAGTGTCGGGCAGGTGCGATGGCGCCTCCGAGAGGCGCTCGTCGCGATGCAGGCGGTGATGCGGCGCGCCGGCTCGCGCATCACCAGCGCGCTGCTGGCCATCGCGGGCCAGAGGCTTGGGCACCCGGAAGGCGGAAGGATCAGGCGCCAAATGCTGGCGCCCCTACCTCCTGGCTCGGGAGCGGGGACCGCCCGCGAGCTGCTCTTCGGCGTGGTGGGGACTGTCGCCGCGGCGGCCGCGGGAGTGCTGCTGCTCAACCCGGCGGTCACGGCTGAGAGCTCTCTACCCAGCCCACGAGCTGCCTACCTGGCGGCTCCTGCCGAGGCTCTGACGGCCGTGCCCGACCCGGCAGGTCAGCCTGCCGCCGCAGCCGCGTCTACCGCCTTAGCATCCGGGGCGGGCCCGCCGGTGCCGGCGAGAAGCGCGCCGGCGGCGCGGACCAGTGGCTTCATGGCGCCGGCCGGAGACCTGGCCGGCGCCTTGCCCAAGGCCGCCGTGGCCGCCGCGGCCTCGCTGGCGCCCGTCACTTCCGCGTCCGACCGCCTTGCGAGCCAGGCCTCGGCCACGATCCGCCGGGTTGAGGGTGTGGGCGTCAGCGGAGTTGGCGGCGTGCTGCCCGCCGCCACGGGCACGATCAGCGGGCTGACGGCGACCCTCCACCCCTGACGGCGCTAGATCGGGGGCGGTTTTCCTCGGTCGATCCGGTCGCAGAGGCGCCAGTCGGCCTCCGCCTCCCAGACCGCGGTCAGCAGGTCCTCGAGCTGGGTCCCCAGGTCCGGCGCGGCATGGGTCGAGGCATCCCCGGACCAGGCGATCACGGTTGCCCGGTGCCCCCGCCAGGGGACGCCGCTCGCGGCCTGGGCGCGATCAGGACCGAGCCCGAGCGCCTTCAGCGGACGGCCAATCCCCCTGCCCGCCTGCGGCGACTCACTCATCGCCGGCCTCGCGACCCCTCAAGTGCCGGAGGCGCCGGC
The DNA here is from genome assembly GCA_002404015.1 of Chloroflexi bacterium UBA4736. Lineage (GTDB taxonomy): Bacteria > Chloroflexota > Dormibacteria > Dormibacterales > Dormibacteraceae > UBA4736. Next base: position 25,338 of record DHIW01000094.1, read on the forward strand.
TGATTCGGGCCAGCTCGGCTTCTAGGACGGGCATGTTCGCGGCATGCCCGCCGGCCACGTAGAGGCGATCGACCAGGTAGAGCTGGATCCGCTCGTACAGCTCGATCAGGCACACAAGCTCGCGGTCGCGGGGGGATCGGAAGCGGCGGTCCGGGTGGACAACAGTCCGGTCCGGCTCGAGCGGGCTGGTTTCGCGGCGGTAGCTGAAGCGACTCAGGGGCACATCGCGATCCTTACTGCCAGGCCGTAAGAAAGGCAGTAATCGAGCGCCCGCCCCCGCTTCATCTCTAATTCGGGGACTCGGGGCTGCCGGCGCGTTAGTCGCTATATGGGGGAAGAGCACTTCGACGACGACGATCCCGACATCGCCCTCGAGGCGATCGGACAGCTCTCCGACGAGGAACGCAAGCGGCTGGCGGAACTGGCCACCGCAGCAGACGCCGCCGACGCGACGGGGGCCAGGCCGCAGCCCCAGTAGCGGCGTGTAGTGGGTCCGCGCAAGCCTCGGCCGGCCGGAGCGTTAATCGATCTGACTGGAGACTACCCCTCTCCACGTGGTCAGGCCGGGCCCCCCCGCCCGGCCTTTTTCTTGCCCGGGCCTACAGACATCAGGTTGGCCACGGGCCCGCGACCGGGCGCTAGAATCGCCTTTAAGGCAACAACACTGGCAAGAATCGCCGGCCGCCGCCGGCGTCGCTGTAGGGGGTAATTGATGGTCAGGCATAAAGGCGCCGCGTTCATCGTGCTTTCACTCCTGGCGTTGGTTGGCTGCGCGCCGGGCCAATCGAGCGGCGGCGGCAGCACCGCCGGCGGCAAGCTCGGTGGAAGCGTGAATGTGCTCGCCACCTGGGCCGCCAACGAGCAGGACTCCTTCCTGGCGATGATCAAGCCGTTCGTTGACAGCACCGGAGTCCAGGTCAACTACGAGAGCACCCGCGACATCAACGCGACCCTGACCACGCGCCTCCAGGCGGGCAACCCGCCGGAGCTCGCCGGCATCCCCGGCCCTGGCCAGATGTTCGACTTCGCCAAAACCGGCAAGCTGATCGCCCTCGACAACGTGCTCGACACGAACCTGATGAAGACCGACTACTCGGCCGACTGGGTGAAGCTGGGCCAGTACAACGGCAAGACCTACAGCATCTTCATCAAGACGGCCCTCAAGGGCCTGGTCTGGTACAACCCCAAGCAGTTCACGGCCAAGGGCTACACGGTGCCCAAGACCTGGGCCGACCTGATGACCCTGCAGGCCAAGATGAAGTCTGACGGGGTCGCTCCCTGGTGTATCGGGCTGGAGAGCGGCTCAGCCTCCGGTTGGCCGGGCAGCGACTGGGTCAAGGAGATCGTGCTGTCGCAATCGGGCCCGACCGTCTATGACAACTGGTGGGCGGGCAAGCAGAAGTGGACCTCGCCCGAGATCAAGTCGGCCTGGACGACCTGGGGCACCATCGTCGCCACCCCGGGCCTGGTCTACGGAGGCCCGCAGTCGATGGTCTCGACGGCTTTCGCCGACGCCGCCAACCCGATGTACGCGAACCCGCCCAAGTGCTACATGCACAACCAGGGCTCATTCATGAGCGACATCATCGTCAGCGCCAACAAGGGCGTCACGCTCGGCACCGACCTGGCCTTCTTCCCGCTGCCCGACGTCAACGCCGCCAACGCAGGCGCGCATGTCGTCTCCGGCGACCTGTTCGGGATGTTCAAGGACACCCCCCAGGCCCGCGCCCTCATCAAGTACCTGGCCACTCCCGAGGCGCAGGCGATCTGGGTCAAGCGGGGCGGCGCCATCTCACCCAACAAGAAGGTCGCCCTGAGCGACTACCCGGACGACACCTCCCGCCAGATCGCGCAGCAGCTGGTGGGGGCGAAGATCGCTCGGTTCGACGCCGGCGACCTGATGCCCAGCGCGATGCAGGCCCAGTACTTCAAGGACGTCCTCGACTACGTCCAGAGCCCCAGTAAGCTCGACTCGATCTTGACCGCCTCGGACGCAGTTCAAGCAACCGCCTACAAGTAAATAGGGGAGGGTCTCGACCGTGCCGGACCTGAGCCAGTTCGTAAGCAACCAGCTGCCGACGCTGCTGGGCGCCGTCATAGGCGTGCCCATCGTTATCGCCCTGTACATCGTCGGCCTCGAGATGCTCGTGCGCCGCCTTCCGGAGGGCGCCCAGGAGAAGGCCCGGCCCTGGGTCTGGGTCGGGCCGGCCCTGATCTTCGTGACGATCTTCCTCGTGGTCCCGCTAGTGACCACGGTCTGGATTAGCCTCCAGGACAAAGCGGGCACCAGCTTCGTCGGCCTCGCCAACTACGGGGCCGTGCTCTCCGATCAGTCGGTTCTGCTGACCATCCGCAACAACATCTACTGGCTCGTCCTCTACACGTTCTTCGTGCTGCTGTTCGGCATCCTGATGGCGGTGCTCGCCGACCGCGTGCCGTACGAGACGCCGATCAAGTCGCTGATCTTCATGCCCATGGCGATCTCGTTCGTGGCGATGTCGGTGATCTGGAAGTTCATGTACAGCTACCAGCCGCCCGGAGCCGCCCAGACCGGAACCATGAACTTCATCGTCACGTCGGTCTTCCATCTCAACCCGATCACCTGGATCCAGGACACCCGCGTCAACAACTTCGCCCTGATCGCGGTCGCCATCTGGGGCTGGGTGGGCTTCGCGATGGTGATCCTCTCGGCCGCCCTGAAAGGGATCCCGGGCGACCTGCTGGAGGCCGCCCGCGTCGATGGCGCGGGCGAGATCACGATCTTCCGCAGGGTGATCTTCCCGCTCCTGATGCCGACCGTCACCGTGGTCGCGACGACCCTGATCATCTTCGCGTTGAAGGCCTTCGACATCGTCTACGTGATGACGTTCGGCAACTTCGACACGAACATCCTGGCCGTCAAGATGTACCAGGCCTACTTCGTGTCGGCCGACGCCGGCCGCTCCGGCGCGATCGCCGTCATCCTGCTGGTGGCCGTGATCCCGGTGCTCGTATTCAACCTCCGCCAGTTCCGAGCCCAGGAGGCCCGCCGATGAGCGTCGCGGCCCAGGAGCGCATCGAAGCACCCACCTGGTCCGCCCGCTGGATCAGCGACCGGCTTTCCGGCCTGGCGCTGCACGTGGGCCTGATCGGCCTGACCATCGCTTGGATCGTGCCCACCCTGGGCCTCTTCGTCAGCTCCTTCAGGCACCTTTCGGACATCTCCAACACCGGTTGGTGGACGGCGCTCTCGCCGCCCTTCGCCTTCACGCTCGAGAACTACGACAAGGTCCTGCACCAGGGCAACCTGGGGACCAGCTTCATCAACAGCTTCATGATCACGATCCCGGCGACGATCATCCCCGCGGCGCTGGCCGCCTTCGCCGCCTACGCCTTCTCCTGGATGAAGTTTCCCGGCCGCGACCTCATCTTCCTGGCCCTGGTCGGGCTGCTGGCGGTTCCCCTTCAGCTGACCTTCATACCCGTGCTGAAGATGTTCAACAGCCTCGGGCTGAGCGGGACCTTCCTCGGGATCTGGCTCGCCCACACCGGCTACGGGCTGCCGTTCGCGATCTACCTGCTGGCCAACTTCTTCCGGGCGCTGCCGTCGGACCTGTTCGAGTCTGCCGAGATGGACGGCGCCGGCACGCTGACGGTCTTCTTCCGGATCGTGCTGCCGCTGTCGGTGCCGGCGATCGCATCGCTTGTGATCTTCCAGTTCCTGTGGATCTGGAACGACTTCCTGGTCGCCCTGATCTACCTCGGCGGCACGCCGGCGGTGGCTCCGATGACCGTGACCGTCGCGAACCTCGTCAACTCGCTGGGGAGCGGCTACCACCTGCTGACCGCGGCCGCCTTCCTCTCGATGATCGTCCCGCTAATTGTGTTCTTCAGCCTTCAGCGCTTCTTCGTTCGCGGCATCCTTGCCGGCTCTGTAAAGGGGTAGTCGACAGATGGCATCAGTCACCTACGACCATGTGGTGAAGCGCTACACAGCCGATCTGACCGTGGTCAAGGACTTCAACGTGGAGGTCAAGGACAAAGAGTTCATGGTCCTGGTCGGCCCGTCGGGCTGCGGCAAGTCGACGGCCCTGCGCATGCTGGCCGGCCTGGAGAGCATCACCGAGGGACAGATCCGGATCGGCGACCGGGTCGTCAACAACGTGGCCGCCAAGAACCGCGACATCGCAATGGTCTTCCAGTCCTACGCGCTGTACCCGCACATGAGCGTCTACGACAACATGGCCTTCCCGCTCCAGATGAAGAAGATGCCGAAGGCCGACATCGACAAGCAGGTGAAGAACGCCTCCCGGATCCTGGGACTCGACAACTTCCTGCAGCGCAAGCCGCGCGCCCTGTCCGGCGGCCAGCGACAGCGGGTGGCGCTCGGCCGGGCGATTGTGCGCAACCCGCAGGTCTTCCTGCTGGACGAGCCGCTCTCGAACCT
>DHIW01000022.1:0-8095 GCA_002404015.1 Chloroflexi bacterium UBA4736
CCGCGGCCGCTCGACCTCGACGAGGTCCTGGCCACCACTGCGGTCGCACATGTGACGCGACGCGCGCTGCGATCGCACTGACTTATCCGCCGTCGGACTGTAGGCTGCCACGACAGTCGTAACAGACGTAACAAGATTTGTTACGTGGTGGGCCGCGGTGGACTCGAACCACATCTACCTCTGCCATCTGTCACCGCCCGACTTGGCGCTGTGCTGACGAGAGTTGGGAAGCGGAGTAAGCGGGAGACGGGCTTGGTCATCCCCGGTACCAAAGCCCGAATCGAATTCGCGTACCGCCTGACCAACGAGGACGCCGATCCCGTCTTTATCGGAGTGCCGGCGGTCGGTGCTACGGTCCTTTGGCAGGGACGCGGGTCGCCGTGAAGGAACCGGACCGGAAAAAGCTGCCTCCCACCAAGCCGGTGAAGGTCCCACTCATGGAGTCGCCATCGACCTTTGACGCCGACAGCACATTGACCGTGCGGACGAGCGCGCCCATCGAAAACTGGTATTCGATGCGCTGGAAGACGATGCCCGCCTCCGAATGCTTCCAGGTCCCCAGGGAAGGGGCGTTGTCGCGGCCGTCTACGCGGGAGAAGACGCCGCCTCCGGCAAATCCAAACATGGCCGGGAAGGTAGCGATGTTGGCAGTCGGTTTCTCGATGTGAATAACGGCCTGCCATGATCCCTCAACTCGTGCTTCGGAGTCCTTCGCCAGCACCGGGGTCATCCCGGCTCCGAGCGCGGCCACGGCACCGAGCGTGCCAGCCCCCATTCCCACCAGCATTTGACGCCTGCCGATAACCTGCTCGCCCATTCCCTCTCCTCTGCCCGAGTGGAGCACCCATCTGGCCGCCCCCGTTGCTGCTGACCGTCTCTGGGTCCACCGTAGCCCCTTCAAGTGGGCTTGGCAAGGGGTACCTGATCACGGCCTGCATCCACCCGATTTCGAGATCAAAAGCTGGAGCGGGAGACGGGACTCGAACCCGCTACCTCAACCTTGGGAAGGTCGCGCTCTGCCAGGTGAGCTACTCCCGCTTGACCGAGGCCCGAGTTTAGCTAATCGACGACCTCTCGCTCGACCACCGCCTCCGTCTGGGGGAGTGACTCGCCCACCTCGGCGCGGACCATTGCGCTGTACTCGTCGACCAGCTCCTGGGAGCGTCGCTGGTCCGGCGTGGAGGCGATCACGAGGTACTCCGGGCGGTCGGCGTCGGGCACGACCAGGACCCAGCCGCCGTCGACCGTGATCTTCACTCCGTCCGTCAGATCCACCCGGTCGCCCAGGTGCCGCTCCATGACCGTGCGCATCACGCGGCCCTTGGCCTCCCAGGGGCAGAACTCCACCTTCTTGGCGTAGCCGACTTTGGGCAGCTTTGCTCGAAGCTCGCGCAGCCCGACTGCCGAGGTCGCAAGCAGCTCCAGTAGCTTGGCCGCCGTGTAGACGGCGTCGAAGGCGACCAGGAACTCGGGCCAGCAGTAGCCTCCGGCGCCGTCCGAGGCGAGCACGGTGTCGCTGTGGAGGGCCGCCCTCAGGACCGCTCCGGGTGTGATCTTGGTGGGCACGAAGCGGCTTTCCAGGCGCTCGGCGATCTGGGTGAAGGCGAGGCTGCTCGTGGCAGGCCCCAGCAGCAGCCCGGGCTTGCGCGCCAGGGCAAGCATCGCCAGCGCCGCGAACGCGGCGTCGTGGTCGAGGACCTCGCCGGTCTCGTCGATCAGGAAGCAGCGCTCGCCGGGCGAGTCGATGAAGACGCCGAGGTTGGCTTTGACGGCCTGGACGATGACCCCGATCTCCCGCAGCCGGGCTTGGAAGACGTCGACGCTCTGCTCCGGCACGATCTCCTCGGGTGAGGCGTTGAGCGGGATGACCGTGGCGTTCATCTCCTGGAGGATCCGCGGCAGCACCTGAGCCGCGGCTCCGTTGGAGTAGTCGACCAGCACCTTCAGGCGCGCCCCCCGCACAGTCTCCAGGTCGAGCTTGGTGAGCAGCTCCTCCAGGTACCGGTCCGACTGCTCGTAGCGGCGCGCGACGTGGCCCATCTCGTAGTAGGCCACGCGCCGGATGTCCTCTCTGAAGAAGAGGTTCTCCAGCTTCCTCTCGCTCCGCTTGTCCAGGTCGAGGCCGCTGGCGTCGAAGATGCGGATGTCCACCGACCGGGGGTCCACCGGCGAGCTCTGGACATGCACCGACGGCATCCGGTGCCGGCGCGCCCAGTGCCGCGCCACCGGGACGCTCAGGGATTCCAGATCGTTGATGTTGGCGCCGCTGGAGACCAGCCCGGAGCTCATGGCCCGGCTGATCATGCGAGCGGGCCGAGTGTAATCGCGCGCGACCCCGATCTGGGCGCCCTTCGGGTAGAGCGCGCTGACGGCGGCCCCCAGGCGGGCCGCGAACTCAGGCGTGAACTCGACGTTGGCAAGCCCGGTCAGGCCGTAGGAGGTGAAGAGGCCGCGTTTCCAGGAGCCGGCCCAGATCACCGACTCGCGGACGGTGGCCCCCGCCTCGATCTCCTTGTTGGGCCAGATCCGGACATTTGCCTTGACGGAGGCGCCGCTGCCCACGACGACCTCGTCGCCGATCACCGTGCCCTCCTCCAGGAGGCTGCCGTTCTTCAGGGTGACCGCACGGCAGACCACGGCACCCCGCAGGCGGCAGTTCTCGCCCACGTAGGAGTGGTCCCACAGAATCGAGTTGGAGACCTTGGCGCCGACGTCGATGGTGGTGTTGTTGCCGATGACCGCGGGCCCGTTGATCCACGCCCCGTGGCGGACCTTGGCCCCGGCGCAGACCAGGGCGGGCCCGTCCACTCGGGCATCCGGAGAGACCTCGGCGTCCTCGGCCACCCAGTAGGAGTCGCCGACGCGGACAGCGGGGATCTCCACCGCCACCTTGCCCTCCAGGCAGTCGAAGTTCGCCTTCAGGTAGGCGCCGTGGCTGCCAACGTCCTCCCAGTAGCCGTCGGCCACCCAGCCGTAGACCGCCTCTCCCTCCTTCAGGAGCTGGGGAAAGACGTCGCCTGACCAGTCGACGACCTCGCCGGCCTTGAAGTAGCCGAACACGCCGGGGTCGAGGACGTAGATGCCCGTGTTGGCGAGGTCGGAGATCACCTCCCCCCAGGAGGGCTTCTCCAGGAAGCGCTGGACCCGGCCCTCCTCGTCGGCGACCACCACGCCGTACTCGAGGGGGTTGGCGACGGGCTTCAGGACGATGGTCGCCATCGCCTTGCGCTGCTTGTGGAAGCGGACCGCCGCACCCAGGTCGATGTCGGTGAGAGCGTCCCCGCTGATCACCAGGAAGGGGTCCTTGAGCTGGGACTCGGCCAGCTTCACCGAGCCGGCGGTGCCGAGCGGCGAATCCTCGACCGTGTAGGTGAGATCCACCCCGAAGTCGGATCCGTCGCCGAAATAGTTCCTGATGTTGGCGCCCAGGTACTGGATGGTCGCCACCACCTCGCGCATCTGGTGCTTGCGGAGGAGCAGGAGAATGTGCTCCATGATCGGGCGGCCGGCGACCGGGACCAGCGGCTTGGGGCGCTGGCTGGTCAGTGGGCGCAGCCGCGAGCCCTCGCCCCCGGCCATGACCACGGCTCGCATTTCCCTAACATCGTAGGCTCGTGCTCGAAGAGTTAAAGTCCCTCGCCCTGGACCTCACCTGGTCGTGGGACAACCGCATCGCTGACGCCTTCCGCGCGCTGGATCCCGTCATCTGGGAGGAGACGGCCCAAAACCCGATCAAGATGCTGACGCGGTTGGGAGATTCCGGCGTCGCCGCCGCGGTCGCGCGCCCCGAGGTGGCGGCCGCGATCGAGTTGGCGCGAGCCGCCATCCGCGAGCACCGCGACCGCCGGCCGCCCTTCCTGGACGCCAAGGCTCCCCTCCTGATCGGCTACTTCTCCCTGGAGTTCGGGATCGCCGAGTGCCTGCCGATCTACTCGGGCGGCCTGGGCATCCTGGCCGGCGACCACCTGAAAGCCGCGTCGGACCTCGGCGTCCCGCTGGTCGGGATGGGGCTCCTCTACCGCAACGGCTTCGGCCGCCAGCGGATCGACGAATCGGGCGGCCAGTACGAGGTCTACCCGGAGTCACGCTTCGAAGACCTGCCGGTTCAGCGGGTGCAGGGCCAGGACGGCCCCCTGGAGATCGAGGCCCCGATGGGCGACCGGGTCGTGAAGATCGCGGTCTGGCGGGCCCAGGTGGGCCGGGTGCCGCTGTTCCTGCTGGACACCGACATCGAGGCCAACCCGCCCGAGCTGCGCACTGTGACCGACCGCCTCTACACGGCGGAGCCCGACCGCCGCCTGCGCCAGGAGATCGTGCTCGGCATCGGCGGAGTGCGCGCGCTGCGCGCCATGGGCATCGAAGCCACCGTGTTCCACATGAACGAGGGGCACGGTTTCCTGGTCGCCATCGAACGGATCCGGGAGCTGCGCAGCCGCCGCCAGCTAACCCTGGAGGAGGCCCGCCTGATGGCCAGGGCGGGGATCATCTTCACGACCCACACGCCCGTGGCCGCGGGCTCCGACTACTTCGATTCGGGGCTGGTGTTCGAGCTCCTGCACTCCTACCTGGCGGAGGTCGGGATCGCCTTCGACCGCTTCATGGACCTGGGCCGCAAGGCACCGGGCGACCCTCGCGAGCCGCTCTGCACGACCTACGTCGGGCTGCGCATGGCGGACGCCTCGGTCGGCGTGTCGAGGCTTCACGGGACCGTCTCGCGCCGACTGTGGAAGGACGCCTGGCCGGGGCTGCCGGAGGCCCAGGTGCCGATCGGCTCGGTGACCAACGGGGCCCACATGCCGTCCTGGGTGGCGCCCGAGATCGGGGCGCTCCTGACCCGCCACGTGGGACCGGACTGGTGGGACCTGGAGGGCGCCGACCCGCGCTGGGAGAACGTCTCCGCGATCTCGGACGCGGAGCTCTGGTCCGTCCACATCGGGCTGAGCCGGCGACTGGTGGAGTTCGCGGGCCGGCGCGGCGACGGCACCACGCTCGATCCGGAGGCCCTGACCATCGGTTTCTCGCGCCGCTTCGCGCCGTACAAGCGGGCCAATCTGGTGCTCTCGGACCGCCCGCGGCTGGCCCGGCTGCTGTCCGCCACGGAGCGGCCGATCCAGTTCATCTTCGCGGGCAAGGCCCATCCGGCGGACCAGCCCGGCAAGGCGATCCTGCGCGAGATCGTGGCCCTGTCCCGCGCCGAACCGAAGATCGTCTTCCTGGAGGACTACGACATCGAGATCGCCCGCCTCCTGGTCCAGGGGGCCGATGTCTGGCTCAACAACCCGCGCCGCTTCCTGGAGGCATCGGGCACGTCCGGCATGAAGGCGGGGGCCAACGGGGTGTTGAACCTCTCGGTGCTCGATGGCTGGTGGGACGAGGGCTACCGGCCCACGGCCGGCTGGTCGATCCCCTCGGGAGCCACCATGGACTCGCCGGCCACGGATGACGAGGCGGAGGCGGAAGCGCTCTACAGGCTCCTGGAGTGGGAGGTGGCGCCCTGCTACTACGACCGCGATGCCTCCGGCCGGCCGGCCCGCTGGCTGGCCCTGATGCGAGAGTCGATGCGCTGGGTGGGGACCGAGTTCGCGGCCCGGCGCATGGTTCTCGACTACTTCTGGGAGTGCTACGCACCGGCCGCGCGGCGGGTGGAGCAGGTCCGGCTGCTGCCGGACTGGGGCGGCTAGGGGAGCCCTAGGTCCGGGCGACAGCCGCCTTCCTGGCGTTTTCCACGATCGCGCCGATGATCTCCGGCCAGAGTTGGCTGGGCAGGTCGTGGCCCATGTCGGGGAACGTGAGCAGGCGGGCTCCGGGGATCGCGGCCGCCGTGCGGCGGCCGTTCTCGACGGGCACCAACGGGTCAACCTCGCCGTGGATGACCAGCGTTGGCAGGTCGAGGCTCTGCAGTCGCTCCAGGCGGCTCGGCGCGGCCGCGATGGCCGCCAGCTGGCGGACGGTGCCGGCGAGGCTCACCGAGCGGTCCACCGCTCGCGTCCCCTTTCGGCGTTGCCTCTCCTCGTCGAAGTACCGGGGACCGTGAAATGTGCGGCTGAGCATGACGCCATGTTCGATCAGTCCCTCGCGGTCGGTGGGAGGTGGCGCGAAGACGGCCTGCATGGCCTCGGGCGTGGCCGGGATGTCGCCGGCCATGCCGCCGGAGGCGCTCATGATGCTGGTCAGGCTGAGAACCTTCTCGCGATGGCCGAGTGCCATCAGCTGGACGATGTACCCGCCCATCGAGGCGCCCACCACGTGCGCCCTGTCGATGTGGAGGACGCCCAGCAGCGCCGCGGCGTCGTCGGCCATGTCCTCCAGGGCGTAGGGCGCCTGCTCCTGCCCCACGGCGACGTCGAGCACGTTGGGCAGGCCCAGGTGGTCGAGCTTGCTGGAGAGCCCGACGTCACGGTTGTCGAAACGGATCACGTGGAAAGGGCCGGCCGCGGCCAGCTGCTCGCAGAAGTCCTCGTCCCAGGTGATCATCTGGACGCCCAGGCCCATCACGAGCAGGAGGGGCGCGGCGCCCGGGCTGCCGAACGTGTCGTATTCGAGCTCCATCCCGTTGGCCTCGGCTCGTGGCATGTCGCAATCCTAGCGGGGCCTTAACAGCCAGCCTTGGTGGCCCGGCCCGGATTCGCGTCCAATCCGGGCATGCTCATGACGTTCAGCGGCTTCACCCTCGACTCCGTAGCCTTCCTCCGCTCCCTGGCCGCCCACAACGACCGCGAGTGGTTCGAGGCCAACCGCGACTCCTATGAGTCGCAGCTGCTCGAGCCCGCCCGCGGCCTGGTGGTCGAGCTGGGCGCCCGGCTGCGCGACCTCTCGCCCGCCATCCGAGCCGACCCCCGGGTCAACGGTTCGATCCTCCGGATCAACCGGGATACCCGTTTCTCTCGCGACAAGACCCCCTACAAGACCCACCTCGACCTCTGGTTCTGGGAAGGCGGCGGCCCTTCGCGGGAGCATCCCGGGTACTTCCTGAGGCTCACCGAATCGGAACTGGTCCTGGGCGCCGGCCGCCATGTCTTCGACGCGCCTTCTCTGGAGAGGTACCGGTCCGCGGTGGCGGACGCCCGGCTGGGGGTGGCGCTGGATCGCGCGCTCAAGAAGGTGCGGGCGGCGGGGCCGTACGTGATCGGCGGTCGGGAGTTGAAGCGAGTGCCCGCGGGGTTCTCGGCGACCGGTGCCCGGGCGGAGCTCCTGATGTACACCGGGCTCTGGGCCGAGGTGACTCGGGACCACCCGCGGCAGCTGTTCAGCCCGGGCTTCGCCGACTACTGCTTCGAGCGCTTCAGGGAGGTGCGCCCGCTCCACGAATGGCTGGTGGCGATGAGCAGTTGATCGACCGGGCCGCCAGGGCCCGTCCACAGCGGTCCGGCCGAAACCCTAGACTGCGGGCCGGTCATGGGCGGGGAGCTTGGCGTCCGGGCGGCGCGGCTGGAGGACGCGACGGCGATCGCGGCCATCTACAACGAGGGCATCGAGGATCGGACCGCGACCTTGGAGACGGAGCCGCGTAGCGCGGAGGCACTGGCCGAGACCCTGCGCCGGCGCTCGGCGGCGTACCCGGCGCTGGTGGTGGAGGCTCAGCCTGACGGCCAGGTGGTGGCCTTCGCCTGGGCGTCCGAGTACCGGTCGCGGCCCTGCTACGCGGGGATCGCCGAGCACTCCGTGTACGTGGCCCGCGCCGCCCGCGGGCTGGGTGCCGGCCGGCTCGCCCTCGCGGCGCTGATCGACGAGGCCGAGCGGCGCGGCTTCTGGAAGCTGGCCTCGCGGATCTTCCCGGAGAACACGGCCAGCCGTGCGCTGCACGCCAGCGTGGGCTTCCGGGAGGTGGGCGTGTACCGGCGCCACGGCAAGCTGGACGGCCGCTGGATGGACTGCGTCATAGTCGAGCGCCTGCTCGGCGAGGGGGCGGCGCCCGCGGCAGACGTGCAGTCGTAGAACCCAACGTCGCAGGAGAGCCCTGGCTCCGCCAGGGCGTCTGAGTTGGTTACCGCCGACAAGCGTCGCACACGTCGCAGGAGAGCCCTGGCTCCGCCAGGGCGTCTGAGTTGGTTACCGCCGACAAGCGTCGCTCCGCGCGGAAAGGGGCTCGTGGGGG
>DHIW01000022.1:8268-8578 GCA_002404015.1 Chloroflexi bacterium UBA4736
AACCTGAGGTTTCCCCCACGCTTTACTAGCTGGCCCGGCCTCCAAGTCCTAGGGTGGTGGCCAGCGGCTTGTCACCGTGGCTGGCGACCGCGGTCCGGTAGAGCTGGGCGTAAAGCGCGGCCGAGCGGCTCCAGGAGACGTCCTCACCCATCGCCCTGCGCACCAGGTTCGACCAGACGCCCTGGTGGCGATAGGTCTCCGCCGCCCGGACGACGGCGCCGTACAGCTGCCAGGGATCGAAGACGTCGAACACGAACCCGAACCCGGTGTCGGTCGTGGCGTTGAAGTCGCGGATGGTGTCGGCCAGGCC
>DHIW01000022.1:8792-62650 GCA_002404015.1 Chloroflexi bacterium UBA4736
GCGGATGGTGTCGGCCAGGCCGCCGGTGGCGCGCACGATGGGGATGGTGCCGTAGCGCAGGCTGATCAGCTGGGCCAGCCCGCAGGGCTCGAAGCGGGAGGGCATCAGGAGCATGTCGGCGCCCGCGTACAGCCGCTGGGCAAGGCCCGCGTCAAAACCCAGGTAGGCGGCCACCCGGCCCGGGTTCTGGACCGCCGCGTAGCGGAACATGTCCTCGTAGCGGCGGTCGCCGGTGCCTAGGACCGCGAGCTGGACGTCGAGCCGGCTGAGCGCCGGCATGGCCTGCTCGATGAGCTCCAGGCCCTTCTGCTCGTAGAAGCGCGAGATGAAGGCGATCACTGGCGCCGAGGAAGGCGCGAGGCCCAGCTCCGCGCGCAGCGCCGCCTTGTCGAGCGCCTTTCCGGAGGGGTCGGCGGCCGAGTAGTGATGGGCGATTGCCGGGTCGCGGGAGGGGTCGAACACCTCGGTATCGATCCCATTGACGATCCCGAAGAGCTTGTGGGCGTGGGAACGGAGCTGCTCGTCCTGGCCCTCGCCGTACTCGGCGGTCTGGATCTCTTGCGAGTAGCGCTCGCTGACTGTGTTGACGACGTCGGAGTAGTGGATGCCGCGGCCGAGCAGGTTGACGACGTCGTCCAGGTGCGGGATGCCGACCTTCATGAGGCCCCAGGGCTCGAGACTGGCCAGGTGCAGACTGCCGTAGCCGAAGCTGCCCTGGAATGCGAGGTTGTGGATCGTGAGCACGGTTGCGATCCCGCTCAGCTCGGGATCCGCGGCGTAGAGGCGCTCGAGGAGGTTGGGTATCAGGGCGGTGTGCCAGTCGTGGACGTGGATGACGTCGGGCACGAACCCCAGGGGGTGCAGCATCTCGATGGCCGCCCGCGACAGGTAGATGAAGCGCGCGTCGTCGTCGCCGAACCCGTAAAGACCGTCCCTGTCGTACATCTGCGGGCAGTCCACGAAGTAGACCGGGACCTCGCCCAGCCGGCCCTCGAGAATCGCGCAATCGATGGTCTGGCTGCCCAGCGGAACCGGCAGGGAGCGAAGGACCGGTGAGAGCTTGTTCTGCTCGACGCCCACCTGCCGGTAGCGCGGCATGACGAGCCGCACATCGTGGCCCTGGCGGCGGAGCTCCTTGGCGAGGGCCGCCGTCACGTCCGCGATGCCGCCTGCCTTGGCAAACGGCGCCACCTCGGCGGCCGCGATCAGGATCTTCAGCGGCGCACCCGGCTCGCCGCCACTCAGCCCGGCGCGCCTGGGCACGCGGATGCCGATCGAGCCGAGAGGCGGGATCTGCTCCACGTCCCGGCCCTCGCGGGCGACCACTAGCGCCAGCTGCATCGGCTCGCCCGCGGTCTTCTCAATGAGGTCGAAGGGCACCGAGAAAGTCAGCATCGCGGGCGCGGGCAGGGTCCCCACCGGCGTGGCGCCGACCCGGGCTTCGTTGAGGCGGGCCACCGTCACGACGCCGTCCGCCACCCGCACCACCGTGCCCGGGTCGAAGCCCATGTCGGAGAGTGCCGCCGGCCGCAAGGGCGTCGCGAATTCGTCGCCCACGCTGTCACCGCCGGCGCTGCCCGAGCAGTAGAGCCAGAAGCTGACCCCGGCTGCCCTCAGCTGGGCCTCCGACAGCGGGCTGTCGATCCGCACGTGGAGGCGCTCATCGTCGGACCCGTAGAGCATCCGCTGCACGACGTCCACGGGCTTGTGGAGCGCGCCGAACCCGCTCCCCACCTCGTAGCGGCCGGCCTTCTCCCAGGCCGGGTCGTCTGGGCCGGCTGGCGTGAAGTTGCCGGCCGGCAGCCGGCGCTCCTCAGCCGTCGAGCGCTCGATGATGGGGCGGAAAAGGGCCGTCGGCTGCTTCACTCCGAGCAGCTTGTACACGTTGCGAAGGTGCAGCCGGAACTGGTTGTCCCAGATCGCGTCCATGCCGGAGTCGTGCTTTCGCGAGAACCACCAGAACCAGTCAGAGCCCTCGGTGATCATCACTTCGCGCCAGGCCCGGGCCACCTTCTCGGTGTCACCCGGATGGTGCCGGGCATAGTCCTCCAGCCAGTCCCGCGTCTCGGCCAGCAGGTCCCACGCGCGGTTGTGCTCGGGGTCCCCGATCCAGGTGTCGAGGTTGGCGCCGATCCAGCTGCCGGTGTGCAGCCGATGGAGCTGGCGGCGCTCCGGGTGCTGGTCGAGAAAGTCGGCCACGGTGGTGCACACGATGTCCTGGGCGGCGTCGAGCTCGCTGTAGAGGCCGTTCAGAAAATCGTGGCCCTCGCGCGGGTAGAAGTCCCAGGCGTTCTCCCCGTCCAGGGCGATCACGACCAGGAAGTCACGCTCCTCCCCCTGCTGGTCGCGGATGCGGCGGAGTCGCGTCATGAGGTCGCGGACCGCGTCCTGGGCGTGCATCCGGTGGTAGTCGAAGCCGATCAGGTTGGAGAGCAGGCTGTCTCGAAACACCATGTCCACCTGACCGCCGTCGCGCTCCATCGACCAGGGCTGGTAGAGCAGCTCGGGCTGGGTAAGGCGGCCGTCGCCGTCGCGGGCCAGGTGGGTCTCGATGGAGCGCGCCAGCACCTCGTCGTCGGAGATGAACCAGTCCACGCCCGCGTGCACCGCCAGCGAGGCGACGCTCTCGCCCACCGCCATCTCCGAGGGCCACATGCCGCGAGGCCGCACGCCCATCACCCGCTCGAACGAGGTGAGGCCGATCTCGATCTGCCCTTCGGCGTCCTCGCGGTGCGAGAAATGTCGCTCCGGCAGGCGGATCTGGGGGGAGGCCGTGCGGGCCGAGTCGACGTGGCAGATGAGCGGCAGGATCGGGTGGTAATAGGGGGAGAAGGTCAGCTCCACCTGGCCCCGGGCCACCAGCTCGCGGTACTTGGGAATGACCTTGGCCACCAGCTCGAGCTGGGCCGTGATGAGGATCTCCTTGTCCGCCTCCGTGAAGTCGCGGTCCTTGATCCGGAGCGCCGACAGCCGCCGATCGTGGTCCGCGTAGACGGGGTCGATCCAGGCCAGGTTGGTCCAGACCTGGAGGTCGCGGATCTCGTCCACGGTGAAGTTGTCGGTTTCGCTCCGCGTGGCCAGCTCCGAGTAGCGCGGGGATGCCTGGACTCTCAGGAAGCGAGGGGACTCCTTCATCCAGCGCAGGATGAAAGCGCGCTCTTCGCCGGACAGGTCGGCAGCCGGTCGCCTCGCGAGATTGAGGAACAGGTCCTGGTACTGGCCGCCGTTGTAATCCTCGATCTGGGCCAGCAGCGAGGGCACCAGGTTGAACGTCTGGCGGACCCGCGGATAGCCGTCCAGCAGGGCTGCCATCTTGTAGTAGTCCTTGCCCGCTCGAAGGCGGACCCAGGGCAGCAGGTAGGTGGCGGTGAGGTCGTCCTTGTAGTAGGGCTGGTGCTGATGCCAGACGATCGCCAGGTGTAGAGGTCTCATTGGAAGCCGGCCGTAAGGATAGTCACGAAGCCGCTTTCGGGTCTTACCGCCGGTCCGTGAAGAACACCGCCCCCAGCGGGGGCAGCGCGATCTGAACCGAGTAGGGGCGGCCGTGCCAGGAGGACTCCTCGGCCTCGACGCCGCCCATGTTGCCCCAGCCGCTGCCGCCGTAGATCTCGGCGTCGCTGTTGAGCATCTCGCGCCAGAAGCCGCCTCGGGGCACGCCGAGCCGGTATTTGGCGCGGGGCACCGGCGTGAAGTTGAAGACGGCGAGCACCTCGGAGAGCCCGACATGCCGGGAGAACGAGAGGATCGACTGCTCGGAGTCGTTGGCGTCCACCCAGGAAAAGCCCCCGGGATCGAAGTCGAGCTCGTGGAGCGCCTCGTCCCCGCGGTAAGTGGCGTTGAGGTCGGCGAGCCAGCGCATGACGCCCGAGTGCATGGCCTCCCCGGCCAGGTGCCAGTCCAGCGAGCCGTCGTGGTTCCACTCCTTCCACTGCCCGAACTCGCTGCCCATGAACAGCAGCTTCTTGCCGGGCGTCGCCCACATGTAGCCGTAGAGAAGGCGCAGGTTGGCGAACTTCTGCCACACGTCCCCCGGCATCTTGTTGAGCAGGGAGCCCTTGCCGTGCACGACCTCGTCGTGTGACAGAGGCAGCACGAAGTTCTCGCTGAACGCGTAGACGGTGCGGAACGTCAGGTTGTTGTGGTGGTACTTGCGATGCACGGGTTCCCGCTGCATGTAGTCGAGCGTGTCGTGCATCCAGCCCATGTCCCACTTCATGCCGAAGCCCAGCCCGCCAACGTAGGTCGGGCGCGAGACCATCGGCCACGCCGTGGACTCCTCCGCGATCGTCTGGACGTCGGGATGCGTGGCGTAGACCTCGGCGTTGAGGCGGCGCAGGAGGTCGATCGCCTCGATGTTCTCGCGCCCGCCGTAGTCGTTGGGGATCCACTCGCCCGTCTTGCGCGAGTAGTCCAGGTAGAGCATCGAGGCCACCGCGTCGACGCGCAGGCCGTCCGCGTGATAAAGGTCCAACCAGAAGAGCGCTGAGGAGATGAGGAAGCTGCGGACCTCGTGGCGCCCGTAGTTGAAGATGTAGCTGTTCCAGTCCGGGTGGAAGCCGCGCCTGGGATCGGCGTGCTCATACAGGTGGGTGCCGTCGAAGTAGCCCAGGCCGTGCTCGTCGGTCGGGAAGTGCGAAGGCACCCAGTCCAGGATCACCCCGATCCCGCGCTGGTGCAGGTAGTCCACCAGGTACATGAAGTCCTGGGGCGTGCCGTAGCGGCTGGTGGGTGCGAAGAAGCCGGTGCACTGGTAGCCCCAGGAGCCGAAGAACGGGTGCTCCATGATCGGCAGGAACTGGACGTGGGTGAACCCGCCTCGCTCCAGGTAGTCGCCCAACCGGGGTGCCAGCTCGCGATAGGTAAGCGACCGGTAGCCTTCGTCGGGCACTCGCATCCAGGAGCCCACATGCATCTCGTAGATGGACCACGGCGCCTTCGGCGAGTTGCGGGCCGCGCGGTCCTTCATCCAGGCGCCGTCGGCCCACTCGTAGGCCAGGTCCCAGACGATCGAGCCGGTCTTCGGCGCCACCTCGGTGAACACCCCGAAAGGGTCCGTCTTGTCGACCGTGTAGCCGGTGCCGCGCGCGACGATGTGGAACTTGTAGAGGGCGCCGTGGCCGACGTTGGGGATGGCCCCCTCCCAGATCCCCGACCCGCCGCGCGGGCGGAGCGGGTTGGTACGGGAGTCCCAGCCGTTGAAGTCGCCGACCACGGCAACCGTCTCGGCGTTGGGAGCCCAGACCGCGAAATAGGTTCCGCCCCCCGGCAGGAGGTGGGCGCCCAGCTTATCGTAGAGCCGGAAGTGGCTGCCCTCGTTGAAGAGGTAGACGTCGTCGTCGGAGATCAGGCTCAGATCCAGCTTCATCGGCTTTTCATCAATTCGAGTATCCCTTTGATCGGGATCGACACCCAGCCGGGCCGGTTGTCGAGCTCGTAGCGCAGCTCGTACAGCGCCTTTTCGATCAGCATCGTCTGGAGCACGATGCTCCGCTCCTCCACGGTACGTGGCATGAACGGCGCCGTGCCCGCGGTCGCCACGTAAGACTCGAGGAAGGCGGCCGACGCGGCCGTCGTCCAGAGCCGTACGCAGGCCTCCATCGGCTTCGTGACGGTGCCCGCGGGCCGCGCGCTCAGGCCGCTGAAACCCGCGTACTCGAAGCTGCGCAACATTCCGGCGACGTCCTTGAGAGCCCAGCGCTTGAGCCGCCGGTCGCGCAGGGGCCGGCCGGGCTCGCCCTCGAAGTCGATGATGATGTAGTCGCTGCCCGTGTACAGCACCTGGCCCAGGTGGAAGTCGCCGTGGCAGCGAATCCGAGCGGCGCTGACGGGCCGCTCCAGCACGTGCCGCAGCCTCTCCTGGACCGCCGCCTCCAGGCCCAGGACCGCCTGCGCCTCCTCGGCCAGCTCGGCCGGGAGCCGGGGCAGCGCCTGGCGCAGCATCGGGAAGACCTGTCCGGCCAGGCTGCGGATCGACTGGTAGATCGAGCGCGCGTCGAGCATCGAGGTCGGCTCCGGCGCGAAGTCGGGGTTCTCGGCGTCGGACGCCAGTGCCAGGTGCATCTGCGCCGTCCGGCGGCCGAGCAAAGCGGCCAGCACCCGGTAGCCCTTGACGCTGTCCGGCCGGCAGGGGGCACCCCGGTCGAGCAGTCCATCCACGGCCCGCAGCGCCTGCTTCCAGGCGTCGCCCTGGTTGGGCACGTAGGCCTGCAACATTCCCAGCGCCGCCGTCTGGTCGCGGCTCCGCCGGTAGAAGAGCGCCCCCGCCACCGGGGCTATGTTCGGAAAGCCGGCGTCGGTCAGGAAGCGGGCCACCTCGAGGTCGGGATTCAAGCCGTCCTCGACCCGGCGGTAGAACTTCATGATCAGCCGCTCGCCGAACACGACCGAGTTGTTCGACTGCTCGGCGCCGGACAGCTTGGGCGTCAGCTTCTCCGTGCCCGAGTCGGCGCCCCGAAGGCGTTTCAGCTGCGGCGTGGGCAGCGCCAGCAGGTCGCCCTGGCGGCCCTTGAAGCGGCGCCGCCTGGCGATCGCGTCCAGCAGGCTCTCGGTGAACGCCGGGTCGGTCAGGGCGTCGGTCATCTTGCCGTCCTCGGCCGGGCGCAGCGGCAGGGCGAACAGCTCGGCGTCGGTGCCCGCGTAGTCGACCTCCGCGAGCGTCACCTCGGCGCCGGCGACAGGGATGACGTCCGCGATGCGGACACCCTTGATCCGGCGCGACTTGGAGCTGAACCAGCGCTGGCGGGCCAGATAGGCCGGCAGCTGGGTCTCCAGGGCGGCCTTCTCGAGGCGGGGTGGCTCCGCGTCCAGCTGGGCCGCCACCTTCAGCGGCTCGATCGAGAACCAGTAGAAGGCGTGCGGCCCCAGCGTGACCTGGTAAGGCGTCTCCCCGATCGGCGGGAACTCGGAGCGGCCGAACATCTCGACCGGGACCAGGCCGCTGAAGTCCGCCAGGTCCAGGTGGGCGAACTGGGGAAAGCGCGAGAGGTTGGCGAGCAACAGGATCCGCTCATCGCCGTGGTGCCGGATGAAGGCGATCACGCTCCTGTTCTCGGGGTGGAGGAACTCGATCGTTCCCCGCCCGAACGCCGAGTGGCGGCGGCGCAGCGAGATGAGCCGCTTCATCCAGTGCAGCAGCGACTGCGGGTTGCCTTCCTGGGTCTCCACGTTGACCGACTCGTAGTGATACTCGGGGTCCAGGATCACGGGCAGGTAGAGACGCTGCCGGTTGGCGTCGGAGAAGCCCGCGTTGCGGTCGCCGCTCCACTGCATCGGCGTGCGCACGCCGTTGCGGTCGCCCAGGTAGATGTTGTCGCCCATCCCGATCTCGTCGCCGTAGTAGAGGACGGGCGTCCCGGGCAGCGAGAAGAGAAGGGCGTTCATGAGCTCGATACGCCGCCGGTTGTTGCTCAGGAGCGGCGCCAGTCGGCGCCGGATGCCGAGGTTGATGCGGGCTTCGGGGTCGCGCGTGTAGCTGCGGTACATGTAGTCCCGCTCCTCGTCGGTGACCATCTCCAGGGTCAGCTCGTCGTGGTTGCGCAGGAACATCGCCCACTGCGCGCTCTCCGGGATGGGCGGGGTCTGGGCGAGGATGTCGATGACCGGGAAGCGATCCTCCATGCGCAGCGCCATGAAGAGCCGCGGCATCACCGGGAAGTGGAACGCCATGTGGCACTCGTCCCCGTTCCCGAAGTAGGTCACGGCCTCCTCCGGCCACTGGTTGGCCTCCGCCAGCAGCATTCGGTCCGAGAAGTTGGCGTCCACGTGCGCGCGCAGGTCTTTCAGAAACTGGTGGCTCTCCGGTAGGTTCTCGCAGTTGGTGCCATCCCTCTCGTACAGGTAGGGGATGGCGTCCAGCCGGAGGCCGTCGATGCCCATCTCCAGCCAGAAGTCGACCACCTTGAAGAGGGCCTCGTGGACCTTCGGGTTGTCGTAGTTGAGGTCCGGCTGGTGCGCGTAGAAGCGGTGCCAGAAGTAGGCGTTCGCCACATGGTCCCAGGTCCAGTTCGAGGTCTCGAAGTCCTTGAAGATGATCCGGGCGTCCAGGTAGCGCTGGTTCGTGTCGCTCCAGACGTAGAAGTCGCGGGCCGCCGTGCCCGGCTTGGCCCGCCGCGCCCGCTGGTACCAGGGGTGCTGGTCCGAGGTGTGGTTGCAGACGAGCTCGGTGATGACGCGGATGCCCCGGGCGTGCGCCCCGCGCACCAGCCGGCGCACGTCCGACAGCGTCCCGTACGTGGGGTTGACGTCCGTGTAGTCGGCGATGTCGTAGCCGTCGTCCTTCAGCGGCGATGGATAGAAGGGCAGCAGCCAGATCGCTGTGACCCCCAGGGAGGCGATGTAGTCGAGTTTCGAGATGAGGCCCCGGAAGTCGCCGATGCCGTCTCCGTTGCTGTCGGCGAAGGCGCGCACGTGCACCTCGTAGATGACGGCGTCCTTGTACCAGGTGGGGTCAGCCGACATCGCTGTTCTCCAACTCCCGGAGGCGGCGGCCGATCCGGAACACGTGGGCAGGCGTGACCGCCGGGTCGAGGTCGACGTAGTTCCACGCCGGCGGCGCGTTCCACGTGTAGCCGGCGCCGTTCAGGACATCCTCGACCGCATACGTGAGCGGCCCGCTCTCGACGGGCAGCTCGATCCACCCGGCCTGGCGCTGGAAGGGGTCCAGGTTGACGACGACGCAGATCGGGTCGGATCCGTCGGGAGCGGTCTTCGTGTAGGCCAACAGGCGTTCATTGTCCGTGTTCACGAAGCGCAGCCAGCGGTCGTGCTGCAGGGCCGGGTGCTCGCGCCGGATCCGGTTGACGCGCGTGATCAGCTCGCGCAGGGAGCCTTTCTGCTTCAGGTCCCAGTGCCGGATCGCGTACTTCTCCGAGTCCAGATAGTCCTCTCTGCCGACCATGTGGGGACTGGTCTCGACGAGCTCATACACCGGCCCGTAGATCCCGAATGACGCGCCCAGCGTTGCCGCCAGGACAAGGCGTAGCGCGGACCCGACGGGGCCTCCCTTCTGCGCGAAATCGGTGAGGATGTCGGGTGTGTTGGGCCAGAGGTTGGCCCGGAAGAAGTCCGAGACGGGCGGCCGGGTCAGCTCGCTGAAGTACTGCTTCAGCTCCCACGCCTCGTGCCGCCAGGCAAAGTACGTGTACGACTGCGAGAAGCCCAGTTTGGCCAGCCGGTACATCACCTTGGGATGGGTGAAGGCCTCGGACAGGAAGATCAGGTCGGGGTGCCGGGCGTGCAGCTCCCCGATGACCCACTCCCAGAAGTCGAAGGGCTTGGTGTGCGGGTTGTCCACCCGGAACGCGCGCACGCCCTGCTCGACCCAGAACTCGAACACGCTTTTGAGCTCCTCCCACAGCGCCTGACGGTGCTCCGACTCGAAGTCGAACGGGTAGATGTCCTGGTACTTCTTGGGCGGGTTCTCCGCGTACTGGATCGTGCCGTCCGGCCGCTGCCGGAACCACTCCGGGTGGTCGCGCACGTAGGGATGGTCGGGAGAGACCTGGAAGGCGATGTCCAGCGCGACCTCGAGGCCGTGGCGCTCGGCCGCCGCCACCAGGTGCCTGAAGTCGGCGAGCGTGCCGAGCTCGGGGTGGATGGACTTGTGGCCGCCCTCGGGCGCGCCGATGGCCCAGGGGCTGCCGGGGTCGCTCGGGGTTGGCCGGGTGGTGTTGTTGGCGCCCTTACGGAAGGCGGCGCCGATCGGGTGGATCGGGGGCAGGTAGAGCACGTCGAAGCCCATGCCCGCCACGTAGGGCAGCCTGGCCTCCACGTCCTTGAACGTGCCGTGCCTGCCCGGCTTCGAGGAGGCGGAGCGGGGAAACATCTCGTACCAGGCCGAGAAGCGCGCCCGCTCGCGCTCCACAAACATGGGGACCTCGTGGCCGTAGCAGCCGGCGTGGCTCCGGTCCGGGTGGCGGGCCATGAGGTTGGCCAGGTCGAAGGCCAGGGCCCGCTCGGCGCCCCGCTTGCCGGTCAGCGAGCGGGCGGCGGCGGCCAGGGTCTTGGCGTCGGCGCCCGAGGCCCGCTTGGCGGCCGCCCGGACGAGGGCCGCTCCCACCTTGAGGTCCACCTCCACGTCCTGGCCCGCCTCAAGCCGGCGGATCATGTCGCGGGCCCAGGTGTGGAAGTGGTCCACCCAGGCCTCGATGGTGAACGACCAGCGGCCCAGCCGGTCGACCCGGAACTGGCCCCGCCAGCTGTCGTTCACGGTCAGGCGCAGAGGGGCCTCGCGCCACTCGCCCTGCTCGGCGCGGTAGCGGAGGACGGCGGCCAGCTCGTCGTGGCCGTCCGCGAAGATGTCGGCGTCCACCAGGACGAGGTCGCCGAGCGTCCGCTTCACCGCAAAGCGGCCGCCGTCCACTTCCGGGCTGACGGCCTCGATGGCCACCCGCCGCCTGCCGTCATCCACCCGTTCAATGGTGCCCCAAGCGGGCCTTCGAACGTTAGTAGTGTCCCGCTCCAGAGACTCCGGAGCAGAACACTAGGCCGGCGAGCGCTTCCTCATGCCGAACCACACCAGGCCGCCGCCGGCGACCAGCACGACCACTCCGACGCTGCCCCAGAAGCCAGACCCGGTCATGAAGCTGCCTTTGATCAGCCCCACACCCTGGCCGATCCAGACCAGGCCCAGCAGTGCCAGCAGGACGCCGAAGACGAGAGCCAGGGTTTTCACGTCTGAGATATACACCGGCGGGCTACTGGAGCTCGCCGAGGCGGCGCAGCCGGAGCGTTCGCTCGGCCGGGTTGCCCGTCAGCTCGAGCGCCCGGGCCTGGGCCGCCCGCGACTGCTCGGCCCTGCCGACGTCGATGAGCAGCTCCGCCCGCGTGGCGTGGAAGAGGTGGTAGCCGTCGAGCTCGCGCCCAAGCGCCTCCACCTCCGCCAGCGCGGCCTCCGGGCCCTCCAGGTGGCGCAGCGCGATCGCCCGGTTGAGCCGGACCACCGGCGAGGGCATCTGGCGCAGCAGGAGGTCGTAGAGGGCGACGATCTGGGCCCAGTCGGTGGCCTCCCAGGACACCGCCTCGGCGTGGCAGGCGGCGATCGCCGCCTGGAGCTGGTACGGACCGGGCCGGCGCCGAGCCGCCGTCCGCTCCAGCAGCTCCACGGCCGCGGCGATCAGGCGCCGGTCCCAGAGCCCGCGGTCCTGGTCCGCCAGAAGCACCATCTCGCCCGCCTGGTCGAAGCGGGCGGCCGCCCGGGCCAGGTGCAGGCGCATCAGGGCCAGCAGCCCCTGCGCCTCGGGCTCGGCCGGCAGAAGTCGGGCGACGAGCGCGGCCAGCCAGGCGGCGTCCTCGGCCAGGTCGCGGCGGGCGGGCGCCGGGCCGCCGCTCGCCAGGTAGCCCTCGTTGAACATCAAGTAGAGGACCGCGAGGACCTCCGCCAGCCGACCTTCCAGCTCCCTCTCCGAGGGCACCCGGTAGGGGATCCCGGCCTCGACGATCTTGCGCCGGGCCCTCACGATCCGCTGCGCGATCGCGGGCTCGCTGGCCAGGAACGCGCTGGCGATCTCGGCCGTGGTGAACCCGCACACAGCGCGGAGGGTCAGGGCGACCTGGGCGTCGCGGCCCAGGGCGGGGTGGCAGCAGGTGAAGATCAGCCGCAGCCGGTCGTCGACCTCGGCGACGTCGTCCGGCGCCGCGCGGATCAGCTCCAGCTTGTCCTGGTAGCGCGCGTCCCGGCGCAAGCGGTCGATGGCGCGCCTTCTCGCGGTCGTGGTCAGCCAGGCGCCCGGATTGCGCGGGATGCCGTCGCGCGGCCACGTCTCCAGCGCCGCCAGCAGCGCATCCTGCACCGACTCCTCGGCGAGGTCGAAGTCGCCCACAGCCGCGACCAGGGACGCCGTGACACGCCCTGCCTCCTCCCGGAAGACGGAGGCGAGGACGTCCGCGGCAGCTTCGTTAGTTGCGCTCAATCAGTGGCCGGACCTCCACGACCGGGCTGGCAGGCCACGACTTGGCCAGGTCCAGGGCCTCGTCCAGGTCCGCCACCTCGACGACCGCGTAGCCGCCGATGCTCTCCTTGCCCTCCATGAACGGACCGTCCGTGACCCGGCCGCCGCGCACCGTGGTCGCCGTGGAGGCCGACTGCAGCTCCTCACCGCCCCTGATCTTCGACCCGTTCTTATCCCACCACTTGCCGACCTCGGCGTACATGGCCTCCTGTTGCGTGGGATCCATCTCGTGGCCGCCCCCGTCGTCGCAGAAAAGCAGGATGTACTTCAACTCGGACACCTCCTGAACAGGCGATCCAGCATGCGCCGCCTCACCATGACGACGAACGGCAGCCGATGCAAATCGACAGTCAGCGCGGAGCTGGCTTGGCGCCGGCCGCCACCGCCCCGTGCCGAAAGCCGGCCAGCTCGACCCGGTATAGGAGCTGCTCCAGGACGCGTTCCCACGTGAAATCCGGCGCCGTCTCGCGACCCCTCCGGCGCAGCGACTGCGCGAGCTCCGGCCGCTCGTGGACCGAGCGCAGGGCGGTGACCAGCTCGAGCGGGTCGTCCGTCTCCAGCACGATCGCGTTCCGGAAAGGCTCGGCGTAGTCCTCCCCGGTCGATCCGGTGACCGCCAGGCCGCCGGCCGCCATCACCTCCAGCCCGACCAGGCCGAAGGGCTCATGGCCGGAGTTGGCCAGCACGGCGTCGGCCGACGCGTAGAGCAGGCCCAGCAGCGACTCGGGCAGGAAGGAGACCAGGTTGACGACGTCCGCCGAAGCGTTGTCCTTGAGGACGCGGGAGACGCCGGCCGCGTCGCGCGGCGAGGGCGAGTCCGCGACCACCAGGCCGTGCATCGCGGCGTGGGCCAGCACGTCGGCGCCGTGCGGCTCCTTGCCGCCCCGCACCAGGAGCTTGACGCGCAGGCCCTGCCGCTTCAGCAACCCGGCGGCGGTCATCGCCATCAGCCAGCGCTTGTCAGGGTCGAAGCGACCGATCTTGAAGAGCAGCAGGTCGGCCCCGGCGGCGGCCCGGACGGCGGCCACCTGGCGGGGCGGCGGGTCGACGATCGCCGAGCGGGGGATGCCGTTGGGGATGACGATCGGGTTGACCGACCACTCCCACATCCGGTGCTTCATGTAGCGGCTGACGGTCGTCAGCGTCGTGGCCTGGTCGAGGGACTTCCAGTCGATCCGGTCGAACCCGAACAGGTTGTTGGCGTTCCAGAGGATCACCGCCCAGTGCCGCAGGCCCCGATAGAAGAGCAGGTCGGAAATCAGGTTCATCGACCAGGCCGTGTGCCACTCCTCGCCGAGCACGACGACCCGCTTGCCGGCTCGCGCCGCGGGCGTCACCACGAAGTCGACCAGGTAGCCGGGCAGGCTGTGGTTCCAGTCCCGGACCTTGCCCTCCTCCCCGTCGTACACACCCATCGGGTGGCTGCGGCTGATCCACTGCGACCAGCGGTGGTATGTCAAGCGGCCTTCGACGGCTGACTCCTCGCCGGGCAGCGCCGGGTCGCCGATGAAGAACAGATGCGTCTCGTAACCCTGATCGGCGAGGGCCCTCACCAGCTCCTTGGCACGGACCCCGAGGCCGCCCGCCTGGCTGTACTCGTCGGGCCCCTCGAACGAGAGCATGGCGAAGACGGTGTCGGCCGGCGTGAAGCTCATCCCGCGGCCAGGACTTCCAGGGAGCGCCGGTGCAGCTCCCGGTCCGCGGATGCCAGCACTGTGGTCCGCCGCTCGAGCCCGGCCTCCAGCTCAGCCAGCGAGCGGCCAGCCATGTCGGTCGCCACGCCGCCCACCTCCTCGATCATGAGGAGGCCGGCCGTCATGTCGAAGACCCGAGCCTGGATGGGAGAGCAGAACAGGTCGATGGCGCCGCTGGCCGTGTGGGCCAGGGAGACGGCCATGCAGCCAAGGATGCGCAGCTTGGAGGCACGCCTGATCAGCGCGTCGCTCTTCTGGACGGAGCCGGCCGAGCTCTCCAGCCCCAGCACGTCGATCCGTTCGCCCGGGCGGCTGGCCTGGGGGACCAGGCGCTGGCCGTTTCGGAACGCGCCCCCGCCCCGGACCGCGTGCCACTGCTCACCGCTGACCAGGTTCAGGGTGTAGCCGACCCCGACCTCCGCGACGGTCGGGCCCCGGACCAGGCTCAGCATGACCGCGTACACCGGGATGCCGGTCTTGGCGTTCACGCTGCCGTCGATGGGGTCCAGCACGATCAGCGGATAGGGGGCGCCGTGATCGACCCGGCCGACCTCCTCGGACAGCAGGGAGAAGCGCTCGCCGCGCTCCGCCAGGCCGGCCAGCACGCCCAGCGCGGTGGCCTCGGCCAGGCGGTCGATCTCCACCGTGCGGTCCCCGCCGGCGCCCCGGCCCAGCTCCTCCCGGGCGGCGGCGGTTCCCGCCAAGGCCGCGGTCGCGGCGCGGATGCGGGACCCGACGTCGCGGAACGCTGCCAGCCAGGATTCGTCCGTCACGTGGGGCGTGCCCCGCCGGTCGCCTGCCGGTTCAGCGCGACCGGCGCCAGAGGAGCAGCAGGCCGAGGCCGATCAGCAGCGCGGGACCGATGATCTTGTCGTCGACCAGGTGCAGCGTGAAGGGTAGGCAGACCAGGCCGGCGATCACCAGGAACCAGCTGAAGAAGCGGCGCGGCCGATCGGCGGTCTTGGACACGAAGGGCCCCATCTGCACGTCCAGCTCGGCGACCCAGCCGGGCCGCCGCAGGAGGCCGAATATCCCGACGCCGATAAGGATGGCGGGCCAGAGCTGGTAGACCCGCGGCGGCAGCACCGAGTAGGTGACGCCGAGGGCGACGAGGCCCACGATCACAAGCATGACGCCGAGCCCCGAGAGTCCCCTCCGGCCGCGCCCGCCAAGGAGGCGGCGGCTTCGTGTCAGGCCCGCCTCGACGTGCGGCACGGCTACGCCGGGGAGGCCGTCATGTCCGCCTTGCGGCGGCGGCGCCGGCGGCGCTCGGTAACGACGGTGATCAAGAACGGCTGCTGCACGCCCCACACCTTCTCGATCAGGTGCGGGATCGACTGCTCGCGGGGATCCTCGATGCCGATCTCGACGAGGCGCTTGGCCAGCAGGTCGGGCAGCGTCTTGACCTCGTTGAGGTTGAGCTGTTCCAGCGCCTCCAGGATGTCGTCCAGCCGGCGCAGATTGTTCCGCCTCTCTTGGGGCTGCAGCACGCGCGCATCTTACTTGGAAGTTATGAACTCGACCAGCAGGTTCGAGACGCGCTCCGGCGCCTCGAACTGCAGCCAGTGGCCGGCGCCCTCCACCACCTCGAGCCTGAAGGGGCCGCCGACGTGGGCCGCCGTGGCCTCCACCGCCCGGCGTCCCAGGGCCGGGTCCTCGGTTCCCCAGACCAGCATGGTGGGCGCCGTGATCGGGTCGGGCGTGGGTGGGAAGGCCGACCAGGCCGGCCCGCTCAGGTTGGCCCGGTAGTAGTTGAGACCCGCTGTCAGACGACCTGGCCGCGCGAAGTTGCGCACGTAGGTTTCGATCACGGCCTGCGGCACCGCCTCCGGGTGAGGGCCCGTCCGGTACATCGCGCGCAACCGCCTGTAATCGTCGGCTGAGAGCACCGCCTCGGCCTTGCCCGGCATCCGGAACAGGTCGATGTATGAGGAGCGCTCCCGCTGGTCGGGGTCGTTGCGGCTGGCCTCGATCAGCGGCACCGGGTGCGGGATCGACAGCGACGTCCAGGTCTCGACCAGCTCGGGGTGCCGGCTCGCGAAGGGCCAGCCGACCAGGGCCCCCCAGTCGTGGCCAACGAGATGGCAGCGATCCCGGCCGAGGCCGTGGATGAGGCCTGAGACGTCGCCCAGCAGCTCGGGCAGGCGGTAGCGGTCCTCGCCCACTGGCGCCTCGGTCCCGCCGAACCCCCGCAGGTCGGGCGCCACCGCCCAGCAGCCGGCCGCGCCGAGGGCCGCGAGCTGGACCGTCCAGGACTCGGCGCCCTCCGGGAAGCCGTGCAGCAGCAGCACCAGCGGTCCGGCCTCGGGGCCTTCGCTGAGCAGCCGGAAGTCGAGCCCGTTGGCGGGCAGTCTGCTCTCCCTCACGGCCCGAGCCTACGCGCGAAGCGGGCGGCCTCATCGAGGGCCTGAGCCAGCACCGGGGCCAGGTCGTGGCCGGCGCCCGGCAGCAGCACCAGGCGGCCGTCGCGGAGCAGCGGCAGGCGGCGGCGGAGCTCGCCAGGGTCGGCGACTTCGTCCTCCTCCCCGTTCACGATCAGCACGGGGCAGCCGATCTCAGGCCAGTGGCGGGTCCGCAGCTCCGCTGAGTCGCGGAGCGGATAGCTGAAAGCGATGACGCCCGCGAAATGGGCCTGGGCAGCCGCCAGGCTGGCCACCCTGCCGCCGAAGGAGCGGCCTGCCGCGATCAGGTCGAGACCCGCGCGCTCCAGGAAGCGCGGCACGACCCGCTCCGCCGCTCCCAAGGGCAGTTCCAGCGCCTCGGCTTCGAGGCCGCGGGCGCGCAGGCCCGCGACGTAGGGCTCAACGGTTTCGGCACCACCCCGCCAGCCGGGTGCCAGGAGGATCCTCAGCGGCGCCGCCGCAGGCCGGCCAGGACCAGGCCGACCTCCTCCTTCTGCACCGCCCGCAGCAGCCAGATCGCCAGCACGTAGGCGACTCCGCCCGCGGGCGCCGCGAGCAGGATGGAGCGGCCGGCCAGCGGCAGCAGGACCAGGCCCATCAGGAAGCCGGCGAGGAGGATCCGCCACGCCACACGCAGCCAGGGCAGCGCGACCGTGCGGCCGACGAACCACCAGCCCACGACCGCGAAGGCCGCCTCCGTGACGACCGTGGTGGCGCTTGCGGCGAGGTAGCCGTAGCGCGGGATGAAGAGCAGGTTCAGGCCGACGTTGACGACGACCGCGATGGCCGTGGACCAGGCGAACAGGTCCTGGCGGTCGATCGCGTACAGCATCGCCGTGAACGCCGAGTTGGCGAACAGGAAGACGATCGCCAGCGAGAGGATGCGGAGCGAAGGCTCGGACTCCGGGAAGAGCCTGAAGAGCCGGCCCACCGGGTGCACCAGCACGAACGTGCCCACCGTCAAGGGCCAGCCCAGCAGCACGAGCACCTTGAAGAAGCGGGCGTAGGTCAGCCCCAGCAGCCCGGGAGCCGAGCGGAAGTAGACCGCCAGCACCGGGTACACGACGGTCTGCACCGCCAGGGGCACGAACTGGAGGGCCTCGAACGGCTTGTAGGCGAACTGGTACCAGCCCACCTCGGCGAAGGGCTTGAAGTGCTGCAGGATCGGCACGTCGATCCGGAAGTAGAGGTTGGTCAGAAAGGAACCCAGCGCGAACGGAAAGGCCAGGCGGAGCCAGGTCCCGAGCAGGCCGGCGTCGAACGCAAAGCTGATCCGGCCCAGCCGGAAGAGCGGGATGACGACCAGGCAGTACACCGTCGTGAACCCGAACGAGGCGGCGTAGGCCCAGACGAAGAAGCCGACCCCCGCCCCGGCCCGCGAGCCGGCCAGGATGAGCCCCGCCTGGATCAGGATCTCGGCCAGGATGGCGATCGCTTCGAACTCCAGGCGGCCCAGGGCGTAGAAGGTGTTGCGCAGGAGCGTCGAGTAGGTGGTCAGCACCAGCAGCACGCCGCCCGGCAGGAGGAGGTCGCCCAGGCCCGTCAGCGAGAGCGCGATCGCCAGCAGCACGAAGGCCGCGGCGGCGAGCAGCAGCTTCCCGCTCAGGAGGTTGGCCAGGTATTCGGGGAGCCGGCCCGGGTCCCGAGCCGCCTCCCGGGTGTAGAGCGGGTTGAGGCCGAAGTCGGCCACCACGCTGACAAGCGCGCTGTAGGCAACGAGGGTGGTGTAGCGGCCGTAGCGGTCGGGCCCGAGGTGATTGGCGAGCGCGACCACCACGACCAGCGCGATCAGCCGGGAGACGATCCTGGCGCCCAGGACGAGGGCTGTGTTGAGGACTGCCCGGGAGCCCAGCGCCGAGGCTGGAGCGGGTGGTGTGCTTGCCACGCCGAGCTATCGTATAGGCGCGTGACTCAGCGGCTCCCGGCAGTCTTTCTGGCCATCGCGCTGCTCGCCGGAACCGGTTCAGTGGGCCTCGCGGTGTACCGCGCCCACCGGGCCGCGGCGGTGGCCCATGCGCCGGACCCGGCGGTGTCCAACATCAGGTCCGCGCCGCCCACGGCCACGCCGGTGCCATCGCCCAGCGCCACGCCCACGCCCACGCCGGCGCCCACCCCCCTGCCCGCCTCGGTGCTGATCAAGGTGCCCTACACCTCGCAGGCGCCCCTGGGCTGGTCGGGCCACCCGGAGTACGAGGAGTTCTGCGAGGCGGCCGCCGTCTTGATGACCGGCCGCTACTACCGGGGCGACGCCCGGGAGACCATCCCGGGTCCTGAGGCCGACCAGGCCCTACGCCAGATCGTGGCTTACGAGAGGGGCGCCTTCCCCGGCGTCCTGGACCTCAACCTGACCAACGTCAGCAACGTCGGGGCGCAGGTCTATCAGCTGGATTCGACGGTCGCACCGGCCACCCCGGACAGCATCCGCCAGGAGCTGGCGAACGGACACCCGGTGATCATCCCCGTGATGACTCACGGCCTGGCCGGCGGCCGGGCGATCGCGCCCTTCTACGGGGTCGGCAACGTCTACCACGTGATCCTGCTCAAGGGCTACGACACCCAGAAGGGCCTCTACTACAGCAACGACGCCGGGTTCACCCAGGGCGAGAACTACGCCTACACGTGGGACATCCTGGCGACGGCGATGGACGCCCAGGCGGCGAAGATGGGCCAGGGCCGCTTGATGCTCGTCTTCAAGCCGAAGGCGGCTTAGGTCGATCCGGGCTTGGGCCCGGACCCCTCGGTCAGCCCGTGCGGATAGTCGTCATCGCCTGGCGGCCGGCCGCCATCCAGTCCGTCGAACCCAGCCAGGATTCCACGCCCCACAGCAGCACCACGCCCACGCCCGTGCGCGAGTAGGCCTGGGCGCTCTCCTGCAGGTCCTCGATCGTGAAACCGTCCTTGCCGTCCCAGGGCGCGGCCTGCATCTCGGTGATCCAGACCTGCTTGCTGTCGCCGTGAGCCCGCTGCAACCAGTAATCCAGCGCGGCCGCCTTCCAGTCGATCCGCTGCGACACGCCGGTCTGGGCCAGCGGCGTCGAGGGCGTCACGACGTAGATGTCCAGGCCCAGCACATCGCCGAGGTCGAGGGCCGGCTGGGGATGTCCGGCCGGATGTGGGCCGGGAAGCAGCTGGTACAGCCAGCTCAGGCGGCTGGTGGCCTCCTTGTCCAGCGCCACGTTGGAGGAGTTGTACGTCGTCACGACGACCGGGTGGCGCGGGTCGATCCGTTTCAGCTGCTGCACTTCCGCGGCGATGGCGTTGCGCTGGATCGTCACGTCGCCGAGGCCGGAGTTGGTGTTGTCGAGGGGCTCGTTCTCGACCTGCCAGGCGTAGAGCAGCGGGCTGCCCGCGTAGCGGTCGAACGACGCTTTCAGGTAGTTGAAGTAGGCGGCGGAGCTCGTCACCAGGCCCAGGTCGACAGGACCCGCCGAGGCCCACCAATCGGGCAGGTGGAGCTCCGGGGTGGCCAGGTTGCGCGCACCCACGACAAGCACGACGGCCGTCTTGTGCGAGGGTCGGGCCGCGTCATACTTGGCGACCGTCGCCAGCAGCGCGTCAACCTGCGAGAAATCCAGCAGGTCCGGCTGAGGCGCCACCTGGCTCCAGTAGATCGGGAGCCGCACCAGGTCGGGGTTCAACTTCCAGAGCAGCTCGCGCAGCCCGTTGGCAGGAGCCCTGGGAGCGTCCACGAGCTGGGGGCTGAACGAGAAGCCGACCAGGGGCGCTTCGCCGAGCGACAACACCGGGTTCGGCTGGGCGGACCCCAGCAGCAGCGGCACCAGCACGACGACGATCAGCCCCGGTCGCGGGCGCACAGCGAGCGATTATCGGCCTGGATTCTGAAAGCTCGTTGAGACGGCGACCAGCAGGGCTGCTAGTTGAGGGAGGCCACCCGCCGGCGTTTGAGCCACTCGGGCGAGATCGTGATCTCGACGCGGCCCAGACAGACGGCGCACCACACCCGCTCGCAGCGCTCGCAGGCGATGTGCTGGTGGTCCTCCTCCAGGTCGAGCTCCATCGTGAACGTGCCGCACTCGAAGCACTGCACCGGGCACTTCACCGGATCGCCTCGTCGAATTCCGGGAAGTAGCGACCGATGTCGGAGAGGGCGAAGCTCTTCAGCACCTGGTGGGCGGGCTCCCGCTGCAGGAGGAACTCGAAGCTGCGCGCAACCAGCGATTCCGGCGTCTCACCCGGCCGCGCCCAGCGTTTCAGGTCCTTCGTCGCGACCCGGACATTGTGGCGGGCCCGGCTGCCCGGCCCGCCCAACTCGACGACGCAGTCGAAGCCGCCTTCCGCCGGGGCCGCCTGGACTTCGATCACAATTCGATGGTACTTCGATGCGGCTGCAGTTCACGCTTCTCGCGCAGGCGGCCAGCGTGCCGCCCGATGGCCTGCTCTACGTCCACGGCGGCGGCATCAACACGGTCTGGACCCAGAAGGTGCCGCTGGGCTTTCAGGGCACCCTGGTGATCCGGCTGCTGGCAGACCGCTCGGAGGTCGACCGCCCCCAACAGCTCGAGATCCAGGTCAACGACTCTGACGGCCGGCCGGTCCTGGCTGAGCCCATCCGCCTGCCGGTCGCTGCCAAGGCCAACCCCGACCACCCGGTGGGCTGGCCGATCCCCGTGCACGTGGTCGCCAACCTGACCGGGGTGCAGCTGCCGCAGGAGGGCAGCTACACGATCGACGTGCTGCTCAACAACCAGCACCTGGGGAGCGAGAACCTCCGGGTCCGGCTGGTCAGCCAGACGGTCTAGGAGCCGGACCTCTAGGAGCGGCCGGCGACGATCTCCGCCACCAGCTCGGCCGTAATCGGGGCCAGCAGGATGCCCTTCCGGTTGTGCCCGGTGGCGATCACCAGGTTGGGCAGGCCCTGGGCGGCGTCGATCACCGGCTGGCCGTCCGGTGTCGCCGGCCGGAGCGCGGCCCAGGCCCGCTCGAGGGTGGCCGAGCGCAGCGCCGGAACCGCCTGGCCGGCGAACTCGAGCAGCCCGGCCACCCCCTCGGCCGTGGGCCGGGCGTCGAAGCCGGCCTCCTCCTCGGTGCTGCCGGCCACGATCGTCCCATCCGGCTTGGGTACCAGGTAGCTGCCCCGCCAGGTGACCATCCGGCGCAGGACGCGCCACCCCGGCCAGAGGGTGACGAGCTGGCCGCGGTTGGGGCGCACGTCGAGCCCGACCCCGAGCGGCGAGGCCAGGGCCGCGCTCCAGGGGCCGGCGGCGAGGACCACGACGTCGGCGCGGACCAGGCCGTCCGGGCCGTGCACGCCCGTCACCAGGCCCGAGCGGAGAGCGATGGAGGCCACCGGCGCCCCCTCCCGAATCTCGGCCCCAGCCGTGCCTGCCGCCCGGGCCAGGGCGTGGGCCAGGCGGATCGGTGTCACCTGGCCCTCGCTGAAAACCGCCGCGCCTCGAACCGCGGGATTGAGGGCGGGCTCTTCGGTGATCGCCTGGCTGCGCTCCAGCCAGCGCCCGCCGCCGGCGGCCGCCAGCCGCTTGAGGCTGCGCTCCTCGTCCGCGGTCAGCGCCGGCGCGATGCTCTCCTGCTCGCGGTATTCGGTCTCGATGCCGGAGGCCGCCTCCACCCGGCGCACCAGGTCCGGGAAGAGGGCCAGCGAGCGCTTGCCGAGGTCGCCGCCCTCCTCGCTCTGCGGAGCCAGAAGCCCGGCCGCGGCGCCCGAAGCGTGGGCGGCCACGCTGTCTCGCTCCAGCAACGTCACGCGGTGGCGGTCCCGGCTGAGGCGCTCGGCGATCGCGCAGCCGATCACGCCCCCGCCCACGATTACGACCCGAGCCATCCCGGGCATTGTCCACGACCGGCGCCGGCTACCCCCAGTAGCCGGCGCGCCAGGTGATGCTGGCCACTGCGTTCTGGCCCGCCAGGTTGGGGTGGAAGTAGTCGATCGTGCTGATGTCGGCGGCCGGGAACTTGAAGTTGTAGCCGGCGTAGCCGTCCCAGCGGCAGTTGGCGAAGTGACTGCAGGCGGCCTTCAGGGCCGCGTTGTCGGCTGCCTCCCGGGCGACGACCAGCTGGCGGTCGGCCTCCGTGTTGCTTGTGCTGAGCATGCTCTGGCAGATGTCGAAGGCGCTCCAGGTGCTGACCGCGAGCGCGTCGGTGTGCATCTGGAACCACAGCTGGTAGATGTCGGGCAGGCTCGAAAGATAGAGGTGGGCCCTGCGGTCGGCCGCGAAGAAGCCGGCCAGCGCCTGCTGGGCTTCGGCCTGGAAGGTTGCGACCGGCGTCATCGTGGCCGCACTCGGGATGCAGAGGTCGTTGGCGCCCATCAGCACCGTCACGTACTGGACGCCCTGGCCCGCCGCCGCCTTCAACTGGCCGTCCAGGTCGGCCATCCGGGCGCCCGTCCTGGCGTCGTTGAACGCTCGGCCGTTGATCGCCGGGTTCTTCGCCAGGATGCGCCGGTACTGGCTGTTGACGCTGCCGCTGGTGCCGGTGGACCAGGAGTACTGGGGGCAGTCGCTCAGGAAGCAGCCCCACCACGTCGAGTCGTAAGCGCGGGTGATGGAGTCGCCCGCCGATGCCATCGAGCTCGGCAGAGGCACCTTGGCGGCGCTCGCCGAGAGCGGGTTCCCGAAGATCAGCAGGACGGCCGCGACTGTCGCCGGCAGCAGCTTGTAGCGCATCTCACTTCCCCCGCGTCGGATGCCTTAACGCGGCGATTATGCAGCGGGCTCTGAAAAACTTGACTGCCGAACATTTGTTCGATAGGCTGAAGCCGCCTCCAGTCCCGCCCCCGCGTCTTTTTCGGAGGCCCTTCGAAAAAGATGCAGAGCCAAAGAGTCGATCTTCAGCGTGCCATCCAGGCGGTCCAGGTCCGCTTCGGTGAGCAGGCACTCGTGCCTGCTCACCGGCTGCCGGGCCCCCGCCCCTGGCCCTCGGGCGTCGCCGCCTTCGATCGCCTGAGCGGGATCGGGGGCCTGCCCCGGGGCCGGGTCTGCGTGCTCTCGGGCGGTCCCAGCTCGGGCAAGCTGAGCCTCGGCCTGACCTTGCTCGCCCAGGCCACCCGAGAGTTTGCGCACGCGGTGGTCGTGGATGTGAGAGGCGGCTTCGACGCCTGGACGCTGGCGGCCCTGGGTGCCGAGCTGGAGCCGCTGACGGTCGTCCGGCCGCCCAGCCCCGACGCCGGCGGCGAGGCCGCCGTCGCCCTGGCCCGGGCGGGCGCCGGGTTCCTGTTGGTGTTGGGCAACCTGCCCGAGCCGGCGCTGGCCCCCATGGAGTCGGCCGCCGCCCGCTCGGGCTGTGTCCTGGCCGTCGTGGCCGAGGCGCCCGACCGCGCCCTCGCCTACGCCTCCAGCCTCACCTTCGACCTGGCTCGGACGGGCTGGATATGGGACCGCCATGAGCTGGTCGGCCTGCGCGCCCGGGCGCTCTGCGCCAAGAACAAGGTGGCCGCCCCTGGCGGCGTCGCCGAGCTGGAGGTGGGCTACCCGCTGGGCGCCATCCGGCCGTTGGCCTGGGTCGCCGAGGTCTTACCCGAGGAGGTCCTGCAATTCGCGTCTGCTGCGGTCTGATCCCCCACCTGGAGCTGGCCGTGCGGCCGGAGACGTATGGCCTGCCGGTGGTCGTGGGCGCCTACGGGGAGCGCGTCCTCACCGCCTCGGCGGAGGCGGTGGCGCTGGGGGTTCAGCCCGGCCAGACGCTCACCCAGGCCGAGGCGCTGTGCCCCGCCGCCCTGATCGTGGACCCCCTGCCCGAGGCGGCCCAGCGCCTGCGCGAGCGTCTCGCGGCCGCCCTCTACGACCTGGCGCCGGTGGTGGACGTCCGCCTCGACGGGCGGGCGTGGCTCGACCTGGATGGGGTTCCCGAGCCTGGCCGGGCGATCCGGGAGGCGCGCGACCGGCTGCGCCTGGCGGCCGAGTTCGAGCCTTGCCTGGGCCTGGCGCCCGGCCCCTTCTCAGCCTGTCTGGCCGCGCTCAGGGCCCGTCCCGGCCGGCTGCTCCAGGTCACCGACGCCCGTTCCTTCCTGGCCCCGCTCCCGGCCACCGAGCTCGACTTCCTGACGCCCGAGCAGCAGGACCGGCTGGAGCTGCTCGGCCTGCGCACGCTGGAAGCGGTGGCGGCGATCGGGCCGCGCCGCCTGGAGAGCCAGCTGGGGCCGGCCGGCCGCCGCGCCGTCCTGATGGCGCGGGGCGATGAGCCCGACCTCCTGCGGCCCTGGCGGCCGCCCGAAGTCACGCGCGCCTCCCGCCAGTTCGAGCCCCCCGTGGAGGACCGGGAGGCGCTGCTCTTCGTGGCCAAGGCCCTGGCCGGCGACCTCGCCGCCGAGCTCGGCCTGCGGGGGGCGGGCGCCAAGCGCCTGCGCCTGCGCCTGGTGACGGAGAGGGGGTCGGAGGCGAGGGAGTCGCTGGTCCGCCACCCGCTCTCCAGCGCCGCCGAGCTGTTCGGGCTGGCGGGCGCCTGGCTGCGCGAGTGGCGGCCGGCGGCGCCGATCACCGAGATCGCTCTCGAGCTGCCACTCCTGGAGGGCGCCGGCCTCCGCCAGCTGCGCCTGTGGGCGGGTGGCGACGGCTCCAGGGAGGAGGTGGACGCGGCCCTCGAGCGCCTGCAGGATCGCTATGGCGAAGCGGTGGCGGTGCACCCGGTCCCGGCCCTCCCGAGCTCCCCGCTTCCCGACCAGCGCTACACCTGGGTGCCGAGGTGAGGATTGGGGCTCCAGGGGGGTGCCCCCCCAGTCAGTGACTTTCCTAGTCATTCCGGCGCAGCAGGTCGAGGTGCGCCTCAACAACGAAGGCAGCCCTGCCTACCTGCGCGGCGGGCCCCTGGTCGGCGAGGTCGAGCCCGTCTCCCACTGGCGGGCGGAGCTGGACTGGTGGGACCACCCCGTCGACCGCGACTACTGGAAAGTCCTGCTGAGCGGCCGCCTCCTCTGCGAGCTCTACCAGGACCGCGCCGAGGGCACCTGGTTCGTCGAACGCGTCTATGACTAGATGAGCCCCGGCGCCCCCTATGTAGAACTGCACGCGCACTCCAACTTCTCCTTTCTGGATGGCGCCTCCCACCCCCAGGAGCTGGCCATCCGGGCCGCCGCGCTGGATCTGCCCGCGGTCGCCATCACCGACACCGGCGGCGTCTACGGCGCCGTCCGCTTCATGCAGGCCTGCCGCCGGCTGGGCGTCCGTCCGGTCATCGGCGCCAGCCTCGAGATCGCCGGCGAGGACGTGGTCCTCCTGGCCAGGACGCTGCGCGGCTACTCCAACCTCTGCCGCCTGCTGAGCCTCGCCCACCGCGACCAGCCCAAGGGCGAGGCCCGCTCCGACCTGCCCACCCTGGCTGCCCACGCCGGCGACCTCTTCTGCCTCACCGCCACCGACGATGAGAGGCGCCTGCGCGAGCTCCAGGAAGCGGTGGGCGTCGCCGACGTCTTCAGCGAGCTGCACAACCACCTCCGCCCGGAGGACCGCTGGCTGATGCAGGGCCGCATCGCCCTGGCCCGCCGCTGCGGCGCGGGCCTGGTGGCCACCAACGACGTCCGCCACCACGTCCCCCAGCGCCGCCCCCTCCACGACGTCCTGAACGCCATTCGCCGCCGGGCCACGCTGGAGGGGGCGCGCGCCCACCTCTTCCCCAACGCCGAGCGCCACCTGAAGGGCGAGCAGCAGATGCGCGCACTGTTCAGGGACTGCCCGGAGGCCCTGGACACCCCCTGGCAGCTGACCCAGCAGTGCGAGTTCCAGCTCGACTTCCGAGGCGTCCGCTTCCCCGGCTACCCGGTCCCCGACGGCGAGACGCCCTTCAGCTTTCTCTACCAGCTCTGCCAGCAGGGCGCCCGGGGCCGCTACCACCCCATCACCCCGGCCGTCGCCAGCCGCCTCCAGCGCGAGCTGGACGTGATCCAGAAGACCGGGCTGGCCGAGTTCTTCCTCATCAACTGGGACCTGATGCGCTTCGCGAAGGAGAACGG
Source organism: Chloroflexi bacterium UBA4736 (assembly GCA_002404015.1). Classification (GTDB taxonomy): domain Bacteria; phylum Chloroflexota; class Dormibacteria; order Dormibacterales; family Dormibacteraceae; genus UBA4736. The sequence goes on from DHIW01000022.1 coordinate 34,759, forward strand.
CGTGCCCGGCCAGGGCCGCGGCTCGGCGGCCGACTCGATCGTGGCCTACGTGCTGGGCATCACCCGGGTGGACCCAATCGAGCACAACCTCCTCTTCGAGCGCTTCCTGCACGAGGAGATGACCAGCACCCCCGACATCGACATCGACTTCTCGACCGAGCACCGCGAGCAGGTGATCCAGTACATCTACGACAAGTACGGCTGGGAGCGGACCGGCATGGTCTGCAACGTCGTCACGTTCCGGCCCAAGATGGCGATCCGCCAGGTCGGCAAGGCGCTGGGCTTCCCGCCTGACCTCCTGGACCGGCTCGCCAAGTCGGTGGACCGCTGGTTCGAGGAGGACATCGACGCCTCCGTCGAGTTCGCCAACGTCCCCCGCGACCGCGTCAACTCAAGAGCCTGGAAGCAGTTCCTGTACCTCTGCCGCGAGATCCAGGGCTTTCCCCGCCACCTCTCCATCCACGTGGGAGGCATGCTCGTGACGGGTGAGCCGCTGGTGGACATCGTCCCGGTGGAGCCGGCCACCATGCCGGGCCGGGTCGTCGTCCAGTTCGACAAGAACGACGTCGAGGACCTGGGCCTGATCAAGATGGACATGCTCGGCCTGCGCACGCTCTCGGTGGTGGCGGAGACGCTAGGGCTGATCGAGAAGGAGACCGGCAGCCGCCCCGACCTGGACGCCCTGCCCCTGGACGACCCCGAGGTCTTCGCCATGTGCACCGCCGCGGACACCATCGGCGTCTTCCAGATCGAGTCGCGGGCCCAGATGATGACGCTGCCCCGCACCCGCCCCAAGACCTTCAACGACCTGGTCGTGGAGGTCGCGATCATCCGCCCCGGTCCGATCCAGGGCAACGCGGTCCACCCCTACATCCGGCGCAAGCAGGGCCGCGAGGCCGTCACCTACGCCCACCCCCTGCTGGAGCCGATCCTGCGCGACACCCAGGGCGTGATCCTCTACCAGGAGCAGATCATCGAGATCGCCATGCAGGTGGCGGGCATGACGCCGTCGGAGTCGGATGGTTTCCGGCGCGCGATGACGCGCCACTTGAACCGCGTCGAGATGTCCTCGCTGAAGGACGGGTTCCTGCAGGGCTGCCTCGCCAATGACGTCTCGCTGGAGGTCGCCGAGCAGCTCTTCTCAGCGGTGGAGGGCTTCGCCGCCTTCGGCTTCTGCCGCTCCCACGCCGCCGCCTTCGCCCGCACCGCGTACGAGACGGCCTGGCTCAAGCTGAACTGGCCGGCCCACTTCACCTGCGGCCTGCTGAACAACCAGCCGATGGGCTTCTACCACCCCAGCGTCCTGGTCGAGGACGCCAAGCGGCATGGCGTGGAGGTGCTGCCCGTGGACGTCAACATGTCCGCCGAACGCTGCCTGCCCGAGCACGCCAACCGCTTCCGCGTCGGCTTCAACTACGTGCGCGACCTTGGCGAGCCGGGCCGCCTGGCGATCGTCGCCGAGCGCGAGCGGGCCGGCCACTACCGATCCTGCGACGACTTCCTCGACCGCCTGCGCGGCGCCCCCCTCAACCCCCGCGCCGTCCGCAACCTTGTGATGGTGGGCGGCTTCGACAGCCTCGGCGAGGTCCGCCGCGAGCTGCTCTGGAGCTGGCAGGAGCGCTGGGACGGACACGGGCTGCGCCGCAAGCTGGACGCGCAGTCGGCGATGGCCCTGCCCGCCGAGGCTCCGAGCCTGCCCGAGCTGACGGAACGCGAGCGGACCCGGCTCGAGTATCGGATCTCGGACCTCTCGACCGGCAAGCACGAGATCCACTTCCACAGGGAGCGCCTGGACAGGCTGGGCGTGGTCGTGAGCACGGCGGCCCAGAAGCTGCCGGCCGGCCGCCAGGTCAGGGTGGGCGGCCTCGTGATCACCCGCCAGGCGCCGATGACGGCCAATCGGATCCGATTCTTCACCCTCGAGGACGAGCACGGCCACGTCAACGTGACGATCAAGGCCGACGTCTACGAGCGCTTCCGACGCCAGGCGGCCGCCCCGATCCTAGTGATCGACGGCGTGGTCCAGAGCCTGGATGGAGTCTGGTCGGTGCTGGCCACCGCGATCGCGGCTCTCGACGGCGCCGCCAAGGAGTCATCGCACTCTCACGACTACAAGTAGCCCGGCCTCACGACGCCCGACCTACGTGGCCCGCTGCCAGCCCTCAGGGGTTCGCAGCCCGAATCCGAAGACCCGGTCGGCGGCGATGGTCGCCAATTCCAGCCAATGCCGTCAGCGCTGTCAACATGGTCCGGTGCTGGAGCTGGCGCTGGCCCGGATCGAGGAGCGCGAGCCCGAGGTCCAGGCCTTCGCCTGGCTCGACGTCGAGCGCGCGCGCCGGCTGGCTCGGACAGCCCCGCCCGGCCCGCTCCACGGAGTCCCAGTCGGCGTCAAGGACATCATCGACACCGCTGGGATCCCGACCGAGAACGGCTCGCGGCTGTACAGGGGCCGCGTGCCCGCGCGCTCGGCAACCGTGGTCGACCGGCTCGAGCAGGCGGGCGCGGTCGTGGTCGGTAAGACGGTGACCGCCGAGCTGGCCTACTTCACGCCCGGCCCCACCCGCAACCCCTGGGACCCCACGCGCACGCCGGGCGGCTCCTCGATGGGATCGGCCGCCGCCGTGGCCGCCGGGATGCTCGCGCTGGCTGTCGGCACGCAAACCAACGGCTCCGTGATCCGGCCGGCCGCGTTCTGCGGGGTGGTCGGCTTCAAGCCCTCGGCCGGGCTCATCCCCAGCAACGGGATCATGAGCTTCAGCCCGACCCTCGACCAGGTCGGCGGCTTCGCGGCCTCCGTCGCGGAGGCAGCGACTCTGTGCTCCGTGCTGGCGGCGGCGGACCTCAGCCCGGAGGTCCTGGAGCGGCCCCGCCTCGCGGTCGCGATGACCAGCGAGTGGTCAGAGTGCCAGCCGGCCGCCCGCGAGCGCTTCGAGACCGCGGTCGCCGCGCTCGGGCCGGTTGCCCGGCCGCCCCTGCCGCGCGGCTTCGAGGAGGCGATCGGCGTGCACCGCACGATCATGGCGGTGGAGGCCCAGCGAGGCCTCGGCCCGGAGGTCGAGCGGGCGCCCGAGCTCGTCAGCCGCCGCCTGCGCGACCTCCTCGAGGAGGGTGCCGGCATCTCGGGGGCCGAGTACCAGGCGGCGCTCGCGGAACGGGCGGCGCTCATCGAGCGCTTCGCGGAATGGGCCGCCGGCTACGACGCGATCCTGACCCTGCCGACCCTGGGCGAGGCGCCGCCTCTGGAGACGACGGGCGATCCCCGGCTGTGCACACGCTGGACCCTGGTCGGAGCCCCGGCGATCAGCCTGCCGGCGGGGCGGGGCCCAGCCGGACTGCCCCTGGGCCTCCAGCTGGCAGCCCAGCCGGGCGCGGATCGGCGCCTGCTGGGAGCCGCGGCCTGGGTCGAAAGCCGCCTCGCCTGATTTTCCAGGCTTACCTTTCGTAGCCACCCGGCCCACTTTTGAGCGAAGCTATGCGCAATGTCGGTTGGGAGAGAGATCGAGGACATCGCTCGGACGCTGGTGCGCCACCAGCACGACCATCCGCCCGTGCACGACCTGAACCGCGAGGCGGACCGGAAGATGGGCGCCGCGCAGCGGATGGCCGAGGACTTCGCGCGCCTGATCGGGTCCTGGACGTTCATCGTCATGCAGGCCGCTCTGACGGTGGTCTGGCTGGTCCTGAACATCCTGTCGTTCACCAACCACTGGGACCCCTACCCGTTCCAGCTGCTCAACCTGGCTCTCAGCCTGGAGGCCGCGCTCTGGGTCTCGATCACTCTCATGGCTCTCAACCGGCTGGCCGACCGCGACCGCCTGCGCGCCCAGCACGACTACGAGGTGGACGTGAAGTCGGAGGACGAGCTGAAGATGCTGATGACGCACCTGGAGGTTCAGGACGAGGTGCTGCTCCAGATCCTCCAGCGGCTCGATCGCACCGACCGCGAGCTGAGGCGGATGGCCCGCCGGCTGGGCGTGGCGGAGGAACAGGCCGGCTGAGCCTGCGGCCGTTCGCGGCGATCTTTGACTAGAGCCGCGTGAAGATGCCGGCCAGGTAGATCGACTCCAGCAGGTTGCCGAGCAGCATGAGGGCGAAGGCGGCGACCGCCACCCGGACCGCCCACGTGCGCAGCCGATCGTCGAAGGGCCGCCAGGCCAGCAGCAGCGCCGGCGCCAGCACCACCAGGAGGACGGCCGAGACCAGGAAGGGGTTCGGTCCAGAGGGAGCCAGCCAGTTCACGGCCGTGGCGCCGCCCAGCGCGAGCAGCAGCGCCAGCCGGCCGGGTGCCGGTCGGCTGACCGCCTGCCAGGCCAGAAAGCCGGCGGCCAGGTACACCTCCGGGTAGATGATCCACTTGTACCAGCCGTACTGCTCGATCTGGCGCTCGCCGGCCATGACGAGCATCGTCAGGGCGTAGGCAGCCACCGGCCAGACCAGGAACAGGTCGCGGCGGCCCTCCCGGACGGCCGTCCAGAGCGCCAGGCCGATCCAGCCCAGCAGCCACCAGCCATCCCGCAGGCGGCGGTTGACGCCGGTGGGCTGGGCTATGAAGTCGAACGCGCCCATGATCCCGAGCCGGTTGTGGGTCTGGGCCTGGAAGATGCGAGCGAAGAGCGCCCAGTCGATCAGCCGCCCGTACAGCGCGAAGAGGAGCAGAGCCGCGGCGGCAGCCCCCAGGCAGGCGGCCGCAAGCGACCAGCGCCGGCCCGTGAAGAGGATGGCCGCGCAGATACCGCCCACCGCAACCCCGGGCACCTTGGCAAGGGGTGCGGCCAGGCAGCAGAGCAGCAGCCCGGCCACGGTCCAGCGGCCGGCCTCCCCGTCCAGGGCCCGGACGGTGAGGAGCAGCGCACCCAGCAGCAGAACCGCCTGGAGCGCCTCCGGCTCCGCCTCCCGGCCCAGCAGGACCGCCCCTGGGGCCGTGGCCAGGAGCGCCGCCCCGGCCAGCGCGGCCGGCACGGCAAGGAAGCGCCGGCCCAGCCGGTGGACGAGCAGGACGCTCAGCGTGCTGAGCAGGACCGGGATGACGCGTACCTGCTCCGGCGTGACCTGAGCCATCTCGCGGTCGCCCAGCAGCCAGACCCAGCCACCCATCAGGTAGGCGAACAGCGGCGGATGATCCATCCAGTGGTGGACCAGCGGGTAGTTGGTGCCGAAATCGGAGAAGTTGGTGTAGCTCGCGTAGCCGGCGAAGTAGGACCAGGTGTAGGGGTCGCCGTGCACGATCAGGTTCAGCCCGGCCCAGGTGAACTGAAGCTCGTCGGCGTTGTCGGTGAAGGCCGGAGCCAAGGTGTAGTCGTGCAGGCGCAGAAGGAGCGCGGTCAGGACGACCAGACCCAGTCCCACCCGCTCCCAGTGCGGCCAGGCGCGCAGTCGCGGCCAGTCGACGGCCAGGCCGGCCGCCGGCTCAGCCGACTCGGTAGACGGTGTAAGCGCCATTTGAGTAAACCTGTCGCGCAGCTGTCTGCCAGTAAGCCGGGTTGGCGCCCAGGGCCTGTTCCTGGGGACCGACCACGACGTAGTCGACGTGATACTGGCGCAGCAATGCGGAAGTCGCGGGGTCGCCCCTCAGCATCCTCTGGACGCTATCGGTCTTGCTGATCCAGTCGGCGAGACCGTAAGTCCACAGCCAACCGCCGTATCCGATCACGACCCGGCGGCCGGCGAGGGTAGGGATCGGCTCGTTGTGCGCCGGAGCGACCAGCACGATCGACCGAGGATCGGTGTTGGCGCGAACCCAGTCCGCGGTCGCGATCCCGGCCGAGTCGGTGAAGAGGGCCTGGTTGGCCGTGCCCTGCTGGGCCCGGGCGAGGTCCAGTCCCCCGGCCAGCGTGAGCGTGACGAAGAGGATCGCGGCCAGGCAGGCGCCCTCCAGGCCTCGCCGCCCCAGCGCCACCAGCAGCGCGCCCACCATCAGCGAGCCGAACAGGGCCCAGAAGGCGAAGAACTTGGTGTTGTCCCAGTCCCAGGGCTGGAGGACCACCAGGTTGGGGATCAGGAACCAGAGCCAGATCGGGGCGAGGCGCAGGCCGACGCCGGCCGGCAGCACCCCGCGCCAGAGGTTGCCGGCCACCATCAGCGGCACCAGCAGCGAGGTGTTCTTGAGCCAGAACCAGAGCGGGCCGTCCCGGCCCGCCAGCCAGCCCGGCTTCCACTGCAGCTGGGAGCTGCCGGGCACCAGCAGGAAGAGCAGGGCGGGCAACCCCAGCAGCAGCACCGGGAGGAAGAACGCGGCCCACTCGCGGCGGCGGTCGAGCAGGGCCCAGAACCCCGCCAGGACGACGGCGGTGCCGAAGCCGTGCACGTGGAAGAGCGGGGCCAGGCCGACCAGTACGCCGGTGAACGCGTAGGGCCGCCAGTCCCGCCGCTCGCGGGCCAGCCAGAGCAGCGCAGCCGCGATCAGCGCCAGGGGCCAGCCGAACAGGACCGAGCGCTGCGGCAGCATCCAGGCCAGAACGGGGTTCAGCCACTGGTAGTTGCTGTCGGGCGCCTGCGTGTAGAGGCGAGGCAGGTGGGAGAGCACCGCGAGTCCGCCCTTGTCCAGGTCGGCGACCAGCGCGGCGAAGCCGAGGCCGCCGCTCAGCAGGAACACCAGGACCGCGGCGGCCGCCCCCACCCGGCTGCCGACCAGGCGGACGCCCACCAGGTACATGACCGCGGGGAAGGCGAGGGCCAGGAGCCCGCTGGTGAGGACTAGGGCGTTGGTCAGAGAGGTGCCCAGGGGCACCAGGGCGGCCGCGAACAAGTCGACCATGAACGGGTAGGCGAGACGGTGCCCGGGGTCGATCGGGAACTCGGGCGGGAAGTTGTGTCCGTAGGCGAAGGAGCCCGCGTAGGTGAGGTGGGCGGCCCAGTCGCCGTAAGCCCCGACGGTGCCGGTGATCAGCCCGCCGGCGGTGAACGTGTAGCTCCGGCTCAGCAGCAGCAGGGCGTAGAGCCCGCAGACGGCGAACAGCACCCAGAGCTGCCAGCCTTCCGAGGGCGTGGCCAGCGCCAGGTCCCGGCGACCCAGCCACCAGCCCGGCGCCGACGCCGCAAGCGCGATTGCCAAAGCCCCCAGCACGGTCGCCAGCTCCAGCCCAAAGGCCAGCGAGAGCAGGAGCAGGGCCATCGTGAACGCGACCGGCCCGATGATGGCGCCGAAGGCGAGCCGCTCCTCGAGCTTCAGCGGAAGGCCCGAAAGCCAGGACAGGCCGGCCCCGACGACCACGCAGCCGGCCAGCACGACCAGCGCCCAACCAGTCAGCGCGGCCGCGCCGACCAGGCTTAGCGCGGCGGCCGCCAGTACCGCCACCCGGGCCGGAGGCCAGGCGCTCAGAAAGGCCGGACGGGCAGCCGGCGCGGACTCCATCTCAGATCCAGGAGGGGAACCACATCTTCCCGTCCGGGAAGGGGCTCAGGTAGGCGTGGCTGGTGATCGGCAGGCCGGTCCAGACCGGGTAGAACCAGAGGAAGAAGCCGATCGCCACCGCCAGGTGCGCGTAGGCGATCTGGCGCCCGGACAGCGCCAGGCGAAAGGCGCCGGCCTCAAACACCAATCCCTCCGAAGTGGAGATCCGGCCCAGCGTGAAGGCCAGGGCCAGGATCATGAAGATCAGGCCGCCGAACATGTGGTACAGGAAGATGACCCGGGTCACGCGCGACCAGGGCAGGAACTGGGTGATGAAGCCGACCGCGATCACCGCGGCCGGGAAGCTGCGGTGGCGGAAGATGAAGTAGGGCAGAGCCAGCAGGCAGGGCAGGCTGGTCCACCAGATCCAGGGGTTCCCGAGGTTGACGATTCCTGCCACCAGCGACTGCCCGCTGAAGGCGTCGCTGCCCAGGCCCTGGTACTCGTAGTAGTAAGCGACCGGCCGGAACAGGAATGGCCAGGAGAACCAGGGTGAGCCGTACGGGTGGGTCGCCGTAAGGTGGGCGTGGTAGTCGTACGACTGCTTCTGGTAGAGGATCAGATCCTTCAGGTCGTGGAACTGGCCGCGCGTGAAGAAGGGGATCCAGCTGGCCAGGTAGATCGCGACCGGGACGAGCACCAGCGCCACCACGGCCACCGCCACGAATGGCGCGATCCGGGCCCCGCCGGGGAGGGCCGGCCCCTCCCCCCTGCCCCATCGCCACTCCCCGATCCCCACCGCCAGACGGCGCCGGATGGGACGCATGACCAGGAAGAAGATCACGCTCGCCCAGGCGGCCAGCGCGATCCACTTGGAGCTGATCGCGAGGCCCAGCACGATCCCTGTCAGCACCAACGTGACCAGTGACTCGCGCTCGGTGCGGCTGCCCAGGTGGATCAGGAAGACCCAGTAGCTCAGCAGGATCAAGAAGATCGGGAAGATGTCGATCATCCCGATCCTCGACTGCACGAAGAACATGCCGTCGAAGCAGGTCAGGACGCCCGCGGCCAGGGCGAACACGCGGTTGGGCCAGAGGCGGTGCGCGAGCAGGTACATCATCGGCACGCACAGCGTCCCGAAGAGGCAGGCCATGATCCGCCAGCCGAAGGTGTTGAAGCCGAGGTCGGCGTAGTTTCCGTGCGCCCCCTCGAAGGTCGCCCGCCACCAGCCGTAGAGCCACTCGCCGGAGGCGATGAACAGCTTGCTAAGCGGCGGCTCAGGGTCGAAATAGGAGATGCCCTTGAGGTCGTCGTGGGCGAAGACCGGGAAGTAGACCTCGTCGAAGATCTGGCCCTGCGGCGGCGTCGGTGGCTGCCCGGCCTGGGCGTAGTTGCGCTGGAAGGGGTAGGCCAAACCGCAAAGGGTGCCCGCGTGGTTGGCGGTGTCGACGGGCGTGTTCTGCACGCAGTTGCTGATCGGGGCCCCCTGGAAGGGGTGGCTCAGCACATCGGGCATCAGCGGGCTGAAGAAACGGAAGACGAACGCAACCGCGGTCAGCACGAGCAGCGCGACGACGTCCGGCCGTTGGAGTTCCAGCCGGGCCAGCAGCCGCCGCCCCCAGCCTGCCGGCGCCACCTCGGGCGCCGCGTCGGGCTCGGTCGCGGGCACCTCCTCGCGCACCCGCTGCGCCTCGGCGCGGCGCTCCTGGCGCGCGGCGGTCACCTTCGCTTCTTCCGCCGGCGCCCCCCACCGAGGTTGACCCCGAGCCGGTCGGGCAGGCGGGAGTTGAGCTCCCAGGCCATAGCGTCCGGATCGGGCAGGGGCAGCGCGATCGTGTCGTACGAGGCCAGCTGAGAGCCCAGCTTGCGGGTGATGGCCGCCAGCTGGAGGTCGTCGCCACGCAGCCGCACGAACAGCGCGGGGTGCTCGAGGAGGGCCTTGGCGACCGGCCGCGCCATCTTCTTGCGGCCTTCCGCGAAGTGCTGGTTCAGGGGCCCGACGCGGACGCCCCGGATCGACTGGTAGTCGATCATGACGCTCGACATCAGGTTCGAGACCTTGAGCCCGGCGTCCGTCGCCTGCACGAAGCTTCGCCACTTGTAGTACTGGAGGATCCCCAGCAGGAGCAGCCCGGAGGGAACATACGCCAGCCAGATGTACGTGTTGGTGTTGAGAGGCTGGCGCCGGTAGATGATCAGGTAGAAGCTCATCACGAGTCCGACCAGCACCAGGAAGAGCGCCCAGAAGCGCTGCTTCCGCCACATCTGGTCCGCGTAGAGGATGTGATGGCGCATGAAGTCAGGGCTGATTATCGTCGACCCACCTGAGGCTTCTCTCGACCGCCCGCCGCCAGCGGCTCTGCATCTCGGCCGCCTGGTCGCGGCCGATCCGCGGTTCGAACTCCCGATCCAGCTGCCAGACGTCAGCGAGCTCCGCGTCGGACGCCCAGACCCCGGCCCCCAGGCCGGCCAGGTAGGCGGCCCCCAGGGCGGTGGTCTCCGTCTGCCGGGGCCGGCGCACGGGGATCCCCAGGAGGTCGGCCTGGAACTGGCAGAGGAAGTCCATGACCGAGGCCCCGCCGTCGACCCGCAGCTCCTCGAGCGGCCGGCCGGCGTCCTTGGCCATCGCCTCGACGACGTCGCGTGTCTGGTAGGCCATGGCCTCGACGGCCGCCCGGACCACCTCGGCCCGCCCCGTCCCCCTCGTGATCCCGAGCAGTGCGCCCCGCGCGTAGGGATCCCAGTGGGGCGCGCCCAACCCGGTGAAGGCGGGCACCAGATAGACCCCGCCGGTGCTCGCCACCGACTCGCACAGGGGACCGGCCTCGGCTGCCGCCGCGATCAGGCCCAGCCCGTCCCGCAGCCACTGCAGGGCGGCGCCGGTTATGAAGATGGCGCCCTCCAGCGCGTACTCCAGCCGGCCCCCGCGAAGCCAGGCGACCGTGGTGAGCATGCCACTCCCGGATTTCGTCCTTTCGGCGCCTGTGTTCATGAGGACGAAGGACCCGGTTCCATAGGTGTTCTTGGCCATCCCCGGGCGCAGGCAGGCCTGGCCGAAGAGCGCTGCCTGCTGGTCGCCCGCGATCCCGGAGATGGGGGCATCGATCCCGAGGAACGCCGTCGGGTCGGTCCTTGAGATCTCCCCGCTGGAGGGCCGGACCTCGGGCATCACGCCCAGGGGGACCCGCAGCAGGTCGGCCAGCTCCTCGCTCCACTCCCCGAGCCCGATGTCGAAAAGCAACGTCCGGGACGCGTTGGAGGCGTCCGTCACGTGGTCCCGGGCCGCCGAGAGGTTGGCGACCAGCCAGCTGTCGACCGTGCCCGCGGCTGCGGCCGCGGCACCCTCCACATGCTCCATCGCCCAGGCCAGCTTGGTGCCTGTGAAGTAGGGGTCGAGGACGAGCCCGGTCAGCTCGCGCACGCGCAGTTCGTGGCCCTGCTCGCGGAGGCGATCGCACATGCCCGCGGTGCGCCGGTCCTGCCAGACGATCGCCCTGTGCAGCGGGCGCAGGCTGGCCGGGTCCCAGAGCACCAGGGTTTCCCGCTGGTTCGTGATGCCCACCGCCCTGACGTCGCGTGCGGCGGCGCCGGCCGCGCGCAGCGCGATGCCCGCAGCCTCCTGGACGCTGCGCCAGATCTCCGCCGGGTCGTGCTCGACCCAACCGGGCCGCGGGTAGTGCTGCTCGATCTCGCGGTAGCCCTTGCCCTTGACCAGCCCATCGGTGCCGACGGCGACGACTGTGCTGCCCGTGGTGCCCTGGTCGAGTGCCAGGAGGACCGGTTCAGCCACCGATCACGGCTCCCTTCATGGCGGTCCCGCAGGGACAGTCGCGGTCGCCGGGCAGCTGCGGAATGAGGCCCAGGATGAGCTCCCGAACACGCTCGTTGCTGGCGGCGAAGAAGCGCTCGACCTCGGCCACGCTGACCGGCTCGACCGCGGGGTCCGCGGCCAGGCCCGCATCGTAGTCGGTGATCAGCGAGACGTTGACGTAGCAGAGCTCGAGCTCGCGGGCCAGGATGACCTCGGGGTACTGCGTCATGTTCACGACCTGCCAGCCCATCGCCGCGAACCAGCGGCTCTCCGCGCGGGTCGAGAAGCGGGGCCCCTGGATCACCACCACCGTTCCCGTCTCGTGAACGTCCAGGCCCAGCGCGCGACCCGTCCGGATGGCGAGGTCGCGGAGGACCGGGCAGTACGGTTCCGCCGCGCTGACGTGCGCCACTCGGGGACCATCCGGATAGAACGTGTCGGCGCGGCCCCAGGTTCGGTCGACGAACTGGTCGCAGACGACGAAGTGGCCAGGCTTGACGGCCGGCTGCAGGCTGCCGACGGCGGTTGGCGCGATGACGCGCGTCACCCCGAGCGCGCGCATCGCCCAGAGGTTGGCCCGGTAGTTGATCGCGGCGGGCGGCAGCGTGTGCTGGACGCCGTGCCGGGGCAGGAACGCCACCGACCGGCCCTCGATCATACCCAGGGCGATGCGGTCCGACGGCTTCCCGTACGGGGTGTCCACCTCCACGAGCTCGACGTCGTCCAGCAGCCTGTAGAAGCCGCTGCCGCCGAAGACGCCGACCTCGGCCCGGCCCATCACACCATCGCTCCGAGGCGTACGCCGGACTCGGTGATGAGCGCCGTGACGAGGCGCGCCGGGGTCACGTCGAAGGCGGGGTTCCAGGCCTCCGTCCCGGCGGGCGCGAAAGTGGTCACCTCGCTCGGGTCGCGCTCCTCGATCTCCACCGCGGCGCCGTCCGCCGCCCCGAGGTCGATCGTGCTGGTCGGCGCGGCCGTGTAGAAGGGGACGCCGTGCTCGTGGCAGAGCAGCGCCAGCGGGTAGGTGCCGACCTTGTTCACCACGTCCCCATTGGCGCAGACGCGGTCAGCGCCGCTTATGGCCGCATCGGCCAGGCCCCGCTGCAGGAGCAGGCCGGCTGCCGAGTCGGCGATCAGCTTGAAGGGGATGCCGAGCCGCCGCAGCTCCCAGGCCGTGAGCCTGGCGCCCTGCGCCCGAGGGCGCGTCTCCATCACGTACACGAACGGCTGCTTGCCGGCCTCGTGGGCCGTCCGGATGACTCCTAGCGCGGTCCCGTAGTCCACGGTGGCCAGGGCCCCCGTGTTGCAGATCGTGATGACGCGAGCGCCCTCCGGAAGCAGGGCCGCCCCGTGGCGCCCGATGGCCCGGCAGGCCGCGACGCTCTCCCGCGAGATCAGGTGGGCCTCCTCGAGCGGCTCCCGGGCCCGCTCGACGCGCTCGACCGCCCAGAAGAGGTCACGGGCGGTCGGCCGAGCGGCGCGGATCAGGGCAGCGCCCCCGGCCAGGTCACCCTCGCGCGCGGCCAGGGCCACGCCGTAAGCGGCCGCCGCGCCGATCGCCGGGGCGCCCCGCACAACCATCTCCCGGATGGCGCGGGCGACCTCCGCCGCGGTGCGGCAGGTGACATAGACCTCCTCCCCGGGCAGGCGGGTCTGGTCGATGAGCCTCAGGCCATCGCCCGTCCACTCGACTGTCGCCATTGCTAGCAAGTCTCGCCGACAAGGGGAGACGATGACCGCGCCGGCGGTCAGGAGCTCTCGGGCGCCGGTCTCCAGGTCCGGTTGAGGCTACCGGTGGAGTAGCCCTCCAGGTCGACCGAGACGAACTTGTAACCGGCAGCCCGCACGCCGTCGACGACGCGCGCGCGCAGGTCGATGAGCCGCTCCATCTCGGCCGGTTCTACCTCGATCCGGGCCACCTCACCGTGGTGGCGGACCCTCACCTGGCGGAAGCCCAGCGCCTGGATGGCGGCCTCGGCCCCCTCGATCTGGCGCAGGGCTTCGACCGTCACCTCGGTGCCGTGCGGGATCCGGGACGAGAGACAGGCAAAGGATGGCTTGTCCCAGTTGGGCAAGCCGAGTCTCCTGGCCACCCCCCGGATGTCGCTCTTCCCCATGCCCGCTTCGAGAAGCGGGAAGCGCACGCCGCGGCGGACGGCGGAGCCGTGGCCGGGCCGGTGCTCGCCGGCGTCGTCCGCCGTCGCGCCGTAGGCCAGGTGGGCGAGACCGAGTCGCTCGCGCACGGGCTCCAGCGTCTCGAACAGCTCCTCCTTGCAGTGGAAGCAGCGATCGGGGCTGTTGCGCCGGTAGGCCTCCAGCGAGACCTCGTCGGTGTCCACCTCGACCAGCCGGGCGCCCAGGCTGGCGGACAAGAGGCGGGCCTGCTCCTGCTCGGCCGCCGGGTAGGCGGGAGAGCTGGCCAGGACCGCCGCCGCCTGGTCGCCTCCCAGCTCCTCCAGCGCCAGCTTCAGGAGCAGGGTCGAGTCGACGCCGCCGGAGTAGGCGACCAGTACGGAGCCGAGGTCGCGGACGATGGCGCGAGCCCGGTCCAGGGTGGCCGAGTCGAACCGGTCGAGCTGGATCAAGTCCAGCTCAGGTTAAACCGGTTAGACCGTGGCCTGGATGGGGGTGACCGAGGGCTCGACCGCGGTCACGCCGCAGAACTGCTCGTAGTCGATCAGCTCCTTGACCGTCGGGTTGTCGCCGCAGAGCGGGCACTTCGGGCTGCGGCGCAGGTTCAGCTTGCGGAAGGACATGTCCATCCCTTCGAAGACCAGCAGCTTGCCGATCAGCGGCTCGCCGATCGAGAGGATGTACTTGATGGTCTCGAAGGCCATCATGCTGCCGATGATCCCTGGCAGCACGCCGAACACGCCGGCCTCGGCGCAGCTGGCGACGGCGCCCGGGGGCGGGGGGGTCGGGAACAGGCAGCGGTAGCAGCCCGTGCCCTTGGCGGCGTCGAACATCGTCATCTGGCCTTCGAAGCGGTAGATGGCGCCGTGCACGAGCGGCTTGCCCAGCAGAAACGAGGCGTCGTTGGCCAGGTACCTGGTGGGGAAGTTGTCCGTCCCGTCCACGATCAGGTCGTAGGGCTCGAAGATCTCCAGCGCGTTCTCGGAGTTCAGGTGCGTCCGGTGCTTGACCACCTCGACGTCGGGGTTCATCGACTTCATCGACTCCTCGGCGGAGTCCACCTTGGGACGGCCCAGGTCGTCCAGCCCGTGCAGGATCTGGCGCTGCAGGTTGGTGCGGTCGACCTCGTCGAAGTCCAGGATTCCGATCTTGCCGATGCCGGCAGCGGCCAGGTAGAGGCCGGCCGGGGAACCGAGGCCGCCGGCGCCCAGCAGCAGAACGCTCGAGTTGAGCAGCTTCTTCTGGCCGGTGCCGCCGACCTCGGGCAGGATCAGGTGGCGGGCGTAGCGCTGGACCTGCTCTGGCGTGAAACCGTTCCGGGACATCGAAGGGATATTACCCAGGGCGTTCGGAGGGTATTCCTACAATGGCCGCAGATGGAGAACGAATACCTCGACGACGAGCAGGTGATCGCCCTGTACAACAAGGTGCGCACCGGCCGCCGGACCTGGCCGGCCGGCATCTGGAGCTCGCCGGCCGCTCTCCAGTATGCGGTCACGATCTTCGACTACTGGATCCACAACGTGATGGGCTGGAAGGGCTGGCCGGAGGCGCGAGGCCGCGTGAACCCGGTCCTCCTGGAGGAGCACCGGCTGGCCGACATCGTGGACAACGTGTTCGTGCCCGAGTTCGGCGAGGACTGGCTCGATTTCGAGGTCGTCCTCAACGAGTCCATGCGGCTGTCCGAGGACGAGTCTTGGGCGGTGGACCTCACCGACCGCCAGGAGCGCGTGGAGGCGGCCTTCGAGCACGCGTTCGAGCAGATCATCGGCTCCTCCTCCAGCCAGCCCAAGCTGCTCTCCACCTACCACCAGTACCGCAACCACCTGCTGCGCATGTGGGGCGCCTTCCAGGAGGCCCAGAACGAGCACGACAAGGCCGAGCGGGACGCCGCCGAGCGCTTCTGGACCGGCCTGCGCCTGATCCGGGCCACGCGCGCCCGCACCGCCGAGTCGTGGTCGATGGTCAACGTCGAGGACGAGCGCGTGGGCGAGGTGGCCATGATCTGGGGCGACCCCCACCCCTACTGCGTGATCGTGCTCGACGACCAGCTGCCCCCGAACGGCTGGGAGCAGGTGATCTGGAAGCTGGAGCAGGAGGTCATGGTGGAGGAGCCGGGCGTGATCAGCTTCTCCGTCTGGCACAAGGGATTCGTGGGCGAGTTCTACCGCTGCGCCGACTGCGGCGAGCTGCACAGCCAGTTCGACGACGACCCCAGCGGGCCGCTGGGCCTGGGTGGCGAGATCGACGACGAGCCGGAACCCGATGAGTAAGGTCCGGGCGGCGGTCGTCCAGGCCGCGCCCGTCATGTTCGATCGGGAGCGGACGCTCGGGCGAGTCACGGACCTGGCCGCCGACGCGGCCCGGGGCGGAGCCCAGCTGGTGGTCTTTCCGGAAGCCTTTGTATCCGGCTACCCGCGGGGCATCTCCTTCGGCACGGTGGTCGGCAGCCGCACGCCCGAGGGCCGCGAGCAGTTCCGCCGCTATTGGGAGTCCTCGCTGGACGTGCCCGGACCCGACGTCGACACGCTGGCGGAGGTGGCGCGCGCGAATCGGATCCACCTCGTGCTGGGCGTGATCGAGCGGGACGGCGGGACCCTCTACTGCAGCGTCCTGTTCTTCTCGCCCGAGGGTTACCTGGGCAAGCATCGGAAGCTCATGCCCACGGCGGCCGAACGGTTGGTCTGGGGCTTCGGAGACGGCTCGACGATGCCCGTCTACGACACCCCGCTCGGCAAGCTGGGCGCGGTGATCTGCTGGGAGAACTACATGCCGCTGCTGCGGATGGCGATGTACTCGAAGGGCATCCAGATCTACTGCGCCCCCACCGCCGACTGCCGCGAGACCTGGCTGCCGACGATGCGCCACATCGCCGCCGAGGGCCGCTGCTTCGTGCTCTCCAGCAACCAGTTCGTCACCCGCGCGGACTACCCGCCCGACATCCAACCCGAGCTGGAGGGCGAGATCCTGTGCACCGGGGGCAGCTGTATCGTGGGCCCGCTGGGCCAGGTCCTGGCGGGGCCCGACCACCGGGGCCAGACCATCATCTGCGCCGAGCTGGACCTCGACGACATCCCGCGGGCCAAATTCGACTTCGACGTGACCGGCCACTACGCCCGGCCGGATGTGTTCCAGCTGCGGGTCAACGAGGAGCCCCAGGCGCCCGTCGTCCGCTGAGCCGGCCGGACCCCCCTACCCCGGTTCGGCGATGCAGGTGAGGGTGTGGTTGGTCCCTTCCCAGCCGTCCGCGTACTGGGCCGTCCACTCCATCACGGCCCCCGCCCGCATGATCTGGGTCGGCAGCTCGGCCACCCAGACGTCAAGACCGGTGTCCACAGAGGGCACCTCTTTGAACGTGGCCCAGCTGTCGCCGGTCCAGCGCACCAAGCCCGGCCGAGCGAGCTGGATCCGGACCGCCCGGCCTTCCAGAAACCTGGCGAACGCGTGGACGCGGCTCCACACGAAGGCCGGCTCGTGCGGCGGCTTCTCGGCGTAGCGTTGGAAGGCCGGGCGGACGATGTCCGGCAGGCTGTCCGTGGCGATCGCCACCAACACCTTCAGGTATTCCGCGTGGGCCCAGCCCAGGGGCGCGGCCGAGTGGGTGGCGCGGCCCGGCTCCAACCCCCGCTGCGGCAGGGGCTGGCCGTCCCAGACCTGCTCGGGGAGAATCAGCTCGGGGCCCGCGAACGCCTCCATCGCCCGGACCAGGTCCTCGACCGTCTGGCCGGCCGCCAGGTGCAGGTGGGCCCGCTCCCCGGTCAGCAGCGGCCAGGGCCGGCCCTGGCCGGGGTGGGTCTCGTCCCAGCCGGTGCCGTCGTCGGATTCGCCATAAGCGTCTCCGGCGTAGCGGCGCCAGCCGGGCCCTCCCGGCAGAGAGACCTTCAGCAGCACGTCCACGGTGGTGGCGGTGTTGTCGATCCGGTGGTCGTCGCCCCGCCGGAGCCCCCGCCGCACCAGCTCGGCGAAGTCCACGCCCAGGGCGTCGTCGCGCTGGGCGCCGGCGTTCGGGTCCTTCGCGATCCTGATGTAGTGGCGAAACGGGCGCAGGTACGTCCAGAAGTCGAGCCGGTCCTGCCAGTAGTCGGCAACCGTTCGCAGGTGCTCCGCCGCCGCCTTCTCGCCGGCGTCGTCCGCGAACTCGGCGGTGGCCGCGAGGGCGGCGACGCAGGCGGCCAGGGTTGACGGTGAGAGCCCGGACGCGTCCTCCCAGCGGTCCAGCGGCGTGACCGGGCCGTTGGCGATCAGGTAGGCGGCGGCCCGCCGGACCATGCCCGGATAGGGGTCGCGGTCGAGGGCGCCGGCCACTCCGAGCCGCCAGGCCAGCAGGATCGGGAACGCCACCTCGTCCAGCTCGGAGCCGTTCCAGTGGGGGCGGCCGTCAAATGTGAAGTTCTGGGGCCAGGCGCCGTCCGGCCGCTGGACCGTCGCCAGGTAGTCGAGGGCACGCCGGGCGGCGTCGGTGTCGCCGGCGTCGAGCAGGCCGGTCGCGACCTGGTAGAGGTCGCGCGGCCACACCAGGCAGTAGACCTGGTCGCCATCCGACTGGTACTCGCCCCAGGGCGCGGCGGGGGCGGCGATGAAGGCGCCGCGGTTGGTCTTGTCCTCCAGGCAGCGCAGGACGGCCAGTGAGGCGCGCGCCAGGGCGCCGCCGTCACCGCTGGCCTTGAGGACGTTGGGCGGCAGGTCCGGCAGCATGTGCCAGGCCCGGGCGAACTCCTCGCGAATCTGTCCGGCCCCCTTGGCCAGGCAGCGGTTGGCCGCGTCCTCGGCGGCGTCGCGGCTGGCGCCGAAGCCGATGGCCACCTGGAAGGCGCCGGCCCTGGTGCCCAGCTCCGCCCCCACGGCGACGTTGCCGTTCAGGGCGCTCTCGTAGGTTGTGGTCAGCTCGCCGTCGTTGTCGTATAGCTCGACGAAGAGATCGGAGCTGTTGAGGTAGCCGGCCGTCGCCCGGCTGAAGGGGCCCACGACCGCCATCCAGACCTCCTCCTGGCGCATGACCAGCGCGACCGGGTCGCGGTCGAGGACGTAGGCGTCGTTGGGCGGGCGGCCCGCCCGCATGTGAGGGGAGGCCTGGAGGTAGAGGCGCAGGTCGGGGAGCTCGGGCCGGAAGGTGCCCGAGATGATCAGGGCGTCGAGGTCGGGGTCGCAGGTGAAGTCCTTGCTCAGCGAGTACTCGTGGTGCGAGCTCTCGACGTGAAAGCTGGGGATGCCCGGCATAACCCAGCGGACGTCGTGTGTCGATTCGGCGGCGTCGTCGACGGGGGGTGAGCCGGTCGCGGCGATGATGAAGCGGAGGCCGAGGAGGGCCGGCCGGTCCAGGGTCGGGTGGAAGACCTCGCTCAGGTTTCCCCGCGCGACGGTCAGCCAGACCCGGCTGCTGAGGCCGGGTGCGGCGCCGAACGCCTGCTTGCGCCCCGGACCCCAAAAAGGCGGTGCGCCGGGGCCTCCGGGTGCCTGCACAGGAGATAAGTATGGGAGAGGTCCGCCGACTAAACTGGACTGCCGACCCGGGGAGGTGGCTGAGTGGTCGAAAGCGTCCGCCTGCTAAGCGGATAGGGGGTGTGAAACTCCCTCGAGGGTTCGAATCCCTCCCTTCCCGCGTATGCCGTCTTGAACGTCAAGGGAGGTCTGGAAGAATCGGCGCTTTACCGGGCGCCCCTTGCGGCCTGTCACGGGGGCCGAGTACCGAAACCCGCCTTCCTCTTCGAAGATGCCGACGGCCCGCTCGATGATGGCCTCTATCTCCGCCCGATGCTCGACCCGGGGCCGGTAGCGGACGACCGTGCCGTCCTCAACGTATAGGGCCTCGAACATGCGGCCGAGAATCCGGCGCCTAGTCGGCGGGTCGGCCGCCAACCAGTCAATGTGTAGATTGCGGAAGTGGTCGGCCGACGTGACCGGCACGGAGACGGCCTCCAAAATCTCGTCCCGTAGCGCCTCTAGCTGGGTGCGCTCGCCTAGGTATTGCGCCTCGGTCAAGTGACCCCATGCGAAAAGCTTGGCCTGATTCTCCATCGCCGCCTCAACCGAGGCCAGGGAGCGAACCGGCTTGCGGCGTTTCTCGGCCGCGTCCAGCATGGCCGCCGTGAAACCGCCTTTCTCGTCTAGATAGGCGATACGGTTAAACAAGGCGTTTACGAAGGCTGCCAGCACGTCCTCCCGGACGGACGGAGCCGCACAGGGGGCCGCCACGTCGCGCCGGCAGTGGTAATAGGCGTGTCCCTGAGTCCGGGTAGCGCGCATGACTTGGTTACATCGGGCACAAATCAACAGACGGCCGAAGGCGTATTCGTTAGTCGCCTGCCGGCGCCTGACCTTGCGGCCTTCCATGAGTCCTTGAACGCGCTTAAACGTCGCCGTGTCGATGATGCCGGGCCACTGGGCCTTGATTAGCTCGCCCTTGTACGTCGTCTTACCGACGTAGGCCACATTACGGAGCGTGTCCACGACGGTATCCGGCAGCCAACCGTGCTTTGAGCGGGCGCCTTGACGCGGGACGCCTTCCTCGTTGAGCCGGAGCGCAAGCGCCTTAGCTGAAAACTCGCCGGCCGAGTAGTCCTCGAAGATGCGTCGGACCACGGCCGCCTGTTCCTCGTGTACCACGAAAAGGCCGCCCTCCCAGCGATAGCCGTAGGGAGGCATCCCGTGGGGCTCGCCGCGGGCGGCCTTGTATCCGAGAACGCTCCGCATCTTGCGGCCCGCGGACTTGCGGTAGTGCGTTGCCGTGGCTTGCTTGACGGTCCACGAAAGCTCGCCATCGGGAGAACGGTCGAAATGACCTTCGACTAGCTCGACCTGAATCTCCGGATGGACTTCCATTAGACCGTAGAACTCGGCCGACATTAGGTTATCGCGGGCGATCCGATCCGAGTCGAAGCACGCGACCACGGTCACGTCTCCGGCCTTGGCTTTAATTCGCTCGATGAGGGCTAGGTACTGCTTCCGGTATCGACTGCCGCCGCTGGCGCTCAGGTCGGTAAAGACTTCGACGGCCTCACAGGCTTGAACGGCCGGGAGCGCCCGGCAGGCCGCCTCTTGGGCGTTCAGGCTAACTGAACGTTCGTCGGTTCTTGATTGCCGGCAATAGATGGCGGCCGTCTTAGTCATCGGGAAGGAAGTATATCATACGGTCCGAACCCCTAGACGGCCGCCACTACTGGCAGGTTCGGGCCTACTCCCCGCTAGGACCCGACTCGGCCTCGGGGAAGTCTTGTTTCAGCCGAGCGAAGGCGCAGGCTTCGGCTTCCGGGTAGGTTTTATGGCCGGGCCGGCATAGGCACCATGCGACCCGGGTAATGCCGTCCAACTCTTTGAGTACGCCTCGAAACAGCGGCTCCGGCAATTCGGCGCTACCCCCTTTACCCCACGGCTCGGCGCTAGCCGATAGCTTGGACACGTCGGCGCCGGCCGGTAGTTCGCTCCACTTCATGCGGGCGGAAGGGTAACTCTTAAATTAGCCGCGCCCCCAACCGCGTAGGGCGAAAATTCTCCGCCTCAGACCATCAGGGCTAGACCCGCCGCCATCCGTCCGGCCGGATGCCCCACTAGGGCTAGGCGCTCGGCAGCTTCCACGGCCAGGCGCAGGATATCCGCCCTATCGCTTGCTCCATCCTTTGGGGGGGCGATCGGATCGCCCCCTTGGAAAATCGCAAACGCTGAACGTCGGCGTCGATGCTCCGATCGTTTTCGGCCTCAGCGCGATAGAGGCGATCGGCGCATATCTCGGCGGTAACGAGATTCAAACCCCTTCTCCGTGCTCGGCAAGGTCTAGCAGCGCCATCAGGTTTCGGCGGGCCTCGCTTAGGTCGGCGATCAGTCCGCTAACTACCGTCAGGTAATCTTGTAGCTCGTCGGCGGGCAGCAGTTCGCCCCGCTCGCGGAGGAGCTGATTGAACGCCGCGTACTGCGGCCAGGGACGCAAAGAGTCGTCGCGTTGATTGGCGGCCATTGTGGGAAACTCCTCTTCGGCGGGCGCCATGGCCGAGGGCTCTATCCTCGCGCTGGGGCGTCCGTCAACGGGCCATGGTACACCCACACTGGCGAACTAGAGCCCGCCTTTAGGTCCCGACTCTCCCTGGTGCTCGCCCGCCCGGCGGGAGTCTTAAATCAGGCGGTCAGCCTGTCGAGTAACTGCCGGGCCTCGGCCTCGCGGCCGGGCGACTCAGGCAGCGGACTGTTACAGCCAGCGCAGACCGTACCCACCGGAGCCTCAGCGCTCCAACTGATGCCCGCGAGGGGATCATCCCAGTCCCAGGCCGACCTGATGCAATCACGAAAGCAATCGAGACAAACGTAAGCCACGGCGTAACCTCCGTATATAAGGCGATTCGACGCGCTGAAACTAGGCTGTTTTCTAGCCACTTGTCAAGGCTTTTACGAAATAAGGCAAGGCGCGGTTTTATACCGCACAACGCGGTTAGTTACCGCATCAGTTCGGCCGTACCGTCCCATCCGGCCGCTTAAACCTTTAGGGCGGGTTTTTCGGGGCCGTAGCGGTTCCGGTCGCTAGGTGACTTTGCGGGGCGCCGGAGGGTTTCTATGGGCCTGCCGCAACCAGGAGGCCGACGCCTACGCCGAACTAAGCCGTCGCGGTTGGACCCAACAGCGGATAGCGGACGAGTGCGGCGTTAACCAATCGACCGTTTCTCGTTTCATTCACTGTGCGAATTATGCCCTAGGGCATAATCGCCCGTCGTTCTGGACGGCTTATCAGGAAGCCAAGGCGGGACCGGCCAAGGCCGTAGCGGCGCGGCGAGGGCGCGGCCTAGTGGCTTTGCGGGCCGTACGGCCGTCTCCGAGCTTCGGCGTATTCGGCGCGGCCGGCGTGTCCGACCACTTCGTGTCCCTGTCAGCCCGCGGGTTCTATAGGAGACACGTCTATGTCAATCGACTCGACCGCCGGCCATTCGACCTTTTCACAGGGTGAGTTAGACGCCGGGGGGGCGTTTCTGGACGCGCTAGTCAGGGATGGTAACCAGGCCGTCTCATTCACAACCGACGAACTAATCGTATTGGCGGCCATTCTCGATCATGTCGCGCTGTTAGGGACCTGGCCGGAATTGACCCAGGGAGACGACGCCAAGATCCTCGAAGGCCTGCGCGGCTGGACACAGCACGAACCGATTCGCTACTCTGGCGCGAGGTAGCCGAGATTACCCGCCCGGAGGTACTGCCGGCCTAGCCCCGACTTCCCCATCCTTGTCAAGCCCGCCCCCTAAGGCGAGTCCCTAAGGACTCAAGGCCGACCGCTGGCGGGCTTTCCTTTACCCTCCGGCCGCCCTAAACCTTTAGGGCGGATTTGGGGCGCGCCACGGTTCAGAAGGTGGGGTTCAAAGGTTTCGGTCACAGGGGCGTTTTTTTTGCCACAGTGGCTTTCTGACGGCCTGACTGACGGCAGAGCGTGACCCCCTCCGGCCGCCCCGAAGGCCGAAACGCACGAGGCTAGGTTTTCGCGGGCGAGACATGGAACACACTGCCGGGCGTTCGGCGCATGTTCTCCTACCCGTTTTCGGGCCGTTTTGGGCCGTTGTTGCCGGGGGTCCGATAGGTGGTCCGGCCTAAAACTTGGGGCGGTTTCTTTCTTTTCAACACCTGTCCACTTCGGCGCTAGGCGGCATACGAACTAGGGGGGGTGCCGGTGGGGGGGTCGTTCGCAGCAGGTCGAGCCTGCTCACGGGCAACGGCTATACAAAACTGGACAGCGCGGTGTGCCCGCGTCCGTGCCTGTGCGCTATCAGACCTGAACTCGGAGGCATCCGCCAGAGGCCAACTCGTACGGTTGTATGGTCCGTTTAACGGAGATTAGAAGCACCACTGGCGCGAGCGGCGTAGTAACCCCCTTTAGGCAGTCAAGGCGGTTATAACGCGCCTAGAAGCGGCGAAGGTCCGCGCCGATTAGGTAGGGGCGCTACGCGAGGCGTTGCCTGTTCTGCGCTTACATAGAGAAAGGGCGGCCACATTGACCGCCCCTGAGAGCGCCGCGAGTTTTATTTACGTGCCGCCATCAGTGAAATATTGGAGCCGCTCCGCCTCCGTCAGAGTCAACATATCGGTGAAGGCTCTATCGTTCGCGATACTTGCGACAAGCTCGACTTGCGTTGACTCCCTAAAACCAGGAATGGCAGTCAATAGGTCAAAGTCGGCATCTGAACACAGGAATACATTTCCTCCGGCGTTAGTGACGAACTTGCGACCGCTTAGCATCACCTAAAACCTCTATCGTTAGACGGTTCTGGCAAAGTTTCAAACGAGCTAAGCCACAGACCTATCGAGTCATCAACCACGGTTGCTCTATAGAGACGATTCGCTTTCGTGTACGCCACCGCGGCGGCTTGGGCGTCGGCTAGCACGGCGTACGTGCCTATCAGGACGCCGAGGCCATCAGGCGTGGCGCCTCTTGCGGTAAAGGTCATGCCTTGCCGAACTTGCCGAGCCCGGGGTGAAAATTCTCACCATCCTCTTCGGCTCGCTTAGTGGGAGTGATTCGCAGCTTGACGCTTTGGGCCTCGGCCTGAATCAGCGAGTGGACACGACGGGCCGCGACCTGAAACGTAGCCAAGTCGGCAGCGGCTCGCCGCTGGGAAGTATTGCCATTTGCTGCCAGGTTTTGGAAGCCTGCCCGCCGCAGCGAGGCCGGGTCTACATTGCGAGCTATGGCGTGAGACTGACCTCCGGCGGAAGCGAGATACGACGAATAGCGGTTGTTGGCCGCAAGCTGGACGAGTGTTAAGGCGGCATCGCCCTGTGCCACGTTAGCCATGATAGTTTCGACTTCTCGGCTCAGGTCTGAGTCGGTTTTGGAGTCGTGCAGTAACACTTGGTTTGTCAGCCGGGCCTCGACGATGTCGATAGCAATCTCAGCCTGTCGAAGCTGGGACGTGGTGATTGCGTCCATGTTCTTCGGAAGCTCGGCGAGCTTGCGGTCACGGCCGACAGGGTTCATTTCGTCATCCAATTTGAGGCGTTCGTGGGCTTCGGAAGTCTGCCGAACCACATTAACCACGTTACTGAGGGTCTTACGGAACTCGGTATTGAACTGTTGCGTTTCGAGATTACCGCCGTGCACATTGCGCAAAGCCTCTAGCTCGGGCAGCGCCACGTCAATTAAGGCGTGCGGGGCGTTCGGGTTAAAGTCGGACATTTGGCGTTCTCCTAGAATGATTTGGGTTTACGGGGTCGAATCGAGCGCACGTAGGGCGGGCGCCATAGGTCGCACCGAACCAGCGTCCGGTCGTGGCAGGTGAGACAGGTCAGGGTCCCATCCGGCCAAGCAATAGCCGGCCCCTTACCGCACTCACAAAGCGGCGGAGCGCTATGTCGCGGGCATCTGTCGCCTTGACCACAGATGCACGTAGGTAGGTCGAAGCTCACCTAGAACTCCTGTTGCTTCGTGGGCCCGGCCAGGCGGTCAATAGAGGCCGCGATGGCGAGCAGGCCGGCGGCGATGGCTTGGGCTCCGTCGGCTAGGTTGCCGGTCCGGCGGTGCTTGTCATCGTGAGTCAGTAGGCAGTCATTAAGGGTTCTCGTTACCTCCCTCAAGCCGAGGGCAAGGTCGAGTCGAGCTCTTCTACAAACATGGGTTATCTCCTTTTGAACACGATTGGTTAGTAGGGTCCAGAGTCCTTGTCAAACCGGGGCTTTGACACAAGGACTCCGTCTGACCGATAGACTCTGACTCTGACTCTGAGAAGGACTCCAAAAGGTCCTTTTTGATCTCAGCCATAGACTCTACTTATGGACTCTGGTATGGACTCTGGGGCGCCCCCGGCTCGAAGTCGGCAGAGTCAAGATTCGGAGTCCTCGCATCCTCCATTCACGAGGCACGGCGGAGGTTTCCTCGAAGAGATCCGGATGCGCCTTAAGCGCCCTTCGCAGGTTGGGCCCGTCCACCTCGACCTCGGAGTCGGCCCGGATCGCGCTAGCCAGGGCCTTGACCGTCATCGGCTTGCCGAGGCGTCTCAGAATGTCGGCCGCCAGAACAGATAGAGACGTGTTTACCGGGGCTCGGGTGTCCACCCGGACGCTGGTAGTCCCCATAATCGGGTCGCGGTCGAAAGTGAATGTGAGGAACTGGGGCGGGCTCTTCGGACGATCGTTCGCTTTCATGTTCCGAAGCTCAAGCTCGATCGGGCCGCCATCCGTTTCGTCTCCGTTCCGGGCTATAGCCCAAGTCTCCCGGGCCAGGTTGTGAGTGAAGATCGAACCGAAGGGTTTGGTAGGGAACTTCTCGCCGGCGGCGGCTACGTGAGCGATCACGGCGGCCGGCCGGCCCAGTACTTGAATGGCCCCGAAGAATTCGTTGGCGGCCGCCGCCCCGCCCATCTCCGCCCCCGAGCCGCTAGCGGTCGTGTAGGAGTCGATGATCAGGTAATCGACATAGCGCTCAGGGTTATCGAGATCCGGCTTGAGGATGGCTGCCACCTCCGCCAGCGTGCCCGTGCGGGCCGTCCAGTCTTCCCCGTAGGGGGCGCGGTAGTTGACTCTCTGGCGCTCTTCCTCAGTGAAGCGGAACATCCGAGCTCGGCGCGCCCACTCGCTAGGATGGCCCTCGAAGTCGATGATCGTGACCCGCATCCCGTAACGGACTAGCTGAAGGGCTAGCCAAGTCGCCACGAAACCCTTGCCGACTCCGCCGCGGCCGTAGAAGACGGTTGGCCCATCGGCCGTCAGGAAGGGCGGGACTAGTTGGGCCGGTACGGGACCGTGAGCTAAGGTATCCAAGGTCTGCTCTCCTACCGTCTTAGGCGGCTTGGCGGGTTCCGTCTCGACGGCCGAATCGGTGACGCCGCCCTTTTCCGCCTTCGCCGCCGCCTGCGCGATCAGATCCGGCCCCGGATCCTGATAGACCTCACCGGGCTTTTTTAGGTTGTTCTCAATCGAGGTAGTGAGATACGTGCCCCCCGGGCGAGGCTCGTCCCACTTCTCGCGCCAGAGCTTTGAGCGCCGCATAATCCTTTCAATCTGCTCGGGATCTTGAGAGCGGAAGCGGATGATGCCGGCCAGGGCGAAGTCGGCCTCGCTGTCGCTACTGTAGCCCGACGCGCCTTCGTCAAAAAGGGTGGCGAACTTGTCGCCGTTACTCTGGCCTCGTAAGGCGGCAATAATGGCGTCGTCCTCGGCCGCCGGCGAGGGCTCCGCCAACGTCGCCGTTCCCCCTTCCCACTCGGCCGCCGTCAATCCGAGTAGTTCGTGAAACTGGAGCTTAGATTTAGAACTTTCCATTAAAACGGAACCTCCAAGAAGCGGTCCCGGGTCAGGGGGCCATTGCCGACGTAGAATCCGGTCGGCGGGGCGCCCGCGTTCTTAGCCGTGTCGGCGTACGCGACGACCGACGGTGGCGCCAGAACGTAACTCCCGTTCGTCTTATATTCGAGCCCTAAGGGGCCGTCCTTCCACCATGAGTCGGAACTATCGGGGTTCCAATTGAAGTACATGTGGACACCGCCCGAAGGCGTAGACACGCTGGGGGTGTTCGTGATTTGAGGCGCCTTCTCTATCAACTTAGTAAGGGTCTGGTAGCCGTTGCCGCCGCCTTTCGTGTCGAAGTCCAGCACGATGACCCCGGACACCCGGCCGCAGGAGATAGCCACGTTCGCTCGGGGCCAGCGCTCCCACCAATGGCGGATGAGGTATGGGTCGGTCGAGGCATCCTGCCAGCCGTGGGCCGTCAAGGGAGCCTTGGCTCGGGGCACGCACGGGAAGACGGCGAAGCCGGCGGCGGCATAGTCCAGGGCAGCCCACATATGGGCGTTCAGGGAAGACTCGCCAAGGCGCTCGGCGACCTCTTGGAGTAGCTGACTCATACCCCCGGCTCCCGTAGGAACATCTCGGCGCCCGGGATGACCTCGACGCTGAGTAGGGCCGCGGCGATGGCTCGAACAGTTGAGGGCCGGGCGGATCCCGAGCCGTTTACGATCCTCGACAGCGCGGCTTCGGTCAGGTTGGCGCGTTCGGCAAGCTGCCCAGCCGTGAGGCCCCGGCGGGCTAGCTCATAGAGAAAACGGGAGCGATCGAATCGGATTCGGACTGGAGTCTGGGGCGCCTCGCGGCGCTGGGGGTTACTCCGTGGCATTTAACGCCGCGGCCGCAGCACAGAAGGCCGGGTCGAACACGTCAATGAGATCCCTTACTGCTCGCACGCGCTCGGCCACACGGCAGGTGTCTTCGCCGAAGGCGTATTGAAGAAAATCAAGCTCGTCCTTATCGATGCTGGTTCTCTTAGACAATCGCGTTTCTCCTTTTGGTTGACAAAACCCACCCCACCCGTGTATTGTGGCGGACTAGGCGAGTAGGCTCGGTGGTCGTGGCGGGGTCCATGTCCTTAGTCTACCGCACAGCGCGGTACGTCAATCGGATTTTTTATAGTCCCCTTGCCGGCGGCGCCCCCAGCCTCAGCCCGTCGTCGGGGGCTGGGGGGGCAACCGGGTTGCCCCCTTGGAAAATCGCAGGGCCTTCGCTGAAGCCTATAAACTCCGATGTCTAGTAGCGAGGTGTGGCGGTCCCCCGGGGCGGCGATTGTAGACCAGCAGGTACCCTTCGGAGCGCCCCTCCGCCTAGGGCGCCCCCAGCATCAGCCCGCCGGGGGCTGGGAAGCGCCCTAGTGGACCGTAACAGCGGAA
>DHIW01000023.1 GCA_002404015.1 Chloroflexi bacterium UBA4736
GACATAGGAGCGTCTCCCCCCGCACGCGGAGGGAGGGGGTCGCCTAACCGCGCGGATTCAGGATCGGCCGCAGGACCTCCCCCGGCAAGCGGAGGGAGGGGGTCGCCTAACCGCGCGGATTCAGGATCGGCTGCAGGACCTGCCCCCCGCAAGCGGAGGGAGGGCTCGCTTAACCGCTCGGCTTGAGGATGGGCCGCAGGTCCTCCAGGCGGTCGAAGAGGTGCCAGATATAGGCGCCACCACCCCGCTCCCGATGGGGGTGCAGGTCGGCCAGGGCGGGGTCGTTGCGGTAGCTCTCGAAGGCGGCCCGCGAACTCCACTCGACCAGGATC
Source organism: Chloroflexi bacterium UBA4736 (assembly GCA_002404015.1). Taxonomy (GTDB): domain Bacteria; phylum Chloroflexota; class Dormibacteria; order Dormibacterales; family Dormibacteraceae; genus UBA4736. The sequence goes on from DHIW01000023.1 coordinate 333, forward strand.
ATGACCTGCCTCGGCTCGATGTCGCCTTTCAGACTCTCCTGGAAGCGGCCCATCGCGACGACCCGGCCGCCATGGGCGCCGACCTCGTGGGCGGACCGCCTCGAGTAGGCCAGGTACTCGTCGCGGTCGGCGACGTCGAAGAGGTTCAGGGCGTAGACCGGCGTATCGCTCATGAGGTCAGATCCTAGCCGCGGACTCCGCGGTCCGAGGTCCGGCTTCGCCGGATCACCAGGTCGGCCACCAGCCCGGTCCAGCCGGTCTGGTGCGAGGCGCCCAGCCCGGCGCCCGTGTCCCCGTGGAAGTACTCGTGGAATGGGATCAGGTCGTGCCAGGCCGGGTCGGTCTGGAACCGCTCGTAGTCGCCGAACACGGGCCGCCGGCCGTCCCGATCGGTGAAGATCGCGACCAGCCGCGCCGCCAGCTCATCCGCCACCCCGTCGAGGGGCAGGAGCCGGCCCGACCCGGTCGGGCACTCGACCTGGAAGTCGTCGCCGAGGTAGCGGTGATATGTGCGCAGGACCTCCACCAGCAGGTAGTTGATCGGGAACCAGACGGGCCCCCGCCAGTTCGAGTTGCCGCCGAACAGCGCGCTGGTCGACTCCGCCGGCTCGTAGTCGAGCCGCGCCACCACTCCGCCCAGGTCCAGCTCCAGGGGCTGCTCGAGGTGGATCCTGGAGAGCGCCCGGACCCCATGGTCGGACAGGAACTCGTTGGGGTCGAGCATCCGGGCGAGGACGCGGCGGAGCCGCTCGGGCCTGACGATCGAGCACATGCGCCAGCCGTCATGCGCCTCGTGGTGGAGGTGCTGGACGACCTCCGCGGCCTCCGGGCGATTGTTGATGAACCACTCGGTGCGCTGGGTGAACTCGGGCAGCCGGCCCAGCGTCTCGGGGCCCAGCGTCGTGACCGCGAAGAGTGGGATCAGGCCCACGCACGAATGCGCCCGCAGGGACTGCGCAGTGCCGTCCGGCAGCTGCAGGACGTCGTAGTAGAAGCCGTCCTCCTCGTTCCAGAGGCCTTTGTCGTTGAGCGCCGATGCGATCAGCACGAAGTGCTCGAAAAACTTGATCGCCATGTCCTCGTAGGTGGGGTCGTGCTGGGCCAGCAGCAGCGCCACCTCGAGCAGGTTCTGGCAGTACATGGCCATCCAGGCGGTGCCGTCCGACTGCTCGAGGCGACCGGCCAGCGGCAGCGACGAGCGGTCGAACGGGCCGATGTTGTCCAGCCCCAGAAAACCGCCCTCGAAGATGTTGTTGCCCTGGGCATCCTTCCGATTGACCCACCACGTGAAGTTGAGAAGAAGCTTCTGGAAGACTCGCTCGAGGAAGTCGTAGTCGCCGTCGCCGGCGATCTCGAAGACTCGCAGGGCGGCCCAGGCGTGGACCGGCGGGTTCACGTCGCCGAACGACCACTCGTAGGCGGGCAGCTGCCCGTTGGGGTGCATGTACCACTCCCGGCAGAGGAGGACCAGCTGCTGCTTGGCGAACTCCGGGTCGACGTGGGCCAGCGCAACGCAGTGGAACGCCAGGTCCCAGGCCGCATACCAGGGGTACTCCCACTTGTCCGGCATCGAGATCACGTCGCGGTTGTTGAGGTGCGTCCAGCCGGAGTTCCGGCCCGTCAGCCGCTGCGCGGGCGGCGGCGGGCCGGCGGGGTCGCCCTGCAGCCAGCGCCGGACGTCGTAGTGGTAGAACTGCTTCGACCAGAGCATCCCGGCCAGCGCCTGCCGCATGACGAGCGACTCGTCGGCCGGCGTTCCCGGGGCGGCCAGGGCGGCATAGAACTCGTCGGCCTCGGATGCGCGAGCCGCCATGACCGCATCGAAGTCGGCCGGCAGCCCGCCGGCCTCGGCGGCCAGACGGAGCTTGACCACCGCGCTCTGGCCGGGCGCCACCGAGACCCTGTAGCGAAGCGCGGCCTTGGTCCCCTGGCGGGCCGGGTTGACGCTGGCCGCGCCGCTCACGACATGGTCGTTGATGCCGTCCTTCGGATACGCAGAGCGCCCTGGCTGGCCCCAGAGCCGCTCGCTGTTGGTCTCGTTGTCGCAGAAGATGAGCTCGTTCTGGCCGTCGCCTACGAGCCACATCCGGCCGAGATCGAAGTGCTCGGCCTGGAGTCCGGCGTCCGCCGCCACGATGCTGGGTTGGCGGTCGTCGAGCCCCCAGGCCCAGGTGTTCCGGAACCAGAGCGTGGGCAGGAGGTCGAGGCTTGCCGCCTCAGGGCCGGCGTTCCTGATCGTGATCTGAACCAGGAGGTCGTCGGGCGTCCGCTTGGCGTAGTCGGCGGTGATCTCCCAGTAGCCGGCCTCGAAGATCCCGGTGTCCAGGAGCTCGAACTCCGGCTGGTCTCGTCCTCGCGCCCGGTTTTCGGCGACCAGCCGCTCGTAGGGAAACGCCGCCTGCGGGTAGAGGTAGCGCCAGCGCATCCAGGAATGCGTGGGGGTGGAGTCGAGATAGAACCAGTACTCCTTGACGTCCTCGCCGTGGTTGCCCTGGCTGCCGGTGAGGCCGAAGAGCCGCTCCTTCAGGATGGGGTCGTGCCCGTTCCAGAAAGCCAGGCTGAAGCAGAGCGCCTGGCGATCGTCGCTAATCCCGGCGAGGCCGTCCTCGTTCCAGCGGTAGACGCGCGAGCGCGCGTGGTCGTGGGGAAAGAAATCCCAGGCGTTGCCGTCCGCGCTGTAGTCCTCGCGCACAGTGCCCCAGGCGCGCTCGCTCAGGTAAGGCCCCCACTGCCTCCAGGGCGAACGCCCGGAGGGCACCTCCAGCAAACGAGTGCGCTCGGCGCCCTGCATGGGGAAACAGTGACACGCCGGCCGCGCTCGTTACTGCCCGCCCGACTTCCCCTCTCAGTCGTCGATGGCCGCGCCTGACCTGCACTGGCGGGAATGGGCGGCCGAGATGGCCGGGACGGCCCTGCTGCTGCTCGGCGGCCTCGGCGCCGTCACGCTCGACTTCGGCCACCACTCCCCGATCGCGCCTCTGCTGCCGTCCACGTCCGCCCGGCTGCTGCTCACGGGGGCGCTCTTCGCGGGCACCGGCAGCCTCATCGCCATCTCGCCCTTGGGCCGCATGAGCGGGGCCCACCTGAACCCTGCCGTGACGCTGGCCTTCTGGCTGAGCGGCAAGGTCCATCGCCACGACCTCATCGCGTACTGGGTCGCACAGTGCCTGGGGGCCCTGCTCGGTGCCATCATCCTGCGCACCGCCTGGCCCGACTTCGCGACCGTCGGCTACGGGGTGACGCACCCGGCAGCCTCGTTTCCCGAGCCCGTCGCGGCAGCGATGGAGGCAGGCATGTCCGCGCTGCTGATCCTCACGATCCTCCTCTGCGTGTCCCGGATGCGCACAGCCCGCTGGACGCCGCTCGCGGTCTGGGTGGTCGTCACGGTGCTTGTCTGGCAGGGCGCCCCACACACAGGGACGAGCCTCAACCCGGCGCGGAGCCTGGGCCCCGCCCTGGTGGCCGGCAACCTCAAGGCACTCTGGGTGTACCTGGTGGGGCCGCCGCTGGGTGGCGTCCTGGCGACCGGCCTCCTGGTCGCGGTGATGGACATTCGACCGGTCACGGCGAAGCTCTTCCACGACCCGCGCTACCGGAGCATCTTCAAAGGCTAGAGCCTGCGGCCGGCGGCTCCGATGCTTACATCCGCGTCAGTCGGTCAGACCCAGGGAGGCCCATTCGGTGGCGAGGACGCCGGCGAGCTGGCGGAAGCCGACCTGCCAGCTGTCGGGGGCGTCGTTCCAGTTGAACTCACCGTCGGTCACCCGCGCCGCCGCCGCCGCGTTAGTCTCGATCTCGATCACGCCGCGGGCGGCTGGTATGTCCTCGGCGAGATGCCTGACGTTGAGGCGGCTGCCGGAGCGCGGCACCTTGTTCACGACAAACGTGAACGAGGTCTCCGGCGGGAGCCGGAGCGCTGCCTCCGCGACCATGCTGGCCGTGACAGGGTCCGCGTCCGACACCAGCACCAGTTGGTTTGCGCTGGCCAGCGCAACCCTGGTGACAGGATCCTGGAGCCCGGCGGCACAGTCGAGGACTAGTATCCCCGCCAGCTCCTGCAGGCGCCGGATCACCCGCTCGTACGCCACGTCGTCGAGTCGTTCCATGCGCCCCGGGTCGGTGGGCGCCGGCAGCACCAGGAGGCCGTGCTGGGCCCGCCCGAGGCAGCGCTCCAGCATGGTCACGGTCAGGGCCGGCTGGTGCAGCACGCTGAGCAGGTCGTCGACGAAGATCGTGTGGTCGGGGGTCAGGATCCGCCCCAGGGTGCCGTAGTCGGGGTTGCTGTCGACCGCCACCACCCGGTCGCTGCGGAGCATCGCCAGCAGCGTGCCGAGCACAGCAGCGGTGGTGGTCTTGCCCACACCGCCTTTGGGAGAGACGACCGCGATGGTGGCGGCGCTGGTCAGTCGGGGCGCCCGGATCACCTCGTCGAGCTGGTACCTGTGGTTGCTCGAGCGCCAGACCGCCTCGGCCCGCTCCAGCACAGAGCGAGGGCGCTTGATTGTCAGTCGCTCCGGGGTCGCCGACTCGAGCGGCTCCTGGCGGTCATGACCGTTGCCGGCCCCGGGCTCGGACGAGACCACCGCCTCAGCGACGGCCCTTACCCGGGCGGCAAATGGAGGCGCGATCGGAAGCCGCATGCGGCGCGAGGGCACGAGCGGTTCCGGCACCTCCTGAGGGATCGGCGGTGCGGGCTCGGGCTGGGCCTCGGCCTCCGCCTCGGCCTCCGCCTCGGCCTCCGCCTCGGCCTCCGCCTGCTCCGGCATCGCCGCCGGAGGGCCCTCCTCCGAGCTGTCGCGCAGGCGTATGTTCGCCCCTTCCTCCAGCCCGCTCTGGAGCAGGGAGCGGTTCCCGGCCAGGACCTCGCCATCCTCGCCGGCGAGCACCCACAGGGTATTGCCCGCCTGCATCCCGAGCATCGACAGCAGTTGGGGCACCAGGTCGGCGACCGGCACATCGGCCGGCAGGGACGCGTCCAACCTGGAGCCATCGCACTCGACGGTTACGAACAGCCGTTCGGAATCCATGTGTCACCCCCGAAGGCCGTAACCCTACTCCACGACGATGCCGGAGCGCCAACTCGCCACGGCTTATGGGGGTTTTCGCAACGGCGTGCGCAAAAGACAGGGTGCCCTCCTCGTGATAGAACCAATGGCAACGGTTGACTCAGCCAACCCGGATCCGGAACTATCAAGTAGGAGCGGGTGCCAGCCCGCCAAAAGGAGGCGTGATTAGTGGCCGCGGGCGCGTATCGGCAAATCGGATCGGAGGGTCTGGGGGCGTTGCCGGAGAGCGACCGGTGCCCTTATCCCCGACCCTTCGGGGCTGACTTCTCCGCCTGCCCGACCTACCATGCGGTCACCTTCATGGCCGCGGACTCGATGCATAGGCAGCTCGGCTCGAAGCTGACCTGCCGGCACCTTGCCAGCGGCAACGTCGCAGAGGTCCCCGGCCGCTTCTACGCCCGCTGCGCCCTGGGGCCCCCCAGCGAGCGCCTCAAGTGGCTGGCGCTGGTCAGCCCCGAGCGCCTGGAGAAGGCTCGCGCCCTCCAGCAGGAGTTCGATCTTTTCAGCTGGCCGCAGCGGGAAAAGCTGTTCGCGGCCAAGGCCAATGTGCTCGCCGCGCCGGACCCGGCCGAGTCGCGGCAGCGCCTGGAGCGTCTCCTGACGGGATTCCTGGACGAGATCCAGACGTTCCTGGCTGAACGCAGGGAGCGCTTTGAAGAGGTCGGGCTGCCACCGGAACCGCTGATGCAGCTCATCGAAGACTGGTCGTGGGCGTGGGTCAAGAGCCGGGAGGTTGGAAACGCTCGTCTCAACGAGGACCGCCTGCAGGCATTCTCACGCGAGACACATGCCTTCCTCGCCCCCGCGCCGGCGGCGCCCAGCTGGCCCGACGACGCGCCGTTCGCGAGCCGCGCGCGCGGCTCGCAACCGATCTTCGCCGATGGCATCCTTCGGATCTCGCGCGATTCCGAGCCGCCCGGATTGAGCCTCGACGGCGAGATCGACGCCTCGAACGTCGACGCGGTCGCCCGGGCGGTGGCTGTCGCCCTGGTGGGCTCCGGCGACGTCGTGCTCGACCTGAGCGGAGTGGTGTTCTGCGACCTGGGCGGCATCAGAACGATCGTGGGCGTCGCCCAGAGCCTGGGGGGCGAAAGGCGCCTGGTGCTCCGGCTGCCGGCTCAGCTGCAGAGGGCGATGCAGATCGTGGGCTGGGCCGAGCTGCCGGGCCTGGTGATCGCGGGCAGCGGGGTGAGCGGTCGATGAGCGCTGTCGCCGCCAGAACTCCTGTCGAAGCCTTTCGCCACGAGGCCCTGATGTACGCCGGCGAGGCCGACTTCCTGGCGGGCACCCTGACCTTCATCAGGGGCGGGTTGGACGCTGACGAGCCGACCCTCGTCGTCGAGAGCGCTGTCAAGATCGCCCTCCTGCGCGACGGCCTGGGCCGCGACGCCGGCTCCGTCTACTTTGCGGACATGGCCGAGGTCGGGCTCAACCCGGCGCGCATCATCCCTGCCTGGAACGACTTCGTGACGCAGCATGCCGCGGGCGGCCGGCGCCTTCGAGGTATCGGCGAGCCGATCTGGAAGGAGCGCGGGCCGGCCGAGCTGGTCGAATGCCAGCGCCACGAGTCACTGCTCAATGTGGCCTTCGAGGGCGGCACGCCCTGGTGGCTGCTCTGCCCCTACGACACGGAAAAGCTCGACCCGACTGTGATCGAAGAGGCGCGGCGCAGCCATCCCTACATCTGGGAGGGGAGCGCCCAGGAGCAGAGCGACGCCTACCAGGCAGCCGAGATGGCCGCCGCTCATCTCAGCGCCCCCCTGTCGGAGCCGCCCGCCCAGCTCGTTGAGCTCGCTTTCGACACCCGGTCCCTGGCGGCCCTGCGCGCCCACGCCTCCCGGGAGGCGGGCCGGGCCGGGTTTGGCACGGCCCAGACGGCCGACCTCCTGCTGGCCGTCAACGAGGTGGCCACCAACAGCCTTCTCCACGGCGGCGGCCAGGGCAGGCTGCGGATGTGGCGAGACGCCGACACGCTGGTCTCCGAGATCCGGGACCGCGGCCACATCGAGCACCCGCTGGCCGGGCGCGAGCGGCCGACCGCTGACACCGGCCCAGGTCGTGGCCTGTGGCTGGCGAACCAGCTGTGCGACCTGATCGAGATCCGGTCCTACCCGGCCGGCGCGGTCGTCCGCCTGCACATGAGGCGCCGCTAGCAGAGTCGACGGCGGCGGCGCGGACTGCCCGCGCCGCCGCCAGAATGAGACCTCCGGTCAGCGCGTTTCGCTGCTTACGCTTTCGTAGCGGGTGCCCATCAGCTTGGCCGCCTCAGGGTCGCGCTGCTTGACGACCAGGTACCAGATGATCCCGATCGCCGTCCACGCGAAGAAGATGTACGGCAGGATGTTGTAGGGCGACGTCAGGGTCGGGAAGAGCCCGCCTGGGATCGTCTGCGGCAGCCAGTTGCTGTAGAAGACGACGACCATCGCTATGGCGCCCACCAGACCGAGCACGGTCACGATCAGCGAGGACTCCTTGATCCGGCTGAGGAAGTAGGGCGCTGCAAGCGACACCAGAGCGTAAGCGAGCATGAATCCGAATGTGGCGACGGTCCCGGCCCAGCCGGTCACGTCGACCGGGTTCCTCCCCAGAAGGACCAGCGCGGCGGGCACTACGAACATCGGCACGGCCACTGTCCAGATGCCGACGACAGGTGTCTTCCTGACGGGGTGGATCTGCGCCAGCGCCTTCGCGCCCATGCCGTCGTGCGCCATGGTGAAGGCGATTCGAGCCGCGGCGTTGATGCAGGCCAGGGTGCAGGCAAACATGCTGCACATGATCCCGATGTCGATGATGTAGGCGAGGAAGCCGATCCCGACCACGTTGGCCAGGTCGGGCAGCGGGGCCACGCTCTTCGCGAAGCCGGGCTTGGTGCCCTGGAATCCGAGCACCTGGGAGTACGAGACGACAACGTAGAACAGGCCGACCACGATTGAGCTCCAGAGGATCGCCCGCCCGATGTTGCGGTACGGGTTCCTGGCCTCCATACCCAGCGAGCCGGCGCTTTCGAAGCCGACGAAGGCGAAGATCGCGAGCACGACGCCGACCAGCACTCCGCCCGGCACCACGCCCTTGAACGAGAACTGCTGGGTGTCGATCGGGCCTCCGTGCACGACGAAGATCGCGGCGCATAGGAAGAGGATGATCGCGATGGAGATGCCCTCCAGCGTGAGCGCCGTGCGCGCGGAGAGCCTCATGTCCGCAATCGCGACGCTGACCGGCAGGATGAAGTCGATCGCGTAGAGCACGGTCTGCACGATTGGGTTCGTCCCCGGCAGGCCGAGCCGCGTCAGAAAGTCACCGGCGAAGATTCCGAAACCCAGCACGGTGGCCATCCCGGTTGCGATATAGCCGAGCTGGAGCCCCCAGCCGGCCGCGTGGCCGGCGCCCGGCCCGAAGCCTCGGGTGACCCAGACATAGAACGAGCCGGCCGAGTTCATGCGCTTGGCGAACTGGGACGCGCAGTAGCCGACGCAGGCCATAAGCAGGACCGCGATCACGAACGAGAGCCAGGTCCCGTTGCCCGCGTTGAGGAACACGAGCAGGGGCAGCAGGGCCATGGCGGCGGTGGGCGCCATGTTCGCCACCGACTGTCCCAGCACCTCCGGCATGGAGAGCGCGGCCCTGCGGAGTGAATCGGCCCCGGCCGCAGCCCCGGAAGCCGCCGAGGACCCGTTGGTCGGGGGCGCCGGCGGCGCACCGGGCGGGGTGACCGGTTTCAGAGTGTCTGCCATCTTTGTTTTCCCCCCTCTCAGTGGCCGTTGTGCTGGCCGTGGTGCTGGCCGTTGTGGTTGCACTGCTCGACCGTGGGTACGTCGAGCGCCGGGTTGCCGTCGAAGAATCCCTGCGGGATCAGGTGGAACCCGATGTACTTGACCGGCATGACCGGCCACTCCTCGGGCCGCACCGGGTGGTGGGCGCCGAACGAGTACCAGACCACCACGTCGGTGTTCTCCAGCGGGCGGTCCCCCTTGACGTACTCGGGAAGGCCGGCGCCGCCGGGGTGCTGGTTGGGGTAGTCGCCGGCGGCGAACATCTCATCCGGGTCGTAACCGGTGACCCAGAGGTGCTTGGTGGCGAAACCGGCCCGCGCCAGCGCGGGCGCGTCCGGCTGGTAGAAGGGCAGCACGTTCTCCCCTGGCATCAGCTTGTAGGCGACGGGGTCGCCCACGCCATTCAGCTGTTCGGGGTTGACGATCTTCCAATAACGCGCCGCCAGCGGGTCGATGATGCGCTGAGCCTCCGACTCGCGCTCCAGCAGCTGCTGCTTGACCCACCAGGCGTTGCCGTGCGGGTTCTTGGGGCCGGGCGGGACGGCCTCTGAGTTGCACTCGTATACCGAGTTGCCGACCCCGTCTACGGTCATATCGAGCCGGACGTTGAAGAAGTGCTGGTGGTTGGGCCCGTAGACCCCCGGTGCGACCAGCGTGCCGTACTCGGGCTTCACGCCCTCGGCCACGGCGCCGTTGGACATCACGCCGCTCATCTTGATCTCGTAGCCGATCCCGCCGTCCTGGTAGAAGTACCAGAAGTAGCCGTACTCGTAGTTGCCCACGGTGGCGATGGCGGAGACCACCAGGCGCCGCGAGCGCCGCACCTCGACCTCCTCGGTCCGGAAGTCGGTGTGCTTCCAGAGGATCCCGTAGTCCTCCTCGTGCATGCAGATGGCGTTCTTGATCGTCATCGGCTTGCCGTCGTTGTCGTTCACCACGCCGTCGAAGTACCGGATCTCGCCCAGGCAGTCGCAGCCCAGCTCGAGGCTGTTGCAGAGCATCCCCACGCCGTACTCGCCCATGTCGAACACGTTCTTGCGGTGGTGGGTGGGCGACGGGTCACCGTAGGGGATGAACATCTCGGACACCGAGCCGCGATAGAGGATCGGCCGCACCCGGCCCTGGTCCTGGTAGCCGACCGTGTAGACGACGAGGCCCTCGCGGGGCGTGAAGCCGACGCGCAGGCTCCATTTCTGCCAGGTCACCAGGTTGCCTTCGACCTGGAAGCTGGCACCCTCCGGTTGGGTGATCTCGATCGGCTTCAGGTCCTTGCGCAGACCGTCCGGGAAATAGGGGACGTTGTCCGGTCGGGTGATGCCGTCGGACGTGTAGTTGGCCCGCTTCTTTGGCAGCGGTACGACTCCGTGGTCCTCGACGTCGACGACCTCCATCTTGTCGAGGTCGAAGCGGACCACCAGGCCCTCCACCGGCTGCGCGTAGCTGTGCTCGCCGGGCCCGCTTCGGAGCCACGTCAGAGGGCGCACGAAGCGACCTCGCTCGGGCGCGTCCTCGGGCCCGTTGTAACCCAGCGCCCACGGATCCAGGACAACGAGATCGAATTCGGTGATGCCCCGCTTGCGCATCGCCTCCTGCCAGCGCGGATCCTGCTTGATGACGTCCTCGCTGGCCAGGAACTCCTCGAGCATGATCGAAGGCTGGACGTTGGGCATCTCCCGCCAGGAGATGACCCGGTCCTCGCTGATCGAGACGACCGCCTCGTAGGCTTTGCGCTCGGCGCGCTCCCGCAGGACTACGAATGCCCGGCGGTCGACCGGCTGGCCGGCCTTCCAGGCCAGCACGTCGGCCTTGGCCGGCTCCTTAAGGGTGATCGTCACAAAACGGGCGGAATCCGCCAGCTTCTGCTCTCGCTTGAGGATGCCGGAGGCCGACTCGAGCTCCTCGGCGGTGAGCGGGTCAAGCGGGTGATGTACGGCTACCGCCGGCTTGGACACGGTTTGCATCGTCAACCTCCTAAGAGGCCGCCAACCCGCCGGACCGAACCCGCTGCGCCGGCAGGGCAGCGGTCAATTGCTTTAGACAAGCCAACATAGAACCAGCGAGGAGCCGTGTCAAACGGAAACTCCGGCAAACTCGAGGCACCCGGCCCGCCACGGCTCTCCAGAGTTCGGCCTGGTCAGACCTCCTTGCGACGAACCGCGACGACGAGAATGACGCAAAGCACCAGCAGGTAGCAAAACCAGAACGCGATCTCCCGGTCACCGGCCAGGGCTACGCGCCGCTGTGAGACTGTAAGCTTGTAATTGTGCAAGCAGCGCCGCGTCCGGGCCGCGGGCCCATGATGGCGCGATGAAAGCGCTGGCCGGCAAGGTCGTGATGGTCACGGGCGCCTCGCGTGGCCTGGGCCGCGCGGTCGCCCTGGCCTTCGCCCGGGAGGGTGCCGCCCTGGCGCTCTGCGCCCGGGGCGAGGCGGACTTGGAGGCGGCCGGCGCGAGCGCCCGCGAGCTGGGCGCCGACGTTCTCCTGGTCCCCGCCGACCTCCGCTCGGAGCGGGACATCGAGCGCTTCACGGCGCTCACGCTGGACCGCTTCGGCCGCGTCGACGCACTGGTCAACAACGCGTCCGAGCTGGGCCCCACGCCGCTGCCGATCCTGGCCGACCTGTCGCCTGCCGCGCTCGCGACCATTCTCGAGGTCAACGTGGTCGCTCCCCTGCGACTCACGCAGGCAGTGCTCGGAGGCATGCTCCTGCGCGGCTCGGGGACGATCGTCAATGTCAGCTCGGACGCCGCGGTCACCGGGTACCCCGGCTGGGGCGGCTACGGCGCCTCCAAGGCTGCGCTCGACGGCCTGACCCGCAGCTGGGCCGCCGAGCTCGAGGGGACCGGGGTGCGCATCTTCTCGGTCGACCCCGGGGACATGGACACGGACATGCATCGGGCTGCCGACCCCGACGCCGACCCCGCCACCCTGGCCCGCCCGGAAGCTGTGGCCGAGGCCTTTGTGCACCTGGTCGCGGCGCCCCCGGCCGAGCCCCGCGTCGAGGCGGCGTCCTTCCGGTGATCGCCGCCCTCCCGGCGGCCCGCCGCGCCGCCCGACCCGCGGAGCTGCGGGGTCTGCGCAGGGACCAGGGGCGGCTCGTGGTGGTCGACCGGGAGCGGCAGACGGTCACGCACGCTCGCTTCGACGAGATCGGGCGCTTCCTGCAGAGAGAAGACCTGCTGGTCCTGAACTCCAGCCGCACTCTGCCGGCCGCGGTCCCGGCGCGGCGGTCGGACGGCTCGATCGTCCAGCTGCGAGCCTGCGTGCGGCGCCCCGGCGCCTGGGATGCGCTGGCAGTGCAGCCCGAGCCGCCCTTCGCCAACGTCAGGCTCGAACCCTCCGAGCTGCTGTCCCTGGGACCCGGGCTGCAAGCCCGGGTGGAAGGCCGCCGGCCGGACATCCCCTACCTCTGGCGGCTGCGCCTCGACGGGCCCGACCTGGAGACGATCCTCGCGCGCGGCGAGCCCATCCGCTACTCGTACGTCCCCGACCCCATACCGCTGGAGCACTACCAGACCGTGTACGCGGGGCGGCCGGGCTCCGCCGAGTCGCCGTCGGCCGGCCGCGCCTTCACCTGGCAGCTGTTGCTCTCGCTCCGCCAGGCCGGGGTCGGAATCGCCGAGATGCTTCTGCACACGGGGCTGAGCTCCTTCCAGGACGACGCTTTTGACGCCGAGCACCACCTGTTCGAGGAGTGGTTCGAGGTTGGTCCCGACGTCATCGCGGCGGCCGGCCGGGCGGGCCGGGTCATCGCTGTCGGCACGACGGCCGTCCGGGGCCTCGAAACGGCCGCCGAGGCCGGCCGGCTGCGTCCGGCCAGCGGCTGGACGAGCCTGGTGATCACGCCTGCCAGCCGGCTCCGGGTCGTTGACGGCCTGCTCACCGGCCTGCACGAGCCCCAGGCCAGCCACTTCGACCTGCTCCGGGCGTTCCTGCCGGCTCCGTTACTCGAGCGGGCCTACGCGGAAGCAGTCGAGCGCGGCTACCTCTGGCACGAGTTCGGCGACGAGATGCTAATTCTCTAGGCCCTCCTTGAATGTGTGCTGCGCCGGTGCGCAGCCGCCGGGGCCTCAGGCCTTCTTCTTGGGCTTCGCGACTTTGACTGGCAGCTTGGCCGTGGAAGCCATGGCAGCGGCTATCGAGGCCCGGGCCGGCTCGGGGTCCGAGAGCCAGCCGTCCGGCAGGGTTACATAGCCCTTCATCGCGCGGCCGGGCATCGGCTCGAAGTAGCTGCCGCCCGCAGCCATGACCTGGTCGCGTTCAGCGTCGCCGAGCCTGACGAAGAGCCTTTCCCCAAAGAGCCCGGCGAACATGTTGCCGTTCACAAATGCGGCCAGGTTGCCGAACATAGGCCGCAGCGTCACCTCGCTGCCACCCACCACGAGTGAGCGGAAGGCGTCCTTCGCATCCTCGCTGGGCTTGGGCATCGTCATGTCGCCCATCGGACTCACCGGGCTCATTATCGAGGCGCTCTCGATTGGCCGCGCGGCACCGGCCGTCCTATCGCGACAGCGGAGTGCCCGAGACGGGCTAGCCTGCTAAGAGGAGGCGGGCGGGCTGCCGGACCCGGAGGCCGGCTTCGGCGTGGCCGTCCGGCGCCTGCGGGTCACCGTGGTCCGCCTGGCACGCGTCTTGGCCGGCGCCTTGGCAGCGGTCCTGGCCGTTGACGTCCTGGCCGCCGTCCGCGCCGCGGGCGTGGTGGTCGTCCTTGCCGCCGCCCGTCTGGTTCGCTTGGCCGCGGGCTTGGCCGTCGTCGTCGCCGCAGACCTGGCCAGGGTCTTCGCCGCAGCTCGCACGGTTCGCTTGGACGCGGGCCGTGCCGGTCGCTTGGCCGCGGACCTTGCCAAGGTCTTCGCTGCAGCCCGTCCTGTTCGCTTGGCCGCTGGCCTGGCCGAGGTTTTCGCCGCAGCCCGTGCCGTTCTCCTGGCCGCGGGCTTGGCCGCGGTAGCGGCCGCCGACGCGGTTCGGGCGGCTGCGCGCGCCGCGGTCCTGGCCGGTGCCTTGGCCGCGCCGGTCGCCTTCCGCGCGGTCCGCGTTGCCGAGCCTGCCGCCCTGCGAGCGCGGGTGCCCGCGGTGGAGGCGGTCGCGTCTACGGTTGACTGCAGCTCTTTGACCAGCTTGCCCAACTTGGCAACCTGCTTCGACAGTTTGGTGGCCTTCGCTTTTTTCGCCATACGCAGCGAATGTAGCAGACGGAGCGGCGGAAATAAAACAGATGTCAATTGGCCCGAGGCGCCGCGTAGGCTTCAAAGTTCATGAAACGCAACCGATCCGTGCGTGAGCTGCTGGCGTCAACCGGGCGGCGGGGCACCGTGCACCTCACCGATAGCGACGCGAGCGCGACGCACGGAATGAGCAAGAAGCGAGCGGCCCAAGACGTCAGCGCAATCGACGGCGAGATCTTCGACCTCCAGACACGGCTGTACGCCGAAAGCAAGCGGGCCCTTCTGATAGTGCTCCAGGGCATGGACACGAGCGGCAAGGACGGCACCATCACGCACGTTTTCGGGCACTTCAACCCGATCGACGTCCACGTCACCGCCTTCAAGCAGCCCACACCCCAGGAGCGGAAACATAACTTCCTGTGGCGGATCCGGCGCGCCCTTCCGGGGCCCGGCCAGGTGGCCATATTCAATCGCTCGCACTACGAGGATGTGCTGGTCGCGAAGGTGATGGGGCTGGCGCCGTCTGACGTCATCGAGCAGCGATACGGCGAGATCAACCGCTTCGAGGAGGGCCTTCAGGCTTCCGGGACCACTGTCCTCAAGTTCTTCCTCCAGATCTCGTGGGAGGAGCAGCGCCAGCGGTTGCTCGAGCGCCTGGCGCGGCCGGACAAGCGCTGGAAGTTCTCCGAGCCCGACCTCGAAACCAGAGATCACTGGGACGATTACCAGGCGGCCTACGAGCTGGTGCTGGAGCGCTGCTCGGCCCCCGCGCCCTGGTATGTGGTGCCCGCCGACCGGAAATGGTTGCGGAACTGGGCGATCAGCCAGATCTTGGTGGAGACTCTTCGCGAGATGGATCCCCAGTACCCTCAGCCGAGACTCAACCTCAAGGCCCTGAGAGCCCAGTTGCGGCCCGATCGCCGGCCGGGTCCTATAACCCACCCTTAACTTGGGCAGGCTTACGTTGTGAAGATGGCGCTGAAGGAGCCGCCCGCTCTCCCCCGCGTCAGCATTGTCGGTGCCGCCGAGGGCCGCCCTCACGTCAACCGCGAGCTTTCCCGCCTGGCCTATGACGCCCGGGTGCTGGCGCGGGCCGAGGACGAGAGCCTGCCACTCTTGGAGCGCCTCCGCTTCCTGTGCATCTTCAGTCGCAACCTCGACGACTTCTTCCAGGTGCGGGTGGCCGGCCTGAAGGAGCAGGTGGAGGCGGCGGCCGCACCTAGCGTCCGCGGCGATCCCCCCCCGGCCGAGCAGCTGCAGGCCATCCGCCGGCGCGTCGAGGAGTTGGTCGAGCGGCAGCGATCGCTGTACGCCGACCGCCTCCGGCCGGCGCTGGCGGACGCCGGCATCCAGATCGTCGACGGCGGCCAGCTGGGTCGCGCGGACCGGGCCTTCCTGGATTCCTACTTCGAGGACCGGGTGTTCCCTGTGCTGACCCCGCTCGCGGTGGATCCCGGCCACCCCTTTCCCTACATCTCGCACCTGTCCTTGAACCTGGCGGTGATCGTGCGCGACCCGCTTCGAAGGCGGAAACGCTTTGCCCGGGTCAAGGTGCCGCCGCTGCTGCCGGGGCTGATCCCACTGCCCGACGGCTCCCGCTTCATACCGCTGGAGCAGGTCATCGCGATGCACGTGCAGAGCCTGTTCCCGGGTATGGAGATCGTGAGCGCACATCACTTCAGGGTGACGCGCGACAACGACCTGGACCTGGAGGACAGCGAGGCCGAGGACCTGCTGGCGACCGTTCAAACCGAGCTCCTCCGGCAGCGGCGCGGCGCTTTCGCCGTCCGCCTGGAGGCGACGCCAGACATGGCGCCGGACGTGGAGGAGCTGCTGTGCAGGGAGCTCGAGCTGCAGCCGCAGGACGTTTATCGCGTTGAAGGGCCCCTCGAGCTCGGCGCCCTGGAGGTACTGCTCGACCTCGACCGGCCGGAGCTCAAGGCCGCGCCCTGGGCGGGCGTGACGCCTCCCGAGCTCCGACTGCTGGGTGCCAAGCGGGCCGACATCTTCGCGGTCCTGCGGGAGCGGGATGTGCTGGTGCACCATCCCTACGACTCGTTCGCGACCTCGGTCGAGGCGTTCATCGAGGAGGCGGCCCGCGACCCCGCCGTCCTCGCCATCAAGCAGACGCTGTACCGAACCTCGGGCCCGGCCAGCCCGATCGCGCTGGCGCTCGCCGGGGCAGCCGAGGCGGGCAAGCAGGTGGTCGCGCTCGTCGAGCTGAAAGCCCGAGGCGACGAGCAGGCGAACATCGACTGGGCCCAGCTCCTCGAGAAGTCAGGTGTGCACGTCGTGTATGGCCTGGTCGGGCTCAAGACGCACGCCAAGACCGCGCTGGTGGTGCGCCAGGAGGAGGGCGGCATCCGCCGGTATGTCCACGTGGCCACGGGAAACTACAACCCGCTCACGGCGCAGAGCTACGAGGACGTCGGCCTGCTCTCCTCGGACCCGGAGCTGGGCGCCGATGTCAGCGACCTGTTCAACTTCCTGACCGGCTACAGCCGGCAGCGAAAGTTCCGCTCCCTGATGGTGGCTCCCACGAACCTCCGTCGGAGCCTGGTGAAGCTGATCCGCAAAGAGGGGTCGCGACAGCACGGCCGCATCGTCTTCAAGGTCAACAACCTGGTGGACCCGGAGATCATCGACGCGCTCTACCAGGCCGCGGACGCGGGGGCCGAGATCGACTTGATCGTGCGCAGCATCTGTTGCCTTCGTCCAACCCAGCGGATCCGGGTGCGCTCGATCGTCGGAAGGTTCCTCGAGCACTCCCGGATCTTCCGTTTCGGCAGCGACCGGCGCACCGCCTTCTACATCGGCTCGGCCGACCTGATGGAGCGCAACCTGGACCGCCGGGTCGAGGCTCTCGTCCCGGTGCGCGACGAGGAGCTCCGCCGGCGCCTGGACGAGATCATCGACGCCGAGCTCGCGGACGACCAGCTGGCCTGGACGATGCAGCCGGACGAGAGCTGGCGGCCGCCGCCAGGCGGACCCGGCCCCAGCTCCCAGGACCAGCTCATGGAGATCGCCTTGGCGGGAGCCCGGGGAGCGCGTGGCTGACAGCATCGAGCGAGAGGTCAAGCTTTCGGCCGCGCCGGGGTTTCATCTGCCGGACCTGAATGGCGTGGCGGAGGGCGTCACCGTCACTCCGGTCCAGGAGGGCCGGATCGAGACCACCTACCACGACACGCCCGACCTCCGCCTCGCCCGCTGGGGCTGCAGCCTGCGCTTCCGGCATGGAGAGGGCTGGACGCTGAAGCTGCCCGACTCCGCCGACGCTCGCATGCTCTCGCGGCGAGAGCTCACCTTTCCGGGCGGCCGTCGCCAGGTCCCGGCGGAGGCGCGCGCCCTGGTTCGAGCATACCTGCGGCGTGCGGACCCAGTACCGGTCGCCCGGCTGTCGACCTGGCGGCGCAAGCTGCGCCTTCTCGACGCGAGCGGGGCCGAGCTCGCCGAGGTCGTCGATGACGAGGTGTCCGTGCTCGACGGGCGCCGGGTCGCCGCCCGCTTCCGCGAGGTGGAGGTCGAGCTCCGCGACGGCGGTGAACGCGTTCTGGAACCCCTGCTCGCGCGCCTGGCCGAGGCCGGAGCCACCGCGGGCAAACCCACTCCCAAGCACGTGCGGGCACTGGGCCCGGCGGCGCTGGAGCCGCCGGAGGTGCGGGTCCGAGCACCCGGACCGGACGCCACCATCGACGAGGCGATCCGGGCGGCGGTGGCCGCCTGTGTCGAGGCCCTGCTTCAACACGATCCGGGCATCCGGGTCGGCGGGGATCCTGAGGACGTGCACCAGGGCCGGGTCGGCATGCGGCGGCTGCGTTCCCACCTGCGGTTCTTCGGCCCGCTCCTTGATTCCGAGTGGGCCTCCGAGCTGGACACAGAGCTCCAATGGCTCGCCGGCGAGCTGGGCACGGTGCGCGACGCGGAGGTGCTGGCCGACCGGCTGCGGGACGAGGTGATCCTGCTGCCGATCGTGGATCGCGCGGCCGGCATGGGCCTGGTGGACCGGGCGGCCAGCGCGATCGGCGCGGGGCGCGCCCACCTGCTCCAGGCCATGGACTCGGAGCGCTACGTGGAACTCATGGACCGGCTGATCCTGGCGGCGCGGGAGCCGCTGCTGGCGGTCAATCCCGATCAGCCGGCCGCCGGCGTCCTGCCGGGCCTGGCCCTGGACCCGTGGGCAAAGCTGCGCAAGGCGGTCAGTCGGCTGGGACGTCATCCCGAGGACGAGTCGCTGCACCGGATCCGGATCCTGACCAAGCGTTCCCGCTACGCGGCCGAGGCCTCAGCGCCGGTGCTGGGTTCGGACGCCGCTCGATTCGCAAAGGCGGCGGCGCAGCTGCAGACCGTGCTAGGAGAGCTCCAGGACAGCGCTGTCGCCCAGGCCTGGCTGAGAGCCAACGCGACCGCCGCCCGGCGGGCCTTCGCCGCCGGCCGTCTCTGCCAGCTGGAGGAGGGTCGGGCCCAGAGCGCCCGGGACGGCTGGCGGAAGCCCTGGAAGCGACTGTCCGCGCCCAAGATGCGAGGATGGATGGACTGAAGCCTCGAACGCGTCCGCCACGGATCGTCGAGCACACCTCCGTCAAGCGGATCCGTGCGGCGGGCGGTGTCCTCTGCCGGCCTGGCCCTTCGGGGCTGCTCGAGATCGCGCTGATCCACCGCCCGGCCTATGACGACTGGTCGCTGCCCAAGGGCAAGATCGATGCCGGGGAGACGCCGGAGGAGGCCGCTCTCCGCGAGGTGGAGGAGGAGACGGGCTACGCGTGCCGGCTGCAGCGCCCGCTCGGATGCACGGCCTACGTCGATCGCCGGGGCCGGAACAAGGTGGTGTGCTACTGGATCATGAGGTGGCAGGGCGGGGACTTCCGGCCCAACTACGAGGTCGACCAGCTGCGCTGGCTCACCCTCGACGAGGCGCTGCCGCTGCTGACTTACGACCGCGACCGGGCCCTCCTGGAGGCCCTGGAGGCGGCGTGATCATCCTCTACCGCCACGCCCATGCCGGGTCTCGCGAGCGCTGGGAGGGCGACGACGGGCAGCGCCCACTCTCGGACAAGGGCCGTCGCCAGGCGGACCTGATGGCGCGCACCCTGGCTCGCCTGCGTATCCAGCGGATCCTGAGCAGTCCGTATGTCCGCTGCGTCCAGACCGTGGAGCCGCTCGCCAAGCGCCTGGCGATCGCTGTGGAAGAGGTCCCGGAGCTCGCCGAGGGCACGCCTGCGGATGAGGTCATCGGGCTGGTGCACAGGGTCCGGGCCGAGGACGTCGTGCTCTGCTCGCACGGTGATGTGGTCCTGACGGTGCTCGACGAGATCCACTCCGAGGGTGCCAGCTTCGAGGGCGCGGAGCCCGGCCGCGCTGCGAAGGGCTCAGCCTGGGTGCTGGAGCTGGCGTCCAAGCCGGGCCGGGCCCGCTACCTGGCGCCGCCCGAGCTCTGAGGGGTTCGACCGGACCCCTCTAGCGCCGGCGCGACTTCTTCTTCAGGGCGTCCAGGTGCCGTTTGGCGATCGCGGAGTAGCTGTCCTTGACCGCTTCCTTGGGGTCCAGGCCGAGCTTGCGCGCGCTGTCCTCGATGGTCTCGCTCGATCCCTCGACCTCCACGAACCAGCCGGCGTCCAGCGTGTCGAGGGTGACGGCCGCGCCGTCCAGGAGCCACGTCGCACGGTGCTTTCTATAGCTGAAGGCTACCGCGAAGCCCAGCGCTTCCAGCATGTCGAGCATGGCGTGGGCGTCATCGACCGCCACCTCGGTCTCCTCGCGGATCTTCATGCCACGGACGAAAGTGGCCGGGCCCTTCGCGGTCAGGACGCCGGTCGGGCCACCGTTCAGGAGCCTCAGGCGGAGGCTGGTCTGGCGCGTGGACTTGCCGGGGCCGTTGAAGCGAAGGTTCTCCTCGTCGTAGGTTCCCTCGAACTCGGCGACCAGTTCCCGGAGCACCTGCTCCAACCGCTCGTGGTCGTCTGGGCCGGGAACGCGGAACTTGAGCTCGCATTCGAGGCTTCGGTCTTTGGGCTGGTGCGCGCGGTGGAAGGCGGCCAAGGCTATCGGGACAAGTGAATCACCGATGCCCCATACCCCGCGAGTCGCCATCAGCCCTTTGACAGCCACTCTGGCTGCTGATACGGCATGTCGTCGGTCACGGCCAACTCGCGGATGATCTAGGCCTTCTCCCGCGACGGGGCGATCCCGGGTTCGAACTTCTGGCACCGGATCAACGCGCGAACCCGCACCCCGACCAACTCCATCTGGTTCGCCGCCGTCGGCGCCTTCCTCCTCGGCCTGTCCTACCTCTTCAACGCGACCGCCTACGCGGCGGTGACCTCGATCGCCGTGATCGGCCTCTACATCGCGTACGGCATTCCGATCCTGCTTCGGCTTCGCGCCGGGGACAGCTTCCAGCGCGGTCCCTGGCACCTGGGCCGGTGGAGCCGGCCGGTGGGCACGATCGCCGTGATCTGGATCGGCATCATCGCGATCCTCTTCGTGCTCCCCACGACGGTGCCCATCACCCTTTCGTCGTTCAACTACTCGATCGTCGCTGTCGGCGTCGTGCTTGTCGGCACCGGGGTATGGTGGCAAGCATCCGCAAGCAAGTGGTTCAAGGGTCCGAAGGTCCAGGGGACGCCCGAGGAGCTGGCACGGATCGAGGCCGAGCTCGAGAGCGTCGGGACACCCCCGCCGATGGGGCCGCGCGCCTGACGACGGGCGCCCCCAGGCCGAGGATCGGCATCACCTACAGCCGGGAGCGGCCGGCCGATTACTACGACGCCTACGCGCGGGCTGTCGAGAGCGCGGGCGGCGAGCCCGTGCTTCTCTCCACCCAGGCGAACGCGCTGGGGGACGTCGACGGCCTGCTGCTCCCGGGCGGCTGGGACGTCGACCCGGCCCTGTACGGCGAGCAGCCCGACCCCCAGCTGGGAGATCTGGACAGGGAGCTGGACGACGCCGAGATCCGGCTGTTCACCGAGGCCAGGGAGGCGCGGCTGCCGGTGCTCGGCATCTGCCGGGGCCAGCAGGTCATCAACGTGGCCCTGGGCGGATCTCTGCATCAGCACATCGACGAGCACGAGGTGCGCCGGCACGGACGGGCCCACCTGGCGCACCCGGTGGAGGTTGTGGAGGACTCGGAGCTCGGCCGTTCGGCGGGCGCCCCGACCGTGGACGTCAACAGCCTCCATCACCAGTCGGTGAAGGACCTGGCGCCCGGCCTTCGCGTCACCGCGCGCGGTCCGGACGGGGTGATCGAGGGGCTGGAGTCGGACGACGGCCTGGTCGTGGCGATCCAATGCCACCCCGAGGAGCTGACCGGCCAGCTGTCCTGGGCGAGCTCCCTCTTCGAACGCTTCGTGGCGCGCACCCGCGAGGGGTCGGTGCGCCGGGCACGCTGAGCGTGCTCAGCCTCGCGGAGCTCGCGGCCGCCGTCGCCGGCGGCGAGATCGACACCGTGATCGCGGCTTTCACGGACATGCAGGGCGGCCTGCTGGGAAAGCGGATCGAGGCCGAGTACTTCATGGAGTCTGCCGGGCAGGGGGAGAAGGTCGAGGGCTGCAACTACCTCATGACCGTGGACATGGAGATGGAGCCCGTGCCGGGGTACGCGATGGCCAGCTGGGAGCGGGGCTACGGCGACTTCGACATGGTTCCCGACTTCGCGACGCTGCGCCGGATCCCCTGGCTGGAGGCGACCGCCCTCGTGCTCTGCGACGTGGCCTGGTCCAACGGAACGCCCGTCCGGCCATCGCCTCGCCAGGTTCTGAAGGGCCAGGTCGAGCGGGCTGTGAAGCTCGGCTTCGCGCCCATGTTCGGGTCCGAGCTCGAGTTCTACCTCTTGAAGGAAACCTATGCCGAGGCGCACGCCCGGCTCTATCGGAACCTCACGCCCTCGGTCCCCTACAGCCTCGACTACCACATCCTGGCGACCAGCTACGACGAGGCGTTCATCCGCTCGGTTCGCAACGGCATGAAGGGCGCCGGGATCAGGGTGGAGAGCTCCAAGGGCGAGGCCTGGCCGGGCCAGCAGGAGATTAACTTCCGGTTCGCCGACGCCGTGACCATGGCCGACAACCACGTGATCTACAAGAACGGCATCAAGGAGATGGCCAACGGAGCCGGGTGCTCCGTGACCTTCATGGCCAAGCCCGACCACAGCTGGATCGGCAGCTCCTGCCACATCCACTCGAGCCTGTGGCGAGACGGCAGCAACGCCTTCGACGGCGAGTCGGAGACCTTCCGGCAGTACCTCGCCGGGCAGATCGCTTGCGCCTCCGAGCTGGCGGTCTTCCTGGCCCCCAACGTCAACTCCTACAAGCGCTGCGCCGCCGGGACCTGGGCGCCCACGACCTTGGCCTGGGGCCACGACAACCGGACCTGTGGCTTTCGCATCGTGGGCCACGGCCAGCACCCGTGCGTCCCAAGCTCGCGGCCGAAACGGGTTACTCGGAGGTCAAGAACGTGTTCGTTTCCACGGAATCCTGATGGGCAGGCTGGACGGCAAGGTGGCGGTGATCACGGGGGCGGCCGGCGGCATCGGCCGCGAGGCCGCGCTCCTTTTCTCGTCGGAAGGGGCCCGCGTATGCGTCGCGGATGTCGGTCGCGAAGCGGGCGAGAAGACCGCGGCCGAGTGCCGGGAGGCCTTCTTCTGGCCCGCTGACGTGAGCGACCCGGCCAGCGTCAGGGAGATGTACGCCGAGACCGCCAGGCGCTACGGCGGTGTCGACGTCCTCTACAACAACGCCGGCATCATGCCCCCTGACGACGACTCGATCCTGGACACCGAGCCGGACGCCTGGGACCGCGTCCAGGCCGTCAACGCCAAGGGCGTCTTCCTCTGCTGCAAGTTCGGCATCCCCCACCTCTTGGAGCGGGGCGGCGGGTCGGTCATCAACGTGGCGTCATTCGTGGCCCTGGTCGGGGCCGCCACCTCGCAGATCGCGTACACGGCTTCGAAGGGAGCCGTGCTCTCGATGAGCAGGGAGCTGGCTGTCCAGTTCGCACGCCAGGGCGTCCGCGTCAACGCGCTCTGCCCGGGGCCCGTGGAGACACCGCTCCTGATGCGCCTTTTCGGCGAGGACAAGGGGGCCTACGAGCGGCGGCGCGTCCACCTGCCGATGGGCCGTCTGGCGAAGGCTCGCGAGATCGCCAACGCGGCCCTGTTCCTGGCCAGCGACGAGGCCAGCTACGTGAACGGCGCCACGTTCATGGTGGACGGAGGCCTGACCGCCGCCTACGTCACCCCGGAGTAGTCAACCCCCAGCCCCAACTCCCCGCAGGTCGCATCCGTCCGCCGCGCAGGGGGAGGGAGTTCTTTGCAACCCCGGTGTCGGACCATGATGTGGTGGCTGACGTGCCGACGACCCCCGCCGGCCAACGCATCGTCCTGTCCAGGGCTGCGCTGGGTGCCATTGCCGTCACGTTTCTGCTCATGGGCACGCTGGCGTCCGCCTATGGACCCATGCTCGAGCTCCTGACTCGGCGGTTCGGCATCGGACTGCCAGTCGCCGGCGAGGTCTTGAGCGTCCACTTTGCGGGGGCCCTGACCGGCGTGGTCGTGTGGATGCGGATGCTGGAGCGGGTTTCTGGGCGGCTCGCCGTGGCGGCCGCCCTCGCCGTGACCGGCCTCGGCTGCGCCGGAGCCGCCGCGGCGCCGTCCTGGCCGGCCTTTCTGGTCGCGGTTTTCATGGTCGGGATTGGGTTCGGGGCGCTGGACATCGCCCTGACCCAGTTGGTGGCGCACAGCGAGGGGCAGCGGCGGTCGGCCCTGCTCAATGCTCTCAGCGGCGCCTACGCGGTGGGCGCCGTGGCCGGACCCATCCTCGTTTCGGTGGCGGGCGGCCGGCGCCTCTCCCTGCTCTACGCCGGCGGCGCGGCGCTCGCCTTCATCCTGATACCAGCCGCCGCCAGGGTCTCGGGGCGGCTCACGGCTCCGAGCGCGGGCGACGTCGCCAAGAGGACGACAGGGCGGGGTGGGCTGATCGTCATCTTCGTCGTCGCCTTCGTCCTCTACGTCGGGGTCGAGACCGGCACGAGCGGCTGGATGGCCTCGCACCTGGAATCGGTCGGCTTCGGCTCCGTCGCTGCCGCGACCCTGACGTCCGGCTTCTGGCTGGCGCTGGCCCTGGGACGCCTGCTGGTGGCCCTGGTGCCGCCGACGGTGCCCGAGCCCGCGATCGTGCTGGCGGGCACAGCGGTCGCGGCGGGGGCGCTCCTGGCCGCAGTCTATGGTCCCGCCGCACCGGTCGCGTACATCGTCACCGGCCTGGGGGTCGCGCCCATCTGGCCTACCGCCGTCGTGTGGCTGGCCAGGCTGAACCCGGGTGACGCCCGCGCCACGTCCTGGCTGTTCCCGGCCGCGATGGCGGGCGGTGCGCTGGTCCCCGGTGGGATCAGCCTGGTCGTCGCTCGCTCGGGCGTGGGCTGGGTGCCCGCCATCCTCGCCGCGGTCGCACTCGGCTGCCTGGCCGCGTTCGCGCTGGCCGCGACGCGGGCGGGTCGGGTCCTCAGCGAGGCGGCAGGTTCCCGCTCGTCAGGGGCCTGATCCCGCGGGCTGGGACGGCTTCAGGCTCTGTGGGCTGGTGCCACGAAGACGGCGAGCACGACGAAGAAGCTCGCGCTGGCGCCCAGCACCAGCAGGTGGAAGACCTCGTGGTACCCGAACGTCCTGGGCCAGAGTCGCGGCCGCCGCAGCGCATAGGCCAGGGCTCCGATGGAGTACAGGAGACCGCCGAGCAGAATGAACAGGAGGGCGGCGACGCCGAGCCTGGCCGCGATCTGGGGGGCGGCCACGACGCCGATCCAGCCCATGCCCACGTACACGCCGGCCAGCGCCCAGCGCGGCAACCGGAACCCGGGCAGTAGGGTCGCCATCCCGACGGCGGCCAGTATCCAGACCGACGCCAGGATTCCGACTCGCAGGTAGCCGGTGAGGACGTTGAACCCGATCGCGGTGTAGGTGGCCGCGATGAAAAAGAAGATGTCGGCGTGGTCGAGCGCCCGCAGGGTCGTGCGGACGCGAGTCTCCCAATAACCGATGTGGTAGACGGCGCTGACCCCGAGCAGCAGGACGAGACTCGCGCCGTACAGCACCATCGTGGCCGCCTTGGCGGCCTGGCTCGCGGTGAGGCTTACGAGCACGATCGTGCCCGCGACGGCCAGGATGGCTCCCGCGGCATGGGACCAGCCTCGCAACCGCGGTTTCCTCTGCGTATCCACCTCTAATCCGTGCTCCGGCCTCGACGGCCAGACCGAGCGGCTCGGCCGTAGTACGGTGTCGAATATGGCAGACGACATCGGTGAGCGGCTGATCGCCGCCATCGACGAGTCCTTCACGACTCGCCCCGAGGTCCGCGCCGCGCACGCCAAGGGCGTCTGCTGCGAGGGCACGTTCACCGCCACCCGGGAGGCGGCCGTGCTCACCGTGGCACCGCATATGCAGGGGACGGCGGTTCCCGTGGTCGTGCGTTTCTCGACCGCGCCGGCCAACCCCGACCTGCCGGACTATGCCGCCGACGTGGCGGGGATGGCGATCAAGTTCCTGCTTCCCGACGCCCGCGAGACCGATATCGTCGCCATCAACCTGCCCGTCTTCTTCGTACGGGACCCCGAGGACTTCATCACCCTGACGAGGGCTCGACGGCCCGACCCCAAGACAGGTAAACCGGTTTCCTACCGCATCCTCCTGTTCGCGCTCAGGCACCCCGAAGCCCTCCGCGGGATCGTTCACTCGGCCCGCCACCTGGGCCAGGTCACGCCGAGCTGGATGCAGGCGCGCTACAACGCACTCCACTCCTTCCGCTGGACGGATGCCGACGGCGCCTCCCGGTTCGTGCGATATGAGCTGCACCCGGCCGCCGGCGAGCGCGAGATCCCGCGGGCCGAGGCTCGGCGGTTGGGTCCCGACTACCTCGGGGAGGAGCTCAGCCGCAGGCTCGCGGAGGGCCCGGCCGAGTTCCGGCTGCTCATACAGCTGGCGGAGCCAGGCGACCACGTCGACGATCCGACCAGGGCGTGGCCGGAGTCGCGGCAGCGCGTGGAGGCGGGCCGGCTCCAGATCCACCGGGTCGCCGCGGACCAGGGCGAGGGCTGCGAGCGCCGCGTCTTCGATCCGACCCGAGTGATCGACGGCGTCGAGTGCTCAGGCGACCGGGTGCTGGCAGCCCGCCGGCCGGCCTACTCGGTGTCGATCGAGCGCCGGCTGGCGGCCGGCCAGCCCGGGCCTGGAGAGTAGCGCTCGGCTCTCAATTGGATCTCCGCCGCGGGCAGGTCCGCCCTGGCTGGGCACGAGGAGGCCTCGCGGGCTAGAACGAAGTCGAGGAGCTCGAGCAGGCTGGAGTCTCTTCATTGGAGCGCACGCCTCCGGCGTCCGGGCTGGTGATCTACGACTTGACCATCACAAGCTGGAATTCGAGAGTGACTGTCGACTGGGGGGTCACAAATGGTTGAGTCGGCTTCGTGATTCCGAACTGGGTCATGTCAAACGTGGTCGACCCGACCGCCTCGACCTGGCTGCCATTGAGCTTCACCTGCACCACCATCTGAACCGTCTGAGTGGTGCCGTGGATGGTCAGCTGACCCGGGATGTTCACGCTCACCGTCTGGCCGCTCTCGAGGCCCGCCGGTAGATCGACCGCCTGGCCGACAAAGGTCGCGGTCGGATAGTGCGAGACGCTGAGAGCCTGGCTGACGATCCGGTCCCGGTTGGTGACGCTGTAGCCGGCGACGGTGTCCTGGCTCGTGAGGCTGGCCAGCTGGGCCGTGAATGTCAGAGCTGTCAGCTGCATCGCGCTTGACCCTTGCTGGGCGGTGACCGAACCCGTCACGGCAGTGGTCCGGGCGACCGCCTGGTGCGGCGAAGCCTGTCCGGCGAACTGCTCGGTGACCCTGTAGCCGGCCTGGGAGCCCTGCGACACGGTCCAGTTGCCGGCGAGAGTCGAGGCGGTGGTCGCCGTCATGGGACTCGACGCCGGGCTCGCGGTCGGAAGCGTCAGGGCGGCAGGTGCACTTCGAAGGTTGGAGAAGAAGTAGAGGTAGGCCCCCGCCCCACCGACGATGAGAAGAAGGAGGGCGGCGCCGCCGGCGATCAGGAGAGGTTTCCTCACAATTCGATGATCGCCGCCGAACCTTAGAGGACGCTGGGCAGCTTCGTTGCGTCTCCTGGGAGGCGATCCGGCTCCGAGACCGTTCCAGGATGCCGCTGCAGCCGGATGGTGGCGGCGAGAAGCAGGGTCACCACGCCGGCGGCGCCGATCAATCGGAAGGGGTCCAGCCTGGCGGCGGAGCGGCCGATCGCGAGCATGCGACCTACGATCGCGACTGGATTTGAGCCCCGGCTAGGAGACTCCTGGGATGTTGCTGGGACAGTGCTAGCCTGCCGCGATGGAGCGACGGCCGCGGGCCCGGCTGCGTCTCGCGCTGGCCCTGGATGGCAGCATTTTCCCGCCCGGCGAGCAGCATCGCCTGGTCGAGGCCGCCCGCCTGGCCGAGGACGCGGGCATCGATTACGTGACCGTTGCCGAGCACGTGCTGATGGGGCCGCACGCCAGCGAGCAGGATCCCTGGGGCACCTGGGAGCCGCATCACCTGGACATGCCGTGGCCGGAACCGCTGGTCACGCTAGCCGCGATCGCCGGTGCGACCAGCCAGATCGGGCTGGTCTCGGCGGTGGTGATCGCTCCGCTGCGACCAGCCGGCCTGCTGGCGAAAATGGCTGCCACCCTGCACGCGCTGTCGCAGGGGCGATTCGTAATGGGTGTCTCAGCGAGCTGGCATCGGGACGAGTACGAGGCCCTGGGCGTCTCGTTCGCGAACCGCGGCCAGGTGATGGAGGACGCGATCGGCGCCTGCCGCGCGCTCTGGGCAGGGGCGCCGGCGAGCTTCCAATCCGCAACCGTGAATTTCAGCGACATGCACTGCCAACCGCGCCCTGCGCCCGGCGAGCGGATTCCAGTCTGGTTCACGGGCAAGTTCACCCCCCGGCTGGTCCGCCGCATCGTCAGCCTTGGCGACGGCTGGATGCCGTACAACGCGTATGAGATGACCTTGGCCGAGAAGGCCGCTGCCATCGGCGAGCTACGCGAGCGTTACGTGGAGGCGGGTCGGGAACCCGACACACTTGAGGTGGCTGACACGCTGGTCCCGGTTGAGGGCTCGATCGCCCGGACCATTGACCAGGTGCCGGCCCTGGCGGGCGCCGGCGTCACCATCGTCCGCATCCACCTTCGGCGTTTCGTTCGTGGTCCCGACGACGTGCCCAGCGCGATCGAGGAGACAGCCGGCCGTTTTGCCGAACATGGCCGCGCGCGGTAGCCGACGCCTGGAAGGCGTGCCCCTGCCGGATCCACATTGTCACTGGGTCTCTTCGAGGCCGGTCGCGGCGCTTGTGTAGTTCTCAGCCAAGGAGGTTGCGGCTGCCCTCGATCTTGTGATGTAGGAGAGGTTGGCAAGGCGCAGTTTGTGTTCGAAGGGATCTCCCGCAGCATCGCGGTGCAGTAAGCCGGTCATGAACGCGGAGAAGTGCTGGGCTCGCCAGACACGGGGCAGGCAGGCCTCGGTGTACCCGTCCAGCCCGGCCCGGTCGCCCGAGCGATACCAGGCGACCAGAGCCCCGGCCAGCGTGCGCACGTCGGCGAGCGCGAGGTTCATGCCCTTGGCACCGGTCGGCGGCACGATGTGGGCGGCGTCGCCGGCCAGGAACAGGTGGCCGTGCTGCATCGGCTCGATCACGAGGCCGCGGAGTGGCGTGATGCCGCTCTCCAGGATCTCACCGGCTTGCAGCGAAGGCTCACCCAGACGCAACCGCAGCTCTTCCCAGATCCGCTCCTCCGGCCAGTCGGCCAGGTCCGCGTCGGCGGCAACCTGGAGGTAGAGGCGGCTCACCTCGGGCGACCGCATGCTGTGCAGCGCGAATCCACGTTCGTGATAGGCGTAGATCAGCTCCTCGGCCGCCGGAGGTGTGCGAGCCAGGATTCCCAGCCAGGCGTGCGGATAGTCCCGCTCGTAAAGGCTGAAGGAACCGTTTGGAAGGGCCGCTCGCCCGATCCCGTGGGAGCCGTCACAGCCTGCCGCGAAGTCGCAAGTCAACTCCTCCTCGCCCTCGTCTTGCCGGTAGATGATGGCCGGCCGCTCGCTCTCGATTCCAACGAGCCGGAGCGCCTCAGCCTCGAAGTGGATCTCGCCGCCAGCAGCGAGGCGGGCGGCGATCAGGTCTTTGACGAGCTCCTGCTGCCCATAGACCATGATCTGGCGACCGGTGAGGGCGACGAAGTCGATGTGGTGCCGGCCACCTTGAAACTGCAGGTAGATGCCACGGTGGGCGAGTCCCTCACGGTCCATCCTCTCCCCCACACCGCTCTCGCGCAGCAGCTGGACGGCGCCATGCTCCAGGACGCCAGCGCGGACGCGACCCTCGACGTACTCGCGGCTGCGCTGCTCGAGGACGACAGAGTCGATGCCCTCGCGTTGAAGCAGGTGGGAGAGCATGAGCCCGGCCGGGCCCGCTCCAAGGATGCCAACCTGGGTGCGCCGGCTCACCGACCCATTTTGCCGACGCTCTGGCGCAGACGGCCGTAGCCAGCTAGATTGGCGAGCGCTGTGACCCTCGGCTTCATGGTGCCGGCAGGTTCGGGCCTGGGAGGCCTGATCACGGTCGGCGTGGTCGTCGGCCTCCTGCTATACGTGCTTGTCCGCGGCATGGCCGGCAAAGGTCCGAGCAAGGATCGGCCGGCACCGGTGCCGGGAGCCCTCAGCGACGAGGAGCTGGGCAAGATTGCGGAGTCGGAGGGACCAGTCGATTTGCCCGACGGCTCACGCACGTAAGGGACGTTACGAAGTTAGGACCGGCTTGGGAACGGTTCCGCAGGTCCACCTCGGAGAGGAGAGGCGCATGACAGGGTCGGAAGCCAGACTTCGAGACGAGTTGGTCCGCATCGCCCGGCAGATGGTCAGTAACGGCCTGGTGCGCGGGACGTCGGGAAATGTGAGTGCCCGAGAGGCGGGCGCCGACCAGTGCCTGGTCACGCCTTCTGGCGTCGATTACGAGACCATGGAAGCGGAAGACCTGGTGCTTGTCGACCTGGCCGGCAGACCCGGGGCAAGTGGTCTGAAGCCTTCAGTCGACACGCCGATTCATGTGGCGATCTACCGTGCCCGGCCCGACGTGGTCGCCTGCATCCACACTCACTCACCCTATGCTGCTGCCTTCTCCACTCTCGGCAAACCCATCCCAGCCCTGCTCACCGAGTCGGCGGGGTACCTCGGAGGGGCGGTCCGCGTTCTGGACTACGTGCCGCCGGCGACCGCCGACACCGGTGACCAGGTCGCCGCGGGCCTGGGCGGAGATCGAGCGGTGCTGCTTCCCAATCATGGTGTCTTCGCCGTCGGCGAGAGCCTCAAGAAATGCTTTGGAGCAGCCATGGCGGTCGAGGAGAGCGCTCAGGTCGCGTTCATCGCTCTGCAGCTAGTGCTGCGTCCCATAAATAG
>DHIW01000005.1 GCA_002404015.1 Chloroflexi bacterium UBA4736
TCGGGACAGGACAGGGGGGAGGGAGTTCTAGGTCGAAAGGGCGATGCCGCCGTCTTTTCGGGGGTCGCTGGCGCCCTCCAGCCGGCCGTCCTCGTGGACCCGGATGGCCTGCGCCCTGGCGAAGTAGGAGTCGTAGCTGAACGGCCTCCGGTTGACGCGATAGCCGAGCCTGCCCAGGCCCTCGAGCACGTCGCCCGGGACCCTCTGCTCGGCCTGCACCACGTCGCCCTGAAAGTCGATCCGGGGCGAGCTGACCGCATTCACCGGATCCATGCCGTGGTCGACCATGTTCAGCAGGGACTGCAGAACCCCGGTCACGATCTTGGTCCCGCCCGGGGCGCCCAGCACGATCTCCAGGCGGTCGCCGGCGAACGCCATCGTCGGCACCATCATCGTCACCCGGGTCTTGCCAGCCGCCAGCGAGTTGACGCGGTCGGGCCGGGGGTCGAAGCAGTTCAGGTAGTTGTTGTAGGTGAAGCCCAGGCCGGGCGTCACCACCCCGCTGGAGGAGCCCAGGGTGTGCGTCAACGAGACCGCGTTGCCCTCGCCGTCCACGACGCAGACGTGGGTGGTGTTGGGGCTGTCGTGGGCGGCGCGAGCCGCGGCCGCGTACTCCTTGGCGGCGAGCTGTTCGACTGGCACGTCGGCGAAGCGGGGGTCGGCCAGGTGGGCCTCCCGCTCGGCGACCGCCCAGCCCATCGCCTCGACCCGGCGCCGAGCCGCCTCGAGCGACGGCCAGCCGGCCGCGCCGAGGTCGAACGCCTCCAGGTAGTTGAGCATCTGGAGCAGGGTCAGGCCCCCGGCCGGCGGCCCGGCCGCCACCACCGTCCGACCTCGGTACGAGCCCCTGACCGGCTTCGACACGTACGGCGTGTATTCCGCCAGGTCGTCCGTGGTGATGAAGCCGCCGTTGGCCTGGAAGTCGGCCGCGATCTGGGCCGCGATGTCGCCCCTGTAGAAGTCCTCCGCCCCGAACTCCGCCAGCCGCTCCAGGGTCTGGGCGTAGTCGGGGTTCTCGATCAACTCCCCGACCGCGTACATGAGGCCGGCCTTGGTGTAGATCCGCTTCGACTCCGCGGTCCACTGCAGCCGGCGGTCATAGGGCACGACGTCCGGGCCGTGGTCGACGAGCCAGTTGCCGGCCACGTTCCCCGTCACCGGGCAGCCGACACGGGCGACCTTGATCGCGGGCCGTAGCGCCTCTCGCCACGGCAGGCTGCCGAAGCGCCCGAGGGCCTCCGCCAGGCCCGCCACCGTTCCCGGCACGCCCACGCTCTGGTAGCCGGCGTCGTTCACCCAGCCTTCAAGCACGTAGCCGTACCGGTCGGCCGCCTCCCGGATGAAGATGGCCTCCCACTGGTGGGGGCTGACCTGGCGGCCGGCACGGGCGTAGAAGTCGATGACGGTGTCGGTCCGGTCCTTCGCAGAGTGGACCAGCATCACGCCGGAGCCGCCGATGCCGCACATCTGGGGGTCGATTACGGCCTGGACGAAGGCCGTCACGACCGCGGCGTCGACAGCGTTGCCGCCGGCCCTCAGCACCTCGAGGCCGGCCTCGGCGGCCTGGGGCTGGGGGCAGACGATCATTCCCTTCCCGGTGCGAGCCAAGATCTAGGGTCCTCCGCGAACGTACAGGGTCTGGCCGCTCACAAAGCTCGACTCGTCAGAGCAGAAGAACGCGATCGCGTTGGCGATGTCGATCGGCAGCCCGGTCCGGCGCACCGGCGTGTTGGCGGCGGCCGCCTTCTTGAAGTCCTCCCAGTCGAGGCCCATCCGCTTGGCGGTGGCCTCGGTCATCCTGGTCTCCACGAACCCTGGGGCGACCGCGTTCACGTTGATGCCGAATGGCCCCAGCTCGATGGCCAGGGTGCGGGCCATGCCCTGCAGGCCGGCCTTCGCTGTCGTGTAGTTGGTCTGGCCGCGGTTGCCCAGGGCGGACGTCGAGGAGAGGAACACGATCTTGCCGTAACGGTTGGGCACCATCGCCTTCTGGGCCGCCTGGGCGGCCAGAAAGCTCCCCTTGAGGTGGGTGTCGATGACGCCGTCCCAGTCGTCTTCGGTCATCTTGTGGATCAGGTTGTCGCGGGTGATGCCGGCGCAGGCCACCAGGATGTCCAGCTTTCCGAAGCGGTCGACAGTCTTCTGGACGGCGGCCTCGACCTGGTCTCGCCGGGTGACGTCGCAGGCGATGGCCAGGGCGCGCTCGCCGAGCGGGCCGGCGACCTCGGCGGCCGGGCCCTCGTCCATGTCACAGACGGCGACCGAGGCGCCCTCCCGGGCGAACAGCTCGACGGTCGCGGCACCGATCCCGCGGCCGCCCCCCGTGATAAGGGCGACCCGGCCTTCAAAGCGTCCCATTCACGATCTCCTCTTGAAATACGGAAGCGGTGGCTCGCCGCGGAAGTCGACCTCGACCGGCATGCCGACCTGGACGCCGGCCGGCTCCACGTCGACCAGGCGCGTCATCAGCCGGGCGCCCTCCTCGAGGTCCACGAGGCCGACCACGTAGGGGACCTCGTCCCGGAACTCGGGCGGCGCGCGATGGACGACGGTATAGGAATACACGGTCGCGCGACCCGAAGCGACCGCCCACTCCAGCGCGGATCCCCCGCAGTACGGGCAGATAACGCGCGGGTAGAAGACCCAGCGCTCGCAGTCCAGGCAGCGCTGGATCTCCAGCCGGCCCTCGGCCGCCGCCTTCCAGAAGGGAGCTGTGTCCGGGTCGAGGACCGGGTAGGGACGCTTCGCCATCGATCAGTCCAGGCCCAGCACGAGCGTGGCGGCGGAGCTGAGCACCCCGCCGGTGCCGTTTGCGAGCGCCAGCCGGGCGTCGTCCACCTGGCGCTCCCCAGACTCGCCGCGGAGCTGGCGGGTGGCCTCGATGATCGTGAAGATGCCGTACATGCCGGGGTGGCAGTAGGAGAGGCCGCCGCCGTTGGTGTTCATCGGGAAGTTGCCCCCGGGCGCGGTCCGCTGGCCGGCGACGAACGCGCCGCTCTCGCCGCGGCCGCAGAAGCCCAGGGCCTCCAGCGTCAGCAGCACCGTGATGGTGAAGGAGTCATAGATCTCGACCACGTCCATGTCCTCGGGCCGCGTGCCGGAGGTCGCGAAGGCCATGCGGCCGCTCAGCTCGGCCGGCGTGGTGGTGAGGTCGGGCATGGAGCTGATGGTGTGGTGGGTGTGGGCCTCGCCGTGGCCGAGGATCCAGACCGGCGGCTTGGCCAGGTCGCGCGCGCGTTCCTCGGAGACGATCACCACCGCCCCGCCGCCGTCGGTCACCAGGCAGCAGTCCAGGAGGTGGAGGGGCTCCGAGATCCAGCGCGAGGCGAGCACGTCCTCGATGCTGATGGGCTCGCGCATGAACGCCCTCGGGTTCAGCGCCGCCCACTTGCGGGTTGCGACGGCCACCTCGGCCAGCTGCTCGGCGGTCGTCCCGTACTCGTGCATGTGCCGGGTCGCCGCCAGCGCGTAGGCGCCGACCGGCGTGGGCAGGCCCCAGATCCGCTCGAACTGGGTGGGCCCGGCGACCGGCCCGCTCGCCCCCAGGATCCGGCCGCCCTGCGTGCGCTGGCGGCTGGCGTACGTGATCAGCGCCACGCTGCAGTCGCCGTTGGCGATGGCCTGCGCGGCGTGGCCCGCGTGGGCGACGAAGGAGGCCCCCCCGATGTTGGTGCTGTCGGTGTGCCGGGGCGTGATCCCCAGGTACTCGGCCATCAGCATGCTGGAGGCGTACGTGCCCTCGATCCCGGTCGTGAACATGCCGTCCACGTCGCGCAGGGAGAGTCCGGCTTCGGCCAGGGCCGCGGCGGCCGCCCTGGCCTGCATCTGGAGGACGGTCTGGTCGGGCACCTCGCCCAGGTCGGACTCGGCGACGCCGGCGATCGCCGACCTCACCGCAGGACCACCAGCGCATCGCCTGCCAGCGCGCCGTCGGCGAGCGCGAAGAGAGGGTTGATGTCCAGGGCCAGCAGCCGGTCGCCGAAGTCGAGCGCGAGCTCGCCCAGCTGGACGAGCACCGCCGCCAGCGCGCCCCGGTCGGCCTCGGGACGACCGCGGGCGCCTCTCAGGAGTTGGGCTCCCTTCAGCTCCTCAAGCATCTCCAGCGCGCCGCGGGCGTCCAGCGGCGGCAGGCGCAGGCTGACGTCCGCCAGCGTCTCGGCGAATATCCCCCCGAGCCCGACCAGCACCACCGGCCCGAATTGGGGGTCCCGGTTGACGCCCGCGATCAGCTCGACGACCGGCGCCACCTGGCGGGCGACCAAGACGCCCTCGACCCGAGCCCCCGGCACACAGCGGCTCACCTCCGCGAAGGCTTCCTCGACCTCGGCCACGGACTTGAGGCCGAGCTTCACGCCCCCGACCTCTGTCTTGTGTGGGATGTCCAGCGACTGCACCTTGACGACGACCGGGAACCCGATCTCCCTGGCCGCCGCCGCGGCCTCGGCCGCGGTCTGGGCCAGCCACTCGGCCGGGATGCCGATCCCGTAGGCCTCCAGCAGCCGCTTGCTGGCCACCTCGGAAAGGGTGCCCGACCAGCCCTCCGCCAGCGGCGGCGGATGGCGAGCCACGGACTTCGGCAGCTCCCGGGGCCGCCGGCTCAGCGCCTGCCCGTAGAAGACCGCATGGTCGAGCGCCTTGACGCCCTGGGCGAGGCCGTTCGCGAAGTGGAGGCCGTGCTTGACCAGCGTCTCCCGGCCGAACGGCGTGAGGTCGCCGGGCACGGTGGCCGCCAGCGCCGTGAAGATCGGCGCCTGCCGCACGGACTGGGCCAGCGCCGCCAGCCGCTCCTCGGCCGCCCCCGGGTTGGCGCCCGGGTCGCGGGGCGGGTCGGTGTTGATCAGGACAGCGTCGTAGTTGCCCTCCGCGATCACAGCGTCCACGCAGGCGGCGAGCAGGCCGGGCTCGTTCACGATCACGCCCGTCGTGTCTAAGGGGTTCTGGGGCGTGCCGAAAACGGGCAGCAGCTCGGCCAGCCGGGCCTTGGTCGCCGGCGAGAAGTCCGGCATCTCGACGCGCGTCCCGTGGGCCAGGTCCGACACCAGGCCGCAGGCTCCGCCCGAGGTGGTCACCACCGCCGTGCGGCCGCCGGTGGGCCAGCCGGCCGCATCGAGCATGGCGCAGGTCTCCACGAGCTCCTCCAGGCTGTCGACCCTGGTCACGCCCTTCTGCCGGAAGACCGCCTCCGCGACCGCGTCAGCCCCGGCCAGGGAGCCCGTGTGGGCGATGACCGAGCGGGCCGCCACCTCGGACCGTCCGACCTTCAGGATCACGATCGGCTTGCCCGCCTGGAGCGCCGCGTCGGCGGCCGCCAAGAAGCCGGTGGGGTCGCGGATGCCCTCGAGCAGCGCGCCCATCACGTGGACCTCGGGGCGGCGCACGAACTCGGCCAGGAAGTCGCTCCCGGTGACCATGGCCTCGTTGCCGATGGAGACCGCGTGGGCGAGCCCGATCCCCCGCTGCTGGGCCAGCCGGTGGAAATGCAGCAGCATCGCCCCGCTCTGGCTGATCAGCCCGACCCCGCCCGCCAGGAGCGGCGGCGCCAGCTGAAGGCCGTAGGCCGGCACGCGGTCGTGATAGTTGACGAAGCCCAGGCAGTTGGGACCAAGCAGGGTGATCCCCAGCTGGCGGCAGCGCTCCACCAGGTGCTGCTCGCGCTGCGCCCCCTCGGGGCCCACCTCCTTGAACCCGGCGGTCAGCATCACGACGCTCGGGACGCCTTTGCGGCCGCAGTCCTCGATCACGGCATCCGCGGCGCCCGTACCGGTCATGACCCAGGCGCAGTCCACGTCATCGGGGACGGCCGCCAGCGAGAGGTGACAGGGCATCCCGAACTGCTCCGCCCGGGTCGGGTGGACCAGGTGGAGGCGGCCCTGGAAGCCGAGGTTCGCGAAGTTGGCGACTAGCGCCTGGGACCAGGACGAGGTCTCTGTGGCGCCGACCAGCGCGATGGAGCGCGGCGAGAGCAGGGCGCCGATGTCCATCAGGGATGCGCCGCCACGTAGCTCGGGTAGGCGCCGGCCATCTCCTCCAGGATCGGGCCCCGCAGCAGCTCCAGCTCGGCCTCGCTGGGAGGGGACGTCTCGTGCGCGTCAGCCCGCGCCGCCAGCTCGAAGCCGGTGGCGGCCCGCACCGACTCGACCGACTCGCCCGGGTGGTACGACGCGAGCTCGAGGCGGCCCGTCTCGGGGTGCGGCTTGAGCACGGCCTTCGGCGTGACCACGAAGTCGGGCCGACCGGCGGCGGTCACGAAGTCGACCTCCTCCACGAAGACGCGCGGCGAGTGCTCCAGCCGGAAGAGGATCACCCGCCCCACGACCGGGTAGAGGACCGCGGAGCCGAAGGCGCCCGCGAAGCGGCGCTCGGGGTGCGCGTAGTCACCCAGGACGTGCAGGTTGATCCGGGCCTGGGCGTCGATCTGGATGCCGGACAGGAAGAAAAGGTCGAGCTGGCCGCGCTGAGCGAAGTCGAAGAACTCCTTGCTGCCGATGAAGGCCACGGCGCCGCCGAGGCCGGGGCTGCGCAGGCGGAGATTGGGCGCGTGCAGGCGCCTGGCCAGCAGCACGCCGGCCGTCGGGACGGGGGAGTTGACCCCGATCCCCACCGCCTCGCCGTCCCGCACCCCGCGCGCGATCACGGCGGCCATCAGCTCGTCAGCGCTGAAGCGCGCGGGCCCGCTCCTCCCGGTAGGCCGCTGTCTCGGCCTCTTCGTCCAGGGCCGGCGCCAGCGTCAGCGCGGCCAGGTAGGCGGCCGGCACCAGCTGCTCGTTGGGGCCGAGACGGTCGGTGGCGCCGGCCTCGACGTGCTCCACCGACATGATCACCGTGCGTGACGCCTGGATCAGCAGCCGGTCGTCGTAGAGGGTGCTGATGACCGCATTGCCCTCGGGGTCGGCGCGGCCGGCGTGCACCAGGGCGAAGTCGGGACGTAGGGCCGGGACCAGGGCCACCCGGCGGCCCGCCTGGAAGGGGTCGTCCACCTCCCGGAAGTCCTCGCGCACGCGCATCAGATCGCTCCCGATCAGGCCAGGGACCGGCGTGAAGGAGACGCCGCTGGCGCCGGCCTGGAGGGCCATCAGCATCGCCGGACAGGTCCAGTCGCGGACCCTGAGGCGACCGCTCTCGACAGCGTCCGCGAAAGCCGGCGCCTGGCCCCACTCGCCCAGGTCCACGCCCGAGGACTCCACCACGGAGGCGCAGCCGGCTGCGACCAGGAGCTCCATGCCGAGCATGCCGGTCGGCGACGCCACCAGGTGCAGGTCGCGCCGGCCCTGGCGGATCAGCTCGTGGATCAGGCCCAGCGCCGCCGGCCGGCCGATGCCCACCGACGCCCCGTCGGGCACCAGGGCCGCTGCGGCCGCCAGGTCGATCAGCGCGGGCACGCGCCTATGTTCGCAGTTTCACCCATCAGCCCCGCTCCCCGTGGCGGCCCTGGCCGGACGCGAAACGGCTGGCGCCCTCGGCGGACTCGCCCGAGGCGACCGTATCCAGGCCGTGCCGGGCCTCGTTGCGGCCGGCCGCCGCCTCGTCCAGCCCCCACTGCTCCAGGACCGACAGGCGGTCATTGCGCATCGCCGCCTGCGGAAAGCCGGCGACCTGACGGGCCAGCTCCAGAGCGGCGGCGAGCGCCTGGCCGGGCTCCACGAGCCTGTCCACCAGCCCCATGGCGTGGGCTTCCTCGGCGCCCACCGGCCTGCCGGTCAGGATCAGGTCGAGGGCTCGGCCCTGGCCGATCAGCCGGGGCAGCCGCACCGTCCCGAGATCCACCAGCGGCACGCCGAAGCGGCGGTTGAAGACGCCCAGCACGGCGTCCCGGGCGGCCACCCTCAGGTCGCACCAGGTCGCCAGCTCCAGGCCGCCCGCCACGCAGGGGCCCTCGATGGCAGCGATGACCGGCTTGGAGAGGCGCAGCCGCGTGGGACCCATGGGGCCCGGCCCCTCCTCCGCGAACGGGCGTTGGTCGCCGGCCGCCAATGCCTTCAGGTCGGCGCCCGCGCAGAATGCGCCGCCGGCGCCTGTGAGAATCCCCACCCGCGCCTGCGGGTCGTCGTCGAAGGCGGTGAAAGCCGCCAGTAGGGCGGCGGCCGCCACGGCGTCCACGGCGTTGCGCCGCTCGGGCCGGTCGATGGTCACGACGGTGACTGGGCCTTCGCGGTCCACCCGGATGTCGCTCATCCTGAGCCGACTATAGACTCGGTCGGTGGTCGTCGCCCCGGGCCGCCTGCACCTGTTCATCGCGGCCGCGCTGGGCGACCTGGACGTGCCCGAGCAGGATGCGGCCACGGTCGCCCTCAGCCTGGTCCAGGCCGAGCTGGAGGGCCAGTCCGGGCACGGCGCGATCCGGCTGCCGTTCCTGCTGGGGCGGCTCAAGGCGGGCCTGATCAATTCCCGACCCCAGATGCGGGTCCTGAGCGAGCGCCCGGCCGCGGCGGTGCTGGACGGCGGCAACGGCCTGGGGCCGGTGGTGGGGGTCAAGGCGTTGGAGCTCGCCATGACGATGGCGCGGGCCACCGGGGTCGGGGTGTGCGCGGTCCAGCGCAGCAACCACCTGGGCGCGGTCGGCTTCTACGTCAACCTGGCGGCCAGCGAGGGCCTGATCGCGCTCGCGCTCGGCAACACGCCGCCCGCGATGGCGCCGCCGGGCGGCCGGACGGCTTTCCTGGGCACCAACCCGCTGGCGGCCGCCTTCCCGACGCTCGACGCGCCGGTGGTGGTGGACATGGCGACCAGCCAGGTGGCACGCGGGCGCCTGATGAAGGCCGCCCGGGCCGGCCAAGCCATTCCCAAGGGCTGGGGCCTGGACGCCGCGGGCCGCGACACCACCGACGCGACAGCCGCGCTGGCGGGCACGATGGTCCCGCTGGGCGGCGCCAAGGGTTTCGCGCTGGCCCTGGTCGTGGAAGCCCTGAGCGGGGTGCTGGCCGGCTCCGCGGTCGGGCCCGCCGTGGGGGGCACGATCGCCGCTTCGGACCGGGAGAGCGATGTCGGCCACTGCTTCATCGTCCTGGACCCGGAGGCTTTCGGAGGGGGCTTCGCGGAGCGCATGGCAGCCCTCGCCGATCAGATCCGGGCCGTCGAGCCGCTCGACCCCGCCGTCCAGGTCCGCCTGCCCGGCGACCGCCGGCGGAAGGAGGCCGAGCAGAGGCGGGCGGCGGGCATCGAGCTGCCCGACGGGCTGGTCGCCGAGCTGGAGGAAGCGACCGGCCGGACGCTCTAATGGCAGCAGGACCCCTCCCTCCGCTTGCGGGGGGAAGTCAGGAAGGGGGGTCGTTGAAACCATCAGCAGCCCCTGAGGCCCCCCACCAACCTCCCCCCGCGAGCGGGGGGAGGAAATTTAGCTAGGGCCGGCGGGACCCCTCCCTCCGCTTGCGGGGGGAGGAAATTAGCTAAGCCGAGCGGTAGAGCTTTGTCAGCACGAACTCTCGGTGGCCGAGCGCCTCGGCGCAGGTCAAGCGGCCATTGATGGTCCGGTCCATGACCTCCAGCAGCCGCTCCCCGGCTTCCCGCAGGTTGTACTCCCGCCAGAGCAGGCCCGAGACGTCGAGGTCGATGTGCTCAGACATGGTGCGGGCTGTGAGCGGGTTCGCCGTGACCTTGATCACCGGCACGATCGGGTTGCCGATGATGTTGCCCTGCCCGGTCGGAAAGAGGTGCACAACCGCCCCGGCGGCGCCCATCAGCGTGATGTACTCGGCCGCCGCCGACGAGGAGTCCATGAAGTTGAGCCCGGGCCGGGTGGGCGCGACTCCGGGTTCCAGGGCATCCACCACCGGCGTGGTCCCCGTCTTGGCGATGTTGCCGAGCGCCTTCTCCTCGATCGTGGAAAGGCCGCCGCGGATGTTGCCCTGGGTCGGCTGGGAACCCAGCAGGTTGGCGTTGCTGGACTCGATCTCGCGGATGTAGCCGTCGTAGAAGGCCTGGAAGGGGGCGCGAACCGCCTCGTCCGCGCAGCGGCTCGCGATCAGGTCCTCGCCGCCCGTCAGCTCCGTGGTCTCGCCGAAGATCACCGTCCCGCCCTCCCCCACCTGGCGGTCAACCACCTCGGCCACGGTCGGACAGGAGCCGAGCCCGGTAGTCGTGTCGGATTCGCCGCACTTGATGCTCAACAGGAGGTCGCGGCGGGCCACCGGCTCGCGCGTCAGCTCGGAGGCGTCCTGCAGGAAGCCCTGGGCCGCGCGGGCCGCCGCCGCCAGCGTCTGCAGGTCGCCGTGGCGCTCGATCGAGAACCCGGCGACCGGCTTGCCGGTCCCGGCGATGCCCTGCACGATGCGATCCGTCCAGTTGGGCTCGATGCCGACCACGACGGCGGCGGCGACGTTGGGGTTGCCGCCGTTCCCGATCAGCGTCCGAAATGTCAGCTCGAGGTCGGCGCCGTACTGCAGCCGGCCGTAGTGGTGCGACAGCGCGACCGTGCCGGGCACCACCTTGGCCACGTTTTCGCAGACCGCGTTCGAGAGGTCGTCCACCGGGATGATGGCGACCAGGTTGCGGATCCCGAACCGTCCGTCGGGCCGGCGGAAGCCGGTCAGGCGCTCTGCTGCCATCTGGCGCTCCGAACGTTGTGGACGTGAACCAGCCGGCCTTGACCGATCGCCTGCCGCGTGACGGCGACGCGCACCCCGTACTCGACGACGTCCTCGCCCAGGGCCAGATCGCGCAGGGCCACCTTATGGCCCAGCGGGACCTCCTCCAGCACTTCCAGCCGGAGCTCCCGGTCGCTGTCCATGTGCACGACCACCGCGCTCCCCGGCCGCACGTCGCGGACGGCCACGCCTACGTGGTCACCTTCGTTGTGGACCAGGAAATGGGGCGCCGATGGCGGCGGCTCGATCTCCCCGATGGGCAGTCTAGGAGTTGCTCGGTGGCAGGATCCGGGCGACTCTGGCGGCCAGGCCGGCGGGCGTGATCCTGGCCTTGATCAGCCAGCCCGCGATACCCAGCGCGCGCGCCTCCCGTACCCCGCGGCCGCCCCCCGCCGAGTTGGAGACGATCAGGACCGGGACGTCGCGGGTCGAACCGGCTGCGCGCAGGCCACGCAGCACCTCGATCCCGTTCAGCCCGGGCAGCATGATGTCGAGCAGGACCAGCGCCGGACGGCTTTTCAGGGCCGACCGGAGCCCGCTCTCGCCGTCCCAGGCGACCTCCAACTCC
Source organism: Chloroflexi bacterium UBA4736 (assembly GCA_002404015.1). Taxonomy (GTDB): domain Bacteria; phylum Chloroflexota; class Dormibacteria; order Dormibacterales; family Dormibacteraceae; genus UBA4736. The sequence continues at coordinate 11,149 of DHIW01000005.1, forward strand.
CAACCCTGAGACTCGAGCTTCAGCCGGTACATCTCGGCGATGACCGAGTCGTCCTCGATGAGGAGGATTCTGCCCAGACCCACAGGATCCATCTCACGGCGAGGCCCAGAAGAACGGGGAGCGGGCCTGTGAAGAAACGCCTCGATAGCGAGGACGAAGTGACGGCCAGGTCGCCTCTACGACGCGGCGGCGTCGGAACTGGGAGCGTCGCGACTTTGGGCGAGGGCTCTCGCGGCGACCGGCCGCCGCCTGGTCGCCAGGAACAAGCCCACCAGGATCAGGGCGAAGCCGACCGCCTTGCCCACCGTGAACGGCTCGCCGAGGAGGGCGACGCCGAGCGCCAGCGCCACGGCCGGGTTGATGTACGTGATGACCTGGGCGCGCACCGCGCCCACCTCCGCGATCAGTGCGAAGAACAGCAGGAAGGCCAGCGAGGTGCATACGGCCGCGAGGATCACCACGGCGCCGAGTACGCGCGCCGACGGGAGGCTGTGCGGCATCTGCGCCAGTCCCACCGGGGCGTAGACCAACGCGGTCACAACCAGGGACGCCGCCACAACGCCTGAGGCGGGCACATCCGAGAGGCGGCGGGCGACGATCATCGGCCCGATCGCATAGCAGACCGTGACCAAGCCAAGTTCTCCGGCGGCGCCGAGGTCACGAGTCGATACATCGAGGCCGAGCAGCACCGCAACCCCGATAAAGCCGACGACCAGGCCGCCGACGCGGCGGGCGTCGGGCCGCGCCTCGCCGCCCGGAAGCAGCGCCAGCACCGCACCGATCAGCGGGACCGCGGCGATCAGCAGGCCGGTCAGCGAACTGGAGATGTGCTGCTCGGCGTCGGCCAGGAGGAACCAGGGCACGGTGACCTCGACCGCCGTGTACGCGAGGATCGTCTTCCAGCGCGGAAACAGGGGCCGGATGTCGCCCCGGAAGGCTACGAGCGGAAGCAGGAGGAGCGCCCCGATCGAGGTCCGGAGCAGCACCAGGGTCGCCGGCGTCAGGCCGCCGACCACGGCGACCTTGATCAGCAGGTAGGGGATGCCCCAGATCACTCCCACGGCCACGAAGAGGGCCCAGCCGCGTTTTGTCACGTTAGGGCTACACGGTAAAGAAGAGCGTCATTCCCCTGCCACGGTGAGGGTGGGGTCAGCGCCGGCGGCCGAAGCCTGGCGCTGACCCCCGAGCGCGAGGTCAGTCCTCCCCGTGGTCTCCCACGGGCGTGATCTGGCCCCGAATCTCACCGGCAGGGAATGTCGGTGAGTGGATGTTCACGTAGGCGTTGCCGCTGCGCAGGGCGGCTACGACCTCGGCGAATGTGAACGGAACCGGGGGCACCGTCCCCGGATGGCTGCCGTGAACGTCGGCCGCCGTCCGAACGCCACCGACTTCGAAGTTGTCACCGGTAACGCTGTTCCAGGGCGGCGGCGGGATCGCGAAGAAGTACACGGTGATGGGACCAGCTGTCCCCCTAGCGCCGATGTGGATGTGGGACTGGCTGATCTGGGCGACCCCGTTCGAGGTCAGCTTGAAGCGCAGCTTCGTGCCGTTGGAGACGAGGCGGATGTCGAGGGTGCCGGTCCCCTTGGCGCCGTTCGGGGGGGTCTCCTGCGCGCCCGTCAGGTGGGCTACGAAATGGGTGGCCGGGGAGCTGGCCGTGGCGCTCGTGGCACCGGGCAGCATTACGGCGACCAACAGGCCTAGGGCAATCGGGATTCTCTTCAGCAAGTGCAGCTCCTCCGCAGCTAACGATCGGACCGATGCACGGCCGAGCCTAGTGCCGTGGCGGGACCACTGCACCTATTGAACTGCGCGCCCCTGACACCTGCCCAGGGCCTCCGTCAACGGCTCAGCGGCGGAGGATCACCTGGACTGCGCTGAGCTCGGCGGTGATGGTTGCCGGGGTGCGCCCGACATAGGCGTTGTCCGCGTAGATCCGCGCCTTCGGCTTTGTAGTCACCTCGAGCTTGCGGAACTTGAACACCTGGCCCTTGCCGCCCTCCCCGTGCTTGGAGAGCACAGCCCGGGCCAGCACTCGCTTGACGATGTCCGTGCGAGTCTCGCCCGCATGCACCGAGAGGTCCAGGTCCGGCTCGATCGGGGTCTTGTCGCTGACCGGCATCTGGGAGCCGATCGACGTGGTGTTGGTGAAGACAAGAGACATCGCGCTGCCGCTGCCCCTGATATCGCCTGCCAGCTCATATGTGAAGGGCTTGGCTTCGGCGATGTGCTTGACATCCTCGGCGAACGCTCCGAAGGCTTTGTCCTTGGCGGATTCGCCCGCGGCGATAGTCTCGCCGAACAGTCCGATGGCCGCAGCCTCCAGGAAGATCGTCTTGTTCACACGGCCGAGGGTTATCGGCTTCGGCCGCCCTTCTTTGATCACCCGGATGGCGGCGTCGACGTTGGTAGGCAGGCGCAGCGACTTGGCGAAGTTGTTGAAGGTGCCCATCGAGAGAATGCCCAGCGGGTGGTTCGTGTCGGCGAGCTTGCGGACCACCCAGCCGATCGTGCCGTCCCCGCCCGCCACGATGACCATGGCCGTTGGGGAGACCAGCTTCTCCAGGTCCATCTTGGGGTCGAACTCGACGATCAGGCTGCCGGCGAACGCTCTGCGGAGCTTGGCCTCGATCTGGGGCGTCATCGACCCCGCCTTGGAGCTCAAGATCAGCAGGCTGGTGGCCCCTTTGGAGCTGCTCCTCGCAGGGCGCGTGCTGGGGGTCCTCCCGCCGGGGCTCAACCTGGGCTGCCGAGCAGCCGAACCCACCGCGCGCAGGCGAATGAATGAAGGCCGAGCGCTATGAATCCCAGGGCGATGATGCCCAGCAGCCAGTGCCCGTAAGGCTGGCTCAGGAGGAAGAGGAACGCGCCTCCGAAGCCCTGGACCTGGCCCGCGTCGTGATGGATACCGGCCTGGACGAGGAACCAGCCGATCACCAGGAAGGTGACGCCTCGAGCGGCCATCCCAAAACGGCCGAGCCCGATCGCGATACCCCTTTCGGACTGGCTCATCTCCGCCGCCTTCAGGTCGTTCTTGAACGTGGCTCGGTAGGCCTCGATGAACTGCCCGATGCCGATCCCGATGGAGGTGATGCCGAGCAACAGAGTGATCAGGCCGCCCGCGGGTTTCGTCAAGAGGGAGCTCACCGTTTTCTGGGTGCCGTCGTCGGTAGCACCGCCTCCGCCGGCAAGGATCTGGAGAGCGAAGAAGGCGATCGCCGCATAGGAGAGGCCACTTGTGACGAACCCGATCCTGGCTGCTATGCCCTTGGGATCTCGGCCCCGGTGCAGGGGATCGTAGATCGCCCGGGTGAAGCCCCAGAGAGAGTAGGCCGCCAGGCCGACGATGGCCACGATCAGCACGAGCTTTCCCAATGGGTTGCCGATCAACCACACGAGGCTTCCCGAGAGGTCGGTGGCCTTGCCACCCGTCTGTGCGAGCGCTATGCGGAGCGCAAGAAAGCCCATGACGGCGTAGAGCACGCCCCGGACCACGTAGCCGAGGCGCTCGAGCAGCTCGAGCTGGGAGTTGGCCGCCCCCTGCTTGACCTCGCTGGCGCCGCTTTGAATCGTTGCCATATCACGACTATGAGCCTCGACGCGAAACCATCGCCGTAACCTGAGTCGCGCGATGCCGCCCGATGAGCCACCGGTGGGCCCCCTCGAGGACTGGTTTCTCACGGGCTCCGAGCGGGGCAACGACTTCACAGAGGTCGACAGGCGGCATCCGGACGGGGCTGCCTGGACCACCGGCAACAGGGTTGAGACCCTGGTTCACGGCGCGACCTACTTTCGCCGCTTGCTCGACGCCATAACTGAGCTGGGGGCGGGCGACGGCCTGTATTTCACCGACTGGCGCGGCGATCCC
>DHIW01000083.1 GCA_002404015.1 Chloroflexi bacterium UBA4736
GATCCTCAAGGTGGGGGAGACGAGACCCCGCGGCGGCGGCGGCGGTAGACCTAGGCCGCGGTTGGTTGCTCCCTGAGGGCGTTCCGCGCGACAGCCCTGTTGCTCCTGGCGACAGCCTGCATGACCGGCTGCGACCTGACCGTGCCCGTGGTGCTGCCCAGCCCCTCCGCCGACGTTTCGATCCCGCCCGGGTCGCCCCAGGTGACCATTCCCAGTCCCTCGCCGGTGCGTCCGCCGCAGTCTCCGCCGGCCGGCGCGCCGGCGCCCGACTGACCGGGATTCCGAATTGCAAATGGACTACGACATGAGGGTTCCCGTATTGCGGATGCGCTGTTAGACTCACGAAACTATGGCGCCTCCTGAAAACGCGCCCGTCGAACCCTACGGAGTGGTCACAAAGACGGCAGCTCAGCCCTCCCTCGAGTTCGCCGGCGTCTTTGAATCGAAAACCCTGAGGCCGACTTTCACGCCGCCGCGGCCGCGGACCCTGGCTCAAACCGGGCTGACACCGACTTTCCTAGCGGAGATGGTGCTCAAGCTGATGCATTTCTCCAGCCAGCTGCCGGCCTACGAAATCGCCTCCCGGCTGCGGCTCGACTACGAGTGCATCCACCAGGTCATCGGCCAGCTGACCAACAACTCATATATCCACTCGATCGGGCAGGCAGCCAAGCCCAACCGCCAGCTGGACTCCCTCGAAGAGGGGCTGGCTTTCATGATCACCGAGAGTGGTCGCGAGCGCGCCCGCGAGATCCTCGACCGCAACCAGTACATGGGGCCGGCGCCGGTGCCGCTGCACGAGTACAACCAGGCCGTACTGCGTCAGTCGCTGCCCGAGAACTTCGCCACCCGCGACGGGCTTCGGTCGACGCTCGACGAGATCGTCATCTCCGACGCCACCCTGGAATTGCTCGGCCCCGCCTTCAACTCGCGCAGCTCGGTCTTCCTGTATGGGCATCCCGGCAACGGCAAGAGCACCATCGCCCGCGCCACCCAGTCGCTGCTTGGCGGCGGCGTTTATATGCCTTACGCATTGGTGGTCGACGACGCCGTCATCCGTCTTTACGACCCCAGCCACCATCAGCCGCTGGGGGACGCCGTCCCCGAGGCCGACCAGCGCTGGGTCTACTGCAAGCGGCCCTTCGTCCAGGTCGGCGGCGAGCTCGACCTCTCCATGCTCGACCTGGTCTGGCAGCCGGCGTTCAAGTTCTACGAAGCCGGCCTGCAGATGAAGGCCAACTGCGGGATTTTCCTGGTCGACGACTTCGGCCGCCAGGACGTGTCGCCGCGCAAGCTGCTCAACCGCTTCATCGTGCCCCTGGAAGAGGGCGTCGACTACCTCAACATGGCCAACGTCGGCAAGAAGATCGAAGTGCCCTTCGGGATGATGATCTTCTTCTCGACGAACCTGGAGCCGTCGGAGCTGGTCGACGAGGCCTTCATGCGGCGCATTCGCTACAAGATCAACATCCCCGACCCGACTCCGGAGGAGTTCCGCGAGATCTTCGTGCGCGAGGCGGAGCGCCTGGGACTCGACGGCGGCGACACCAGCGCCTACTACGTGCTCGGCAAGTACTACCGGCAGCGCACCCCACGCGGTGTTCATCCCCGCGACATCCTGGCCCACGTACGCGAGATCGCCGCCTACCTGAGCCAGCCGGCCAGCCTCAGCAAGGAGCTGCTCGACCGGGCCTGCTCGACGTACTTCCTGCTGGAGAAGACGGAGTCCTAACCGCCCGGCTCGGTAGCCGACCATGATTCGCCATGGCTGAGATCGCCCTCCTTCGCGAGGCGTGCGAGTGGGCAGCCTCGCTGAAGCTTGACGACATCCCCGCGGACGTCCGTCACCTCGCCCGCGCCCAACTGCTGTCGATGGGAGCGGCCGCCCACGCCTCGATGCGGCACCCTATAGGCGATCGGCTGCGGCGCACCGGCTTCCCGGCGGGCGCCATCTCGGGCGCGACGGGCTGGCCTGGGGACGCCGCCCGCCAGGCGCTGCTGACGATGGCGCTCGACTTCGATGAGACCGCCTTTGCCGGCCACCTCGGTCACGCCAGTGCGATCCCGCCGATGATCGTCGGCACCGAGACCGGCGCGGGTGGGGCCGAGGTGATGGTGGCGCAGGTGGCCGCCGCCGAGGTGGCGGCGCGGGTGACCGCGGCCGTCACCCTGGGCTCCGCCCGCGGCCAGACCGCAACCCACACCCACGCCGCCGCGGCCGTCGTCGGCTGTGGTCTGCTGCTCGGCCTCGACGCCGAGCGCCTGACGGCGGCGCTTTCGCTGGCGCTGGCTCAGCCCCGTCGCGTGATGCTGCCGGCGTTCATGGCCACCGACGCCAAGTTCTGGGTGGCAGCGGCGCCGACCCTGGACGCCGCCCGTTGCATCCAGATGGCGCGGGCGGGCGCCGTGGGGCTGGAAGGCCTGATGGAGGCGCCCGGCGGGCTGCTGGAGCAATTGGCGGCCGTTCCCCTGCCCGAGGTGTTCTCCGGCTGGGGCAGCCGCTGGCACCTCAGGACGCTGTCGATCAAGGCGATCCCGGGGTGCGCCTACCTGACCTCGGCGGTTGAGGCGGCAGCCTCGCTGGCCCCGGTCGACGCCGGCGAGGTCGAGTCGGTGGAGGTGGCCGCCTCTGTCTTCACGCTCGCCATGGAGGCGGAAAGCTTGCCCTACATCAATGGTCCGGAGAGCCCGCTCCCGGCGCTGGGCTTCAGCGTCGGCTACAGCCTCGCCACGGCACTCGAAACCGGGAGCCTCGATGTTGACGATCTCCATGGTGAGCGGCTGGCATCGTCGAGCCGTTGGGAGCTGGCCGGCCGGGTAGGCCTCCGTCACGACCCTGACCTGACGGTCGCAGCGCTCGCGGCCGCCGCGCCGGTGGGGGCGGCGATCGCCCTGGCGGGGGAGCGCGCCCGCGCCTGGTTGCAGGCGCGGGGGGCGTCGGCAGAGATTGTCGACCGGGTCCTGGCCGAGGCCGTGGGCGACCCGGAATTTGAGAACCCTGCCAAGCGCATTGGCGCCCGGGTCACAGTTCGCCTGCGTGACGGCCGAATGCTTGAGGCCGAACGCGATGCTGCGCGCGGTTGTTGCCAGGAGCCGGTGGCGGCGCGGCTGGCGCTGGCCGAGGCCAAATACCGGGCGCAGGCCGGCGGCGGCGCGGAGGCCTACGTGGCGGCTGCGGGCCGCTTCGATTCGATGAGCGCAACCGAGCTCAAGAGCTGGCATTTGGCGGGCGCCGTCGCGGGCGCGAAGCTCACCTGACGCAACCGCCGCCTTAATTGGCGAGAGGGGCGACACGAAAGGCCGCCCCCCTCTATCGCGCGGGTATCCCCCCGCTCCCCGGCGACTCGTCCGGGCTCCCCATTGCCCACCGCCGGAAATCCCCGCGGCTATATAACGCAGGCCCTTCGCCAGTCTTGCGTCAGACCTGAAACCTGTTGCAACCAGCCGTCAGTCCGGTGCCACGACCACTTTCAGGGCCCTTGGCACAACCTCGATTCGAGTCTCGCCGGCGTGTTTATCCCAGAGGTCGCCATCGACTTCGGTAGGCAACACCGCCCCCGATCGAATCAGCAGCACCTGGCCCTGGCCACGATGAACCCGCGCATCATCGAGGTCGCGGCCCTGGATCACCTTCTCGATCAGCTCGGTGAAGCCGGCGGAATCGACAGCGTCGACGGCCAGGACCTCGAGGCGGCCGTCGTCCAACATCGACCGGGGCAGCACCGGGAAGTCACCGCCGCGGACGCGGGCGCCGCCAACCGCCACCAGTCCCAGCCGGCCGCCGGCAAAGGCCGAGCCGTCGAGCTGCACCTGGGCGTCGAAGCTGGTTGGCGCGGCCGCGGTCGCGATCGCCGCGGCGGCGTACTTGGCGGCCCCGGTGGTGGTGGTGTCGGCCGCAGCCAGCTCCACGATCTGGGCGAACCAGCCGCAACTGAACCCCAGCAGGCTCAGCTCGCCGGTGGGCTCGATCCGGTTGAGGTCCACCGACCGGACGGCCGCGCCGCCGAGGGCTGCGCCGAGGAGGTCGGTCCAGTCGGTCATCCCAAAGAGCTCCCGGTAGGAGCTGTTGCCGGTGCCCGCGGGCACGATCAGCATCGGCGTGTCGCTGCCCGAAAGGCCCGCCGCGACCTCGCGGGCGGTGCCGTCGCCGCCCACCGCCGCGACCAGGTCGACGCCCTCGCGGGCGGCCTCCTCAGCCAGCAGCACACCGTGGCCGCGAACTTCGGTGTGGACGACTTCCACCCCCCACCCCGGGTGCGCCGAAGCGGCCTTCGCAGCGGCCTCCGCGACGCCGGTCTCGCCGCGGGCGGCGGGGTTGGCGATCAACCGCAGGCGTCTCACGACGCGCCGACCGAGGCCGTGGTCAGGAGCTGACCAGCCGCACCGCGGGCAGGCCTGGGCCGAGCGGGCCGCCTTTGCCGGCAAGCCGTCCTCGCAGCACTTCGGGGACGAAGCGCTCCAGGAAGGCGGCGCGCACCGCCTCCGCGGTGGCGCCGTCGACCACCTCGGCGCGAGCGCGGCGGACCTTGACCCGGTCGTCAACCACCACGTCAGGGTTGGAGGCGACGTTGCGCAGCCAGCCGGCGTCGCGATTCCAGGGCACCACGAAGGTCTCCCCATCGAACTCGACCCGCGAGAGGATCGACGTGCGTGGCAGGTGGCTGCGGTGTCCCTCGGTGGTGACCAGGAGCAGATCCCGCGACCAGGGGCTGTCGACGCGCAGAAGAACCTCGTCGAGAGCCGCACGGGCGGTTCGAATGACCTGCTTGCGAGAGGGCGGATAGGCGAGCGCCGCGCCGATCGTCGCGCCCGCGATCGCGGTCAAGGTCTTCGGCAGGCTCGGCACGTGAGATAAGTTAGCGCATATGGATGAAGTGGCCGGGCAGCTCAACCAGGCCAATTCGGGCAACTTCGCCGCCGCGATTGGCCTGGTCATCGAGAGTGCGACCAAGAACCGCGTCGTCGGCACCGTGGAGATCGAGGCGCGCCACCTGCAGCCCGCCGGGATCGTCCACGGCGGGGTCTACTGCACCATCGTCGAATCGCTGGCTTCGATGGGCGCCTTCATCAACATCGCCGAGCAGGGTCTGACATGCGCCGGCATCGAGAACCACACC
>DHIW01000067.1 GCA_002404015.1 Chloroflexi bacterium UBA4736
GGCTACCACGCGACGTGAGGGCCTGGCTTCGCCGCTCGCGTGTTGCGTGACAGGCCAGCTGCTGCTGGTCGACGGCGCCTGAACTGCTCAATCACCGGCTAAATTTAGTCACCCGCGCGGTGGCCATAGTGCCGCGCGGCCGCCTCCAGGCTGACCAGGCCCTCGGCGACGTCCTCGGCGATGGCGGCGGGATCGCGCTCGGAGGCTGGTTGAAGGCCGCCGCCACCGGGCAACTCGAGGGTGAAGCCCGTGCCCGCTGGCAGGAGCCTGCTGTGCTTCGGCTCGGGCCGCTCGCCTTTCGACGTCACAAAGCCTCCGGGGGCGCCCTGGCTGCCACCGCGGTAGCCCTGGGCCGGGAACTTCAGCCGGTCGCAGAGCACCGAGACCACGTACGGCTCACCGGTGCGCACCTCGAGCTCAATCGTCTGGCCGAGCCCGCCTCGATACCGGCCCGGACCACCCGAGTCGGTGCGCAGCTCCTTGCGACGGAAGACGATCGGCGACGTGGTTTCGATCACCTCGACAGGAGCGGTGGCGATGCCGCTGGGAAAGCTGGTCGTGGAGAGCCCGTCCAGTCCCGGCCGGGCACCAGTGCCACCGGCGTTGAAGATGACCGTGACGAAGCGCTTCGAACCCGCACCGCGCACGGTGGTCAACCAGACGTTGCCCGAGCCCTCCGCCATGACGCGATCGGGGATGACCTGGGAGAGGGCCCCGAAGACCGCATGGGGCAGTGCCTGGCCGATGATGTGGCGGGCCGCGACCGGGGCCGGGAAGCGGGCGTTCAGGATGCTGCCCTCGGGCGCCGTGATGAGGATCGGCCGGAAACTGCCGTCGTTGTGAGGGACCTCGGGACAGATCGCGCACTTGAGCGCGTAGCTGGTGTAGGCGCGGGTGTAGTTGAGGACGACGTTCATGCCGCTCGCGCTCTGCGGTGAGGTGCCTGAGTAATCAACCTCCAGGCGGTCGCCGGTGATGCGGAGCAGACACCGGATCTCGATCGGCTCCTCGATGCCGTCGCAGTGGATCACGTGGCGGTGCTCGCCGTCGGGAAGGGCGGAGATCGAGTCCCTCAGCGCGCGCTCGGAGCGCCCCAGGACCTCTGCTCCGAGTGAGGCGAGGTCCGCCAGGCCGAACTCTTTCAGGTACTCGAGCAGCCGGTCGGCGCCGACCTGGTTGCCCGCCACCTGAGCGTGGAGATCGCCGAGTACCTCGTCGGGTGCGCGCACGTTTGCCGCCAGCAGCTTCAGCAGTTCCTCGTTCGGCCGGCCGCGGTCGTACAGCTTGGTAACCGGGATCCAAAGTCCCTCCTCGAACACCTCCGAAGCGTCCGCGGAGAGCCCGCGGCCTCCGATGTCTACGGCGTGGCAGGTGTTGCCGAAGAAGCCGACCAGCTGCCGGTCCCGAAAGACCGGAGTCACCACCGAGAGGTCGTTGAGCTGGCCGGAGGTCTGCCAGGGGTCGTTGGTGATGAGTACATCGCCCGGGCGCAGCTCGCCAGGAGGGAAGGTGGCGAGGAAGTGCCGCATCCCGGTGGCCAGCGCATTGATGTGGCCTGGGGTGCCCGTGACGGCCTGGGCCAGCATCCGGCCCTCGACGTCGAACACGGCCGCTGAGAGATCGCCTGACTCGCGCACGATCGGAGTGAACGAGGTCCTCATGAGGGCCGCGGCCTGCTCGTTGGCGACCCCGATCAGGCGCGACCAGAGGATCTCCAGGGTGACCGGGTCGAGGCGCTCAGCCACGGATCTGCACCCGCAGGCTCCCGAAGCGGTCGAGTCGCCCACCGCCGCCCTTCCCGATCACCACCGTCGACTCGCGCTCCTCGAACACCGCCGGTCCCCGCACCTCCCCCTCGGGCCGGAGCAGGTAGCGGTCGTAAACGGCGGCCGTGACAAAGCGACCCGCCTCGGCCGACCAGACCTGCCGGCGGCCTTTGAGGGCGCTCTTCCCGGTGCTCGCCGGCCGGCCGGCGAGCAGCCTGGGCCTGGGCCCGGAGGCGCGCACACGCCAGGTCAGCAGCTCGAGCTCGACGCCTCCCGGCCGACGGTGGTAGAGACGCTCGTAGGCCCTCTCGAAAGCGCCCGCGACCTGGGGCGCAGCGTCTCGCTTCAGCTCGGCGCCAAGCTGGAGCGTGATCGCCTCGCCTTGGCCACGGTGGCGGGCGTCGACCGAGATCGCGACGCCGATCGCCGACGCCTCCACCCCAGAATCGGTGAGGCGCTGGGTGCCCTCTCGCGCCATTTGCGTTAGCAGCCCTCGCACCTGTCGCCAATCCACGGCACTGATCAGGGAGGGCAGGCTGCGGACGAGCTCAAAGGACGCCTGGGCGGTGAGCATTCCGATCGCCGAGGCGACCCCGGCGCTGGGCGGGAAGAGCAGTGTCCGGATCCCGAGGGAGCGGGCCACGCCCCAGGCGTGCACGGGTCCCGCGCCGCCGGTGGCAACCAGGGCAAAGCGGCGGATGTCCCGGCCGCGCTCGACGGCGTGGATGCGGGCGGCGCTTGCCATCTGCTCGTTGACGACCCGGTGCACGCCGGCGGCGGCCTCGATCGCGGAGAGTCCCAGGCGCTTACCGAGGCGCCCCAGCGCCCGCTCCGCCGCCTCGAGGTCGAGCGCCATCTCGCCTCCCAGGAAGAAGTTCGGGTTGAGGTAACCGAGGACGAGGTCCGAGTCGGTGACCGTCGGGTCCTCGCCACCGCGCCCGTAGCAGACCGGTCCGGGCACCGCCTCCGCGCTCTCCGGTCCAACCTTGGGCAGACCGAAGGGACCCACCGCGGCGATACTGCCGCCGCCGGCACCGATCTCGATCAGGTCGATCACGGGCACCCGCAGCGGCAGGCCGCTGCCCCTGGCAAAGCGATGGACGCGCGCCACCTCGTGCTCGCGGGCGAGCAGGGGTTGCCCGTTCTCAACCAGGCAGGCCTTGGCCGTGGTGCCGCCCATGTCGAAGGCGAGGCTGTCCCGGAGTCCGGACTGACGGGCCGAGAAAGCCGCACTCAGCGCCCCGGCAGCGGGGCCCGATTCACAGATCCTGATCGGGTAGGCGCAGGCCGTCTCGACGGCGGCCAGGCCACCGGTCGAGAGCATGACATGAAGCGGCGCGGTCACGCCCAGGGTCCGTAGCCGCTCCTTCAGCCGCCTCAGGTAGGCGTTGACCAGGGGCAGCACGTAAGCGTTGGCGACCACGGTCGAGGTGCGCACGTACTCGCCCAGCTCGGGGACGACCTCGGAAGAGAGGGTCACCGCCACCTCCGGCAGCTCCCGGCGCAGCACCTGGCCCACTGCGCGCTCGTTCTCAGGGTGGAGGTAGGAGTGAAGCAGACTGACGGCGACGGCCCGGACGCCCTCGACGCGGGCGCGCGCGGCCAGGCGCGCCACCTCCTCCGGATCCGGCTCCTTCTCGACGGTGCCGTCGGCGAGGACTCGCTCGTCGACCTCCCAGCGCAGGCGGCGCGGGACGAGCGGCTCCGGCGATTGCAGGAAGAGGTCGTAGAGGTCGTAGCGATGCTCGCGGCCGATTGCCAGCACGTCGCGGAAGCCTTTGGTGGTGACCAGCGCCGTCTTCACGCCGCGGCGCTCGATGAGGGCGTTGGAGACGAGGGTGGTGCCGTGGACCACGTCGGAGACGGCGGTCGGCGGGACCGAGTCGAAAAGCCTTCGTAGGCCGTCCTCGACGCCCTGGGAGGGGTCGGCGGGCGTGGTCAGTGTCTTGGCCGAAGCCTCAAGCCGGCCGGCGCGCATCAAGGCCAGGTCGGTGAAGGTGCCCCCGATGTCGACCGCTATCCGGACCGGCCCTGGTTTCGGCACTAACCGCAAACGACCCGATCTAGCCCGGGACCACAGCGATCGGGCGGACAGGCGACCCGGTTCCACCCGCGAACTTGAGAGGAAGGCACACGAAGAGGAACTCGCGCACACCGTCCCGGCCAAGTTCCTCAAGGTAAAGATTCTCCAGAATGTGGATGCCGTTGCGCACGAGCAGGATCAGGTGCCCGGGGAGACTGGTTCCCACCACAGGGTCGCTGAATCCGGGTAGGTCCCAGGCGACCAAGTCGGCGCCGACAGCGAAGACTCCCCGGGCGGCCATCCACTCCGAGCAGCTGCGAGCCATGCCGCTGCCCTGCAGGTAGCTGCCCCCATCGCCCCAGCGCGTGGCGTTGCTCGTGCGGACCAGGGCCACGTCGCCCTCGCGGACTTCGATGCCCTGCTCGCGCGCCGCCCGCTCCAGCTCATCGGCCTCCACCTGCTCCCCGACCGGGACCGGCGCTCCCCGGCGGGAGGCGACGTCGATCAACACGCCGCGGCGCAGGATCGGCGCCACGGTGTCGATACCAAGCTCGGTGAACCCCTGCGGCCCTTGTACCTGCGCCGTCACCGCGATGCCGCCATGCAGTTGCAGGTCCTCCGCCTGGTGACAGAGTGCATCGATGTGGGTGCCCGAGTGCTCGGCCATGGTCACCAGCGCCGACGCGCTGGTGCGCCTCTCGAGGCCGGGCTCATGCCGGCGGTGGAGACCGTAGACGTAGCCGGGCCAGTGGGCCGGAAAGATTGGGTCGCCCACCCTGCGCACGTACTCAAGGTCATATACACGTCCGGCGGCCAGCGCGGCTAGAAGATCAGTCAGAGTAGCCACCTCAGGCGACCTGCGCGGGCTCGAGCAACCCAGCCTCGACCAGCGAGCGCCGCAGTTCGCCACGCTCGCAGTCGGAGAGAGGAGTCACCGGCGTCCGTACATGGGCCGAGTCGAGCCGGCTGAGCATGACCAAGTGCTCCTTCATTCGAGTGTACATGTTGATCATGGGAGTCCGGTAGACGGCCGCGGTGAGGATCTGAATGCGCCCGTAGAGCTTGCCGGCGGCCGCCATCTCGCCAGCTTGCACGAGGCGAAGGAGATCGGCCTGGAGGTCGGCGATGACGCTGCCGTGGCCAGAGAGGATGCGGTCGGCCCCGATCGCCGGCGAGGGCAGCAGGTTGGTGCTGAAGCTCGTGAGAACGGAGATCGGCCGGCCCAGAGCACGCATGGCGCGGAAGTTGTGCTCGTAAGTCGCGATGTCGAGGCTCCAGTCCTATGATCGCAACGATGTTCGCCAACTCGCAGGCACGGACGAGCGTCTCGGTCGCGACCTGCATCCGTGTCCAGGCCGGGTAGATGAAGGCGACCAGGCCGATCGAGACCGCGTAGCTGATCGCGCTATAGCGCTCCAGCGCCATCTCCTGTGGCCCTTCGAACAGCATCGCGTTGGGCGGGAACACGAGCAGCGCATCGGCACCCTCACGCTCGGCCTCCCGGGCGAGATCGGCGGCCTGCGCGTGGCTCTCCGCGTA
>DHIW01000002.1:0-28647 GCA_002404015.1 Chloroflexi bacterium UBA4736
CCCTTACGTCAACTCTTGGGTTCTCGTTTCTTGGGTGCCCGACCCAGCCGCCTTTCCCGCGGTCTTCCAGAAGCTGCGCGCCATCCTCGCCAGGCATGCGCCCCCGCTGGTCGTCTCCGCCGACGGGGACGCCGGCTACACGGTGGACCTGGCGCGGGCGGACATCCCGGCCTCGCGCCGCTTCGTGGGCGGGGTCAGAAGCGGGAAGAGCTACGTCAGCTTCCACCTGATGCCGATCTACCTCCGCCCCGCCCTTCTGGACGGGATCTCGCCCGAGCTGCGGAAGCGCATGCAGGGCAAGTCGTGCTTCAACTTCGCGGCCGTTGACGACCAGCTGTTCGACGAGCTGGCCGGTCTCACCGGGCGCGCCATCGACTACTATCGGCGCGACGGCGCCGCCCTGCTCGCCAGCCTGTCGCCGCCCTCGAAGCGGCGCTAGCGCAGGTCGACCTGGGCGAAGCGCTCCTCGGCGCCGATGTGGCGCCAGCGGCCCCTCAGGGTCCGCGGGTTGCCGGTCTGGCTACGGTGCTCGAGGCGGGCGTCGATCTTGGTCTCCAGGACGTCTGAGACGTCGATCTTGAGGTCGTGCCGGGGACCGGCGAAGAGCCAGGCTTCGGCGGTCACATGGGGCGGGCCGGCCTCGGGATAGCTGAGGCGGTCGCGGGCACAGGGCCAGGCGGCGTCGAGCGCCACCCGGCCGATCACGCGGTGGTCGGGGTGCTGCCGGTAGCCGGGCGTCGGATCGAAAGTGAGCAGCAGGTCGGGCCGGCTGCGCCGGATCTCCCGGACCAGGAGCCCGCGCAGCACCAGCGTTTCCGTCAGCTCGGCGTCGCGCTGGCGGAGATACTCGACGTGCTTGGCCCCGAGGACCCGCGCCGAAGCCTCCTGCTCCGCCTCCCGAGTGCGCGCCAGGGCCTCCCCTGTCAGGTCGGGGTCGCTGGTGCCCTTGTCACCGGACGTGGCCAGGACGAAGTCGACGTGCACGCCCCGAGCGGTCATCTGGACCACCGTGCCGGCGCAGTAGAAATCGATGTCGTCCGGGTGGGCCACGATGCAGAGCGCCCGCTGGATCCGCCGGTCGGCCGGCCCCGAGAAGAGTTTCTTGGGGCTCAAACGGCGGCTTGATCCCGCACCCGCCGGGCCAGCTCCACGGTGGCGGGGGTCGGGATCCCGCGCTCGCGGCCGCGGCTGATCACCGGGCCGGCGATGAAGTCCAGCTCCAGCGGGCGGCCGGCTGCGAGGTCCTTCTGCATCGAGCTGCGCATGCCCTCGGGGGCGCCCAGCAGGCCCGCGCTGTAGCGCTCGGGGTCGAGCTGGGCGCCTTCCGTGGCGGCCACGGCGCAGACCTCGCGAGAGCACGCCAGCATGAGCTCCCGCGTCTCCTGGTCCGCCCGGGTGGGACCGATCGGCTGCTGGCGGCTGCTGGTGGCGAGCGCCATCGGGCAGAGCATCGCCAGCTTGCCCCAGAGCACCTCAGCCTCGCGGCCGGCCAGCACGCTGGCCGCCAGGCCGGCGGCGATCATCTCGGCCGCCAGCTGCTCCGTGCGAGCAGCGAGGGCAGGCGCCGGCGCCAGGTCGGTGGAGGCGAACGGCGACGGGTGCACGATCTGGCCGGGCCCGACGCGCTCCGCCTCGACCCGGATCGCGCCCGGCACCACCCGGTCGCCGTACGCCGCTCGCAGGCGGGCCACGTGGTCGATGCCGTTGAGGAGTGGCACTACCAGCGCGTCGCCCACCACCTCGGGAGGCGCCAGCGCCAGAGCCGGCTCCAGCTGTTGGGACTTGACCGTTACCCAGAGCACGTCCACCGGGCGGCTCAGCCGCGCCTCCGCGGGCACCTCGACCTCGAAGTCGCCGAGGGCCTCGCTCCGCACTGAGATCCGGCCGGGATAGGCAGCCAGCGACTCGGGCCGCATGAGCAGGACCACCTCGTGTCCCTTGCGCGCCAGGGCACCGGCGAACAGGCCGCCCACGCCACCCGCTCCGAGCACCGCGTGTCTCATCTCACCCCACCATATCTCGCGCGGCCCGGCCGCTCCGCCGCCCTTCCTCGAGCAGCTCGCGAGCGCGAGCCAGGGCCTTCTCGGTCACGCCGCCGCTCATCATCCTGGCCAGCTCGCGGGCACGGTCCTCGTCATCCGAAAGCTCGCGCACGCTCACAACATTCCGGCCCTCCGAGCCGGCCGCCTTCTCGACCACCAAGTGGTGGTCGGCGAAGCAGGCGATCTGGGCCAGGTGCGTGACCACCAGGACCTGGTGGGTCTGGCCCAGCGCTTTCAGCCGGAGCCCGACCTGCACGGCCGCCTCGCCCCCGATGCCGGCGTCCACCTCGTCGAAGACGAGCGTCGGCAGGCGGTCCGTCTCGGCGCCTACCGTCTTGATGGCCAGCATCACCCGCGAGAGCTCACCGCCCGACGCCACGCGGGCCAGCGGCGCGGGCGCCTCGCCCGGGTTGGCCGAGAAGAGCATCTCCAGCCACTCGGCGCCCTCGGCACCGATCTCGAGCCGCGGCACCAGCCGCACGTCGAACACGGCTCCCTCCAGCCGAAGCCCCTCCAGCTCGGCGCTGACCGCCCGGCCCAGGTCGGCCCCGGCCCCTCGCCGGGCCACGGTCAGGTCCCCGGCTGCGGACTCCAGGAGCGCCCTTGCCCGGCCCGTTTGCTGGTGGGCGGCCGCCAGGGAGCCCTCGAGGTCCTCGGACTGGCCCAGCTGGGCCTCCAGGCGCGCCAGCTCGGCCAGCGCGACGTCGAGGCTCCCGCCGTACTTGCGCTTGATGCCGTCGAGCGTCGCCAGGCGGCCCTCGATCGCCTCCAGCCGGCCGGGGTCGGCGTCGATGGCCTCGGAGTAGCGGCGGAGCTCGGCCGCCACGTCGGCAGCCTCCTCGCCGAGCGCGGCCAGCCTGCGCTCCAGCTCGCCCAGGCGGGGATCCAGCTCTGCCGCGGCCCGAACCTCCGAGGCTGCCTGAGGCAGGCCCTCGTCGCTGCGCAGAGCCTGCAGCGCGGCGGCGACCAGCTCGGACAGCCGGGCGGCATGGCGGGCGACCGAACGCTCGGCTGCCAGCTCCTCGTCCTCGCCCGGCTGCAGGTTGGCGGACCGCAGCTCCTCCAGCTGCCAGCGCAGGTACTCCTCCTCGCGCTGGCCGCGGGCCTGCATCCGGACCAGGTCCTGCAGCCTGACGTCGGCCGCCGCCCAGTTGCGGTGGGCCGCCGCGACGCGCTCCCGCAGCTCGAGCCCGCCGCCGTGGGCGTCCACCAGGAGCGTCTGGGCCTCGGGGTCCATCAGCTGGTGGTGCTCGTGCTGGCCGTGGATACCGACCAGCTCCCGGCCGACCTCGCGCAGCTGGCCGGGGGAGGCGGGACGGCCGTTTATGCGCGCGGCGCCCCGGCGGCCAACCTCGCGGGCCAGGACCAGGTCGGACGCCGGCTCGTAGCCCTGGGTCTCCAGAACGGCCAGCGCCGCGGGCACCTCGATGGCGTCGAACAGCGCTTCCACCAGTGCGCGGTCGGAGCCCTGGCGGACCTGGTCGCTGCTGGCCCGGGCTCCGAGCGACAGGCCCAGGGCGTCCACGATCAGGGACTTGCCGCTGCCTGTCTCGCCCGTCAGCAGGTTGAGGCCAGGCCCGAAGTCCACCGTGGCGCGCTCGACGAGCGCCAGCTCGGTCACCTGCAGCTGTCGCAGCATCAGTCGGGGTCCCCGAAAAATCGCGAGATTTTTTGGGGTGACATCAGTCGGGGTCTTGGTAGTCGGGGGTGGGAACCAATGGCAGGCCCCAGCCCAGCTTCTCCCGCAGGAGGCGGTAGAAGCGCTGGGGCGGCGTCAGGCGAACCATCTGCAGCTTCTTGGGGTAGCCGTCGACAAGCACGCGGTCGCCGGGCTGCAGACGCCGGGGAGCGCCCCCGTCGACGTTCAGCATGCCCCGACTGCGGACCAGCTCGATGGTGAGGGCCTGGTTGGCCGGGAACACGATCGGCCGCACAGTGAGCGCGAACGGGTTCATCGGCACCATCACCAGGTCGGGCACCGTCGGCTCCAGGATCGGCCCGCCAACGGCCAACGCGTACGCGGTCGAGCCCGAGGCGGTTGCCACCATCACTCCGTCGGCGTCGATGGTGCCGACATCCTGGCCCGCGACAGAGATCGCCAGCCGGATCAGCCCCACCCCGCTGGGCCGCTCCACGACGACCTCGTTCAGGCCCACCCAGGTCGCCACCCGGCGCCCGCCCCGCTCCAGCACGGCTTCGATGAGCGTCCGCTCGTCCAGCCAGTAGTCGCCTTTCAGGAAGCGCTGCAGGCCCTGGGCCAACCCGCTGGCCTCCAGCTCGGTCAGGAAGCCGAGCCGGCCCAGGTTGACGCCGAGGACGGGGATCGAGGCCGGTCCCGCCAGCCTGGCCCCGAAGAGCAGCGTGCCGTCGCCACCGAGCGTGAGGATCAGCCGGGTGTCGGCGAGCTGGCGGGCCAGCGCCCGCGGCCTGTGGTCGCGGGGCACCTCCCAGACCTGCACGCCCGCGGCCTCCAGCACCGCCCGGCCCTCCTCCAGGTGGGCGAGCCGGCGGTCGATCCGGGGATGGAAGAGGATTCCCACCGCTGTCTTCATGGCCGGGCCCTGAGGTGGACCAGGACCTCGCGGTTGCCGTCCGCCCCGGCGATGGCGGACTCGGCCTCCCCGAGCACCTCGAAACCGTTGCCTGCGCACCAGCCCCGGAAGCGTTCCAGCGCCTGCTCCGTCGCGGCCTGGTCGCGGACCACGCCGCCCTTGCCGACCTGGCCCCGCTCGACCTGGAACTGGGGCTTGAAGAGCACGACCAGCTCGGCGCCGGGGGCGGCCCGCCCCAGCGCCGGCAGTACCTTCTCCAGCCCGATGAAGGAGACGTCCACGGTCAGCAGCGAAACCGGCTCCGGGAAGGACTCCAGCTCGCGCGCGTTGACGCGCTCCATCAGCACCACCCGGGGGTCCTGCCGGAGCCGCCAGTGGATGAGGCCCCGGCCGACGTCGACCGCGTAGACGCGCGCGGCGCCGCCCTGCAGCAGGACGTCGGTGAAGCCCCCCGTCGACGCGCCGATGTCGGCGCAGACCCGGCCTTCCACGACCACGCCAAACGCGCGGAGGGCGGGCGCCAGCTTCTCGCCGCCGCGGCTGACGTAGGGCGGCGGGGCGACCACCTCCACGTCGTCCTGGGGCCCCACGGCGCGGTCGGCTCGGCGCACCGTCTCGCCGCCCACCCTCACGCTCCCGGCCATGATCAGGGCCTGGGCCTGGCTGCGCGACTCCACCAGCTTGCGCTCGGTCAGCGCCACGTCCAGCCTCACCGTCCGCCGGCCCAGCCGGATCGAAGACTCTCTGGAAACCTCATGAGATGGGCAGCAGGCCCACCACGATGCCCAGCGCCGCGCCCACCAGGACCTCGACCGGCGTGTGGCCGAGCAGCTCGCGCAGGCGGTCCTCCTGGATCCCCCGCTGGGCGACCATGTCCTCCACCAGCCGGTTCAGGACGGCCGCCTGGCGGCCGGCGGCCCGGCGCACGCCCTGGGCGTCGTACATCACCACAACCGAGAAGATAAGCGCGATCGCGAATGTCACCGAACTGAAGCCGTTAATGCGCCCGATACCGGTGGTCAGTCCCATCACGATCGCGCTGTGCGAGCTCGGCATGCCGCCTGTCTCTGCCAGCACCCGGAGGTTCAGCCGGCGCTGGCGGGCGGACGTGTAGATGACCTTAGCGGCCTGGGCGATGGTCCAGGCCACCAGCGGCGGCACCAGGTACCTCACGTGGGCTCGCCGATCCGGGCCCGGGCCGCCTCGAGGAGGCCCTCGGCCTCACCCAGGAGCTTCTGGGCCCGCTCGTAGTCGGCGACCAGCTGCTCGAGCGGGGCGCCCCCGTCGGCCAGGCCGGAGATCGCCCTCTCGAGCTGAAGGAGGACATCCTCGAGGCCGGCGACCTCGGTCACGCGACGCCCTCGGCGACCCGGCCCAGGATGCCGTTCACGAAGCGCCCGGACTCGTCGCCCGAGAAGGTCTTGGCCAGCTCGATCGACTCGTTGATCGCCGCCTTCACCGGCACGTTGCGGGAGATGGTGATCTCGTAGATCGCAATCCGCAAGATGATGCGGTCGACCTTGGCCATCTGTTCCAGCGTCCAGTTGGTGGCGGCCGCCCGGATCGTGTCGTCCAGCTGCTCGCGGTTGGCCAGGACGCCCTTGACGAGGTCGGCCGCGAAGCTCGCCACGTCGTCGGGAGCGCCTGAGTCGGCGGCGTGGTAGGCGAGGACCTCGGCGGCGTCCTCATCCCGGTTCTCGAGCTGGAACAGGACCTTGAGCGCCAGCTCCCTGGCCTGGTGGCGCTTGCCGGGCACCCCTAGCTGGGTGTTGAAAAAGGTCGGCGAGGGATTCGGTGGCCAGGTGGCCCAGTTCCTAAGCGCCTCCGAGAACCGGAGCAGAGCGTATTGGCGATACGCGACGCGAGGATCGAAGGAGGCAACAACGGAGATGGGCCGCATGGGCGCCGAAGCACCGTCGATGCCTTTTTCAACGGCCAGCTAACTGGCGAAGGCGATGCTGGACACGAAGACGTTCACCTCGGCCACGTCGAGGTTCAGCATCCGCTCGACCGACTCGACCACATTGGCCTGCACCCGCTCGGCGACGTTGCCGAGAACCGCGCCCGAATCGACGGTGACGAACACGTCCAGGTGGATCGATTTCTCGGCGTCGACCGTGACGCGGACGCCCCGGTGGGCGGTCTGGCGCTTGATCCAGTCGGAGAAGTGACGCGCGTTCGGCTCGTCCAGTCCGGCCACCCCGTCCATCTCCTGCGCCGCCATCGCGGCGATGCTCGCGATGACCTCGTTGGCCACGCGGACGGTGCCGTTGGGGGCCTCCTGCTCCATCTGCTGGGGCATGCTACACCCGCTCCATGTAGTTGCCGGTACGGGTGTCGACCTTGATCACGTCGCCCGGGTTGACGAAGAGCGGGACCGCGACGCTGGCACCAGTCTCCAGCTTGGCCGGCTTCGTCGAGCCCGACACGGTGTCGCCGCGAAGGCCGGGGTCCGTCTCCGCCACGGCCAGCTCGACCGTGATCGGCAGCTCGACGCCGATCACGCTGTCCTCGTACTTCAGGAGGCTCACCGGGTTGCCCTCCTTGAGGAAGGGCTTGACGTCTTCGACCATGGAGGCGTTGAGGCTCGTCTGCTCGTACGTGGCGGTATCCATGAAGTGGTAGAGGTCGCCGTCGTTGTAGAGGTAGGTGGCCTCGCTCTTCTCGATGCGGGCGACCTTGTACTTCTCGCCGCTGCGGAAGCTCTGCTCGAAGATGGCGCCGTCCCGCACGTTGCGCAGCTTGGCCTTGATTACCGCGCCGGCCCGCGCCATCTTGATGTGCTCGACGTTGACGATCGTCAGCAGCTTGCCGTCCATCTCGATGACGGTCCCCACCCGGAAGTCATTCGTCTCTATCAATGAGGTACTCCAAAGCCAGCACGTAGCCCGCCGGGCCCAGGCCGGCGATGACGCCGACGGCCGCGGCGGCCGTGAGGCTGGTGTTCCGGAACTCCTCGACGCGGGCGTGGATATTCGAGATGTGGACCTCCACGACCGGCACCGGGATGGCTCGCAGACAATCGTAGAGCGAGTAGGAGTAGTGGGTCAGGGCGCCCCCGTTCAGCACCACCCCGGTCGCGCCAGCCGCCTCGCGCTGCAGGAAGTCGAGGATCTCGCCCTCCGAGTTGGACTGGAAGAAGACGACCTCGGCGCCCAGTTTCTCGGCCCGCTTGCGGACCATCGCCTCGATGTCGGCCAGCGTCGTGCGCCCGTAGATCTCGGGTTCGCGGCTGCCGAGCAGGTTCAGGTTGGGGCCGTTGACGACCAGGACTCGCTTCATCCGAAGCGCAACCTTACCTCGCGTTCGACGACGGCTTCAGGGACCTGGACCCCCACCTGGGCCTTTCCGATCGCCCGCGGCAGCACCCAGCCGATGCGGCCGCCGGTCGCCTTCTTGTCGCGGGGGAGGGCCGCCAGCGCGGCCTCGAGCGGGACTTCAAGCGGGCCCGGCGGCAGCCCGTAGCGGGCCAGGAGCCGGGTCTGCTCGACGTCCACCTCCTCGCCGCAGAGACCGACGGCGACGCCCAGTCGGGCTGCCAGCAACAGGCCGTACGAGACCGCGTGGCCGTGGGCCAGGCGATAGCCGGACGCGGCTTCGAGCGCGTGGGCGAAGGTGTGGCCGTAGTTCAAGATCGCCCGCGCCCCCTGGTCCCGCTCGTCCATCGCGACCACCTTCGCCTTCAGCTCGACGCAGCGGGCGACCACCGCCTCGAGGTCGTCGGCCGAGCGGGCGCCAAGACCGTCCCAGCGCGCGTCCAGTATCTCGAACAAGCCGGCGTCCATCGCCACCGCGTACTTCACGATCTCGGCGAAGGCGGCCACGTACTCGCTCTCTGGCAGCGTGCCCAGCGTGGCCAGCTCGGCCACCACGGCCGCCGGCTGCCAGAAGGCGCCCACCGAGTTCTTCGTGAGCTTGGTGTTGACGCCCGTCTTGCCGCCGACGCTGGAGTCCACCATCGCCAGCAGCGTGGTGGGCACCTGCACGACGCGGACCCCGCGCAGCCAGACCGCGGCGGCGAACCCGGCCAGGTCGCCCACCGTGCCTCCGCCGAGGGCCAGCACGATGCCCCGGCGGTCGATCCGCAGCTCCTCCAGGAAGGCCAGCACGCGCTCCAGCTCGGCCAGCGACTTGGAGCCCTCGCCGGGCTCGACCGCCAGCGTTCGGCAGTTCACCCCGACCCCGGTCAGGCCGGTCTCGACCGCACCGCCCCAGGCCTTGCCGACTGTCGTATCTGTGACGATCGCGGCGCCGGAGACGCCCATCTCCCTGACCAGCTTCGGCAGCTCCTGCAGAGCCCCCTGGCCGATGAAGACGGGGTAGGAGCGGCCGGGCAGCGCCACCTCTACGCGCGCCACAGGGCCAGCACCTCCTCCGCCACCAGCTCCGGAGGCCTGCCGGCGTCGACTCTGTAGTCGGCCTGCTCGTAGCGCGGCCGGCGCTCCTCGAAGAGCTGCGCCACCTCCTCCTGGCTGCGGCCGCCCAGCAGGGGGCGGCCCTGCCCGGAACCGAGCCGCTGGAGCAGCACGACGAGCGGGGCCTCCAGGTACACACTGAGCGCCCGCTCCTTGACCAGCCGCCAGGAGTCGTCCCGGAGGGAGGCGCCCCCGCCCAGGGCGACCACTGCCTCACCCTGGAGCGCGCTCGGCAGGAGGGCCGCCTCCAGCTCGCGGAAGGCCGCCTCCCCATCGCGCTCGAAGATCTCAGGGATGCTCCGGCCCATCTGCTGCTCGATCATGGCGTCCAGGTCCCGAAGCGGGCAGCCGGCGAGGTTGGCCACCAGGCCGCCGATGGTCGACTTGCCGCTCCCCATGAAGCCGAGGAGCGCCAGCGGCTGGCCGCTCAGGCCCGGATCCGGGCTCAGACGGCGGGGCTTGGCGCAGGTTGGCCCTGGCCGCTTCCGTGGCGCAGCCGCTCGGACTGGACGAAGACCTCGTCCCGGATCCGGTTCGGCATCGGCAGGTGGTCCAGCAGCTCGGTCCCGGCCGCCCCGGCGGCATCGATCTCCACCGCACCGTAGCCGAGGATGCGGCCGAGCAGGCTCTGCCGGGTGGAGACGTCCTGCACCCGGTCCAGGGCGATCACTTTGCTGGTCCGGCTGAGGATGCCCGAGTCGAGTACGACCCGCTGGTCGGTCAGGGTCAGAGACGAGGAGACCCAGCGGACCCAGACCACTATGGCCCAGAGCCCGGCCAGCGCCACCACGCCCAGCGTGACCGCGAGCTTGACGTCGCGCGGGAACGCCTGGTGGTGGATGAACAGGTCAGCGGCGGCGACCAGGACGAGCACAACGATGGGGATCCAGAGCGCGTGCACCGCCACGATCCAGTGCCGGTGCACCCGGATCACCAGGTTCTCACCGGGCAGCAGATCCCTCGCCATGGCGCGCCGATTCTAGAGGTTCGGCCGGAGAATACGACTCCGTCGGGCTTTTCGGCCGGACCTCTAGTGGTTTGGGGCTCTAATTGGCCCCCAGCCGGAAGAGCTCGATCAGCGTGCCGGCCGCCAGGAAGGGGCCGTACGCGAAGTGGCTGCGGGCTCTTGCCAGCCGGAACACCAGAAGTCCGATCGCCACCAGGCCGGCCAGCACGATGCCCGTGAGGATCGCGTTGACGGCGGGCCGGAGACCGAGGACCAGCCCGATGAAGACGGCCATCTTGACGTCGCCGAAGCCGAGCGCCTCGGCCTTGAAGATGGCGGAGCCGATGACCGCGATGGCCAGGAAGAGCAGCCCCGCCCCGAGCCCGGTGAGCAGGGCCATCTTCCAGCCCAGGTGAGGCGTGACCAGGCTCAGGGCGAGCGCCGCCACGTAGGACGGCAGCAGCACCCGGTCCAGGATCAGGCGGTGCTCGAAGTCGAAGAAGATGATCTGCACCAGCACCGCGATCCACAGGCTGCGCACGAAGAGCATCGGGTTCAGCCCGGTTCGCCAGGCGAAGGCGCCGAACAGCAGCCCGCACAGGATCGGTGGACCGTAGACCTGCCAGGCGGCCCGCCCCGGCACCAGCTCCTCGAACCGAGCTAGCCGGACCGAGCCCCAGCGGATCAGGAGGCCGACCAGCACGCCCACCACGAGCCAGGCCGGGACCAGCAGCAGCGTCACCCGGGCAGCGCCTCCCGCATCGCCTCGATCGGCGCCGGGCGGCCGGTCCAGGCCTGGAAGGCGGCGGCGCCCTGGGCCAGCAGCACGCTCCAGCCGTCCGCGCAGCGGATGCCAAGCGCGCGCGCGCGCCGCACCAGTGGGGTGCCCCCCGGCACGTACACGAGGTCGATCACGGCGCCCCGCGGGGGCAGAAAGCCCGGCCGCAGAGGCATCTCCTCGCGCCGCCCGAGCGGGGTGGCGTTGATCAGCAGGTCGGCATGGCGGACCAGCCGCTGCCAGCCCGGTTCGTCCCAGCCCATGACGGCCTCCGCACCCGGGATGGCCGCCGCCTCCGGCCGGCGGGCGACGTAGGTGACCCGGGCGCCCTCCAGGGCCACTGCGACAGCCCGCGCCGAACCGCCGGCGCCGAGCACGACCACGCGGGCCCCGCCAGGCTCCACGCCGACCGCGCCGAGCGCCACCCGGAGGCCCGTGACGTCGGTGTTGCAGCCGAGCAGGCGGCCGGCCTCCTTGCGGATCGTGTTCACGGCGCCCGCCGCCTCGGCGTCTCCCTCCAGGCCGTCCAGCATGGGCATCACGGCAATTTTGTGCGGGATGGTGACGTTGGCGCCCGCGAACTCGGGCTCTCGCAGGCGCACCACGGCCGCCGCCAGGCCTGACGAGGACACGTCGAGCAGCCCGTACTCCCAGTCCAGGCCGGAGGCCCGGAAGGCGGCGTTCTGCATCGCGGGACTCGCCGAGTAGGAAATCCGCTCACCCAGGAGGACGACTCTCAGGTGCCTGCTACGCCGTACTTCAGTTGGTCGCGGGCGAAGTCGGCGGAGGTCTTGTCGAAGTGGGTCACGCCCTTGGGGTCTGTGAAATAGAAGATGTAGTCGCTCTGCTGCGGGTTCACGCAGGCCTTGATGGCGGCGGCGCCCGGGTTGGCGATGGGGCCCGGCGGCAGGCCCGCGAACTTGCGGGTGTTGTAAGGCGAGTTGGTGTTCAGGTCGTCCGCCGTGAGACCGCCGCTGGTGCGGCCGAGCGCGTAGAGCACGGTCGCGTCCACGCCCAGCTTCTCGCTGATCCTGAGGCGGTTGTAGAAGATCCCGCACACGATGCCGCGGTCCGGGTCGTTGTTGACCTCGCGCTCCACCATCGAGGCCAGGATGACGACGTTGAACAGGGACTCGGCCGGGCGGACGGCGTTAGCCTGGGCCGCCTGGGCCCGCAGGTCGGCCGGGAAGACCTGGCCGAACTGGTCCAGCTGGCGCTTCACCAGGTCATGGCTGGTCGAGCCCTTGTTGAGCGAGTAGGTGTCCGGCACCAGGAAGCCCTCGAGGTTGGCCGTGGGCGGCTTCGACTGGAGGAAGTCGTACTGCCCCGCCCAGGCCGGGTCCGAGGCGGCCGCCAGGTAGTCGGCGGCGGTCCCGAGGCCGGCCTGCTCGGCCCTGCCCGACATCTGCTTCAGGGTCAGACCTGGCGTCAGCGTGACCGCCAGCTGGTCGATCTTGCCGTGCTGGAGGGCGTCCGCGATATCGGCCACGCTCATGTTGCGGTTGAGGACGAAGTCTCCGGCCTGGATGCGCCCGCGCGCCCCCGACTGCCGCATGTAGAGGTCGAAGACAAGCTTGTCCCGGATCAGCCCCTTCACCAGCAGGTCGGAGGAGACCTCGTCCGGTGATTCGCCGGGGGCGACTTTGACGACCACCGGCTGGGAGGTGGTGGCGACCGGCTGCTGGCCGGTGCTCCACCAGTCGTAGCCCCGGCTTGCGCTGTAGCCGCAGCCGGCCAGCAACACGACCAGAACCAGGAACTTCTTCAATCTTCCTGCTCGAGCATCTCGATCACGCGGTCGAACTCGTCTCCTTCAACAGTCTCCAGGCCGCCCTCCGCATCGCGCAGCAGGAGTACTTGCTCGGGATCATCGACAGACTCTACGAGGTAGTAGGTCCGGTCCGCGAGATCGAAGGCGTCGTGGAGGCGGAACCGGCGCTCCTCCCCGGACTCGTCGATGAGGCTGATGTCCTCAGCGTCCACGCGAGTCCAGGTAGCCCTGGAGGATCAGGCTGGCCGCCACCTCGTCGCTGACCTGGCGGCGGCGCGCGCGCTTGACGCCGGCCGCCAGGAGCGAGCGCTCGGCCGCCCGGCTGCTAAGCCGCTCGTCCACCAGGGTCACGGGGAGCCCACTCAGCTGGCGAAGGCTGTGCGCCAGCGCCTTGGCGGCCCGCGCCTCGGGACCCATCCCGCCATCCATACGGCGCGGCAGCCCCACGACCAGCTCGGCCGCCTCCACCTCGCGGGCGACCTGCGCCAGGCGCTCCGCCAGCGTGGCCGTAGGCTCGGCCGGCTCCGCCCGCAGCGGCGATGCGATCACCCCCATAGGGTCGCTCAGAGCCAGGCCGACGCGCTTGGACCCGGGGTCGATCGCCAGGACGCGGGCCACGCTATCCCGTCTTGGGCGGGGCGACGGCTCCCTGGCGGATGTCGTAAGTGAGCGAGATGCGCGAGCTCACGAGCGGCATGATGGGCAGCCGGATCGGCGACTCTTTGATCTGCGCCGAGCTGACCCCAGGCAGCTTGCCAAGGTCCGCCTTGGCCTGGCCCAGCGTGCGGGCCACCAGCCGGCTCTTCACCCGCTCGACGTCCAGCCTTGGTGCGGTAAAGCCATTGGCGCTGCCCTTGAAGGACAGGAGGCCGCCCGCGTTGCCGGTCACCGTGTAGGTGGCGACGTTCTTGTTCGGGATCAGCTCCTGGTCGGGCGACAGCTTCTTCTGGAGGGCGGCTGTGAACGCCTTGCCGACGTCGTCGGGCGAGTAGTAGGCTCCCTCGGCCTTCAGTGTCATCGTGCCGTTGAACCCGCCGACCACCTCCCCCACCTTGTGGTCGGTGGCGAAGTCCGGGGCGTCGAACTGGATCGCGTCGCTCAACTTCTCGCCGGCGGACACCTGCTTACCCAGGTCGTCCGCGATCTGGCCCCGCAGCTGCTGCTCGAGGGCGCTGCGGGCCGCCTCGTAGTCCGACTGCTGGATGATGACCTTCTTCAGCTCGTCCGCACCGCCGCCCATCGCGGAGGTGTTGAACACCAGAAGGCAAGTCGGAGCCCCAGCCCCGCTCGAGAATGACGTGATTGCGCCGGCGGGCAGATTGCCGCCTGCCCCTGGCTGGGTCGCAATGACCGGTGCATCGGCGCTCGTGCCGTTGCCGCCCAGGTTCACATCAGACTTCAAGGCGTACTGCAGGCCCGTGGTCGAGTTCAGCCTGGTGCCTAGCGGAATGGTGATCTGCTTAAACGCTGGACAGTTTTGGTTGATCGTCACGTTGCCGATCGAGATCGTCGCGGGTGTGCTCTGGACTCCGGTCGCCTTGAAGGTGCCTGATGTCTGCTTGCTCTGGGTGGCCGTCCGCACCCTGACCGGCGGTGTGCCGGGCGCGGCATCCACCTGCAGGTTTTCCACCGAGAACGGTGTTGCGGTGGCCACGAGCGTCACCTGGGCTGACGGTACGTAGATCGCCAAGCCCACCACCCCGACTATCAGGACGGCCAGGGAGCCGAAGTAGAGCAGGAAGCGGCCGGGCTTGATCTCGGTGGCGGCCTTCGACTGCAGCCGGGACTGGACGACTTTGATCCGGGTCGGGGTGGCATTGGTGGGGATCGGGGTGGGAGTGCGCGTCACCGCCGCCGCGGCGACCGCGGCCGTGCCCTCGGTGGGAGCCAGGGTTCCCGCCGGCACAACGCCGTACTGGTCGATCGCGTTGTAGGCGGGAAAACCGCTCTCCTCCGCCATCAGCTGGACGGCGGGGTCCGCGGTGATGATCGCCACCCGCTTGCCGAGCTGGTTGGCGTACTGCTTCAGGAGCTGGAAGTTGAAGCGGCTCTGTCCGAGGCGCGAGCGAGCCGGAAGGACAAGGGGGACGTCGGAGCCGGACGTGCGCCGGATGCGCTCGATGACCTCCGGGATCTCCTCCTCGGTCTCGATGTAGATCGGGTTCGCTGCCATGACGTGTGGAAAACTCTCCTTGAGCGGGTTTGGATACGGTCTTTCTAGTTGGTCTGTCAGACCTTCATTGCCTTCAAGACGCCTCTCATCACCGAGTTGACGATGTCGCGTTCTTCCGCTTCGACCCGCAGCGCATGATTTGCCAGGCCCATGGGGCCGACGTCCTGGGCGGTGACGAGCTGCCCACTCTGGTCGCTCAAGCTGCGGACGTCGTCCGGCCCCAAGAGCCGGGCCTGCGGTTCGCGAGGGAATGGTAGCCCTTCAGACCAGGATTTGCTCTTGACCTCGGCCAGGAGCTCCGGAAGCAGGCTGCCTCCGCCGCAGAAGTAGAGGTTGGTGGGCAGCCGTTCGCCGCGCGCCAATTCCTTGAGGCAGAGGGCCAAACCCTGCAGCAGCACCTCGACGTCGGCGGCCAGCAACTGGCTTACCTGCTCGTCCTGGTCCGGGGGCAGGAGGCCCTCCGAGTGGCGCAGCTTGCGGGCCTCCGCCTCCTCGTAGCTGAGGCCCATCGCCAGCGCTATGCGGCGGGTGAAAGCGCGGCCCCCGAGGTTGAACATGCGGGTGCCCTCCACTCCGCCGTCGCGCAGCAGGGCAACGTCCGTGGTGCCGCCACCGACGTCCACGAAGATGCCGCCCTGCTCCCAGGCCTCCTCGCCGGCGCAGGCGCGGGCCAGCGCGTAGGGCTGGGCGACCGCGGCGGCCAGCTCCAGGTCCAGCTCGCGGATGACCGTCTCGACGGCTCCGATCTGGGTCATGGGGGCGAACGTGTTGAAGACGGTGACCTCGAGGTTCTTGCCTGTGAAACCGATCGGCGTCGTAACCGGGTAGCCGTCCATCCGGACGCCGGTGATGGCGGAGTGGACCAGCCGCGCCTCCAGCTCGCCGTAGCTGCGCTCCAGCTCGAGGAGGTGCTGGGCCTCTCTCAGGGCACGCTTCTCGACCAGCTGGAGCATGTTCCGCAGCTCGGCCTCGCGGACCTTCGTCTCCGGGTGCTCGCGGGGGTAGGCGATGGAGGAGGAGAACCCCTTCACCAGCTCCCCGGCGATGCCGACCACGACCTGGCCGGGCACGGTGCCGGCCATGTCCTCGGCGGCTTCGAGGGCGCGGTTGCTGGCATCGATCACCGCGTTGATGTCGGCGATGGCGCCGCCACCCATCGCGTTGGGATGCTGCGGCTCCCTGCCCACGCCGAGCACGACGCCGTCCAGGCCCTCCCGGCGGACGACCAGCACCTTGACCATGTCGGTGCCGATGTCCAGGGCCGTGAAGTGGCGGTAGTACTCCTCTTTCCGCTTCAAGAACTTGAACTTGCTCATCTCGTGAGCTCCAGGAGCTTGGCCACTGCCTGCTCGCGGGGCACGCTCAGCTTGCCCTGAACCAGCTCGGGCCGTCCACCGCCGGGCCCGAGGAACTCCTTCAACCTGGTCGCGTCATAGCGGTCGGCCAGGCTCCTGGGCACCTTGAGGACGTACTGCTCGCCCCGCGTGATGAGGACGACGCTGTCGGGCTGGATCTCGAGCACCGAGTCGGCGAACGCCTTCAGGTCGGTCGCCGGGTCGCTGACCTCATGCTCGACCAGCCGCCCCGCCGGCGCCAGCTGCTTCGCCGTCAGGCGGTTCAGCTCCTGCTCCAGGCTCTCGATCCGGCGCTCGGCGGCGCGCAGCTCCCGCCGGAGATCCGCGATCTCGTTTCGGAGTTCCTCCTCGCGCCGCCGGATAGCCGCATCGGCAGCGTCTCCCACTGCGAGGTCGATCCGGCGCACGCCGGAGCCGATGCTCGACTCGGAGAGGACCAGCACGTTGCCAACGTCGGCCGAGTTGCTGACATGCGTGCCGCCGCAGAGCTCGCAGGTCCAGTCGCCGAAGCACACCACCCGGACCACGTCTCCGTACTTCTCCTCGAAGAGGTGCATGGCGCCGCCCGCCACCGCGTCGCTGTACTTCTTCTGGCTCTCGTGGAAGGGCAGCGCCGCCCGGACCTGCTCGGTCATGCGGCCCCGGATGCGCTCGCGCTCCTCGGCCGTGAGTGCCCGGTTCAGCGGGAAGTCGAAGGTGGTGTGGTCGGGGCCCACCCAGGACCCGCGCTGCAGCGGCTGGGCCGCGTTGAGAACCTCCTGGAGGGCCCGATGCAGGAGGTGGGTGGCACTGTGGTGGCGCGCGACCCGGTGCCGCCGCTCGGCGTCCACCTCGGCCCGCACCGTCTCGCCGACCGCGATCGAGCCGATCGTGACGCGGCCCAGGTGGGCGTAGGCGTCGGGGGCCGGCTTCTGCGCGTCGTCCACCCGAACCGAGCCGGCGGGACCGGTCAGGGTCCCGGTGTCGCCCACCTGGCCGCCCGACTCCCCGTAGAACGGGGTGCGGTCAAGGAAGACCTCCACCTCGTCGCCCTCGGTCGCGCGGTCGGCCGCCTGGCCCTCCCGCCGGAGGGCGATCACGGTGGCCGTGATGCTCAGCTCCCCGTAGCCCGTGAACTGACTGCGCGGCAGCGAGCCCAGGTCCGGCCAGCTGTGGGCCACGATAGTCCGCGAGCGCGTGCGCTGCTCCTCCATGGCGGCCGCGAAGCCCGCCTCGTCTACCGCCAGCTTGCGCTCGGCGGCCAGCTCCCGGGTCAGCTCGAGCGGGAATCCGAAGGTGTCGTGCAGCTTGAACGCGTCCTCGCCGGGGATCGAGCCGTGGCGGGCGGCGATCGACTCGAAGAGCTCCATCCCCTCGTCGAGGGTTCGGAGAAAGCGCTTCTGCTCCTCGTTGACCTGCTCGCGGACGGTGTCCGCGCGCTGGCCCAGCTCCGAGTAGTGGTCGCCCATGACCTCGACCACCGGCGCGACCGCCTCGCCCAGGGGTCTCTCCAGGCCCATCCGCCGAGCGTGCAGCGCGGCGCGCCGGATCAGGCGCCGGAGGACATAGCCGCGGCCCTCCTTGGCGGGCAGCACCCCGTCCGCGATCAGGAACGTCATGCCTCGAGCGTGGTCGGCGATGACGCGTTCCGAGACCTGGTTGGGTTCCCGGCTGTTCTGGCGGGCCCACTCCAGGATCGGGCCGAAGAGGTCGGTGTCGAAGACGCTGTCCCGGCCCTGGACGATGGCGGTGATCCGCTCCAGGCCCATGCCCGTGTCGATGGCCGGCTTCGGCAGCGGCGGCAGGCTGCCGTCGGGCTGGCGGTCGAACTGGGGGAAGACCAGGTTCCAGAACTCCAGGAAACGGTCGCAGTGGTCGGGGTAGCAGTCGCGCTGCCCGCAGCCCGTGTCCGCTCCCCGGTCCCACCAGATCTCGGAGTCGGGACCGCAGGGCCCCAGGCCCGAAGCCAGCCCCCACCAGTTCTCCTCGTTCTCGTAGATCCACTCCGGCCGCACGCCCGTCTCCCGGCGCCAGACCTCGCGGGCTTCGCCGTCCGTGGGGTGGGTCGTGACGCGGAGCCGCTCGACCGGCAGCTGGAGGCCATCCACCACCAGCTCCCAGGCGAGCGGGATCGCGGTCTCCTTGAAGTAGGCGCCGGTGGGCGCGAAGTTGCCGAGCATCTCGAAAAACGTGTTGTGGCGGTCGTCGCCCACCTCTTCGAGGTCGCCCGTGCGGAAGCACTTCTGGCTGGATGCCAGCCGGGGCGCGGGCGGCTCCTCCACGCCCCGGTAGTAGGGCTGGAGGGGCTGCATCCCGGCCGAGATGAACAGCGTGGTCGGATCGCCCGAAGGGATCAACGAAGCGCTGGGTAGGACAAGGTGGTCCCGGCTGCGGAAATGCTCTAGGAAGAGTGTTCTGAGTTCGGACCCGGTCACGGGATCGGTCAATTGTAAAAGGCGTGGGGGCAACCGTTCCGGTTTCCCCCGCGGACCCGCTTCCGGTTACTTGCAGCGTTCCATCTCGATTGGAAGACGGACTCATACGGGCCGGCGGAGCCGGCCCTCACGGCGGCTCTGGTTCTTGTTAACTGGACCGGGGCGGCTATGCCGACTCTTTGGGTAAGTAGTCGCGCAGCTGTTCCAGGGCTGCGCGCTGGAGTCGGGAAACGTGCATCTGGCTGATGCCCAGCCGCTTGGCGATCTCCGACTGGGAGAGCTCGTCGTAGAAGCGCATCGCCATGATCGAGCGCTCGCGGGGCGTCAGGTGCGCCATGGCCCGGTTGAGCACATCGCGCATCTCCACCCGGTCCAGGTTCACGTCCTCGCCCCCGATCGACTCGGACAGCTGGCGGCCGCCCTCGTCGTCGGTGCCGCCGATCGTGGAGTCGATCGACATGGGTGTGTAAGCCGTGCTCATCTCCATCGCCTCCAGCACGTCATCCGGGGAGACCTTCAGCCGCTCAGCGACCTCGTTGACGGTGGGCTGCCGGTTCAGCTCGTTCTTCATCTCCTCGTTGACGCGGACCACCTGCTGGTACAGCTCCTGGAGGCGGCGGGGGAAGCGGATGGCCCAGCCCTTGTCGCGGAAGTAGCGCTTGATCTCGCCGGCCACCGTCGGCGTGGCGAACGTCGTGAACTCGTTGCCCATGTCCGGGTCGAAGCGCTCGATCGCTTTGATCAGGCCCAGGAAGCCGACCTGCACGATGTCCTCCAGGGGCTCGCCGCGGTTCTGGAACTTGCGCGCCAGGAAGTGCACGAGGCTCTCGTAGCCACGTACCAGCTGCTCCCTGATGCGCTCCTTCTCGGCCGGGTCGTTGGTCTCCTTGTAGCGGCGATGAAGGGCGCGCAGCTCCTCCCTGGGCGGATGCGAGGCGGAGCTCAACTGATCAGGTATTTGACCATCCGGAAGCGAATGTGGCCCCTCGTCGGCGCGACCTGCTGGCGGAACTCGTCCACGAAGAGGCGGATCATGTCCCTTTCCAGCTTGCGCTGGGCGTCGAACGCTTCATCCGGAGTCCGGCGGGCGGGCCGGGGGATGGGCAGCGCGTGCGGCGAGGTTGGCGCCACCGCCTCCACGTCGACGGCGATGCCGCGGCTCGTCGAGTTGTAGCTGAGCTTGAGCGTCGCCCCTTCGCCCCAGGCGTCCTGGGCCGCTTCGATGGTGTTGTCGCAGGCTTGGGCAACTGCGATGCAGAGCTCGTCGATCTCCTCGATGCTGAAGCCGAGGATGCTGCCGAGAGAGGCCGCCACCCGCTTGGCGGCGGGGATGAACTCCGCGCGGGCCGGGACCTTGAGCTCGGAGGCAAAGCTGCCCGCTGCCGGCATTACTCGGGCTCCGTCCGGCCCGGCTCGCCGATGATGGTGGCCCCACCCCCGCCGACCCCGTTGCCGCCGTCGGGCTCGAGCTCCTGGCGGCGCCGGCGGGCCGCGGTCCTGCCCTCGTTGATCGCCTTGCGCAGCGGGTGCCCGGGGTCGCTCACGGCCGTGCGGGCCCTGCCGGCGGCCGAGCGCGCCCGGGCTCGGATCTCGTCGCGGCCGCCGGTCAGCTCGATCGTGCGGCTGCGCAGGCCTTCGACCTGGTCCCGGCCCGGGCCGGACGCCAGGTAGGCCCCGGCCACCAGGCCGACCAGGCCGCCGACGACCAGGCCCCAGCCGAAACCGCCACCGCTCTCGCGCTCACTCTCCACTTGCCTTGCCTCCTCGTGCCCGGGTCCTCTCGGGCGTGACTGGTACCTCGACGTAAGAGCGCCACAGGCTGCGGCCGGCGACGCCGACGCCGTGCAGGGTCGCGCGCAGGCCGCGCGACGAGCTGTCCGCGACTTCGCCGAGCTCGTCGCCCAGGCGGGAGGCCCCGGCCCCCGCCGACTGCAGCGCGACGTTGACCCCGGCTGTGATGTCGTTCACATTCCCGATGCTTCCGCGAACCTCCGGGAGGGTGTCCCGGAGCTCTTCGTTGACGGTCACCAGGAGCTCCTCGGCAGCGGCCAGGGTCCGGTTGACCCGCAGCAGCACGACGCAGAGGACGAGTCCCACCAGCACGACGACCACGCCGGCTACAAAGAGAAAGAGACCCACGCCTTCAGATACCCCCTAAGCCCCGACCACCAAACAGATCTCAGCGCAATCTTATTGGCAGCCGGTGCGCCAGGGGCTGCAGCGCGACCGCAAAGATCAGGGCCGGCAGCAGGTTGGCCGAGCCCACCCGCAGGGAGGGCAGGCCGACGAGGTCCCAGAGCTGGCCGAGCAGGATGCCGGCCGTCGTCAGGATCAGGACCGGCAGGTAGGCCCGGCGCGGGTAGGGCCAGAACGCGTAGAGCAGCTGGGAGACGGCCAGGATCAGGATCGCCGACACCAGCAGGCTGGGGCTGATGAGGCTCACGCGGCGGGCGCCCGGGAAACGTCCCGTTGGGGGTGGGTCGTGGGTTGTCCTGAAATAGTCAGGTGGGTCACCTGCCTCCGCCATTCCAAGTCCCGTCTAGCGGGCATTTGGTCCAGCCTCGGACTCCGGCGTCCCTATGTACTTGCTGTTGGGCAACGCGCACATTGACCCGCACCCCATACGGGAGCAGGGTCATCTTACCCACCCTGGTCAGTCGCTACGCCTCGGTTTGACCATGATTCCCAGCTCATCCAGCTGGGCCTGGTCGACCGGGCTGGGCGCCCCCAGCATCAGGTCCTGCATGGACTGGTTCTTGGGGAAGGCGATCACGTCTCGGATGTTGTCGGTCCCGGTCAGCAGCATCACCACCCGGTCGGTGCCGAAGGCGAAACCGCCGTGGGGCGGCACGCCGTACTCGAACGCCTCCAGCAGGTGCGAGAAGCGGGCCTGGATGGTTTCCGGGGCGAGGCCCAGGATCTCGAACACGCGCTCCTGCAGGCGCCGCTCGTAGATCCGCAGGCTGCCGCTGCCCAGCTCGTATCCGTTGCAGACGATGTCGTAGGCGTGGGCCCGCACGTCGTAGGGTCGCTCGTCGATGAGGGGGAGGTCCTCTTCCATCGGGCGCGTGAACGGGTGGTGGCCGTACGTGAGCTTGCCGTCGTCGTCCTCGTCGAAGAGGTACATGGGGTAGACCCAGAGGAACCGGAACTGGTCCTCCGCGACCAGGGCGCGCCGGCGCCCGATCTCCGTCCGGACCAGGCCGATGACCTTCTCGGCCTTGCGCCGGCGGTCGGCCACCAGCAGCACCAGGTCGTTCGCCCCGGCGCCGGTCGCGGCACGGATCCCGGCCTGCTCGGCCTCGCTCAGGAACCTGTCGAGCGGACCCGGGTGCCAGGCCAGGCCCTGGCCGCCGGCGCCCTTCGCCAGCGCGACCAGCTCGTCCAGCTCCTTGCGGGTCAGGTCGCTACCCCCGGGCACCGCAAAGCCGCGGACCACGCTGCCAGGGGTGTCGAGCACGCGCCGGAAGACCTGGGCCTCCGTGCCCTTCAACTGCTCGCCCAGGTCGGCGATCTCCAGCCCGAAGCGAAGGTCCGGCTTGTCCGTTCCGTACTTGAGCAGCGCCTCGCGGTGGCTCATGCGCTGCCAGGGGCGGGGCAGCTCGACGCCTAGGACCTCTTTCCAGATCCGGCCGAAGAGGCCCTCCAGGATCTCGAAGACGTCCTCCTCGTCGTTGAAGGACATCTCCATGTCGAGCTGGGTGAACTCCGGCTGGCGGTCGGCTCGGAGGTCCTCGTCGCGGATGCAGTGGGCGATCTGGTAGTAGCGCTGGACGCCCGCCACCATCAGCAGCTGCTTGAACTGCTGGGGCGACTGCGGCAGCGCGTAAAACTCGCCCGGGTGAAGACGGCTGGGCACCAGGAAGTCGCGAGCGCCCTCCGGCGTGGCCTTCATGAGGATGGGCGTCTCGACCTCCCAGAAGCCGCTCTCGTCGAAATAGGCGTGGATGATCTTGTTCACCCGGTGCCGGGTCTCCAGCGCCTTCTGCAGCGCGGGCCGGCGGAGGTCGAGGTAGCGGTAGTGAAGTCGCAGCTGCTCGTCCGCCTCGCCCTCGAGCGGGAACGGAGGCGTTTTGCTGGCGCTGAGGACCTCCAGGTCAGCTGCCAGAACCTCCACCTCGCCGGTCGCCATCCTGGGGTTCTCGGAGCCCGCGGGCCGCCGCCGGACCGCGCCCCGAACGTGCACCACGAACTCGTTCCGCAGCTCGGCCGCGGCGGCAGCCGGCACAGACGCGTCGGCGGGGTTGAACACCACCTGGACCGAGCCCCAGCGGTCTCGGAGATCGATGAAGATCAGGCCGCCGTGGTCGCGCCGGCGACCGACCCAGCCGTAGAGGTCGACCTCGCGGCCGGCGTCCGAGGCGCGCAGGGAGCCGCAGGGTGGCGCCGTGTAGCCGCTCACGCGAACGCCTCGGGCAGCCGGTCCCAGCTCGTCTCCGCCTGCTCGCCGCTGTGCATGTCGCGCAGCTGCACGACCTGGCGGGCGGCCTCGTCCTCGCCGAGGATGGCGACGATCGGGACCCCGGTCTTCGCGGCGGAGCGCATCTTGGCCTTGAGGCTGCGAGACGTGTAGTCCACGGCGCAGGCGACCACCGACCGGCAGAGGCGCCCGACCTGGGCGGCGGCGAGGTTCTGCTCGGGGGTGGCGGGCAGCACCAGCACCCGCGCCGGTGGGGCGGGCACCACCTCCTCGCCTTCCTCGGCCAGCATCGCGACGATCCGGTCCAGGCCCGCCGCGAAGCCGACGCCGGGGGTGGCAGGGTAGCCGAGCTCGGCGGCAAGGCCGTCGTAGCGGCCGCCCCCGCCGAGCGCGTTCTGGGCTCCCCCCAGCGCCGTGTGCTGGTACTCGAACACCGTCCGGGTGTAGTAGTCGAGGCCGCGCACCAGGTAGGGGTTCAGGCGGTACTCGATGCCGCCGGCATCGAGGTGGCGGCGCACCTCCTCGAAGTGAGCGGCGCAGGCTTCGCAGAGGTTGTCGGTTATCTTGGGCGCCCCCGACTTGAAGGGCTGGCACTGCTCCTCCTTGCAGTCGAGGAGGCGCAGCGGGTTGCTCTCGATCCGGCGCTGGCAGTCGTAGTGCAGCTGGTCCTTGAGCGGCCGGTAGTAGGCCGTCAGCTTCTCGAGGTAGGCGGGACGGCAGGCCTGGTCGCCGATGCTGTTCAGCTCCAGCGAGATCCGGGCCAGGCCGAGGTCGGTGAGCCAGCCCTTGCTCATCTCGATGACCTCGGCGTCGAAGGGGGCGGCGCCGTCGCCGATGACCTCGACGTCGAACTGGTAGAACTGCCGGTATCTCAGGTACTGCGGCTTGTCGTGCCGGAACATCGGGCCGAGCGTAAAGAGGCGCGCCGGCTGGGGAGCCTGGTTCAGACCGCCCTCGAAGTAAGCTCGGACCACGCTCGCGGTGGCCTCTGGCCGCAGCGCGAGGCGGGCGCTGCTGTCCGAGTGGGGCTCCAGCCGGTACATCTCCTTGCGGACGACGTCGGTGTCGCCCCCCACCCCCCGCTCGATCAGCTCCAGGGGCTCGATGATCGGCACCAGCAGGTCCTGGTAGCCGTAGCGGCGGGCGGCCCGGACCGCGCCTCTCTCGACCACCGCCCAGGCCGCGCGGTCCTTCGGCAGGATGTCACGGACGCCGCGGGCGGCCTTGATCGGCTGGATCGAGGGCATCGAACGATTGTAGAGTCGGCCGGTCGATGAACTTCCACACCCTGGTCGTGGACCAGCTCAAGGACCTGGGCGAGGTCGAGGACCGCCCCCTCCTCGGCGGCTGGGGGCTCTGGCTGGACGGCTCCATGTTCGGCATCGTCCAGGGCGAGCGGCTCTACCTGCTGACCGCGGACCCCGAGGCCCGGCTCGAGTACCAGCGCCAGGGTTCGATGCCGTACCAGGCCAGCGGACCCTACCGCGAGTACTACCGGGTCCCCGCGACGGTGCTCGAAAGCCGCCAGCGGCTGGTGGCGGCGGCCCGCCGGGCAGCCGGGAGCGGCAAGTAGGTCACAGGAAAGGGTTGTGGCTGCGCTCCCGGCCGATGGTGGTGGCGGGGCCGTGGCCGCTGAGAACCCGGGTGTCGTCGGGATGGGGCAGCAGCTTGTTCCGGATGCCGTCCAGCAGGGCCTGGCCGTCCGAGTTGTGGAAGTCCGAGCGGCCGATCGAGCCTGCGAAGAGGGCATCGCCCGTGAACAGGGCATCCCCGATCTTCAGGGTGACGCCGCCCGGGCTGTGTCCGGGGGTATGGAGCACCTCGAACTCCAGCGAGCCGGCGCGGTAGGTCTCGCCCTCGGCCAGGCTGTCCACCGTGGCGATCGGCGCAAACTCGACCTGGAACTGGCGCCGGAGGGGCTTGCCCGCGGTCACCACCTCGCGCTCGGCGTCGTGGACCGCGACCGGTACGCCCGGGAACTCCTCCAGCAGCCGGGGCAGGCCGGCGATGTGGTCGACGTCGGTGTGCGTCAGGAGGATCGCCGCCACGTTGGCGCCGCGCCTCTTGACGAGGTCGACCATCAGCTCGGGCTCCAGGTTGGCGTCCACGATCACGGCGTCGCGGGTGGCCTCGTCCTCCACCAGGTAGGAGTTGGTGGCGAACTGGCGGTCGGCTGTGGACTCAACGTGGATGCGCGGCGGTTGTGAACTCACGGCGTGCTCAGTCTAAGAGGGCGATTCGGCCGGAGTCCGAGGCTCTTAACAGCCTTGCGCGCGCGCGCGCGCAAACCCATCAATAGAACAGATGTTCGCGGCAGCCGCCCTCGAGCCCGAGATCGACCCGGCGATGCTCAGCGACGACGCCCTCGCCGAGGACCTGGTCGCCTTCTGTCGCGAGGCGGACCAACTCCAGGCCCGGATCGCGCGCCACGTGCGCGTCTTCGACCAGCGTCGGGCCTTCGCGAGCCAGGGTGCGCTCTCCACGGTGGCCTGGCTGCGCTGCGCCTGCCGGCTCTCCAACTGGGCGGCGACCGAGCTGCTCCAGGTGGCGGGAGCTGGGCGGCCTGCCCCAAGCCGAGGTCGCCTTCGAGTCAGGCGAGCTGAGCTACGAGAACGCCCGCATCATGGCTCGCACCTCGGCCGCGGTCGGGACCGAGGCTTACAGCCAGGGCCTGGCCGACATGGTGGAGTGGGGCCGCCGGCTGCCGCCCTACCGGTTCCGGATCCTGAACGACCGGGTCCGCCACTTGCTCGACCCGGACGGCGCGCTCAGTGACGCCCAGGACTCATACGAGCGACGCTGGCTGCGGGTCAGTCCGCTGCTGGATGGCATGTTCGCGCTCGATGGGCTTCTGGATGCTGAGGGCGGCGCCTGCCTGCAGACCACGCTCGACGCCCTGATGGGTCCCGGCCCAGCGCAGGACGAGCGCTGCGTGGCCAGCGCCGGGCGGACGCCCTGATCGAGCTGGCCCGCCAGCAGCTGGACGCGGGCTCCCTCCCCCAGCGAGGCGGTGTGAAGCCGCATCTGACATTGATCGCCCGCCAGGGCCAGGCGGCCGAGCTGGACTGGGCGGGGCTGGTCCCCGAAGCGACCCGGCGCCGTCTGGCCTGCGACTGCGTCCTGAGCGACATCAAGCTGGACCCCGAGGGCACCGTGCTCAACACCGGCCGGGCCAGGCGGACCATCCCGCCCAGCCTGCGCCGGACGCTGGTGGCCCGCGACCAGGGCTGTCGCTGGCCGGGTTGTGACCGGCCCTGGCGATGGACCGATGGCCACGATCTCTGGCACTGGGAGGACGGCGGCCCCAACTCGCTTGCCAACACCGTGCTGCTCTGCCGCCGCCACCACCGCAAGCTGCACGAGGGCGGCTGGGCCCTGGTCTGGGCCCCCGGCGGCGACCTGGTGGCGCGGCCGCCCTAGAGTGAACAGCTCACGAGATGAGGCGACACCGACGACTCTGACCTCGGCTGTTCAGCGTGTGATCCGATGGCCCGACCTACGCGACAGGAATGGCTGGTCTTCTTTCGTCGGATAAAAGGGACCCTCCCTCAGGAAGTACCGCTTGGCTCGGCGCAATACATCAGAGACTCGCCATGCCCGCACCTCCGGATTATTGGCCCTTCCGATGAACCTCAGCGCGGTTCGGCGGTGCCCAGATTGAAGGTGCGCCCACCAAATCTGGGCTTCGGGTGCACTGGCCAGCGCTCGAGCCAATTCAGCGGGCACGACATCGTCTTCGGCAGGCGCTCGACGGCGAATGATGAACTCAAGGCGATCACCTTCCGAAATCGCGAGCCGACGTCGCAACTTGGCATTCAAATTCAGGAAGTGAGTTGCATCTGCGGTAGGAAAGGCCAGCCCGACGAAGGGGTGCCCGTTGACCGTTCCCTCGACGCTGACCTGTGCCTTGGTGCCGAAGAACTCGACGGACCCGGGAGGCAGCTCGACCCCAAGGAAGTCCCGGAAGCCGCGGACAAGCAGTCCGCCAGCTGCCAAGGAGTGGTCAGGCGGGTCGTCACCTGTGAGAACGGCGTCCGGCGGCCGGGAGCGGACTTGTCGGCTCAACTCGTGATCCGTAGACCCTAGAGGTTCGGCCGCGAGCGCTCGCCCGGCTTCAGGCCTAGCCTGCCTCCCGCGCCACCGTATGCACGTCGCGGACCTTCTCCAGCTTCTCGAGCAGGCGGGAGAGCTGGGCCAAGGAGTCGATCTCGACCGTGGTCGACACCACGGCCGTCTTGTCGTCGTAGACGTGGACCGAGGCGGCCGTCATGTTCACCCGCTGCTCGGCGACCACAGTGGCGATGTCGCGCAGCAGGCCCGTCCGGTCCCATGCCTCGATCTTGATCGCGACCGGGTAGAGGTGCGATGCCTCCACGTCCCAGTCCACCGGTACCATGCGGGCCGGCTCCGGG
Source organism: Chloroflexi bacterium UBA4736 (assembly GCA_002404015.1). Taxonomy (GTDB): domain Bacteria; phylum Chloroflexota; class Dormibacteria; order Dormibacterales; family Dormibacteraceae; genus UBA4736. The sequence continues at coordinate 27,279 of DHIW01000002.1, forward strand.
GTGTTGATGGCGTTGATGCAGTCGGTCCGGTGCACCGTCACCCCCTTGCCCCGGGTCGTGAATCCTGAGATGGCGTCCCCGGGGACCGGCTGGCAGCAGGTGGCGATCCGGGTCAGGATGCCCCGCTCGCCGCGGACCAGGACCCTGGGCGTGGGTTGGACCTGCGGGACCAGGGGGATCGAGCGGAGGATGTCGGAGTCGTCGGCCGGGGCCAGCGCCATCCGCATGACCACCGAATGCGGCGACACGTCCCCGTAGCCGACGGCCGCCAGGAAGTCGTCGGCGGAGGCGAACTTGTAGTGCTGGGCCATCTCCTCGAGCTTGTCGGCCGGCAGCTGCGCCATCGTCAGCCGGTGCATCCGGTGCAGCTCCTTCTCGAGCAGGTCGCGGCCCTTGGCCACGTTCTCCTCGCGCCGCTGGCTCTTGAACCACTTGCGGATCCGCTCCCGTGCCGAGGCGCTCTTGACGAAGTTCAACCAGTCCCGGCTGGGCGCATGCGGCGCCTTGGAGGTGAGGATCTCGACGATCTCGCCGTTCTGGAGCACGTAGTCGAGCGGCACCATCCGGCCGTTCACCTTGGCCCCGATGCAGCGGTGGCCGACCTCGGTGTGGATCCGGTAGGCGAAGTCCACCGGCGTCGAGCCGGCGGGCAGGTTGAGCACGTCGCCCTTGGGCGAGAACACGAAAACCTCGTCCTGGAAGAGGTCCACCTTGACCGCGTCCACGAAGGACTCGGCGTCCACGACCTCCTTCTGCCACTCCATCAGGAGCCGGAGCCAGCCCAGCTTCTGGTCGAACTGGCGATCGGTGCCGCGCTCCTTGTAGGTCCAGTGGGCCGCGACCCCGAAGTCGGCCACCTGGTGCATCTCGTGGGTCCGGATCTGGATCTCGATCGGCTCGCCGGCGTGCGAGATGACCGAGGTATGCAGCGACTGGTAGCCGTTCGACTTCGGCATCGCGATGTAGTCCTTGAAGCGGCCGGGCAGCGGCTTCCAGAGCGAGTGGACCACCCCCAGCACCCCGTAGCAGTCCTTGACGGAGTCGACCAGCACCCGGATGGCGATGAGGTCGTAGATCTCGCTGAAGTCCTTCTGCTCGCGGGTCATCTTCTGCCAGATCGAGTACATGTGCTTGGGCCGGCCGGTGATGTCGGCCGCGATGTCGATCTTCTCCAGCTCCCGGGCCAGGATCTCCCGAAGGTCCGAGACCAGGCTCTCGCGCTCGGCCCGCTTGCGGGCGACCCGGCCCACCACCTCCTGGTAGCTGTCGGGGTCGAGGTTCCGGAACGCCAGGTCCTCCAGCTCCCACTTGATCTGGCCGATCCCCAGCCGATGCGCCAGAGGGGCGTAGATGTCGAGGGTCTCGCGGG
>DHIW01000002.1:28747-53519 GCA_002404015.1 Chloroflexi bacterium UBA4736
ATGTCGAGGGTCTCGCGGGAGATCCGCTTCCGCTTCACCTCGGGCAGGACGTCCAGCGTCCGCATGTTGTGGAGGCGGTCGGCGAGCTTGATGAGGACGACCCGGATGTCGTCCGCCATGGCCATCAGCATCTTGCGGATGTTCTCGGCGTGCAGCTGCTGGTCGGATCGGAAGGAGATCCGCGACAGCTTGGTCACGCCCTCCACGAGATGGGCGACGTCGGGCCCGAACTCGCGGCTGACCTCCTCCATCGTGAGCTCGGTGTCCTCGACCGTGTCGTGGAGCAGGGCGGCGGCGAGCGTGGACGCGTCGAGGCGGAGGTCGGCCAGGATGGATGCCACCTCCAGCGGGTGGTTCACGTACTCCTCGCCGGACAGCCGGCGCTGGCCGGTGTGAGCGCTGGCGGCGCGGGCATACGCCTTGGACACCAGCTCCCTGTCGGGGGGAGCCAGGTGCTCGGCGATCCTCAGCAGCTCGGAAATGCTCATCGGTGGGCCTTGAAGTGTGGCTAGTTCTTACCAGAAATTAGCCGGAGCCAAGCTCAAAGAAGCCCCCCGACTCCTACAATGCCCCCCTGCATGCCGCAAGGCAGGGTCCCACTTCAACTAGCGATCTTTGCCGGCGCCGCGGTGTCCATCCTGGCCGGTGCCAGCTTCAACATCCAGGGACACAACGGCCCGTCCGGTTTCATCAGCCTGTTCGCCGGGCTGCTGGCGTTCGTCGCCGGCCTGATCTATATGCGATGGAAGCAGGCGCTGCCGCTCGGCCTGGTCGGCCTGGCCCTCTCGATTGCCGTCAACCACTTCAACTTCCACGACCCCGTCCTCGGGACCAACGTGGCCGGCGTCCTGATGCTGGTCCTGGCCGGCCTGATGGGGACGATGGCCTACACCGACGTGACAGACGAGATGCGCCGACGGGTCTCGGACCTGGAGCAGCTGAACTCGAGGCTCGAGGAGCAGCACCGCATCTTCCTGGCCGCCACTGAGGACGCCACCCTCCAGTCCGGCGACGTCGCCACCATGACCCAGAACACGGCCAAGCAGCTGGGCGCCGGGATGTGCTGCTACTACCTGGTCAGCCCGGACGGCCAGGCCTTCCTGCCCCAGCCGCCGGGCGTCGGGATGTCCGCGCTGAAGCCGCAGCCGGTCGCGCGCCGGAACGAGCCGGGAGCGCCGCCGGTGCTGGTCGCGATGGAGTCCAACCACGACTACATCGTCACCGACGTGCGCGAGATCTCCGGCCTGTTCAGCTACATCCAGCCGGGGCTGAAGCTGAACAACGGGCTGGTCACGCCGATCCGCGTGGGCGAGCACATCGGCGGCTTCGTGCTCCTGGCCAACAAGAATGGCGGCTTCAGCGCCGACGAGCGCCGCCTGGCGGCCACCCTGGCGATGCGGGCGGGCGCCCACCTGGCGAACATCAACGCCGTCGCGCTCAGCCAGAAGGAGGCCGCCCGCTACTCGCTGCTCAACGAGCTCGTGAAGCAGGCTAGCGGCCTCGGTTTCGACGAGGTTCTTAACCTGGTCCTCCAGAAGGGCCACGAGCTGATCGCCTTCGACCACGCGCGGATCGCCCTCCTGCACCCGGACCGGACGTTCACCATGAAGGGCGCCAGCAACGTCCCTACGCCGCTCGGCGACGGGCCGCTGGCCCCGGTCGCCATGGGCCAGGCCGTTGTGCGCCGGAACATCACCGCCCGGGACGGCATCCTCTGCGGCCTGGAGCCGGGCGCTGAGGGCGGCGCCGTCTCGGAGGCCCTGGTACCCATCCGGGGCGGCGAGGGGGTCATGGCTGCGCTCTGCCTCGGTCGCAAGTCGGCCAACGGGTTCCAGGAGACGGACCTCCCGGCCCTCGAGGAGCTGGGCGCCATGGCCGGCGTGGCGGTCGAAAACTCGCACAAGCTGGAGCAGGTTTCCGGCCAGTTCTCGAAGCTGGACACGGCCTTGGACGCGCTGGGCGAGATGTCCCAGGCCCTGACCTCGGTCACCCAGGGCGCTCCCCACCTCGAGCGGAAGACGCTGGAGTCGGCGAGCCGGCTCTTCGGGGTCAGGCACGCCGTGATGACGCGGGCCGGCGAGGAGGGCGTCCACCAGGTCAGCACCGCCATCGGCTTCGACGCCACCGACGGGTCCACCTTCGCCGGCCCGACCGACCTCTCGAAGCGGGAGTTCCAGAACGGCCAGGGCCTGGTGGGGGCCGTGATGCTGAGCGGCAAGCCGGTCTCGGTGCCCGACCTGGGTGCCTCCTGGGACCTCACCGACCCGGTGTTCAGCGTGCTGGGGATGAGGGGTGCGCTATCGGTGCCGATGCGCGAGGGCGAGGAACTCTGGGGCACGCTCAGCGTGTTCGACACCAAGGCCCGCAACTGGACGGCCGACGACCTCCGGGTGCTGGCCACTCTGGGCAACGAGGCGGTCGTGGCAGTCAAGAACGCCGAGCTCTACGACGACGGCCAGAAGATGATCTGGGAGCTGGGCAACCTCCACGAAGGGCTCCAGGCGGTGACCTCGACGCTGGACCTGGCCCAGGTGCTGGAGCAACTGCTGGTCGGCGCCGGCAAGGCCTCCGAAGCCCAGATCGGGTGCATCGCGCTCTCGGACGACAAGGGCAGGCTGGCGGTGGCCGGCTCGCACGGCACCGACCACGCCACGGCGGAGAAGCTGGCCTTGGGCGTGGGCGGCGGGATCTGCCAGGACGTGTTCGAGCGCAATGAGCCCTTCATGGAGCACATGAAGCAGGAGGAGGGCGACGCCGGTCCGCTCAACCCGCGGGCCGTCCTGTGCGTCCCGATCAATTTCCGGGGCAAGCCGATCGGCGTGGTCTTCCTGGCCAACTACGTGGTGGGCCACCCCTTCAACGAGGACCACAAGCGGCTGGTGACGGCGCTGGGGGCCCAGGCCGCCGTCGCCATCGAGAACGCCCGCCTCTTCAAGGACCGCCAGGACGTGATGCTCTCCGCCCTGAAGGCGCTGGCCGCCACCGTCGACGCCCGCGACCCTTACACGGCCGGCCACTCGGACCGGGTGACCCAGTACTCGCTGGTCATCGCCAGGCAGATGAACTACGCGCCCGGCGACGGCGGCGCCTGGCGGCGGCTGGAGCAGGGCGGCCTGCTCCACGACATCGGCAAGGTGGGCGTGCCGGACGCCGTGCTGTCGAAGCCCGGCAAGCTGACCGACGAGGAGTTCGCGCTAATGAAGCGGCACCCCGTCATCGGCTACGACATCCTCAAGGACCTGAAGATGCTGAGCGAGGAGCTGGTGATCGTCCGCTCCCACCACGAGCGCTTCGACGGCAAGGGGTACCCGGACCGCCTGGGCGGCGACAAGCTGCCGATCTACGCCTGGATCGTGAGCGGCGCCGACGCCTTCGACGCCATGACCTCCGACCGGCCCTACCGCAAGGGCATGTCCCGCGAGATCGCGCTGGCCGAGATCGTCAAGTGCGCGGGCACCCACTTCCACCCGGACGTCTCGGAGGCCTTCGTGGCCGCCACCAAGTCGGGCGCGCTGAAGGTCATCCCGCAGACCACGATGTTCGAGAACGCGCCGAGCGTGGGCGTGTTCGAGAACCCGGTGGCGGCGACGCTGCCGCCCATCCCCAAGCAGCCGGCCTAGCAGGGTGCTGCTAGTAGGCCCGGGCGAAAGCCACCCGGTGCTCGGCCGGGCGGCCGCACACCAGGCACACGCCAGAGGGCTTCTCGTCGGGGTCGTAGTTGCGGATGGACACGCCGCCCGACTCGTCCTTGACCCGCGCCTCGCACTCCTCTGAGCCGCACCAGGGCGCCCAGACGAAGCCGTTTCGCTCCTTGAAGTGGTCCAGCAGCTGCTGCAGCGTGGCGACCTCGAACGTGTTCTCGGCGCGGAAGTCGAGCGCGCGCTGGTAGAGCGCGTTCTGGAACTTCTTGAGCTCGTGGGGCAGGATCTCGAAGAGCCCGGCGCACGGGACCTGGCGCTTCTCGCCAGTCAGGCGGTCGGCCAGCTGAACCTCGCGGGCCTCCACGTCCCGGGGACCCACGGCCAGCCGGAGCGGGACTCCCTTGAGCTCCCAGTTGTTGAACTTCTCGCCGGGCCGGTTGTCGGACCAGTCCACTTTCAGCCGGCACTCCGCCCGCACCGCTTTTTCCCAGGTCTCGATGAAGGCCTCGACCCGGGCCCGCTCTTCGTCGGTCCTGAAGATCGGGACCACCACGACCTGGGTGGGTGCGATCCGGGGCGGGACGATCAGCCCGCGGTCGTCGCCGTGCGCCATGATCAGGCCGCCGACCATCCGCGTCGACATTCCCCAGGAGGTCGTCCAGCAGAACTCGCGCTGGTTGTCCCTGTTGGTGAACGAGATCTCGTAAGCGGTGCTGAAGTTCTGGCCCAGGAAGTGGGACGTCCCTGCCTGCAGGGCCAGGCCGTCGCGCATCATCGCCTCGATGCTCTTCGAGTACACGGCGCCGGCGAAGGTCTCGGACCGGCTCTTGACGCCGACCAGGACCGGCATCGCCAGCCAGTCCTCGGCCACCTCGCGGTAGTACTCGAGGATGCGGTCGACCTCCTCCTTGGCCTCGGCCTCGAACGCATGGAAGGTGTGCCCCTCTTGCCAGAGAAACTCCGCAGTGCGGAGGAAGAGGCGCGTCCGCATCTCCCAGCGGAGGACGTTGCACCACTGGTTGGTCAGCTGGGGCAGGTCGCGGTGGGACTGGATGTAGCGCCGGACGATGCTGCCGATGATCGTCTCCGAGGTCGGCCGGATCGCCAGCCGCTGGTCGAGCTTGCCGCTCCTGCCGGCTTCGGTGACCCAGGCCACCTCGGGCGTGAAGCCCTCGATGTGCTCGGCCTCCTTCATCAGGAGCTCCTCGGGGATCAGCAGCGGGAAGTACCAGTTCTCGTGGCCGGACGACTTGATCATGTCGTCGAACGCGCGCTGGATGGCCTCCCACATGGCGTAGCCGTAGGGCCGGATGACCATGCAGCCGCGGACGCCGCTGTAGTCGGCCATCTCGGCCTTGCGGACGACGTCGGTGTACCAGCGGTCGAAGTCGACCGACATCTTGGTGATCTCTTTGACGTACTCGAAGGTCTCGGTCATGGGTGCGCTCCGATGAGGATGGACGGTGACAGGCGTGAGCGGGCCGCGGCGGTGCCGCGGCTACCTAGGGGCCGGGGCCTCGGGCGTCCTTCGGAAGGAGCCGGTGCTGTCACTCATCGGTGTCCCCGATTATTGCGTATGGGGATGGACTGACACCGATGCTGCTGCGGTCCTCGAGATTCGGCCTGGCGGTCACCCTGGTGGTGATCGCCTTCGGCTGCCTGCTGGTCGCCTTCGGGCTGCAGGGCCTGCTCCGTTCGCCGAGCGCGACCGACATCATCCTGCTGGCGGTCGGCGTCTATGCCCTGTGGCAGGCCGTGAAGACGCCCTATGGGCTCCGCGTCGAGGACGGGCGGCTCTCCCTCGTCGGCCTGTTCCCCCGCTCGGTGCCGATGGCCGAGCTGGCACGCGTGCAGCTGGTGCGCGGCGGATTCCGCCGGAACCTGAACTACCGCTTCCTGCGCGGCGACGGTTCGATGGCCTTCGCCGCCGACGCCACCCTATGGAGGGCCAGCGACGTGGAGAAGCTCATTGGGCTGCCGGTCGAGTAGCCGCGTGCTCTCAGCCGGCCGGCGTGGGTTCCTTGGCCGGGGCGGCGGCCATCTCGGCCGCGATCTGGTCGATCTCCGCCAGGAGCACCGGCAGCAGCTCCTCCTGGGGCACCGTCTTGTAGAGCTTGCCCTTGCGGAAGATCACGCCCTTGCCCCGACCCCCGGTGACGCCGATGTCAGCGTGCCGGGCCTCGGCGGGCCCGTTCACGACGCAGCCCATCACGGCGATCGTGATCGGGACCTTCAGGTTGGCGATGTGCGCCTCCACGGCCGCCACGGTGGGGACCATGTCGTACTCCAGGCGGCCGCAGGTGGGGCAGGCGATCAGGGTCGCCGAGTCGTTTCGGAAGGCGAGCGCCTTCAGAACCTCGTAGGCGGCGCGAATCTCCTCGGTGGGATCGCTGGTCGCCAGCGAGACCCGGATGGTGTCCCCGATGCCCTCGGCAAGCAGGATGCCCAGGCCCACGGCGCTGCGGATGCTGCCCGCCTGGACCGGCCCCGACTCCGTGACGCCGAGGTGGATCGGGTAGGCCCGCTGCTCCGCGAAGAGCCGGTTCGCCATCACGTTGGTCCACACGTCGGTGGCCTTGAGGCTGACCTTGATGTGGCCGGGGCCGTAGTCGAGCTCCTCGAGGATCTTGCAGTGACCGAGCGCGACCTCGACCATCCGCTCCGCCGTCCGCTCGCGGTCGTCGCGGTCCACTGCGTGAGCCTCGCGGAGGTTCTTGTGGACCTCCTCGGGCAGCGAGCCGGCGTTGACACCGATCCGGAAGGGCACGTCGCGCTCCTTGGCCGCCCTGACCACCTTCTCCACCTTGTCCCGGTCGGTGATGTTGCCCGGGTTCAGCCGAAGGCCCTGGACGCCGGCCTCCAGCGCCATCAGGGCCAGGCGGTGGTCGTAGTGGATGTCGGCGATGATGGGCAGCGGCGATTTGGCCACGATCTCCTTCAGGGCCTCGGCCGCGTGGTGGTCGATGACGGCCGGGCGGACGATCTCGCAGCCGGCGTCCTTCAGGGCCGCGATCTGGTTGAGGGTCGCCCGTACGTCGCGGGTGTCGGTCTTCGTCATGGTCTGGACCGCGATGGGCGCGGCCCCGCCCACCACCACGTCGCCGACGCGGACCGGGATCGATTTGCGGCGCGGCGGTCTCAATGGGGCACCCCGAACTGGCCCGTGACCAGGCGCTGGACGTCGAAGAAGGCGATCACCGCCATCAACCCCAGCAATGCGACCAGGCCAGCCCGCTGCACCGCCATCTCGCGCTCCCGGTCGAAGGGCTTGCCGCGCAGCTTCTCGGCCAGGACGACCAGGATGCGGCCACCGTCGAGCGCCGGCAGGGGGAGCAGGTTGGCGAGTCCGAGGGCCATCGAGAGCAGGGCCACGATACCGGCATAGTTCACGAGGCCCGCCGCGGCGGCCTGGTAGGTGATGTAGCCGATGCCGATGGGGCCGGTGGCACCCTGAGGCCCGAAGACGCCGCCCGGGATCTGGCCGGTCGCCAGCTGGTACATGCCGGAGCCGATCAGGTAGGTGGCCACGACCGGGAACTCAACCCCGTTCCTGACCGCGTCGACGGGCGTCACCACGGCCTCGCTCTGGATGCCGATCAGGTACCGCTTGTACTGGCTGTCGAAGGCGGGCTGGATGATGGCGCTGAACTGCTGGCCGTTCGGATGCCGGACGACGAAGGTCAACGGCTGCCCCGGCTTGGCGCTCTCGGCGCTGCGGATGTCCTCGGGACGTCCGACGGTCCGGCCGTCGACGCTGCGGATGCTGTCGCCGGGGCGCACGCCCTGCGCGTAGGCCGGGCTGTCCTTGAAGACCGCCACCACCTTGCCCGGGTCGGTGTTGATCTGGGTCAGGTACACGCCGGTCATGATCAGGGCGGCCAGCAGGAAGTTGGCGAGCGGGCCGCCGAGCAGGATCAGGATCCGCTGGTAGGCGGGCTTGCCGTGGAACCCCTGGGGATCCTTGTAGTCGCCCGGCTCCATTCCGCCCAGGCGGTTGTAGCCGCCGACCGGGATGGCGCGGAGGGCGTACAACGTGCCCCCCCTGGTCGTCGACCAGATCGTCTGGCCGAGTCCGACCGCGAACTCGATCACGCGGACCTTGAAGAGCTTGGAGAAGATGAAGTGGCCGAACTCGTGGGGCGTGACGAGCAGCAGGAACATGAATACGATCGACACCGCGCCGACCAGCCACTGCAGGATCACCGCTTGTAGATACCCACCTGCGAGACCACGTACTCCCTGGCCCAGCGGTCCGCATCCAGCACATCTTCCAGCATCGTTCCTGATCCCTTGAACGCCGAGAGGGCCGATTCCACTACGGACACGATGGACGAAAACCGGATGCTGCCCGCCTGGAAGGCGCTGACAGCCTCCTCGTTGGCGGCGTTCAGGACCGCCGGGTGGCCGCCCCCGGTCTGAGCCGCGCGGCGGGCCAGCTCGACGGCCGGGAAGCGCCGGTCGTCCAGCGGGTGCAGCTCCAGGCTGCCCAGGTCCTCGAAGGCCGTCGGGGGCACCACGCCCGGCAGCCGGTCGGGGTAGGCGAACGCCAGCCCGATGGGAAGCCGCATGTCGGGGTTGCCCAGCTGAGCCTTGGCCGAGCCATCTACGAACTCGACCAGGGAGTGGATGACGCTCTGGGGATGAACCACGACCCCGACCCGGTCGACCGGGAGCCGGAAGAGCTGGTGGGCCTCGATCAGCTCCAGTCCCTTGTTCATCAGGGTGGCGGAGTCGATCGTGACCTTGGGTCCCATCGACCAGCGCGGGTGCTGCAGCGCCTGTTCGACCGTGACCTCGTCGAGGTCGGTCTCCGGGAACGCCCAGAAGGGGCCGCCGGAGGCCGTCAGCAGCAGCCGGCGCACGCTGTCGTGGGACTCCCCCCACAGGCACTGCCAGATCGCGCTGTGCTCGGAGTCCACCGGCCGGATGGCGTCCGCGCCGGCGGTCCCCATGACCAGATCGCCGGCCATGACGAGGACCTCCTTGGTGGCCAGGGCGACCTTCTTGTGCGCCTTCAGGGCGGCCAGCGTGGGACCCAGCGAGCGGGCTCCCGGGATCGCCACCAGGACGATGTCGACCTCGGGGTGGGTCACCAGCTCCACCACGCGGGCCTCGAAGTCGGGGTCCCCCGACCGGATCAGGTAACCCGCCTCGCGGTCGGGGACGCGGGTCCCAGTGACCAGGCCGAAGGCCTGAAACCGTTCCGGGTAGCGGTCGATCACGTCCAGCGCCTGGCGCCCGACCGAGCCGGTGGCGCCGAGGATCGCGATGTTCTGGCGGCGACTCAATGGAGCAGGTGCAGGAACTGGGCGTAAAAGAAGACCACGATCGGTGGGAAGAGTACCGAGTCGATCCGGTCCAGCACACCCCCGTGGCCGGGGATCAGGTGGGAGGAGTCCTTGACGCCCGCGATCCGCTTCATCTGCGACTCCACCAGGTCGCCCAGCTCCGCGCTGACCCCGACCAGCACACCCAGGATGACGGCGTGGTACCAGGCCAGGGCGAGGACTCCGAACGCTCCCAGGACCATCACGGGGATGCAGAAGAGGACGCCCGCGATCGCGCCCTCCACCGTCTTTTTAGGGCTGATCGCCTGGAAGAACGGGTGGCGGCCCAGCCGGGAGCCGACGAGCAGGGCGGCGGTGTCGCTCACGACCACGGCGAAGAGGATGAACAGCACCCAGGCCAGGCTGTGGCCGTAGAGGAGCATGTAGAAGTTGAACGGCATCCCGATGTAGATCGCCCCGGAAAGGCCCATCGCCCAGCGCCCGAGGCCCTGGCGGCGGCCGGGCAGGAAGAGGAACGCACCCAGCCCGAAGACCAGCGCCACGGACAGCACGAGCTCGACCGGGACCGCCTTGAGCAGCGTGCCGCTGAAGGCGAAGAACCCGGCCAGGGGATAGATCAGCCAGCTGGGGGCTCGCGACCCCATGCGGTCGGACAGGTTGCGGAACTCCCAGATGGCCAGGGTGCCGATGACGAGCACCAGGACGTAGACGCCGGGCAGCCCCACATAGACCAGCCCGATGACGAGCAGCAGGATGGCGGAGCCGCTCAGGATGCGGATCATCAGCGGGCTGGGCCGGTAGCCGGCGGCCGCTCGGGCACCCGTCGTCATCGCGCGGCCGGCTCCTCCAACGGGCGGCCGCCGAAGCGCCGGACCCGGCCCTGGTAGTCCACGATCGCCTCCTGGAGGTGGGGCACGTCGAAGTCAGGCCAGAGGGTCTCCGTCACATAGATCTCCGAATAGGCCGACTGCCAGAGGAGGAAGTTGCTCAGGCGCCTCTCGCCCGCCGTCCTGATGATCAGGTCGGGGTCGGGCAGGTCGGGATGGTACAGACGGGCGGCGACGGCGGCCTCGTCCACCTGCTCGGCGGGTAAGCCCTCCGCCAGCAGACGGCGCACCGCGTCAACCACCTCAGCCCGGCCCCCGTAGTTGAGACAGACGTTGAGGGTGCCGTTGCGGTTCCCGGCCGTCTTCTGCTCGGCATCATCGATCCGCTGTTGCATCCGCCTCGAGAGCTCCCCGCGGCGGCCGCTGACGATGATCCGGATGCCCCGCTCGTGGATCTCGGCGAACTCCCGTTCCAGGGTCTCGTGGAAGAGACGCATCAGGGCCGTCACCTCGGCCCGGGGCCTGGTCCAGTTCTCCGTCGAGAAGGCGTAGACGCTGAGCACGTCGATGCCGAGGTCCTCGCAGCCGTACATGACGCGCTTGATGGCGCGCACCCCCGCCCGGTGCCCAAACGTATGGGGTCGATTCCTTCCTCGGGCCCAGCGCCCGTTCCCATCCATGATGATTGCGACATGCCTCGGCACGTTGTCTGACGGGAACCCTGAAGTGTTCCCCCCAGTACCCCCTTCCCCTTGATTCACCACGTCTTGCGGCGCTTGGATCACGGACTCAAACGCGGCAGCGGAGCCGCCGCTGGGAACCATGTCTCTATTTACCTACGTGGAGGAGGCTAGACCTCCATCACCTCGGCTTCCTTCCGGTTGGCGAGGTTGTCGATCTGGCCGATGTGCACGTCAGTGATCTTCTGGAGCTGCTCTTGCGCCCGCTTGGCCTGGTCTTCGGGCACCTCGCCTGCCTTCTCCTGCTCGTGGATGCGGTGGATCTCGTCGCGGCGGATGTTGCGTACCGCCACCCGCGCGTCCTCAGCCTTCGACTTGACCATGCGGACGTACTCCCGGCGCCGCTCCTCGGTGAGCGGCGGGATGGGCACCCGGACGACCTGGCCGTCGCTGGCCGGGTTGAGGCCGAGGTTGGAGTCGCGGATCGCCTTCTCGACCGCCCCGATCTGGCTCCGGTCGTAGACCTGGACCATCAGCAGGCGCGCCTCCGGCGTCGAGATCTGGGCCAGCTGGTTGAGCGGCGTCGGCGTGCCGTAGTAGGGCACGTTGATATGGTCGATCAGGGCCGGGTTGGCGCGGCCGGTCCGGATGGTCGTGAGCTCGCTCTGGAAGTGGTCGATGCTCTTCCCCATCTTCTGCTCGGCGTCGCGGAGAATACCGTCGACGCTCACGCCTTGGCGGCTCCGACCAGGGTCCCGATCTTCTCGCCGAGGATCACGCGCTCGATGTTGCCCTCCTTCAGCAGGTCGAAGACCACGATCGGAACCCCATTGTCCATGCAGAGCGTGAGGGCGGTGTTGTCCATCACCTCCAGACCGCGGTTCAGGACCTCCATGTAGTCGAGCCGGTCGAACTTGCGGGCGTCGGGGTCGCGCACCGGGTCGGCCGTGTAGACACCGTCGACCTTGGTTGCCTTCAGGATCACCTCCGCCTCGATCTCGACCGCGCGCAGGGCGGCCGTCGTGTCCGTCGTGAAGTAGGGGTTGCCGGTGCCGGCGGCCAGGATCACGACCCGGCCCTTCTCCATGTGGCGCACGGCGCGGCGTCGGATGTACTGCTCGGCCACCTGGGGCATCTGGATTGCGGTCATGGTGCGCGCGGGCTTGCCGATCCGCTCCAGCGCGTCCTGCAGGGCCAGCGCGTTGATGACCGTGGCCAGCATCCCCATGTAGTCGCCCGTGGCGCGGTCGAAACCGCGCTCCGAGGCCGCCAGGCCGCGGAAGATGTTGCCGCCGCCCACGACCAGGGCGATCTCCACCCCGAGGTCGTGCACCGCCTTGATCTGCTTGGCGATCGTGCTGACGACGTCGAGATCGATGCCGTACTCCTTCTGCCCGCCAAGCGCCTCGCCACTGAGCTTGAGGAGGACGCGCTTGTACCTCGGCGCGTGGTTGTTCTCCACTGTTCGGATCAGCCTTCCTTGATGCTAAACCGGCAGAACCGGCGGACCGTTATGTTCTCCTGCAGCTTCGCGACCGTTTCCGCGATCAGGTTCCGGATCGGCGTCTTCTGGTCGCGGACGTAGGGCTGCTCGAGCAGGCAGTGGTCCTTGACGAATGCCTCCACCTGCGCCTCCACGATCTTGGGGATCGCCTGGGCCGGCTTGCCGTCCTGCTCCGCCTTCCGCTGGTACAGATCGCGCTCCTCGCGCAGCAGGTCCTCCGGCACGTCCTCTCGGCTGACCCAGCGCGGCGCCGCGGCCGCGATGTGCATGGCCAGCTCCCGGGCCAGGGCTCGGAAGTCGTCGCCCTTGGCCACGAAGTCGCTCTCGCAGTTGAGCTCGATCAGCGCCCCCACCTGGGGCGGATAGTCGCCGGTGCGGTGCAGGTAGGCCTCCACGATCCCGTTGCTGGTCTCCCGGCCCGCCCGCTTGGCGGCCTTCGAGATGCCGTGCTCGCGGAGCCAGACGACCGCCTTGTCGAGGTCGGCTTCGCTCTCCTCCAGGGCGCGCTTGCAGTCCATCATTCCCGCGCCCGTCATGTCCCGGAGCTTCTTCACGAGCTCCATCGATACGTCGGCCACTAGCGAACCTCCTCGTCGTCGGCCCGGCCCAGGAAGTCCTCCTCCGATATGTTGGGCAGGTAGTCCTCCTCGTCCTCCAGGTACTCCTCCAGCAGCTCGTAGCGGGGGGTCTCCAGGAAGTCGCGCTCCTCCATCGACGGCAGCTGCTCGCCGCGCTCGATGGCCTGTTGGCGGCCGTCCAGGCAGGCGTCCGCCATCTTGCCCGTCAGCAGCTTCACGGCCCGGATGGCGTCGTCGTTGCCGGGGATAACGTACTGGATGAGGTCGGGGTCGCAGTTGCTGTCCGTGATGGCGACCACCGGGATCTTCAGGCGGTTGGCCTCTGTGACGGCGATGTGCTCCTTGCGCGGGTCCACCACATACACGGCGCCCGGCAGCCGCTTCATGTCGGCGATGCCGTCGAAGTGGTACATGAGCCGGTCCAGCTCGTCGGTCAGGCGCTTGGCGTCCTTCTTGGGCAGCTGCTCGAACTGGCCCGACTGCTGCATCTTGCGCAGCTCCTGGAGCCGGTCGATGCGCTTCTTGACGGTCGAGAAGTTGGTCAGCATGCCGCCCATCCAGCGCCGGTTCACGAAGAACATGCCGCTCCGCGCGGCCTCGGTCTGGATGGTCTCCTGGGCCTGCTTCTTGGTGCCCACGAACAGGACCGGCCGGCCGCTGGCGGCCACGTTGCGGACGAACTCCCAGGCGTCGTCCAGGAGCTTGACCGTCTTCTGGAGATCGATGATGTGGATTCCGTTGCGGGCCGTGAAGATGTAGGGCCGCATCTTGGGGTTCCAGCGGCTGGTCTGGTGCCCGAAATGGACCCCGGCCTCCAGCAGCTGCTTGAGCGTCACCTGTGACACGTGTCGTTACCTCCCTGTTGTTGCCTCCGCCCGGCGAGCCGCCTCCCGGTGTCGAGAGGACAGGGGTGTCCGCGTCGGGCGTGTGTACTCAGTCGCGAGGACTGGCGTAAGCCATTCTACCGAGATGCGGGAGTGGTCAACCGTGCAGCCGCTGGCCGGGCGCGGGATCTCCAACCGGCTGTTTCTGGTCGAGGCGGACGGGGAGCGCTTCGTCCTCCGCCGCCACGAGCGCTGGCCCTACGCCGAGAGCGGGCGCTCGCTGGCGGCGCTCGAGGCGGAGGTGCACGCCCGCGTCATCGCGGCCGGCGTGCCGGCCCCGCGGGTCATCGCCCAGGAGCTGGGAGCGGTTCTGCTCGAGTACCTGGAGGGGGAGACGCTGGCCGAGGTCGAGGAGCGCGAAGGCGAGCCGGCCGTGGCCGGCGTCTGGCGCGCGGCGGGAGTCGCGCTGGCGACTGTGCACGCCCTGCCGGAGAGCGGTTGCAGCCCGAGCTGGGCGGCGGCCGAGATCCTCGAAAACGCGCGCCGGCTCGGCGATCGAGGCGCCATCTCGGCGGGCCTGCGGGCGTGGCTGGAAGCCGGAGCGCCGGCCCTCGCCGCCTCCCTGCAGGCGCGCCCCTGCCGGCTGCTGCACGGGGACCCCCACCCGAGCAACGTGCTGGTGCGCCGATCTGGTTCCGACTGGATTCTGGCCGCCTGGCTGGACTGGGAAGCCTCGCGGCCGGGCGACCCGGCCTGGGACCTGGCCCGGCTGGAGCTGGGCCGGCGCGCCGAAGGACTGGCGGTGCCCAGCGAGTTCTACGACGGCTACGGCGCCAGGCTCGATCCCGAGCTGCTCGATTCCTACGAGCTGGTGTTCCAGCTCCGGCTGGCCAGGCGAAAGCTGCACCCCCGGGTCCGCTTCCTGAGCCAGGCCGCCGACCGCTACCTCAAGGGCTTGGAAGCGGCCCAGGCGACGGGTTAACCTCGGCTCGATGTTCGTGGCCGGGATACCGGAGAACAGGTTCTTCACCAACTCCTACGTGGTCGCCGACGAGACCTCCGGGGACGCCGCCATCGTGGACGCCAACGGCGTGCCGGAATCCGTCATCGAGCTGGTCCGGGAGCGCGGCTTCAGCGTGCGGGCGATCCTCTTGACCCACGCCGACGGCGACCACCTGCTTGGGCTGGAGCGCCTTCGCGAGGAGTTCCCGGTCCCGGTCGCGGTGCACCCCGCCGAGCGCGGCGTGCTCACGGACGGCCGCCACCTGCGCGATCCCGAGGAGGGCAGCCCCGAGCTGCGCGCGATGCTCCCGACGCTACGTTTGGCGGGCGTCGACGACCTCGCGGAGGGCCGCGCCTACCGGGCCGGCTCGCTCACGTTCGATGTGCTGCACCTGCCCGGACACAGCCCGGGCTGCGTGGCCCTGTGGTCAGAGGACTGCATTTTCGCGGGCGACGTGCTGATCGCGTACGGAGGCGCCAAGACGGCCTTCCACAACGGCTCCGAGGAGGCGCAGCAGGCCTCGCTGGACCGGGTCAGGAAGCTGCCCGCCGCGACCCGCCTCTTCCCCGGTCACGGGCCGATCACGACGGTGGGCGCCTGGCGGGCGGCCTTTCCTGGCTAGACGGTTGCCTTCTGACGTCCGCGCGGACCGCCGCCGGTGCGTTGGGGGCCCTTGCAGCGCGGGTAGTCCGAGCAGGACTTGAACATGCCGTAGCGGCCTTGCCGCTCGACCATGGGCTTGCCGCAGATCGGGCATTTCTCGTCCAGGAGCTTGGCCTCGGCCCGCGGCTTGCCGTCCTTTGTCTTGTTGGCGCGGTATTTGCAGTCGGGGTAGCGGCTGCAGGCCAGGAAGGGTCCGTAGCGGCCCTGGCGCTCCAGCAGCTCGCCCTCGCCGCAGTCGGGGCACTTCTGGCCGGTCGGCTTGGCCTCCGACTGCGTCTGGTCTTTCCGGATGTACTTGCAGTCGGGATAGCCGGAGCAGCCGACGAACTCGCCGTAGCGGCCGCGGCGGACCTGCAGCGGCTTGCCGCACTCTGGGCAGGTCTCCTCGAGAAGGGCCGGCTTGGGCGCCTCGCCGCCTGGCAGGACGGCCTGCCGGAAGCGGCACTGGGGGTAGCGCGAGCAGCCCTTGAAGGTGCCGTAGCGGCTGGCCTTGAGAAGCAGGTGGCCCTCGTTGCACTCGGGGCAGATCTCCCCGGTGTCTGAGGGCATCGCCAGCTCTGCCGCGCTCAGCATCTTCTCGAGCGGCTGGTAGAAGTCGCCCACGACGGGCACCCACTCGATTCGGCCCTGCTCGACGTCGTCCAGGCGCTCCTCCATCGCGGCGGTGTACTTGTCGTCGACGATCGACCCGAAGTGGTCGACCATGATCTTGTTGACCGACTCGCCGAGCAGGGTCGGGTGCAGCCGCCGCTCTCGCTGCTCGACGTACTTGTGGTCCTGGATGGTCGCCACGATGCTGGCGTAGGTCGAGGGCCGGCCGATGCCGCGCTTTTCGAGCTCGTTGATCAGCGTCGCCTCCGAGTAGCGCGGCGGCGGCTGCGTGAAGTGCTGCTCGGGCTCGAGGCCGTGGAAGCGGAGGCCCTCGCCCTCGGCCAGCTCCGGCAGCTGCTCCTCGTCCTTATCGTCGCGCTCCCAGACCCGGTAGAAGCCGTCGAAGGTGAGGACCGAGCCACCGGCCCGCAGGCCGAAGGGCCCGGCTTCGATCTCGGCCTGGGTCTGGGCGTAGACGGCGGCCGCCATGCGGCTCGCCACGAAGCGCCGCCAGATCATCTCGTAGAGCCGGAACTGGTCGGCCGAGAGGTGCTGCCGGATGTCCTCGGGCCGGCGGCCCGGCTCGGTCGGGCGGATCGCCTCGTGGGCCTCCTGGGCGCCGGGTCGTGCCTTCTCCTGGCGGGGCCGGCCCAGGTAGCGCTCGCCGAGCGCTTTCGAGATCCACGACTTGACCTTGCCCTCGGCCTCCGAGGAGATGCGGGTCGAGTCGGTGCGCATGTATGTGATGAGGCCGGTGGAGCCCGCGGCGCCTAGCTCGATCCCCTCGTACAGGTCCTGGGCCAGCCGCATCGTCCGCTTCGGCGAGAAGCGCAGGCGGCTGGAGGCGTCCTGCTGGAGCGTGGATGTGATGTAGGGAGGCGGCGCGGTCTTGGTGCGCTGCTTGCGCTCGACGGTCGCGACCCGGTAGTCGGCGCCCTCCAGCTGGGCGATGGCCGCCTGGGCCTCCGCCTCCGTCTTGAGATCGAGCCTCTCGTCGCCCGCCAGGCGGCGCAGAAGCCGCGCCTTGAAGGTCTGGCCGCCTTCCTGCTTGGACAGGATGGCGTCGACCGTCCATGACTCGTCGGTCGTGAACGCCCGGATCTCCAGCTCGCGGTCGACCACCAGCCGGAGCGCGACCGACTGGACCCGGCCGGCGCCGATCCCCTTCTGGACCTTGCTCCAGAGGAAGGGGCTCAGCCGGTAGCCGACGAGGCGATCCACCACCCGGCGGGCCTGCTGGGCGTTCACCAGCCGCATATCGATGTCGCGCGGATGCTCGAGGGCCCGCTGGACCGCCTCCTTGGTGATCTCGTGAAACTCGATCCGTCGGGGGGTGCGCAGGTTGAGGACCTCGGCCAGGTGCCAGGCGATCGCCTCGCCCTCGCGGTCGGGGTCGGAGGCCAAGATGACCTCGGTGTCCTTGCCCAGCGCCCGCCGCAGGTCGCTGATCGTCTGTTTGCGGCTCTCGACGACCTCGTAGCGCGGCTTGAAATCGGCGTCCACGTCGACGGCGAGCTCCCGCTCGGGAAGGTCGCGGACGTGGCCCATCGAGGCGCGGACGTCGAAGCGATTGCCCAAGAACCGCTTGAGAGTCCTCGCCTTCGCAGGCGACTCGACGATGATCAGACCTTCAGCCACAGCCTTCTTCTTACCCAGGGTCACCCCGGGTTGTTCCCGCGAGACGGGTCACTCTAACGTAACCAGCCCCCGATCGCCGAACCTCCCCGTCCAATTCGAGGCGCGTCAGGCGGGCCAGCAATTCCGAGAACGGCAACCCCAGCTTCGCTGAGAGCTCGGCAGCGCTCAGGGGCAGCACGTCGGACAGGTGGACCACAATCGCGTCACGCCCCTCGGCCCGGGTCGCCCGCAGCCGGTCGGGGGGTCGGAGGGGGTCGTCCAGGACCGAGGTGAGGGTCCCCAGCTCGGCCAGCACGTCGCGCGCGTTCTGGACCAGGCCGGCGCCGTCACGCAGCAGTTGGTGGCAGCCCACGCTCTGGTGCGAGAAGACACTGCCAGGGACCGCCATCACGGGCTTGTCCATCGCCAGGGCCGCCTCGGCCGTGATCAGGGCCCCTGAGCCCTCCCCCGCCTCAACCACGACGACCAGGTCCGAGAGGGCCGACATCGTCCAGTTCCGGCGCGGGAAGTTGGGACGCTGGGGCAGGGTGCCGTCAGCGAACTGGCTGACCAGGGCGCCGCCGGCGCCGATGATCCGCGCGGCCAGGTCGGCGTGCGAGCGGGGGTAGACCATGTCGACGCCGGTACCCATCACCGCGATCGTGCAGCCGCCCTCCCGGAGGGCGCCCTCGTGGGCCCGGGCGTCGATGCCCAGCGCCAGTCCGCTGACAACGACGACGCCGGCCCGGGCGAGGTCGCCCGCCAGCCGCTCGGCGACAGCTTCGCCGTAGGGCGTGGGCTTCCGCGAGCCCACGACCGCGACCCGGGGGCCGTCCGGCGGCGGCCAGAGGCCCCGGGTCCGCAGCTCAGGCGGCGCGTTCGAAGAGCCGATAGCCGAGCGCCTCCAGGACGTGCTCTTCGGCCACCCGTTCCTGGCCGGCGAGGTCGGCAACGGTACGCGCCACCCGCCAGGCCCGATGGAAGCCGCGCGCCGTGAGCCCGCGTTCGGACGCCCAGCGCTCGAGCGCGCGCCGGGCGGGCGGGTCGAGCGCGGCGTGGCGGCGCAGCTCGGCCACCCGCAGCGATCCGTTGAGCCCCGCCTGCCGGGCGTGCTGGCGGACGCGCGCCTCCAGAACGCGCGCCCTGACCACCGCCGTCGACTCCGCCTGGGGCTCCCGGCCGAGCGCCTCCAGCGGAGGCCGCGGGACCGTGACGTTCAGGTCGATCCGATCGAGCAGCGGGCCCGACAGGGCGCGCTGGTAGGCGTCGACGGCGGCCGGCGAGCAGCGGCAGGCCCGGGCGGCGTCGCCCGCCCAGCCGCACGGGCAGGGGTTGGTGGCTGCGACCAGCATGAAGCGGCAGGGATAGGCGACCGTGCCCGAGCTGCGCGTGATGCTGACCGAGCCCTGCTCCAGCGGCTGGCGCAGCGCCTGCAAGGTGGCCGAACGGAACTCCGCCAGCTCGTCCAGGAAGAGGACGCCCTGGTGGGCTCGGGAGACAGATTGTTATCAGACGACACCAGCTCGCACGGCATGGTGGCTCCGCTCTTTCACTACCGCCAGCGAGGTCGGTTCGGGCAGTGTCGACGCGTCGATAAGTCCAGCGGGCCGCTACCCTGCTCGCCGTGCTCTCATCGGGCGACTGGATCGCGATCACCGTGGCCCTGCTCGCCAGCGCTGTCACGGTTGGCTCCACCATGTTCATTCAGTCACGCGAGGATCGCCGGGCTCGCGAGGCCGAGGCTTGGCGGCGAGCGACCGAGAAGCGGCGGCGGGTCGAGGCCAGCTTCCGGACCATCCTGCTCGACGCCGGGCTCATGGAGGGTATGGTCGGCATCTTCAACTGGAAGCGCGACGATGCCCGCACAGAGGAGGAGCGCGCCGACCTCTACGCCACCATTCGCCGAATCCAGACCGATCTCCAGGCGGCCGTGGCCAGCCTCACGCTGGAGGGCATCACCGAGCCGGTGGAGAAGGTCAACGAGGTGTTCGGCCATTTCACCCAATTCCGGTACGGGTTGGCGCGCCTTGGCCAGCCTGGCGAACCGGCCGATCTGACGAAGGAGATGTATGAGCACACGAAAGAGATCGCGCGTCTCCGAAAACAACTGGACGCTGAGCTGCCGGGCGTCCTCAAGTTGATCGAACCGGACGAGCCATGACGACCGTGATCCATCGGTCTAGCTAGGATCGGCGGCATCAGCAACAGCGTCCTCGCTTTGATCGGCACGCTCCTCGGCGCCGGAGACGAATTGTTACGGGCTGAGTGGAGGCCGACATGTGGTCCCTCGGTCCTGGCGGAAAAGGCCCACTCCCGAAGGTCGAGTGGATCAAAATGGCAGGCGATGCCTGAACAGGACAGCCTCGGACTGCGGGTTCTGATCACCATCGAGGAGTTGCTGCGCGAGAGACACCCGGATCAACCGCCCGTGGACACCGCTAGAGTGCTTCAGCGGATGCGGCTGGACCCTGACAGTCGTGATGATGTGGCCAGCGCCATGAGCCAGTTGCTCGATGACGGATGCGTACACGGCAAGGAGTTGAGGGGCGACGTCAAGGTGATGGATGTAACGGTCACGGCCATCACCGAGGCGGGGTTAGAGCTTCTCCCGGGCTAGCGAGTCCGGCCCTCCGCCCACCCGCACGGGCATTGGTTGGTAGCGGCCACCAGCGTGAAGCGGCAGGGATAGGCGACCGTACTCGCGCTGCGCGCAAGATGCTGACGCGGCCAGGTTTCAGCGGCTGGCGGAGCGCCTGGAGGGGTGTCGGGTTGAAACTCGGCGAACCCTGTCAGTGCGGCGATCAACGCCCACGATCAGCCCGTCGCGATTACATGCCAGCCGCATTCGGAGTTCATCACCAAATAGAAGGTGCCGCCCGTGTGATAGTGCTCCACGTCGTTGCCCTTGGCACCCAATTGGTTAATAGGCGCGTTCTGAAAGCTGAGAGTTCCGTCACCGTTGTAAACGAACACTTCGAAGTTGCCCTGGGAGCCGAAGTTGGAGCAGTCGTAGCTCCAGGTCAGATCCCAGTCCCTGGCAGCCGTGAACTTCTGAGTTGTCTTGCTTCCGGAGCCGGAAAGGTCGAGGAGGGTCTGCGGTTGGCGGGCCGGGGTCGGGGTTGCTTTGGTGGTCGTGGGACTTGCTGTTGCCTTGTCAGGCGCAGCGGGTACTGATTGCTTAGGCGACGCGGCGGACGCGGCTATGACAATGATTATTGCCAGGGCAATCAGGCCGCCACAGCCAATGGCGAGGTTGCGACCGAGGTGACCCTTTCTCTGCACAACGGCCGTTGCCACTGGGGGTCCGGGTGGGCCGGTCGGTGGCGGAGGGGTCGGTGCTTGGCTGGCAGGAACCCATGCCTGACCATCCCACCACCACTTGCGGTCGTCCGACCACTGTCCGCCGCCCGGTGGCTGTGCCACTACCCCCCTCCTTATAAGCCTCGCGTAAGGCCTGGTTGCATTCTCGGTCGGACAACTGCTGCCGTCAAGTAACCGGCTAAACGCTCGGTGCTCGTCATCGACCTCCAAGGAACGACTTGTCGGCGGCCTGAACCGGCCCCGGCACTCGACTGCCCACCCCCGGCTGTCATATCCTCGCTGGCACTTCTCTCATGATCCGCTGGCTAGGCCCGCTCGCGATTCTCTTCGCTGGGATTCTCCTCGGCATGCTTATCCTCGCTGCCCTCGGCAATCCGGCCTTCGTTCGGAGCGATGCTTTGATCGGCGCTGGCATAGGCGCGGCAGGAGCGATCTTCGGAGGTTGGCTGGGGTCGTACATCTTGCGGCGTGCAGACGACGACCGTGACGCACGTCGGCGAGGCGCGGAGCAGGAACAGACACGACGGGCGGCGTCCGGCGCTTTGCGGGCTGTCCGCGAGGAAGCAGCCGGGAACGCAGTCGACATCCAGCGCCTTCTGGACGGCGGCCGCGAGGCAACCACCGAGCAGCTCTGCGACTGCGCGAGGTGTGGTGGCTGCTTGTCGACGCGATTCGGGCATCCTAGCGGGGCGGGTTGACCGCTCCGCTGGGGACCACGCCCACCGGTCCGCCCATGTCGGCGTCGCTGATCAGGCGGTCGCTGAAGACCGGCGGTGCGGGGTCTACGGCCAGCACGTCCGAGAGGATGATGCCGCCGCCCTTGGTTTCAGGGCCACCCGTGACGATCAGGGAGCCACCTGAGGTCTTGGCCGCCTGGGTGCCCAGGGCGGTGCCCTGGGCCGGATTGAAAAAGGTCAACGGGGTCCCGTCCGGCTTGGTGTTGGCGGGCAGCACGTGCGCGCCCCGCCCGCGCCCGGGAGGCTGGACGGCCCCGGCCGCGATGCCCCGCTTGACGGTCAGCTTGCCCAGACCCCGCTTGACCGTCAGCTTGCCCATGCCGAGGGCTTCCTGGCCGACGTCCTGGGGGTTGGCCGGGTCATGGCCCCCCGCTTCGACAACGATGGTCTCTTCGGTCAGTCGGTCGGTCTCTTGGAAGCCGGGCTGGTTACGCTGCCTGTCAGTCACATTCATGTCATGCCTCCTCGGCGATATGGGGTGGGAGGGCGCGCTGCGCCACTTCAGCAGCGGCCAGTTCGTCCTCCAGCGAGGCCGCCAACATGGCGGCCGACTCGGTCATCAAGGCCGGGCTGAAGAGGACGCCGACCCGGGCTTCGTGCTCGTGTTTGACGCGGTCGCGGCGACCCCACTCCGCTGGCCAGCGCCGCTCAAGCGTCCAGCCCGCAGCCTGCCAGTTGGTGGGCATCGCTGAGCGGATGACCGAGAGTAGCCCCCTTTTGCAGACGGTCTCGGCGTCGCGGATGGCGTCGCCGACCACGGGTACGCTGTCACGCCAGGTGAAGTACGCAGACCGGCCGATCCCGGCTGCAGCGGCGGCATCATTCGGATAGAGGCCTTCCTCAATCGCTCGGAGCAGGGCGCGCATCCGGTCACTGTCGCAATACAGCGGGAGTCTGCCGACCCGCTTACCGTGCTCGTCCAGGCGGCGGGGGTCGGCGGTTGACCAGTCGTGGCCCATATACCACGGGTCGCCCTGGTCCAGTGGCGGCCGAGTGTCGTCGTCAGTCACGGAGTTCTCAGCCACGACGGAGTTCCTCGAAGGCTGCCGCAATCAGTCCGGCGATCCGGTTCCGGGACTCGATCCCGGCGAAATCGATCGCTCCTTGGGGGGCCAAAAAGCCCGGAAAACGGGGCGGATTGAGGGCGGGGGGTTCGATCACTCGATCGGCGCTCGGAGCAGCTTGGCTGACCGTCGGGCTGGTCGAGTCCTGGTCGCTGACCGTGGCGTCAAAAAGCGCGTCCGCGTTGGCCGGGATCGAGACCAGGCTGACCTCATAGATGTCGATTGAACTGACCAGGGCAGGCGCGTCCGTGGAGCGGTGGAAAATCCCACCAACGCTGAGCCCCCGCCGGAGGCCGCGCTTGATGTCGTTAAAAGCGGTCACCTTCCAGGGCTCTTCGTCCGGCCCAGGCTTGGGAATAAAAGCCTCGACATGAAGCCCGACATCGTCGGTCTGGGCGTCGGTAATCGACCCCATAATCTGGTTGCGCTGGTGGTCCAAAAGCAGGACCGGGTTGTCTTCGAGATAGCTCGTCAGGGACGGGTTGTCAAAAGCATCGGGGGCGACCGTATCGCCGTCCCGATCCTCGGCCCAGGTGGTGGCGTAGCCCGTGATGTAGAGCCCGCCAGTGGGCCTCTCCTGACCGACCTCGCCGACCGTGGCGGCGGGCCGCTCTTGGTAGGCGGCCACGATCGACTTGCCAGCGAGCTGGCTGGCCTTCAGGGAGCGCCTGGAGATGCGGTCGTCTAGGCGCTGGTCGGCGCGCGCCGTGACCCGCTCAGCCTGCGCTCGCCGCTCGGCCTTGGCTGCTGCATGTGACTCGGAAAGGCCTGTCTCCAAGACGGCACCGACACCACGAATGCCTTTCCATTCCCGATTCTGGACGCCGAGGACTGCTTTGGTCTCGATCTCAACCCATTTGCCCGCTCGCCAGCGAAAACGGCCAGCGTCGTCGGCGTCGATGACGCCGCCACTGGGAATGGCCACCGGCTAGGCCCTCTTGGTCGCACTCCGCTGGGGCGTGAGCTTGGCCGCCAGGGCCGAGATGAAGGCATCCGAGGACAGGTAGCTGGCCACGTTGCTCAAGACACGTTCGGTGATGGCGTCGACGCTGGTCTCGGTCACGGTCGGCGGGACCATGCGCTCCATGACCCGCTCGGTGATCTCTTCGACCGTGGGCGCGAGCTGCTGGGCTTCCTCCTCTGGGAGGGGGCCGTATTTGATGGCGTTGTCGGGCCGGAACTGACCGTCCCGTTCGCCGCCGCACACGACACACCAGGTCATAAAAACGGGCGCGCCACGGAACCCGGTGGCCAGGCCAACTGTGTCGGCAGGTTCGACAGTGATCGTGCCGTCAGCCGCTTCCGACCACCGCCAGGCACAGACACATGGCGTGCCCGTCGGATAGGCAGGCCCGGCCGACGGCCGGGTCAGGATCTGGTCGGGTGCGACCGCAGCCGGATCGCGCTGCGCCTCGAAAGTGTCGGCGGGCAGCAGGCCCGGCAGGACTTGGTCCTGCGCGCCAGAACTCTGACCGGCGCCCATCCAGGTCGCACCCGGAGGACGCGGCCCCGGCCGACTGGCCGGTTTCGCGGAGCGGCGGCGGACGCCGCCACCACCGAGAACCTGAGTCGACTCCAACACGATGGGGCCATCAGCAGGCGTGTCGGCGGGGATGGGACTGGGGCCGCCGGTAGCTGCCTGCTCGGCGACGTCGGCCTCAGCGGCCTCCAGGACCCTATTCCGCCCGGCCTTGAACGTGGCGGGGGCGTACTCACGGTCCGCTGGGGCCGACTGCTTGACGTGGACGACTCGGGGCTGGGTTGGGGCGGTTGCCATTGGCAAATCTTAACACGCCGCAACGTTTGGCACACTATCGCTTTATGTTAGTTCACAATAACACACCCCATGCTATACTCGTCGGGGCGGGCTCAGGGAGGTCTCAGGGCGTCGGAATCAGGCTCGGCCCGGACTCTCCAAGTCGGTCTTGAGCGGGGAGCTGATCGCCGCCCGCTTGAGCCTGTCCGCGATGGACTCCCGGTCGGCGTCGGTCGCCTTCTTGGGATCGTAGATCACCAAGGTGGGCTCCTTCTGGGGTCTCGAAGCGATCCTGAAGTGTTGCCCTAGCTCTGGTGCCCACCCACAGTCACAGACCGCGAGCTTGGCCGGATTGGGTGGAGTCAGCCATATACGGGAACCCCGCTCGCCCGGTTCGCGAGTTACCGGGTAGACGTGGTTATGAACTAGCACCCTGTCGGCGGGAATGGCGTGGGGCATGCGCCTGAGGTACTCCATCACAGTCCCATCGCTAGCGGTGGCGACATTAAGGATGTTGCTCATGGCGATAAGCTCCTCTCTCGGGGCCTCGTTGCCGGTGGTTGTGACACCGCGTTTTCGGGGCCTCTTTCGATCATATCCGGTGAGGAAAAAGCCTGCTGTTGGTGGCCTAATTAGGGCAACGATATATTTGACGCACTAGTGCTCCGTTCGAGAAAT
>DHIW01000033.1 GCA_002404015.1 Chloroflexi bacterium UBA4736
ATTTCTCGAACGGAGCACTAGCGTCCTCGCTCACTTAGACCACGTGCTGGCGTCCTACGCCGTCGTGGGGCGTGTAGCAGGCCGTCAGTAGCGACTCTCGCAATCGCCTTTCCCCCCTTCACGCCTGGCCGTCCATTTGCGGGCGGCCGGGTCGTGAAGCACACCCCAAACAGGAGACAACCGTGACTGACCACTACGCACCGAAGGCGGCCAACAGCTAATGGCCGAGGAGTCGATTCTCGATATCCTCATCCGCTCCAGCGCCAACCTTGGCGGCTTCGCAGCGGCAGAGGCCGCCACCGGCAACCTGACGACTGCCGTCAACACCCAGGGCGGCGCCCTGACCGGCCTGACGACCAAGCACGCGGCGCACGCCCAAGTCCTGACCACAACCGCAACCGCCGAGCGCGACGTCACCAAAGAGGCCGACTCAATGGCGCGGGCGCTGGGCTCAGCCGGCGACCAGGGCGCCAAGGCGATCTCGCGTTTCGAGTCCCTCGGCGGCGTGCTGGCCTCCAGCGGCGCCATGGGACTCGGCATCGGTGCGGCGCTAGTGGGAACCACCGCGCTGATCGCGGGCGGCAAGGCCGCCATTGACAACGCCGACACGCTGGAGAAGTCCACGCTCCTGCTGACCCAGGCGTATGACTCACAGGGCCAGTCACTCCAGAACCAGGGCTACTGGATCAACCAGTTCCTCGATACCAATCGCAAGTACATCGACAACCAGTACGCAGCGCGCGATTCAATCGCCTCGCTGGTGCGAGCTGGCTACGACCAGGTAACGGTCCAGCGCATCGCCACCGATGCACTCGACTTCGCGGCGGCCAAAAACATCTCCTACGCCACCGCCTCGACGGAACTCAACCTAGCCCTACAAGGCAACACCCGCGGCCTCCGCGACCTCGGCCTTTCGGCCATCGAGGTGACTGCCATCATGAGCCAGGCCACGCGCGACAACAAGGAGCTGGCGACCGCCAACAAGACCCTGACGGCCGATACAGACAAGCTCGCCAAGGCCGAGGAAACGCTCCACAAAGAGGAGGACGTTCTCCACGCCAAGCGCGTTGTGACCGCTGCGGACCTCGACGTTCTGCACCAGAAGCAGAAGGCCGTGAATGACCTTACCGCCAAGGTGGTCACCGACCAGAACGCCCTCGCGGACGCCAATGGCAACATTGCCACCACCGCTTCCGACCAGGCTAAGCTGCTGGATACGCTAGAGCCGAAACTGGCGAAGGCACGCGATACCGCCACCTCCCTAACCCAGTCCCAGCGCGACCTCAACAAATCGTGGCAGGACGCCTCTGCGGCAGCGGGCGGCCCATTGGCCGAGGCGGCCTCCAACGCGATCAACATCGGGCTCTCTACTGGAAGGATCATCGGGGAGATTAACGCTCGCAGCGGGCCGGTTGGTGGTCCGACCAATCTCCAACTCGCCGGACCCGATCCGAGCACCCCCACGGCGTCTGCGGCCAGTGACCAGGCGGGCATCGAGGCCGGCGTCAAACGCTGGGAGGACGCGCGGGCCAAGTACCAGACGATCTTGACGAGCACAAATAATGACGTCGATAGCGCCGTCACACGCCGCAAGGCGGCGATGGCCGATCTAGCCGGGAACATGACGGCCGCCTATGACGGCATAGACGAGAGTGCGCGGAAGGACAAGGACACTGGGGTCGCCTCAATGCGCGCCCTCGACGATGCCGCCAAGGCGGCCGATACTCAGTGGGTGATTTCCCACGAGTCAATGGGGGCCAACGCTAACAAGCTCCAGTCCGTTGTCGAGGGCGCCTATGGTCGCATGGATCAGTCGGTTGGCCTCGACCTCGACAACATCGCCCGCTCGCTCCACAACTACACCGAACGCCAGGACGAAGCCAATCGCTACGTCGATACGGCCACGCCGTACTTCGACAACTTGGCGCGAGCCGCACACAACGCCCAAGAACGCATCGACGCCCTGCGCGATTCGGCGGCTAAGCCCATCGTCGTAAACGTCGGCCTGACGACCTACCAGCTAGCCGTTTAGGGCGGCCCACAAGATACTGGGCCGCTGAGCGGAGCGTGTCATTCCCGAAAAGAAGAAGGCGGCCCAGGGGCCGCCTTCTGAACAAATACGAATGTGAAGGACGCTTACGTGCGGGCGGCCTCCAGCAGCCTGACGAGGTGACGGGCTACGGCGAGCGGGTCAGTCTCGGCAGCCTGCCAGTCCTCGTACTTCCGAAGGATCTCGGCCGCCATCTCCGGGCTCATGGCGTCTTTTCTGGGCACCGTGCGGAACCCCATCAGCCAAGCCAGCCGGCGAACAAGCGAGGCCGGATTGTTCCAGCGCTTCTCCAACTTGTCGAGCTTGTTCTCGACTCCGCTCATCCACCCCCTCAACTCGTCGTCTTCCGACTCTTTCATCTCGGGACTGACGGCAGCCTGGCTCACGGATCCGGCCTCTAGGTGATCGCGAAGCTCGGTTGCGCGGGCAAGGGCAAGGGGATCGTCTCGCTCCTCCAGAACGACGACCAGGCGCCGCGCGAGGGCGACAGGGTCGAAGACCAGCTTTCGGACCGACGCCGCCTCGCTCTGCAACTCAGCAAACGTGCCCCGCAACTCGTCTTGGTAAGTGGCCGCCATGGCTCAGACTCCCTATGGGGCATCGGCCAGGCCAGCGGGTGAATCGCTGCGTCTGCCGGTGCCTCATCGGGCAGTATGCGCCCGATGGCGCTCCGGCGAACCGGCCTTATGAACGAAGGTTGCAGCATCCCGCATGATTCATGCGGATAGCCGCAAGTCGGCCGCTGACTAGCCGCCCTCCCCCTCCCCGTCGTCACTTGCCACTGACCGCATGAGCGCGTCGTAGGTATTCGCCGGTTTGATGTGGCTGTAAACCCGATCAATCATGGCCGTCGATTCATGGCCCACGATCTCTTTCAGGTGCATCGGCCCCAGGCCGCGGTTGAGGGCACGGGTGATGTAGGTGTGCCTGAAAAGATGCGGGTGGACCCGCTTTTGGATCTCGGCGTCCACGGCCAGGTTGCGGATCAGTTGCTGAACGCCAGACTCCGTGAGTGGCGCGTAGGTCTGCCCTCCGCGCACCCGCCGAGAGCCGATGAACAGGTGCTCCGAGTTGGCATGGCGGGAGCGCTCCTTGGCGGCGAAGGCGTTCAGGTCCTCCCACAGCTCAGACTCCACGGGCACGTCTCGATCCTTGGCGCCCTTGCCCGTGACGTGGAGGAAGTAGCGGGCACGATCGCCACGACCGTCCGAGCGCAAGTCCTCGACTCTGAGGCCGACCAGTTCGCCCACCCGAAGGCCGGAACCGTACAGGGTCCGGATGATGAGCCGGTCCCGGTCGCTCTTGGCCTCGCGGATCATGGACCTGACCTCCTGGCCGCTCAGCGTGTCTCTGAGCTGCCGCCTAGGGAGTTTTACCGAGGGCGCCTTGGCGCCGGCCTTGATCCACCCCAAGAACAGATTGATCGCCCGGAGATAGGTGTGGACTGAGTGCACGGACAGCTTGCCTCGGCTCCCGCCCTTCGTCCGTAGTTGGTCGGCCAACCGCTCAAGGGTTTCGTCTGTGATGTCAGAGGCCCGCTCGATACCCTCGGCCTCGCAGAAGGGGAGTAGGACGCCGCGGAGCGAGTAGCCGTAGGAGTTCTTGAGTGTGCTGGTCGCGATGCCCTCCAGCCGCTTGCGCCTCAGAAACGCCTCGATCTCGTCCGCGAGGGTTCGCAGTTCAGCCGCTTTGTTGTCCATTCCCGCTATAGTGCGCGCTTCCTTCCTAGAAGTAAAGGGGTAGTTGTGGGGCGCTTGAGGGTGGGCTGGGTTGCCGCTTTTGAATACGGAAAGCGGCTTGTGGAGTGATGTGGAGCCCATGACGCGATTCGAACGCGTGACCTCTTCCTTACCAAGGAAGTGCTCTGCCGCCTGAGCTACATGGGCTTGGCGCGCCGACGGTCGATTTTACCCGCTGGCTCCGGAGCCCTTCTCCCGCTTCAGCTTGAACGTGGCGATGGCGGCCTCGCTGTAGCGATCCACCATCCGCACGTAGCGGGCGGCGTCCTCGGCCAGGTCCTCGTCGTGGCGGTGACGCCGGCCCATCGCGATCACCGCGAAGCGGCCGCCTCGGAAGTAGGGCACCAGGTTCTCCAGCTTGAACGGCGGATCCCCTCGTGCCACCTCAGCCCACCGCTGCGAAGACCACGTCGTCCTCGGGCCGGTCCTCGAAGTCCCCGCCGACGTACGAGAGCGCGATCGAGCGGTCTGGCCGGACCAGGAAGATCGCCGGCTTGGCGATGTTCCCTTCCGCTTCGTTGAGCACCCCCCACTCCCTGATCACCCGGCTCTCGGGATCGGCCAGGAGCGGGAACGGCAGGAGGAGCTTCTCGATCATCGCCCGGTTCTGCTCCGGGGAGTCAACAGAGATCCCGACAACCTGCAGCCCCGCTCCCTGGAAGCGCTCCCAACCCCTAGCGTACGAGGCCAACTGCCCGTTGCAGTAGGGTCACCAGTCGCCGCGGTAGAAGACGAGCAGGACGGGGCCTCGGGCGAGCGCCTCGGCCAGCCGCCAGGGGCTGCCCGACTGGTCCGGTAGCTCGAAGTCAATCGCCGTGTCCACGCCTTCTCCTCCTGGCTTCCAGCAACCGGGCCGACAGCGCCTCCTCCGCCTCCTGCTCGCTGACCGGCTCGGCGGCCGGCGGGGGTGCCTCCTGGGACGCTACCACGGGCGTGGCCGGAGCGTCGGGCCGGGGGCGCCGGGTGGCGGCCACCCGCCTCCGAAGCCGGACCAGCTCCTCGGGCGCCGCGATCTCGATCTGCGCCGGCCGGCGCCGAGACAGCGCCGCCGCCGCCGCCAGCAGCTGGCGCGGGCCGAGTGTGATCCGCCGCATGGCCACGTCCAGGGGCCAGAGCAGCGCCACCAGCACGAGCAGGACCCAGAAGATGTCGGTGCTGATCGGCACCGGCAGCGGCTGCTGGGCCCACGCCAGCTCGGCCCGCGCCAGCAGGACCCCCGCCCCCTCCTTCGCCACCTGGCGAAGCAGGCCGTCGTCGCGGCCGAGCTCCAGGTATTCGGGCGAGTAAGGCACCGCGATCGCCGTGTCGGTCTGGGCGACGGGCGCGCCGTTTTTCAGCAGCGCCGCGTGCAGCAGGTACGTGCCGACCGTGGTGGCCGAGACCCGCCCCTGCCAGCGTCCGGGCGCCACGGCGACCAGGTCCTGCGAGGAGTTGCTGAGGTCCGGCTGGACCACGCCGACCTGCAGCGTGCCTCCGTTGGTGGTCGGGCCGGTCACCGTGAGCTGAAGGCCGTCGCCGCTGGGCACGGCCTCCACCTGCAGGCTGTTGGCGCCTGTCGGCAGCGACCAGGCCACCATCCTGGCGAAGAGCGTGGCCGACAGGGGCGAGCGCAGGAAACCGGCTGTCCAGGCCCCGTTGGAGTCGCTGGTCCAGGCCACCGAGCGGCCGAGCCCGTAGCTCCAGGCGGCCAGCACCGGGTCCTGCTTGTCGCTGTTGAAGTAGATCTCGCTGGCCGGCTTGGCCGTCGTCACGACATAGCCGCCCAGCTGCGGGAAGCTGTCCAGCGGTACCCCCTGCAGCAGGTCGCCGGCCGCCGTCACCTTGGGAAAGAAGGGTGTCTGCTCGAACCAGGGCCGAAGCGAGGTCACGCTCTCCTTCAGCAGCAGCTGCGGTACCTGGCTGGGGTTGTTGGACTGGTAGAAGCGACCCCCGCCCCAGGTCGCGATGTCCTGCATGTTGGACATGAACGTCCCGCTGCCGTGCACGTCGACGCCGATGGCCGAGGTGGTGACTCCCTTCTGGAGCAGGGCCTGGAGAGTGCTCTTGAGGTCGCCGCCCTGGGCGAACTCGGCGTCGCCATCGCCGAGCACCACGATGTGCTTCAGGGGCGCATCCGTCTTGAGGAGGGCGTCGCCGCCCAACTGGACAAACGGCAGATAGCTGGGCGGGTCGCCGAGGGAGGCGGCCTCCAGCTTGGTGTCGATCGCCTTCTTGTCCCCGACCGTGGTCAGGGGCACGATGAAGCCGGCCTGGCCGTTCGTCACCGCCACCTGGTCCTGGGGCGTGAGCTGGTCGATGACCGCTTCGGCGGCGCCAATCGAGACCTGGTCGGCTCGGGCGTCCTCCATCGTCTCCATGACCAGCACCACCGCCACCTTGGGCTTGTCCTTGCGGTTGGGCAGGTCCATGCGAACCGGCAGCGCGTCGTCGAGTGGCGTGCCCTGCCAGCCACCCGGCCCGTAAGAGGTGGGGCCGCCGATCGTGACCAGGCCGTGGCCCAGGTCATGTGTGGCAGCCGCGATCGCGTTCAGCGACAGGCGCGGGAACGCGTCAGCCGCGGCGTCGACGACCACCGTCGAGTCGTATGTGCCGAGCGTGCTGGTGTCGGTGGGCGCGGCCACGGCCGGCCTCCGGTCGACAGCCATGCCGGCCGCCAGCAGCGCCTTCTCCACGTTGGCTCCCTCCCCGGCCAGGCCCTCCAGGATCAGGACCCGGGGCCGCCCGAGCACTTTCACGGCCGCCTCGCCCACGTTGTTCTGGGTGTACGTGTCCGGCTGCGCGATCAGCTCGACCCGGACCCGGTGCAACCCGACGCCCATCGTGGGGAGATCGAAGGACTGGGTGGAGCTGCCGGCGGGCAGGGTGATGTCGCGAGAGCCGGCCTCGCGGCCGTC
The DNA here is from genome assembly GCA_002404015.1 of Chloroflexi bacterium UBA4736. Lineage (GTDB taxonomy): Bacteria > Chloroflexota > Dormibacteria > Dormibacterales > Dormibacteraceae > UBA4736. The sequence goes on from DHIW01000033.1 coordinate 6,684, forward strand.
GACAAGTACGGTCAGGCGGCCTGCCGCCTCGACGCTCGAGCGGAGGTGCGTGGTGACGGTGAACGTCTGGCCTTCGCGCAGCTGCGCCGGCGCGTCGACCGCCGTGACCAGGGCCTCGGCGGCGGGCGCCGTCCCCGCCGGCAGCACGTCGACCCGCACCCCTTCGGCGCGAAGCGCGGCCACCGCCGCGGCCGCGTCGCCCAGGTTCTGGCGGCCGTCGCTGACGAGCACCAGCTGGCGGGCGTAGCCCTCGGGGACCAGTCCCGCCGCCAGCCGGAGAGCCCCCGCGATGTCGGTGTAGCTGGGGTCGGGCTGGGTCTGGAAGATGTCGAACGACGGGGAGCGGGTCAGCGGCATCTCGACTGCCGCGTCATGGCCGAAGGTGACAACGCCGAAGAGGTCATCCGGCCCCTTCGTGGCTGCCAGCGAGCGGACCGCAGCCGCTTCCGCGTCGACGCTGCCGCGGTCGCTGGCGGAGAGGTCGACGACCGCGACGATCGCCCGCTTGGTGGGCTGGGTCGTGATTCTGACCCCGGCCAGCGCGAAGACCAGCAGGGCGATCAGAAGGACGCGGAGGCCCATCGCAAGGCGGCTCCGGCGGCGCTCCAGGGGAGGCGGCCAGGCCCACCACGCCAGCAGAAGCGCGGGCACCAGGAGGATCAGCAGGAGCAGCTCCGGCCGCAGCACCGCGAACCCGATCGGCACCGCTATCGGGCCTCCACGAGCGGCGGACTCCCGCCGTCCCGGCGGCGCGGCCAGCCCCTTCCCCCGCCGCCGCCCACCTGCAGATAAACCAGCCACTCGGCGACCAGCAGCAGCAGGGCGCCGGCCGCTACCAGCGGCCAGATCTCAAGGGTGCCGCGAGGGAGCGGGCCGCGCGGCCGCTCCAGGTCCTGGGTCGGGGGCGCGGCGCCGGGCTGGATCCGGGACAGGCTGGTGTCCTGGATCTGGATGACGAAGTGGCTGGTCCGGGCGCCCGAGGACAGCTGCTGGCGAACGGTGTAGACACCCGGCTGCAGGGTGTCGGTGTAAGGCGGGAAAGGTGGCGAGAACCGGGTGGTGTGCCCGTCGGGCGACGTCACGTCGAGCGATCGGGCGGTCGGCTCGGCTGCCAGCGCGACCGGCTGCCCAGGCGGCAGCACCTGGTTCTCGAAGCCGCCCGGGAGCAGGAACGAGAGCAGGTTCTGAACCAGGATCGGGAATGCGGGTCGCAGGGGCAGGTCCGAGTGGTGGATGTCGAACGTAAGCACGGCGCCCCGCGGCTCCCCGTCGTGGACCACCAGAAGGGGTCCGTCCGCGGCCGAGATCACGGCTCGCCAGCCCGCGGGCGGCTGCACCCTCGACGCCGACTGCACGTGCACGTCCTTCAGCACCACGTCCCGCAGCAGCGGGTCGCGCGGGTTGGCGGGGAGCACCCCTCCCGGGTCGATGCCAGCCCCGACCGGGACCGGCCCCTCGCCTTGCGGAGGGCCGACCAGCAGCGCCGGCTCCGGGAGCTTGCCGGCAGGCACGAAGCCGTCGAAGACATAGAGGTCGTAAGCCCCCGGCTTGTACGCCTTGGGGTCCACGACCGTGAGGTTGACGCCCGGCCGGAGCTTCAGGGCCCGGGACAGGAAGCCGTTCTCAGTCGTGACCAGCAGCACGTTGTGGGCGGGTGCTGCCGCCGTGACCAGCCAGGCGGCGTCGTCGACCGCGAACGCGTCCGAGGGGCTGAGCCGGGCTTCGAGGACCTGGGTGTCGGCCGACAGCCGCGACCACGTCAGGTCGGTCGTGCTGTTGCCTTCCAGGTGGACCGGCAGCACGTCAACCAGGCGCCCGTCCGCGCGCAGCTCGACCTTGAGGTCGCGCGCCTGCCTGCCGTAGTCGGCCACCCGCATGAACACGGCACCGGCGCCGGAGCGGCTGATGGCCTCGATGCCGGCGTTCTCACCCGTCACTCCGATCGGCACGTACGTGAGCGGCGCCGCCACCCGGGGCGGCGTCGGCGGCGGCTTGGCGTGGCCGTCGCCGAGCAGAACGATCGACCCGCCCGCCCGCCCGGAAAGGATGGAGTTGGCAAGGGAGACGCCCTCGCCAAGGTCACCGGCCTGCCCGGACGGTCGCGCCCGATCGAGCGCGGCGTCCAGGGTCGCCACATCGCCGGTCGGTGCCGCCAGCAGCTGGGCGTGGCTGCCGAGGAGGATCAGGGCCATCTCCTGGCCGGGCCTCATCTGGCCCGCCATCGTCTTCGCCCTCGCGGCGGCGGCCTGGAACCGGTTCGGGCCGACGTCGGTCGCCTGCATGCTGGCCGAGCCGTCGAGCATCACGACGGTGGTCGAGGCCACCCCGGCCGCGCCAGTGACACCGGGCCGGAGCAGCGCCAGGGCCAGGGCGACGGCGGCCAGCAGCTGGACGAGCAGGAGCAGGCTCGGCCGCAGCCGCTGCCAGGGGGCGTTCGCCTGGCGGTCGGCCAGGTGCAGCCGCCAGAACATCAGGGTGGCCACCTTCACCTCGGGCCGCCGCACCTTCAGGAAGTACAGGAGGGCGATCGCCGGGACGGCGAGCAGTGCCAGCGCGCCGAGGGGGGCCAGGAGCTCCAAGCCGGCTAGCCTCGCCTCACCACGCCGGAGCGCAGGCCGGCCAGCATCATCGCCTCCATGTCGTCGGCGCTCGAGCTGTGCAGGAAGCGGCCCTGGGCCGCCTGGACCGCCCGGCTCAGGCCCTCCCTGTGCTGGTCCAAGGCGCGCTCGTAGTCGCGCAGCAGGGCCGGCGTGATCGTCAGCTCGCGGGCCCGCTCGCTCTCAGCGTCGACGAGCTTCAGGTCTCCGCTCAGAGACGGCCGCTCCTCGTCCGGACCGAGCACCTGCCAGAGGACGGGCTCCTGGCGGCGGGAGCGGAGAGCGGCCATCGGCGCGCTCCAGTCGGCGCCCTCGACCAGGAAGTCCGAGATGATCACCGTGATCCCGGGCCTCAGCCAGCGGAGCAGCCGGATGTGCTCAGGACCGGCCTCCGCCTTGGCTTCCAACGTTTCCAGGAAGGACCAAATCCGAGCCACCCCGTCGCGGCCGCGGAGCGCGGGGAGGTGGCGCCCGGACAGCTCTCCCACCTGAACGCGGTCCATACCGGCCAACCCCATGAAAGCCAGGGCCGCCGCCAGCTTGCGGGCCGCCGGCCACTTGGCGGGCTCGCCCAACAGCATCGAGCCCGAGGTGTCGAGCACAACGTTGAGGCAGGCCTCCTCCTCGGCCACGTAAAGCCGCAGCATCAGGCGCTCGAGGCGCGCGAACGCGCGCCAGTCGATCTGGCGGAAGTCATCGCCCGAGACGTAGGGGCGGAAGTCCGCGAACTCGGGCGAGCGAGCGGCCCGGGGCGAGCGGCGCTCCCCCGCGTACAGCCCGCTCAGCGGGCGGTGATAGGCCAGGTCGAGGCGGCCGAGCAGCCCCAGCTCAGCTGCGCTTAGCACGCGGCGCCCCGGCTTGGGAGGCAACCGCCGCCGCCACCACTTGGTCGGCGTCCACGCCGGCGGCGTCGGCTTCGAAATTCAGGAAGATGCGGTGCCGGAGGGCCGGCGTTGCCACCTCGTCCACGTCTTCGACGGCGACGTTGAACCGGCTGTCGAGCAGCGCGCGGATGCGGCCCGCGAGGACCAGGGTCTGGAGGCCGCGTGGGCTGGCGCCCCAGCGGACATAGCGGGCCACCTCGGCCGGGGCATCCGGTCGCTCGGGGTGGGTGGCCAGTAGCAGCCCGACCGCGTGCTCCATCACGGGCGCAGCGATCGGCACCTCGCGAGCCAGCTGGGCCATGGCGGAGAGCTCCTCGCCGGTCGCGACCGGCTCCAGGCGGGCGTCTTCCGAGCCGGTGGTGCGGCGGGCGATCTCGGCCAGCTCCGCGGCGTCGGGAAAGGGCACCAGAAGCTTGAAGAAGAAGCGGTCGAGCTGGGCCTCGGGCAGCGGATACGTGCCCTCGAGCTCGATCGGGTTCTGGGTGGCCAGGACGAAGAAGGGGGCCGGCAGCGGCCGGGTGCGGTCGCCGACGGTGACCTGCCGCTCCTGCATCGCCTCCAGGAGCGCGCTCTGGGTCTTGGGCGTGGCGCGATTGATCTCGTCCGCGAGCAGCAGGTTGGTGAAGAGCGGGCCCGGCTGGAACTCGAAGCGGCGATGGCCGTCCTCATCCTCGGTCACGATGTGGGTGCCGGTCACGTCGGCCGGCATGAGGTCCGGGGTGAACTGGACGCGCGCAAAGTCGAGGTCGAGCACCCGGGCCAGCGAGCGGACGAGGACGGTCTTGCCGAGCCCGGGCTGGCCCTCCAACAGGACGTGGCCGCCGCCCACCAGCGCCACCAGTACGAGCCGGACCAGTTCCTTCTGGCCGACGATGAGCTTGCTCAGCTCGCTCTCGATGGCCAGCGCCACCTCCTGGAATCGCTCCGGCCGCATGGGCTCGATCGAGGGCGCTTCCACCTTCACTTGCCGAGCTCAGTGAAGTAGGCCGCGACCAGGGCGCGGTCCGCGTCTGGGATCACCTGGCGGTCGACCTGGTTGAGGGCGGCGCTCTTGTAGTCGGCGAGCACGTCCTGGTAGGGGACGAGCTGGGTGTCCGTGCCCTGGCCGGTGCCTTGGGGGGTGCCCTGGCCGGTGGACTGGGCCTGGCTGGGCACGTACACCTTCTCGGTGCCGTTGGTGGGCTTCTGGCCGCCGCCCGACCCGCCACCTGAGCCGTTGGCGCCTTGTCCCTGTCCCTGTCCCTGCCCCTGCCCCTGACCTTGACCTTGACCCTGGCCCTGGCCTTGCCCCTGGCCTTGCCCTTGGTCCTGGCCCTGGCCCTGGCCCTGGCCCTGCCCTTGGCCTTGACCCTGGCCTTGACCCTGGCCTTGCCCCTGGCCTTGGCCTTGACCCTGGCCTTGCCCCTGACCTTGACCCTGAGCCTGCTGCGCCTGCTGCGCCTGCTGGGCCAATGGCTGCTTGGCCTGCTGAAGCGCGTTCACGGCCTGGTTGACGTCACCCGCGAAGGTGTCCGCCGACGCCAGCTGGCCGGCCGCATCCGCCGCCTGCTGAAGCGAGGCCTGGGCCTGGCTCACGTCGCCGTTCTTGAGGGCGTCGGACGCCTTCTGGAGCGCTGTGGACAGGGTCGGATCCCCCGGCGCGGCCCCGGCCGCCTGGGCCAGCGAGTTGGCCAGTGAGGCTTGCTGCTGCGGGCTGAGCGAGCTAAGCGAGGAGCCCAGCTTGCGGAGCTCGGCCGCCGCTCCCTGGTTGTTGCCGGCCGCAAGCTGGCTGCCGGCCTGCGCGGCCGCCGGGTCCTGGGCCAGCTTCTGACCGGCCGCCGAGGCCGCCTCCTGCCGCGTGGCTAGGTTGGGGTCTGCCAGCTGGCGGATCGAGTCCTGGGACTTGCTCAGCGAGGCAACCGCCGACGCCGGGTCGGGCGCCTTGCGCACCGCGTCGGCGGCCTTCTGCAGCTCCTGGGTCAGGGCCTGGCGTTGGGCGGCGTCCGGGCTGCCGGCCACCTTGGCCTGCTCGGCCTTGGCGATCGCCGTGATCTCCGCCGCCGCCGAGTTCTGGGCGGTCTGGGCGGCGCGCTCGCGGCGCAGCTGGTCGAGCGCGGGGTTGGGGGCAAGTGCAAGGACCGCCGCCAGCAGACCCGCACCGGCCGCCACCGCCAGCGTACGCAGCGGCCAGGGCGGCACCGCCAGGACGCTTATGTCGGCCGAGGCCGCGAATGCCTCGGCGTCGGCTCGCTGCCGGGAGGCCAGGTAGCCGCCGTCCGCCGCGAACTCGAGGGCTGTCAGCAGCCGGTCCTTGCCGGCCAGGCGGCGGTCGGCGATGAGCGCGACCTCGACCGGTGAAGGCCACGACCGCAGCCAGCCGGTCGTGGCCAGCGCCAGGCCGGCCGCCAGGCAGCCCGCGAGATAAGGCCAGAGCGGATCGGCGGGCCAGCGCCGGACCGCGACCTCGACAGCCAGGGCGGTGCCGGCAGACACCGCGCCGCCGGTGGCGAACCAGGCCGCCGCGCGCTCCTTCAGCAGGCGGCCCCGGGCCCGCTTGAGGAAGGAGTGGAGACCCATCACAAGGCTGCCTCGAGCGGCTCCGGGCGCGTCCGGCGCCTCGGCTGCAGGTTGCGCCGGCCGCGGACGAGGAACCAGGAGCCCAGCAGACAGAGCGCAGACCAGGCCAGGCTGGCGAGAAGGGTCGCGACCCAGGGATCGATCTGGGGGCCGGCCGAGCTGGGGCGTGCGTCGGAGATCACGAACACCTGGAGGATCCGGCCCAGGTGCATCGACTGCGAGGTGCTGCTGAGCACCACCCCCATCGAGTAGATGGGGTTCGCGAAGAGCAGGAGGTGCGTCTCGGCGGTGTTGAAGGTGCCTCGGCGCGCAGCCGCGAGGTAGGTCAGGAGAAGGCCGAGCAGCGCCGTCCCGACGGTCAGGGCGAAGGCGCCGGCGTAGGACATCACGGTCGAGGGCAGGGTGCGCCGGAACAGGGCCGAGAAGAAGAGCGACTGGGCGCCGATCACCAGGGCCGCCACCACCGTCAACAGCTGGGTCAGAAGGAACTGCTCGAAGTCGATCCCGCCGAAGAGGAACACCGCGGCGTAGAGCGGCAGCGCGGTGAGGATCAGGAGTAGGACGTAGGCCAGGGAGGCGACCAGCTTGCCCCAGATGATGCCGGCCGCGGTGACGCGGCTGACGAGCAGCACGTCGAAGGTCTGGCGCTCCCGCTCGCCGCTGATCGCTCCGGCCGCCAGCGCCGGCGTGAAGAGGCAGATCAGGGCCAGCTGGAAGTAGGCGAGGGCGCCGAAGACGTAGGCGCCGACGGTCGCCGACACGGCGCGCGAGCCCTGGGCGGTCAGCAGCGTCACCACGAACACGGCGAAGCCGAAAGCCCCCAGCAGCCCCAGGTAGGCGGTGATCACGACCGGTGCCCGCCACGAGCGCATGCGGGAGACGCCGTCCTTGATGATCAGCGGGTTGTCGAAGATGCCGGCCAGCCGCTCCAGGAAGCTCACGCCCCGCCCTCCGCGGTGGTGAGGTGCATGAACGCCTCGGACAGGTCCCCGGGGATCCGCGCGAAGGCCCGGACCTGGATCTTCTTGCGCACCAGGAAGCTGAGCAGGTCCTGGTCCGGGAACTCCTCGGCGACCGTCACCTCCAGATGGTCGCTCAACACGTGGACGGCCAGCACACCGGCGCGCTCCAGGATGACGTCCTCGATCGAGCGCAGGGCCAGCTCACCCGGCTCCGCCAGCTCGATGCGGATCCGGCGTCCGGCGACGACGCGGTTGCGCACCTCGGCCATGGGGCCCACCGCCACCATACGGCCGCGGTCGATGAAACCGACCCAGGTGCAGAGCTCCTCCAGCTCGGGAAGGATGTGGCTGGAGATCATGATCGTCTTCCCCATCTGCCGGAGCTCCTTCACGAGCTCGCGCATCTCCACCCGGGCGCGGGGGTCCAGGCCCGAGGCGGGCTCGTCGAGGAGAAGGACCTTGGGATCATGGACCAGCGCTCGCGCGAGGCCCAGGCGCTGCTTCATGCCCCGGCTCAGCGCGTCCACCTGGTGGTCGCGGCGCTCTCCGAGGTCCACCAGCTCCAGCAGCTCCAGGGCCACCTTCCGCCGGCGCCTCCGGGGCACCCCGTGGCAGGCCGCGTAGAACTCCAGGTACTCCTCGGACGTCAGCCGGTCGTAGACGCCGAAGAAGTCGGGCATGTAGCCGACCAGCTCGCGGACGCCGTGGGGGTCCTGGTCCACGGGGATCCCGCCGATCGAGGCGGAGCCGGTGTCGGGCGCGGCCAGGGTGGCGAGGATCCGGATCGTAGTCGTCTTGCCGGCGCCGTTGGGACCCACGAACCCGAAGATCTCGCCCTTCGGGACCGTGAACTCCACCGAGTCCAGCGCCATATGGCGGCCGAACCGCTTCTGGAGTGCCTCGACCTCGATCACGGCACCGCTCCCGACGGAACTGTCACGGCCACCTGGGCCGATTGCGGGGTCAGCTCATCGACGCGGACCCGGATGATGCCGCCCTGCGCCTCGGCCGGCGCGACCGGCGAGGAGAGGCCGCGCCCTGTGGCCGGGAACTGCGGCATGGCGCGCCAGCTGCCGACCGTCCAGTCGTAGACGTCAACCGACATGACCGGGGCCTTGGCGATCGGCTGCCCGGTCTGGGGCGGATAGAAGTAGGAGAGGGCCAGCCCTGACGCGGCCACGCCCGTGGGCACCTCGATGTCGTACACGTCGACCGTGTACGCGTTGTCGCTGACCATCGACACGATCCGGGGCCGGGCCGCGACCGCGGCCAGCGAGTCGACCGACTCCACCTGGACCGGCTGCACCACCGCCGCCAGGGTCGAGTGGGCGGGCTGGGCCCCTTCGATCTGCAGAGTCGACGAGGCGTCGGTCACTCCGACGAGAGCGACCTCGCCCTGGCGGCCGGACAAAGCCTCGGCGGCCGCCAGGCGGACGACGGTCTCCCGCTTGTCGCCGTTGTACACCTGGCCGCCGTACACCACACCGGGCGGCGGCGCCGCCTGGCCGACCCCCACTTTGGGGTTGACCGGCAGGCTGGCGTCGAGCGAGGCGTCGACGGAGACCGTCTGCCCGGGGTTCAGCGCGCCCTTGGCCAACACCGCCTCCTGGCCCGAGGCCGTGACCGCCCGCAGGTCCTGGATCGGCCGCGCCGTGTGGTTGAGGATCGTGCCCTGCAGGCGCCCACCCTTCAGGGCCAGGTGGGCGTCCAGCCCGGCCGCGGCGCCCGCGTCCGTCACCCCCAACCCGCCCGGGTGGCCGACGCTGAGCGTCTGCACCGTCTTCATGCTCCAGACGGCCACACCCCGCAGCTCGACCTGCTCGCGCTGGCCGACCGCGATCTCCGTGTTGTCGACGCTAACGCCGAATCCGCCGAGGCCGAGGGCGGTGGAGGCCAGCGTGTTGGCCGGGATGCGCACGTTGTAGTCGCCGCGGTGGGGCGCGAAGATGCCGTGGTAGGCGTAGGTCTCCACAGCGCCCCCTGGCGCCAGGCGCTGGATCTGGACCTCGTTGTCGAAGAAGTCGGTGCCTCGGGACGAGCTGCCCACCCAGTAGGAGCCGCCCGTGAACGCGAGTGCGACCAGCGGCACCGTCACCCACATCAGCTCTCTGCGGTGCACCGCCTTCAGAGCCATGTAGTTGAGGATCCCGGCCAGCAGGACGTAGGCGACGAGCAGTCCACCCAGCAGCCCGATCGGCGGCAGGGTGCCGGCGGGCGCGTCGCCCAGGAGGTTGAAGATCACGTCCGGCCCCATCACCCCGCCGTAGCCCGGCACGAACGAGCCAGGCGCCACGGCCACGGCACCGCCGCCGGCGGTTGAGGCGAGGAGCATGGGCTTTGGTCCGGTGCCGAACCCGGAGGCGCCGAGCGTGCCCCGCGAGCCCTGGCCCGAGATGAGAAGGGCGCGCGAGAGCGCCTGGGACCAGATGATCCCGGCCAGGCTCGGCTGGGGGTCGATGGGGTCCGCGAAGGGGTCGACGGCCAGCTCGACGATCCGTCCCGCCCCGTAGTTGCCCTCCACGATGAGCGGGGAGCCGTCGGGCGCCCCCACGACCGCGCGGCCTTGGCGGAGCGCCCCGGTCACGGTCGGCACCACCAGCGATGTAGCCTTGCCGGCGAGCTGGGTAAGCGGGTCGATGGAGCCCGTGCCGGAGGCCTCGGGCCGCATCGGCGTTAGCTCAGCCGGCAGCGGCAGCAGGGTGCGGCGCCAGGTCGAGCCACCCGCCAGGACCAGGCTGCCGCCGAGGCCGACGAAGTCGCGAAGGGCCTGCAGCTGGGCCTGGCTCAGGGAGGCCGAGTCGAACTGGTCGATGACGATCGCGGAGAGCCCGCTCAGGTACACAGCGCTGGTCGGGAAGGCCTGGGCCGAGGCGAAGCGGGTCATCGAGAAGTCGAACCCGCGTGGCAGGGGCCGGAGCGCGCTGATCTTCTGGTCGCCCTGCTGGACGTCGCTCAGCAGCGCGGTCGCCGCCTGCGCCCGGGCCGTCGACTGGACGTCGGCGCTGCCGACCACGTGACCGCCCAGGTCCCTGACCTCCGCTCCATAGCCGCTGGAAGCCTCGATCACGTAGATGGTCAGCGACCGGGCGGTGGCCCTGGGCACCGCCAGGCGGGCCCGGTAGGTGGGGTAGCTGTTGGACGGCGGCCCCTGGGTCGGGGACGCCTGGTTGGGTACCAGGAGCACGTCGCCGGTGAAGTCGGCGGCGCCGTCGTTCTTCAGAGTGACCGTGTAAGGCGTCCAGGCGCCGGCCTGGGGGCTGACCTCCCAGCGCTGGTTGATCGTCAGCGTGAGACCGGGGTCAGCCGCCTGCGCGGGCGCCGCCGGCAATGCGAAGGCGAGGCCGGTGAGAAGGGCTACCAGGCGGCTCAGCTTCATGGGTTCTTGAGCGAAACGCGTCGGGGGCCGGGCGGTAACGGCAACCTTAAACGATCGCAACGGAGCCAGGACCCCGTTGAGTGGATCCCGCCTAGCTACTCCGAGGAGACCTGGCCGACGTCCGTCAGGATCTCGGCCTTGCCCCGCACCTTGATGGCCGCCGTGAGGTCCGTGAACTGGGCCACCAGCACCTCTCCGGCGTCGAGGCGCTCGGAGTGGTGGGAGCGGGTGTCGCGGCCGCGGGTCAGGCCCATGATCGTGACGCCGTCCTCCAGCGCCTTGACCACGATGTAGCGGCCACCCTGTGCCCTCTCGCCGCCGTTGTCAGCCGGACTGTCCATTGCGCCACTGCCCCCGCCCGTTTCCGTTGCCGTTCGACTGGGCGCGCGGCCGGACCGTCTCCAGCCTCGTCACCTCGCGCCCGAAATGGGAGTCTAGGTCATCCTTGAGGGCCTGCCCCGCGCTCACCGAGAAGCGCTCCCCCAGCTGCACGCTGACCACCCGGCCAGCCACCCGGAAGTGGGCGAAGACGCTGTCGGAGCCAGGGTGGCGGGCCAGGACCTGGGCCAGGGCGTCCACCACGTCCTCCCCGCCTTCGGGCACGTCGATGTGCACGGTCTTCTGGCGCTCCACGGGCCCGCACTCGGGGTCGTCCCAGGCCCAGACGAACTCGGCCAGCAGCGAGGCGCTCTCGGCCACCTCCTCCACAAGCTCGGCGTCCTCTTCGAGGCCCGCCGGGGGGCTCGCTGCGGTCGCGGCATTCCGGTTGCCACCTGCGCTGACGTCGACCTTGCCCTGGACGATGAGGGGCACGTCGGACTCGAACAGGCGGCGGACCCTCTCCTCTGTGTACAGGCGCGGGAAGACGACCACGTCGATGGTCCCCGTGAGGTCCTCCAGCTCCACGAAGGCCATGATCTGGCCGCTCCGGGTGACGACCCGGCGCACGTCCCGGACGATGCCACCCACCCGGACCTCGGTGCCCAGGATGTCGGACGTGACCTGGATCGCCTGGGCGTCGGTCAGCCTGGCCAGCTCCGCCTCGATCCGGTTCAGCGGGTGGTCGCTGAGGTACAGGCCGAGCAGCTCCTTCTCGGCTCGCAGCTTCTCGTCGGGGGTCATGGGCTCGGTGGTGATCCGGTAGCCGGCCGGATCGTCCACGGGCGCCTCGACCATCCCGAACAGCGAGGTCTGGCCGGACTCGCGGTCCCGCCGCGCCCGCTCCGCGCGCTGGACGGCGAGGTCGAGCATGGCGAGCAGCTGGTTGCGTTCGCCCAGGCTGTCGCAGGCTCCGCTCCTGACCAGCGCCTCGAGCACCCTGCGGTTGATCTCCTGGATGCCGCTGATGCGCTCGCAGAGGTCGTCGAGGGACTTGAAGCGCCCGTGCTCCTCGCGCTGCTCGACGATCATGTCCACCGCCTTGGCACCGACGTTCTTGATGGCGGCGAGGCCGAACCGGATGCGCGTCTCCACGATCGAGAAGTCCGCGAGCGACTCGTTGATGTCGGGCGGCAGCACCTCGATCCCTCGCTTCTTGCAGTCCACGATCGCGGTCGCCACCTTCTCGGCGCTGCCTTCCATGTGGACCAGGAGGGCGGTCAGGTACTCGATCGGGTAGTTTGCCTTCAGGTAGGCGGTCTGGTAGGCGATCAGTCCGTACGCCGCGCTGTGAGCCCGGTTGAAGCCGTACGAGGCGAACTTGTCGATCATGTCGAAGAGCTGCTCGCCCATCGGGTTCTCGATCCCGTTGGCCAGGCAGCCGGCCAGGAACTTCTCCCGCTGCTGGGCCATCTTCACCCGGTCCTTCTTGCCCATCGCGGCGCGCAGGATGTCGGCCTCGGAGAGCGTGAAACCGGCCAATGAGCGGGCAGCCATCATCACCTGCTCCTGGTAG
>DHIW01000089.1 GCA_002404015.1 Chloroflexi bacterium UBA4736
GTTATTTGCGGCGCGCCGCACTAGCTGCGGACGGGCTTTTCGGCCGGACCTCTAAACTCGCACACCAGATGGGCGCGCCGCTGATCTTGGATGCGTACGAGGCCACGTGAGGAAGACCCGGATCGTCTGCACCATGGGGCCCTCCAGCGTGCATCCCCCCGTGCTCCGCGCGATCGTCGCGGCGGGGATGGACGTGGCGCGCTTCAACTTCTCGCACGGCGACCCCGATTCGCGGCGGGGGGGGGTCGCCGCGGTCCGGGAGGCCGCCGGGGCGGCCGGCCGCCACGTGGCCCTGCTCCAGGACCTGCAGGGCCCCAAGATCCGGACCGGCATGCTGGTCGAGCCGCTGGTCCGCCTCACCCGAGGCCGCCACGTCATCCTCACCTCCCGCCAGGTGGTGGGTGACGCCGGCACCGTCTCGGTCAGCCACTCCGAGATCATCGCTAGCCTCCGCCGCCACGACCGGGTGCTGCTTGCCGACGGCCAGATCGAGCTGCGGGTGCAGTCGGTCGCCGGCCAGGACGCCGACTGCACCGTGGTGCGCGGGGGCCTGCTCGGCGAGCGCAAGGGCGTCACGGTCCCCGGCCGTCCGCTCGACCTGCCGCCCCTGACGGACAAGGATCTTGCCGACCTGGCGATGGGCGCCGAGCTGCGGTTCGACTACGTCGCCCTGTCGTTCGTTCGAACCGCGGCCGACATCGTGACCTGCCGCTCGGCGCTGGCGGGCCACGGCTGGCATCCGCCCGTCATCGCCAAGCTGGAGCGGCTGGAGGCGCTGCGCAACCTGAAGGAGATACTCGGCTGCGTCGACGCCGTCATGGTCGCCAGGGGCGATCTCGGCGTCGAGCTTCCCCTCGGCGAGGTGCCGGCCGTACAGAAGGACGTGATCCACCGGGCCAACCAGGCCGGCATCCCGGTGATAACCGCCACCGAGATGCTGGAGTCGATGATCACCAGCAACCGCCCGACCCGGGCCGAGGCCTCCGACGTGGCCAACGCCATCTGGGACGGCACCGACGCCGTGATGCTCTCCCAGGAGACCTCGACCGGCGCCCACCCGCTGGAGGCCGTGCGGGCCATGGCCAAGATCTGCCAGGCCGCCGAGAGCCACCCGTCCTACCAGCGCCACCGCCCGTACTGGAAGGACGGGTCCGTGAGCTCCGCGATGGCCCACGCCGCGGCGGCCATCGCGACCGAGGTCGACGCCCGCGCGATCATCGCCTTCACCGAGTCGGGCACCACCGCGCTGCGCATCAGCAAAGCCCACCCGGTGGTACCGATCATCGCGGCCAGCCCCCACGAAGCGGTCCTCCGCAAGACCGCCCTCTACTCTGGTGTCGTGCCACTCCGGGTCGAGGTCGGTCGCGACACCGACGACATGATCGTCAAGGCGGGCAGCGCCGCTGTCGAGAGCGGCCTGGTCAGGCGCGGCGACCGGGTCGTCCTGGTGGCCGGGGTGCCGGTCGGGGAGCCCGGCCAGACCAACCTGGTGAAGGTCAGCACGGTCGGGTGACGACCCTCTCCTACCTGGAGCTGCTGGGCACCCTCGGGCACGAGCTGCGCCGGCCGCTGACCGTGGTCCGGGGCGCGGCCACGATGCTGCTGTCCTCGCCCGATATCCCCGAGGCCTCCCGGGTCCAGATGCTCGAGCTGATCGACCGCAGCGCGGTCGCCATGTCAGACCTGATCGAGGACCTGATCACGGTCTGCCACCTGGAGGCCGGCGACCTGGTCGTGGACGCCGAGCAGCTGGAGGTGGCCCAGATCGTCGACCCCGTGGTCGAGGGCGCCCGGCTCCAGGCGGGCCAGCAGCCGCGCCCGATCCTGGTCCTCGGCTCCAACCCTGGCCTGGCGGTGCACGCCGACGCCGAACGGGCCATACAGGCTTTGCGAGCCCTGGTCGCCAACGCGATCGCCTTCTCGCCGCCTGGCTCGCGGGTCGAGATCTCGGTCCGGCCCGAGGCCTCGCGCGTCCGCTTCGAGGTGCTCGACCGGGGAAAGGGCGTCCCGGCCGCGGAGCGAGAGGCCATCTTCCGGCCCTTCCACCGCCTGGACAAGGGCGCCTCGGGGGCGGGTCTCGGCCTGCACCTGGCGCGCGGCGTGGTCAGGGCGATGGGCGGCGACGCGGGAGTTAAGTCTCGCCCGGGCGGCGGCTCGATCTTCTGGTTTACCCTCAGTCGTCGTGCCTGAGGAGAAGGAGGAGCGCAAGTACGAGCGCGTGCTCGTCGTCTCCGCTCACCCGGACGACCCCGAGTTCGGCTTTGGCGCCACCGTGGCCAAGCTCACCAACGATGGCGCCGACGTCCGCTACGTCATCGTCACGGACGGTTCCCAGGGCGGTGAGGATCCCAGCGTCCCGGACGAAGAGCTGACGGCCACCCGCTACGAGGAGCAGCGCGCCGCCGCCCGGGTGCTCGGCGTGACCGACGTGGTCTTCCTGGGCTTCAAGGACGGCCACCTGGTGGCCGACATCCCCCTTCGCAAGGCGATCACCAGGGAGATCCGCCACCACCGGCCGGACCTGGTCCTCACGCACGCCCCGGTGCGGATGCTGGGGGTCGGGATCGGCGCCTCCCACCCCGACCACCTGGCGGTCGGCGAGGCCACGCTCTGCGCGGTGTACCCGGACGCCCGCAACCCCCGCGCCTACCGCGAGCTGCTCTCCGAGGGCCTGGAACCGCACAAGGTCAAGGAGGTCTGGCTGCCGATCTTCGGCGAGGCCGACCATTTCATCGACGCCACCCTCCTGATGGACCGCAAGATCGAGGCCATCCTTCAGCACAAGAGCCAGTTCGACAAGCCGGACATGCCCGCGGACGCGCCCGCCAAGTGGATCCGGGAGAGGGCCAAGCTGGTCGGCGAGAAGGCCGGCTTCGAGTACGCCGAGGGCTTCAAGAGGCTCGAAACCGCCTGAGCGACCCGATCAACGACCGCACGCTGGTCCTGGCCGCTCTCGACTACGTCGCTGCCCAGGCCCGGAGTTACCTGGGCGACCTCGACGACCAGCCCGCCAAGCCGCCGGGCGCCGACCGGGCGGCCGAAGCCATCTCGGGATCGCTGCCGGAGCGGGGCGAGGGCACGCTGGCGGCGTTGCGAGCGGTGACCGAGGCGGCCCTGCCCGCCGCAACCCGCTCCGCCGGCCCCCGCTTCTTCCACTTCGTGACCGGCGGCTCGACCCCGGCGGCGCTGGCCGCCGACTGGCTGACGTCGACGCTCGACCAGAACTCCTTCAGCTGGGTTAGCTCGCCGCTCGGATCCCAGGTCGAGAAGCTGGTGGTGGCGTGGCTCAAGGACCTGTTCGGGCTGCCCGCCGCGTGGGGCGGGGTGCTCACCTCGGGCGCCACGATGGCCAACTTCACCGCGTTGACCGCCGCCCGCCGCTGGTGGGCCGCGGAGCACGGCGTGGACGTCGAGGAGCAGGGCCTGTCCGGCCTGCCGCCCGTCCCCGTCCTCACCTCGGGCTACATCCACTCCAGCGCGGTGAAGGCGCTGGCGATGGCCGGGATCGGTCGCGGCCGAGTGCGCCGGCTGGCCCGCAACCCGGAGGGAGCCGTCGACCTCGCCGCCCTGGAGGCGGTGCTCCGCGACCTGCGAGGCGCGCCGGCGATCGTTTGCGCCACGATCGGCGAGGTCAACGCGGGCGACTCCGACCCGGTCGCCGAGATGGCTGATCTGGCGCACCGCCACCACGCCTGGCTGCACGTGGACGGCGCCTTCGGCATCTTCGCTAGGGCCTCCACTCAGGCGGCCCACCTGGTCCCCGGCCTCGAAGCCGCCGACTCGGCGATCGGGGACGGGCACAAGTGGCTGAACGTCCCCTACGACTGCGGCTTCGCGTTCGTCCGCGACCCGGCCCTGCTCACCGGCGCCTTCACGTTGACGGGCGCCGCCTACCTGCCCGACGACAGCGACGCCCGCCCCAGCTTCGGCGACCGCGGACCGGAGGCGTCCCGGCGGGCCCGGGCGCTCACCGTGTGGGCGTCGCTCCGCGCCTACGGTCGGGAGGGGATCCAGGAGATGGTGGACCGCCACATCGCCCTCGCCCGCAGAGTCGGCGAGCAGGTCGAGGCGGCGTCCGACCTGGAGCTTCTGGCGCCCGTCAGGCTCAACGTGGTCTGCTTCCGGGCGCGCCCGCCCGGGGTGCCCGAGGACCGGCTCGACGAGCTCAACCGGCGCGTTGGGCAGGCGGTGCTCGAGGACGGCCGGGTGTACTTCGGCACCACCGTCTACGGCGGGAGGGTCGCCTTCCGGCCGGCGATCTCCAACTGGCGCACTGCCGAGCCGGACGTGGACCTGATCGTTCCCCTGGTCCGGGAGCTCGCCGCGTCAGTCCAGGCGCATACTGACCCCGATTAGGTTCCCTCCACCGTGTTGGGAGAGGATTCCCTCTCCCTTGTGGGGAGGGTCAGGGAGGGGGTCTCCTTTGCTATCGGTTGGCCGACCTGCGGACGATCAGGAAGATCCCGAACGCGATCAGCAGCACCGGCCAGAGGACGTTTTCGTTGAGGCCGTTGAGCAGACCGGCGTTCTTCAGCAGGTAGTAGACCCCGATCAAGACAAGGGCGACGCCCCAGAACGGCGTCCACATGCCCCCGCTCCAGGGCCCGCCGTAGCCGCCCCGCCTCCAACGCTCGCGGCGGTCGTCGCGGCCGTCAGGCAGAAGGGGCGGCGGAGGGGACGCGGGATCGCTGCTCACGACCCGATCATAGTGCGCCGCGCCTGCCCCCTTGGCTAGGTCCAGGCTGGGTCGAGCTGGGCCCAGATGGCTTCCGCCCAGGCCGCGTACTGGGGGTCGGCGGGGTGCAGCCCGTCGGCGGCCGTCCAGTCCTGGGTGGTGGCCGCCTTCCGGCTGAGGTCGCCCAGGTCCACCCACAGGAATCCGCTGGCCGCGGCCTCCTCGCGCGCGATCCCGTTGAAGGCTTCGATCTTTTGGCGGATCATCTCGGGTGGTCCGAACTGGGCCGCGCCCGGGGTGGTCGACCAGTCGGGCACGCTGATCGCGGCCACCCGTGGCACCGCCACCAGCACGCCGTAGATCCACTTGATCGACTGCCGGTAGTCGGCCTGGGTCCGGCCCTGGACGACGTCGTTGGAGCCGATCAGGATGGTCGCGACGTCAGGCTTGAAGGAGTCCACGAGAGAGAGCTCGCGGCGGATCACGTCCTCCGTCGTGAACCCGTTGCCGGAGGGGTTCTCGACATCGACCAGCCGCCCGCTCTTCTTGGCGAGTGAGCGCGCCAGGAGGGTCGGGAAGCCCTTCTTCTTCGAGGAGGCGCCGACGCCCAGCGTGTAGGAGTCGCCCAGGGCCAGGTAGCGGACCGGGGCCGAGGAATCGGCGTTAGCGCTCAACGTAGGCGAGCGTGCTCCACACCTCGATCTTGGTCCTCACCCTGCGGATGACCTCCTCTGTGAACTCGGTCGTGGTGGCGTGGCCGGCCAGGTCCGCCGTCTTCACACCGTCCGAGACGGCCTCCAGGGTGCCCTCGTAGATCGCCCGGGAGGAGGTGTGGGCAGGCTCGCCGGGCGCGTAGGCCAGCAGCCCGCCCACGGCGAGGATCATGGCCATGGGGTTGGCGAGGTTCTTGCCCTGGAGGGCGGGGGCGGTCCCATGCGGAGCCTCCGCCATCACGATGGAGACGTGGCCCTCCGCGTCGAAGGAGAGCACCAGCGACTCGGCCGCCGCGATTGTCCCGAACATCTGCATCACGAGGTCGGACAGGTTGTCGCCGTCCCGGTTCATGGCCGGGATCACGAGCGGCTCGCCGTGGCTGGCTAGCAGCAGGGCGTAGGTGGCGTCGATCAGCTGGGGCTCGTAGCGGATGTCGGGGTTGGCCTCGGCCGCCCGGTCCATCTCCTCCTTGAACATGCCCTCGTAGACCGGGCTCACCGTCCACTTGGGGCCGCCGAAGACCCTGGCGCCGGCCCGTCGCGCGTGCCGGAACGAGTACTCCGCCACGATCCGGCAGGTCCGGCGGGAGATCTTCTCGGTCCGGTAGGCCATCTCGTCGAGGTCCTGGCCTTCCCGCCACTCCTTGGCGCCGTAGGCGTCGTCGACCGCCATCCGGATCACGGAGATGGGGGAGTGGATGCCGGCCACCGGCCGGATGCTGGGGATGCGGCGCCCGGTGCGCACGATCACGCGGCCGTCGACCTCCTTGCGGAGGATGGCGTTGGGGCTGCCCACGTCGCCCGAGCCCTCGGGCGTGATGGTAGCCGCCTTCAGGCCGTAGCCGGCGGCCTTCATGGCGATGGCGGCGTCCAGGACGACCTGGTTCCGGCTCTCCCGCCGAGCCTCCAGCGAGAGGTCGAAGTGCTCGAGCTCGACCGCCATCCCGACCAGGGCCGGGTCCAACAGGCGGAGGGCCTCTCGCAGCAGCTCCTCGCCGGTCTGGTCGCCGTGGAGGACGACGATCCGGATGGGTTCGGCCAAGGCCTCGAAAGTTTAGCTATGACCCTCGGGTGGCGTTGCGGGTCGTGTACTATTGACAGCGCCTGGCGAACGCTAGGCTTTATTTTTCTCCGCCCCGGGGAAGACTCCAATCAGTAGATAGGCGTATGGAAACGATCATCAGCATGCAGTGCGGCGACTGCAAGCGGCGCAACTACACGACGGTCAAAAACAAGAAGAATGATCCTGACCGCCTTGAGTTGAAGAAGTACTGCCGCTGGTGCCGCAAACACACCGCCCATCGGGAGACGAAGTAGCCGATGGCCGTAACCGCACGCCGTCGGAACGAGCGGGACCAGGAGTTTCCTCCGTTCAGGTTCCTCCGGGAGACCTACGAGGAGCTGCGCAAGGTGGTCTGGCCGACCCCGGCCGAGCTCTACCGGTACACGCTGGTGGTCGTCATCACGGTCGTCGTCATAGCCGCCTTCATCGGCGCGGTGGACCTGGCCCTGAGCGAGATCTCCAAGCGCTGGATCTACGCCGCCGTGAAGGCAGGCTGAAGAAAGGGAACATGGCAACCGAGCAGACGACAGAGCAGGTGCAGTGGTACGTGGTCCATGCCTATTCGGGGCATGAGGACAAGGTCAAGAAGAACCTCGAGAAGCGCATCGAGTCGATGGACATGCACGAGCTGATCCTCGAGGTGCTCGTCCCCATGGAGGACGAGATCGAGATCAAGGACGGCAAGCGCCGCCACGTCCAGAAGCGGATCTTCCCGGGCTACATCATGGTCAAGATGGTCATGACGGACGAGTCCTGGTACGTGGTCCGCAACACCCCCGGCGTCACCAGCTTCGTGGGCTCCGGCAACAAGCCGGTCCCCCTGGCCGAGAAAGAGGTCAAGGGCATCCTGAAGCAGATGAAGCAGGAGGCGCCCAAGGTCCGCGTCGAGTTCCAGGTGGGCGAGAACGTGCGCGTGGTGGACGGCCCCTTCACCGACTTCATGGGCAAGGTCGACGAGATCAACCCCGACCGGGGCAAGCTCAAGGTGCTCGTCAACATGTTCGGCCGGGAGACCCCGGTCGAGCTCGACCTCCTGCAGGTCGAGAAGATCCACTAAAGGAACACCCAAGAAGAGATGGGGAAGAAGAAGGTCCGCGCCGTGCTCAAGATCGAGCTGCAGGCGGGCAAGGCGACGCCTGCTCCGCCGGTCGGCACCGCGCTCGGCCCGCACGGCATCAACATCATGGAGTTCTGCAAGGCCTACAACGAGAGGACGGCCCAGCAGGCGGGCGAGGTGGTGCCGGCCGAGATCACCATCTTCGAAGATCGCAGCTTCAGCTTCATCCTCAAGACGCCCCCGGCCGTCAACCTGCTGATGAAGGCCGCGGGCATCGCCAAGGGCTCACCCCGGCCGAACAAGGAGAAGGTGGGCCGGGTCACCCGCGAACAGCTGCGCACCATCGCCGAGCAGAAGGCCAAGGACCTGAACGCCTACGACATGGACCGGGCCGTCGCCATGATCGAGGGTACGGCCCGTTCGATGGGGCTGGAAGTCGTTGGCTAAGAAGCGCGGCAAGCGCTACCTGGAGGCGGCCGAGAAGATCGCCCAGGCCCTCGCCTCCAACGGCGAGAGCGGTCTCGAACCTATGAAGGCCGTCGAGGTCGTTCGGGACACCTCAACCCGCAAGTTCGACGAGAGCGTCGAGGCCCACATCCGCCTCGGTGTGGACCCCCGGCACGCTGACCAGCAGGTCAGGGGGACGGTCGTCCTCCCCAACGGCACCGGGAAGAACGTCCGGGTGCTCGTGTTCGCCGGTGGCGAGAAGTCCAAGGAGGCCCAGGACGCCGGCGCCGACTTCGTGGGCGGCGACGACCTGGTCAAGAAGATCAACGAGGGCTGGACGGACTTCGACGCCGCGATCGCGACGCCGGACATGATGGCCAAGGTGGGCCCGCTCGGGAAGATCCTCGGCCCCCGCGGCCTGATGCCCAACCCCAAGACGGGCACCGTCACCTTCGACGTGGGCCGCGCGGTGAAGGAGGTCAAGTCCGGCCGGATCGAGTTCCGAACGGACAAGTTCGGCATCGTGCACGCTGTCATCGGCAAGGTCTCATTCCCCGAGGAGAAGCTGAAGGAGAACCTGGCGGCACTGGTCGAGGCCCTGGTCCGCAACAAGCCGAGCGCCTCCAAGGGCCAGTACATCCGGACCCTGCACCTGAGCTCAACGATGGGACCCTCGGTCCCCGTTGACGTAAAGGAAGCCGCGAAACTGACGACCGCATAGCGTCGTCGTCGGATTCCCTCCCCCGGGTGGGGAGGGTCAGGGAGGGGGTCCTTTAGACTCAGTGCATCCGGCACGGCAGCGTGCCAGAGAGGCTGAGCCCCTCCCACCCTGCGAGAAGTCGAACTTGTCCAGCCGCAGCGTCGTCTGGTCCGGCGGGACATCCGGCGAACGCTATAATCAGCGCCTGCCCTAGACAGCAGGTGGCGCGCGCCCGCGCGTCTTAATGTCCTGCCGAGGCGAACCAAGTGAGGCATAACGCCTCCGCGCCTCCTATCTATGGCGCGGAGGTTTTTCTCTCAATGGCGAGACCGGAGAAGGTCGAACAGGTCGCTCAGCTGACGACGAAGCTGCAGCACGCCAAGGTGGCCGTCCTGACCGACTACAGAGGGCTGACCGTCAGCCAGATGGAGGACCTGCGGTCGCGGCTGCGCGCGGCGGGAGTCGAGTACCGCGTGATCAAGAACACCCTCGCCCGGCGGGCGGCGGTGGAGGCCGGCCACGCCGACTTTCAGCAGTCGCTCAAGGGCCCGATCGCGATCGCGTTCGGGTACGACGAGCTGGGCATCCCGCCCAAGCTCCTGAACGAGTTCGCGCGCTCGACGCGGCTGAAGCTCGACATCGTCGGCGCGCTGGTGGAGGGCCGCGTGGTCTCCCCCGAGCAGGTACGGCAGCTGGCCGACCTGCCACCGCGGGAAGTCCTCCTAGCCCAGCTCCTGGGGATGCTGCAGTCCCCGATCGCCCTGCTCGTGGGCACCATGCAAGCACCCGTCCAGCAGCTCGTGGGGCTGCTCGAGGCATACAAGAACAAGTTGGAGGCAGCGTAGAAAATGGCGAACGCCACACTCACCCCGAAGGATTTCGTCGAGGCTCTGAAGAGCTGGACCGTGCTGGACGTCGTCGAGGCCATCAAGGCCATCGAGGACGAATTCGGCATCAAGGCTGCCGCGGCCGTCGCCGCCCCGGCCGCCGGCCCCGCGGCTGCCGCCCCGGCTGAGGAGGCTCCCGAGGAGCAGACCGAGTTCACCCTCACCCTGACCGCGGTTGGCGAGAGCAAGATCAACGTGATCAAGGCCGTCCGCGAGGTGACCCAGCTCGGCCTGAAAGAGGCCAAGGACCTGGTCGACGCGGCACCCAAGCCGGTGCTGGAGAACGTCAGCAAGGAGGACGCCGAGAAGGCCGCCGCCGCCCTGAAGGAGGCCGGCGCCACCGTCGAGATCAAGTAGAGGTTCCCTCCCCTACAGGTTCCCGCTCCCGTGTGGGGAGGGGAGGGAGGGGGTCCCAATCGGAACCTGACCGCGTAAGCGCCAGCTAGAAGGAGACCCCCGCCCCAAACCCTCGCCACAAGGGGGAGGGAGATGCTTTAGACCGCTCGTTCAGGTTCCCTCCCCCGTGTGGGGAGGGGAGGGTGGGGGTCCTAATCGGAACCTGACCGCGTAAGCGCCAGCTAGGAGACCCCCGCCCCAAACCCTCGCCACAAGGGGGAGGGAGATGCTTTAGACCGCTCGTTCAGGTTCCCTCCCCCGTGTCCCGAATCCA
>DHIW01000114.1:0-1083 GCA_002404015.1 Chloroflexi bacterium UBA4736
ACACCACAACTCGCGACACAACTTTGTAGGCCCGGCTATGAGCCAACGCTCCCGAGCGCCGAACGAGCCTTGCGGCCACTTGAAGTAGCCGCTTGACACCTCGGACCGGCCGCGGCCCACGGCGTTGCAGTCAGCATCGGAGTCCACCGCAAGCTGCTCGCATGCGCGCTGGCCTCATGAGCGACAGCCCCGTAAAACGAGTCAGTCATCCGGTTTTGGTCAGATCGATCTGGGCGAAGCCTGCCTCCGACCGCTGATCGCCTAGAGCCCAAGCAAGCTGAGTGCTGAAGACTTGACCGGCGAAAGCGAAGGAGTGATACTCGCCGTTCTCGCCGCAGGGGTCGACGCCGGTTCCCTCGATATCGACTACGAAGCTCTCATCGATGACACGGCCGAGCCAGGTTTCATCCAGCTTCGTCAGGTCCACACAGGTGACGACCGCGCGCCCGCCCGACACGACGTACTGTTCGAGCAGTTGTTGGGGTGGCTCGCCCCAGATCGGCTCGATGTGCTCTAGGCCGGCGGCGGTGACGCGCTCCTCGTACCACGCTCGCACGTCCGCCAGGTGGATATCGCCGAGCACCACCCCGGTGAAACCCTCTTCGGTTAGAGACCGCAACTCTCTCCGAAGGCTCGCCTCCATCTCGGCCCAGGTCGTCGGTATCGCTCGGAGTTGGATCCCGATTGCGGCCGCCTGCGCTTCCAGCATCTCCACCCGAGTCGCATGGAAGCGAACGCGCCCGGTCGCCGAGTCAAAGAACGAGAGCAGCCGATCGACCTGGATGCCCATCGTGCGTGCCCGGGCGAGCGCCAGCGCGCTGTCCTTTCCTCCCGACCACATGACGGCACATCGGGAGGCGCTCATGGCAACGGTTCGGCGCCGGACAGCACCGGAGACCTCGTAGGCGGTTCGACCCTCTCGAACTTGAGCCGTAGGCGGAGACGCTTCAGTCCGGCGACGACCGGCGCACCCATTAACACGATCATCAACACATTTCCCACCGAACGGAAGCTGTCATAGGCAAGTGAGGTCACCAGGTAGAAGTGCCCGAAGCGCTGGAGCGCCTCCAGGGTGCTGAGGCC
>DHIW01000114.1:1397-18292 GCA_002404015.1 Chloroflexi bacterium UBA4736
AGGGCTCCGAAGGCCAAGCCCGTCAGGGCGCCGATGACCGCCAGCACCCAGAGCCGCCGGCCGGTGGCCAGACCGGCGGCGGCCCCGACCCATCCTGCGGCGAAGACCTGGTAGGGCAGCCATGGACCGATTCCGCCGGTGGCGAGGGCGGAAACCAGCAGAGCCAACGCACCGGTCAGAAAGCCAAAGGTGGGTCCGAACACAAACCCGGCGCAGAGGATCAGGAAGAACACCGGGCTGAAACCCCCGATGCCGGTGACCAGGGCGAGGCGGAGCCCGGCATCCAGCGCAGCCAGTGCGGCAATTAGGGCCAGGCCGCGAGAGTCAAGGCGGCGAGCGCCGAACTCGAGGAGGGCCAGCGCCGCGACCGTTGCGACCGCCACTGCCAGGGCCGGAATGTAGGTCGGTGGCGTCCCGCCGAAAAACGGCCACAGGAAGAGGGCGATGCCAAGGGCCGACAGAAGGGCGAGCCTCATCGGATGCGACCTTCGTCGATTTCGACGATGCGGTCGGCGACCTCGGCGCAGAGCAGGTCGTCGTGGGTCGCGATCACCACTGAGGAGCCGGCACAGGCGAGCCTCGAGACGAGGTCGCCGAGGGCCAGGCGGCTGGAGCGGTCCATACCGCGCGTCGGCTCGTCGAGGAGCGCCACCGCCGGCCGGCCGGCCATGGTGGCGGCGATCGCCGCCCGCTGCCGCTCGCCCGTGCTCAGATCCCGGGGGTAGCGGCCGGCCAGTCCGGACAAGCCGAGGACCGCGAGAACAGTTTCGGGCGAATCGGCTTCGCCGGCGCGTTTGAGAGTCAGCTCGACCTCCGCCGCGACCGTCGGACGGTGGAGAAGAGCGGCGGGGTCCTGGGGAAGAAAGGCAATCCGCCCGGGCGCCCGCTCGACGGCTCCCGCAAGAGGACGGATGAGGCCTGCGAGGGTGCGGAGCAGCGTGCTCTTGCCGGAGCCGTTCGGGCCCCGAAGGACGAGAACCTGACCAGCACGACCGTCGAGGTCCACTCCGGCCACAATGGGTTGGCCAGCCGGGCCCACCGAGACCCCCGACAGCGACCACCGCACATCCCCGCGCGACGGCGGTCGTCGGCTCCGCGGACGCGGGAGCTCTTCTTTGATGTCGGCCGGGGCCACCATCCTTGGACGGCCCCGCTCCAGCACGCAAATGCTGTCCGCATGTGGTAGCAGGCTCGCCGAACGGTGCTCGGAAACGACCACGTTATGACCCGACGCCACCAGTCCGATGAGGCTCCGAACGACGGCCTTGACGCCGTTAGCGTCGAGCTGTGATGTGGGCTCATCCAGGACCAGCAGCCGGGAGCCCAAGACCAGGGCGGCCGCGATCGCGACTCTCTGTCGCTCGCCTCCCGACAGCGTGCTGACCCGTCGGCGCCGCAGTTCGGTCACTCCCGCGGCAGCCAGCGCGGCGTCAATGCGGCCGTCCATGTCCGCCACGGGTACCCCCTGGTTCTCTAGACCGAAGGCGACCTCCCGCTGCACGGTCCCGTGCACGAACTGCCGCTCGGGGTCCTGGAAGACGAAGCCGACGTTGCGCGCCAGTTCCCGGGTCGGCGTGGTGATCACATCTCGGCCGAGGACGGTGGCGCAACCGGCGATCCGTCCACCGTGAAAGTGCGGGACCAGGCCGTTGAGCAAGCGCAGGAGGGTCGACTTACCCTCCCCTGACGGCCCCACGACCAGGGTCAAGCCCGCAGGGACTTCCAGGGCATCGGTACTCAGCGCGGGCAAAGCTGCCTCCGGATACCAGTAAGCGACGCGTTCTAGGGTCGCGATTGCCACAGCAGAACCGGCAGCACGAGTGGGAGACAGGCCAGTACCGCGAGCGCCTCGACCGGCGGGAGGGAGAGGTTCGGATACGGGTACCAATCGCCGACCAACCCCGATGCTCTGGCGAAAGTCATCCCAGCCAGGGCAAGCGCCGAACCTGCGACAACGCCGGTATCCCGCCAACCCCACGCCGCACTCGGATAATGCGACCGGCGCGTGGCCCCATACCCTCGAGCCTCCATCGCCTCCGCAAGCTGGACGGAGTCCTCGATCGCCGTGAGCATGACTGGGACCAGCACTTCGCCCCAGCCGACAATCCTCCGGGGCCGCCAGCCGCGCATCCGCTGGGCGTCGCTGACGGCAGTGAAGGTCCGACCGATTGCCGGCACGAAGTTCAGGGACGCGGCGAGGGCGGCGCCGGTCCGCTCCAGCCAGCTCGGCAGGGCGTCGATCAACTCGGTGGGATCAGCTGCTAATGACAAGGAGGCAGCCGCCAACACAGCCGCCACAAGTCCGGTTGCGATGTCAAGGCCGTAGACCGCCGACTCGATCGTCAGCGGACCGCCAACGAGGGGTAGCCAGGCCGGGAGCTCCGCAAACACGTGGACCCCGACGTGCGCCAGCAGTGAATTGAGCGCGACAGCAAACACTGCCGCCAGCATCAGGCCGGTGCCGATCGGGCGGAACCGGCGCGGTGCGACGACCACCACGAAGTTGACTGCGGAGAGCAGGATGATCCCTCGGTAGACCGGATTGGTGGTCATAAGGACACAGCCCAGGGTCGCTGCCGACCATGCTGCGATCGCTCGCGCGTTCATCGCCGCAGGAGCGGGAGCAGGAGTTGGAGGAGTAGCAGGCCTGCCAAGCTCCCGATCGCCACCGCAGCGACAGCCCAGCCGACATTGAGCTCGCCACCGCCCGACGACCCGCCTAATGACCCGCCTGCCGGGCTGCGACCCGGGCTGGGTGTGGCCGACGGCGACGGGCTCGCGGGCGATTCCGTCGCAGCCGGTGCCGTTGGACTGGCCACCGACGCCACTCCGCCGGGCGCTGGGATCGTGGGTGTCGACGGGGGTGGCTTCGTGGCCGCAGGCGGCGGAGCGGGGGCTGAAATCGTCGGAGTGGGGACTGGGCCACCGCTGGAACACGCGCCGGCCGGCGAAGGCGGCGGCCCACCGCCCGCTCCGCTCTGCGGCACGTAGTGCCAGCCGAGGGCGTCGCCATCATGGAACTGCTGGCTGCTCACGCCCTGGCTCGAGACCGCCCAGGCGCCGCCGGAGCGCGAGACGTACATCGCCCAGTAGGGGCTGGTGGCCGTCCAGCAGCTGGGTGGATAGGAGGCCGGCTCGTTGTCGACCTGGCAGACCGCCTTGCCAAGCCCGCCGAAGCTGGTCGTCGCGTACTCGATCCCGCTCAGCTGCATCACCTGCTCGCCGGTCAGCTGAGCCGAATCAAATGCCACACAGGCGGTGACGACGGCTCCGCCCCCGTGCTCCACCACGACGGCGACATGGTGTGCGCCGGATGCGAAGGCACAGGTCGGCCGCGCGGCTGACCCGGGCGTCGCCAGCCAAAGGCCGATCAGCACCGGTGCCACGAATCCGGCCGCAAGGAGGCGGTGTCTCATCTCAGCTCATCGGCGGAAGTAGAAGACGTAAGCGGCGCCGGCACTCACGACGACAAGGAGACCGGCTGCTGCGATCAGCCCATAAACCAGCACCGGCGGCAGGCTGCCGCCGTTACTGGCCGCGCCGGCCGTCGAAGGCTGTGGCGTCGGGCCGCCGCCGGGTGTCGATTCGGCTGGTGTCGGCGAGGGCGAGGTTAGCGGCACGGGGCTGGCGGTCGGGGTTGCTGTCGCGTCGGCGACAGCCGCCGGCGCGGGCGAGCTCGGAGCTTGGGCGGGTGGAAGCGGAGCGGCCGTCGGAGCCGGCGTCGGCGCCGGCGTCGGAGTCGGGGTCGCGGTTGGAGTCGCGCTCGGCGTCGGCGTTGGTGTGGGTGTGGGACACGGAGGTCCTGGCAGTGCGGTTGGCGAAGCCGGTGCGTTGATCGGGTAGGGCCGTCGCTCGAGGGCCGCGAGAACCTGGCTCGTCGTTCCTGCATCAGCGGAGCCCGAGTAGCCAAGGAAGCCGCCGCCGCTCTGCTGCTGGGCGCGAAGGTAGGTCAGCGGCGAGTTCCCGGATACCGCCCAGCCGTTGACTGGATTGGTGGAGGCGGGGTCCTGGAATGTGGCATGAAGCGCCTGGGTGATGAGGGCGTCTGACACCGGGTCGCTGGGCGCGCCCTGGTAACCGAATCCACCATCTAGCTGCGCCTGAGTGCGCAGCCAGGCGAGCGCGCTGCTGTCCTTCGTATGGTCGCCCGCTGCCGCAAGTGCCATCAATGCCACCGCCGTTGAGTTTGTGTCGCTGCCGCTCGGGTCATTTCTGACCGCCGTGTAGTTCCATCCGCCGTCGCCATCCTGGAGCGCCTTCAGATAGGCGACTGCCGCCGCGGGGGGTGCCTGTCCGGCGACTACGAGCGCTTGGAGTGCCAGCGATTGGGTCGCTGTCTGGCCATCCCCGAAGGCGCCGGTGGCCGGGACGTAGAAGCCTTGAAGCTTTGTCAGAAGGGACACCGATCCGAAGCTGCCGGGACTCAGGCCGGCGGCGACGACCGCCTGGATGAGCCGGGCCGTGTTGCCCGCGTCGGGCGTTGCAGCGGCCGCGTTGTTGGCCAGGTACTGCATCACGGATGGGCCAGTGCAGGTCGCCAGGAACTTGGGGTCGTAACCGGCGGCGGCCGCTCCGATGGCGTAGAACTCGCTGGAGTCGTAAGGCGAGAAGCCGGCCGGCACGCCACCGGTCGAATTCGACTGGAGCGACTGGAGAAACTGGAGAGCCGCCAAGCCTGAGGCGGCCGAGGTCGCGAGTCCGAATCCATTGGGGTAGACGCCACGAGCCGGCAGCGGCTGCTGAAGAAGGCCGAAAAGGGCCTGGCTCGTCGTTCCGGCGTCGGGCGTGCCCGAGAAACCTACGAAGCCACCGCCGGGATCCTGAACAGCCAACAACGACAAGTAGGGTGTCTTGCCGGAGATCGACCAGAGCAGACCGTTGGGATCCTGCCCTGCTGAGACAAGCATCTGGATGACGAGGGCGGTGGAATCGGGGTCGCTGGGCCCTCCCTGATAGCCGAAGCCGCCGTCCGGCTGCTGCTGCAAGGTCGTCCGGAGCCAGCCGATCGCCCCCGCGTCGGCGCCGTGGTTGCCGGCCGCGTCGAGAGCCATGACCGCGGCCGCCGTCGAATTGGTGTCGCTTCCCGCGGGGTCGTTTGGAGTTGCGGTGTAGTTGAAACCCCCATCGCTATCCTGGCGTGCCTTCAAGTAGGCGACCGCGGCCGGCGGGGGAGTGTGTCCGGCCATCAGCAGGCCCTGGATTGCGAGCGCCTGGGTCGCCGTCTGCCCGTTACCGAAGGCTCCCGTCGCCGAGTTGTAGTTAGACGGCCCCGTCAGCGTGGCCACCAGGTCCCCGGCGCTCCCGAAGGACGCCGGATTCCCGCCGGCCGCTACCACCGCCTGGATCAGACGGCCGGTATTGCCCGCATCAGCCGAAGCCGCGGTCGCATTTGCCGCCAGGAACGCGACCGGAGTCTGTCCGGACCCGTTCCGGAGCTGGTTTGGGTCGTAGCCGGCGGCGGCCGCGCCGATCACGAAGAATTCGGTGCCGTCGAAAGCCGAGAAACCCGGCAGCGATCCGTCGGCCTGTTCCTGGGACCCGAGAAAGCGGATAGCACGGCTGGCCGGATCGGTCTGAGCTCTACCCGGGATAGAGCTGAGACAGCCGACGAAGATACCGAGGATGGCGGCCAGTATCGCGCTGGCCGCATAGAGGTGCTTTCGCACTTGCGTTTCCTCCATGCGCCCGCGGGGGCCGGTCTCCTGGCTCGAGGATCAACGCTACCGGCCGCCTTCCCAGGGCTCACGCCCCAGTGGCATTCCGGCCGGTAACTTCTCTCTTACAGTTGCGCGACAGCGCCGGATTCCCACCGGACTTCCCTGAGCTGCCCGCCGCGGCTTATTCGGTTGTGACGCTCCGGATTATGGCCGACTCGATGCGACATGTGCTCTAGTGAGACGGCGATGCGCATCGTTTCCCTCCTGCCGAGCGCGACCGAGACGCTTTTCGCCCTCGGCTTGGGCGGCGACCTGGTCGCGGTCACCCACGAATGCGACTTTCCGCCCGAAGCAGCCGCGCTGCCCGTCGTCACGCGATCGACCCTGCCCCTGGCTGAGCAGGCCAGCGGCGGCATCGAGGCGGCCGTCGCCCTCGCCGCGAGCGAGGGCCGTTCCCTTTACGAGATCGACGTCGACGCGATCCGGGAGCTGAGGCCAGACCTGGTGGTGGCGCAGGACGTCTGCCGCGTCTGCGCGGTGTCGGCGGACGAGGTGGCTCAAGACCTGGTCGGTATCCCGATGCTCCGCCAACATCCCCACTCTCTCTCAGACGTGCTTGCGGACATGGAGGAGCTGGCCGTGGCCTGCGGCGCCGATCCGCGGCCGCTACTGACCCGCCTGCGAGCCCGGCTCGATGCCGCCACCGCCGAGGCGGCAGATCTGGGGCCTGTCCGCGGGGTCTTCCTGGAATGGCTCGATCCGCCGTACCGGGCCGGCCACTGGACGCCCGACCTGCTCCGCCTGGCCGGGATCGACGACCCGCTGGCGCGGGCGGGGGTTCCCTCGGTCGCCGGCTCCTGGGTTGAGGTCGAAGCGGCTCGCCCGGAGCTGCTGGTCTTGGCGCCCTGCGGCTTCTCGAAGCAGCGGGCGGAGGCGGAGGCGGCGCTCGTCCAGGATCGGATCGACGCCGTCGGCGCCTCCCGGGTCCTCGTCCTCGACGGCTCCGCCTATTTCAACCGGCCAGGTCCGCGGCTGGTCGACTCGCTGGAGCTACTGGTCGCCTCGCGCTGAGACAGCGGCCGTCCAGCCCGCCTCTGCCATGGCGTCGGCGGTGACCGCCGCCAGCGCCTGGATGAACTCCGGACGGTCATTGAAGGATGCGGTCCGGCGAATCTCTATCCCCCTCTCTAGGGCGAACTGCTGGGCCTCGACGTCGAGGTCGTAGAGGATCTCCAGGTGGTCGGCGACGAAGCCGATCGGGCAAACCAACACCCGTTTTGCGCCCGCCCGCTGGATCGCCTGCAGCAAGTCCGGACCCAGCCATGCCTCGCCGGTAGTACTCGCCGACTGGAAGGCGAACTCCCAGGGCGGCAGATCCGTCCTCGCCGCCACCAACCGGCAGGACTCCAGGAGCTGCTCGTAGTAACCGTCGCCCTCGGCGATGATCCGCTCCGGCAGGCTGTGTGCGGTGAAGAAGAGTCGCTCTGGGCTGCCCTGGTCGAGAGCTCCCTGCAGAAGCGAAACCACGGCATCGATAAACGCCAGGTGATCGTGGAAACCGGGCACGAAGAGCAGTTCGGAGTCCCAGGCCTCGGCCAGGGCTCGCTGATAGCCACCCAGGCTCATCCGCGCATAGTGGGGCGCCAGCGGCAGGCCGACCAGCCGCGTGATGCCCCGCTCGGCGGCCTCTCGGGCGCCGTCGGCCACAAAGGGGGGCGCGTGCTTGAAGCCGGTGAAGGTGGGAAGCCCGGTCAACGATGAGAGGGCCGCCGCCTGGGCACGGGTGATCGAGGCTAGTGGCGACCCACCGATCGCCCGATAGCGGTCGGTGAGCTCCTCCAGCGCAGTCGGCGAGGGCGGCCGGCCGCCTCGGATGTGCGTGTGATAAGCCTCGATCCCGGTCTCGTCGGCCGGGCTGCCATAGGCCATGCAGAGGATCCCGGTCCGGCCGTCAGGCAACCAGGGCCGGCTCCCATTCGTGCACGGTCTCCACCAGCACCTGGAGGTTTTCAAGTGGCGTCTCGGGCAGCACGCCATGGCCCAAGTTGAAGATGTGCCCGGGGCGTCCACCAGCCCGGCGCAGGATGGCGCGCGCGCGCTCGCGCACAAGCCCGGGAGGACCGAGAAGGACCGCCGGGTCGAGGTTGCCCTGCACGCCGAGGTCGAGGCCCACCCGCTCCCAGCCCCGGTCGAGCGGCACCCTCCAGTCGAGGGAGACGATGTCGGGACCAGCCGAAGCGATCAACTCCAACAGACTTGCGGTGTGGGTGCCGAAGTGCACCCGTGGCACGCCCAGCGGAGCCAGTGCCTCGAAAATCGCCCGCGTATGCGGCAGCACGCGATCCTCGTAGTCCTCCACCGCCAGCGCTCCCACCCACGAGTCGAAGACCTGGACCGCCGAGGCGCCGGCCGCAACCTGTGCGGCCAGGTAGCCACTCATCGTCGCCGCCAGCTTGGCCAGAAGCTGCTCGAAGGCCTCCGGCTGGCTGTACATCAACGCTTTGACCTTCTTGAAGTCGCGGCTGGGCCGGCCCTCGACGAGGTAACTGGCGAGGGTGAAGGGCGCACCGCAAAAGCAGATCACCGGAACCGGCGATTCAGCCACCACCTGGCGGACCGCGGCGATGACTTCGGGCGCCGCCTCCGCTCCTGCCGCCACCTGAAGTCGCTCCACATCGGCGGCCGACTCGATCGGCCGGCTGATCACCGGGCCGATGTCCTCGACCAGCTCGAAATCGACGCCCATGCCACGGAGGGGCAGCATGATGTCGGCGAACATCACCGCTGCGTCGACGCCCAGCCGGCGGACGGGTTGGAGCGTCACCTCCGCGCACAGCTCCGGTTGGGCGACGATGTCGACCAGGCTCCAGCGCTCACGGAGCTTGCGATACTCGGGCAGCGATCGGCCCGCCTGGCGCATCAGCCAGATCGGTGTCCTATCTACCGGTCGGCGGTTGGCGGCATCAAGGAAGCGGCTCACTCAGGAAGCGCCCGGATGGTTTCGTCGATGACCTCGTCGCCGTGCGCAGCCGACAGGAACCAGGCCTCGTACTGTGACGGTGGCAGCAGCACCCCCGCTTGCTTCATCGAGCGGAAGAACTTCGCGAACGCGGCCGTGTCCGACTCGCGAGCCTCACCGAAATTGCGGGGCGGCCGGTCGCGGAAGAAGAGGGTGAGCAGCGAGCCGACCCTCGCGGTGCTTCGGCCGGGACCGGCGAGGGCCTCCTCCAGCCGATCGGCCTGCTGGTCGATTGCCGCGTAGAGGTCGGGCGTCAGCTGCCGGAGCGTTGCCTCACCGGCGGCCATCACCACCGGATGCCCGGACAGCGTCCCGGCCTGGTAAACATCGCCCGCGGGAGCGACAAGGTCGAGCAGATCCGCCCGCCCGCCGTAGGCTCCCACCGGCAGCCCGCCGCCGATGATCTTGCCGAGGATGGTCAGGTCGGGCCGCACTCCGAAGAGCTCCTGAGCACCACCGGGAGCGACCCGGAAGCCCGTGATGACCTCGTCGAAGATGAGCAGCGCTCCCACCGCCGCGGTCAGCCGCCGAAGCCCCGACAAGAAACCCGGGAGGGGCGCCACAACTCCCATGTTGGCTGCGACCGGCTCGATGATCACGGCCGCCACCTTCGCCGAGTTCGCGGCGAGCAGCCGCTCGACCGAGTCGAGGTCGTTGTAACGGGCGACCAGAGTCTGGGCGGCAACCGCTGCGCCGACCCCTGCGCTGCCCGGGATGGACAGGGTCGCGACTCCGGAGCCGGCCTCGACCAGCAGCGAGTCGGCGTGACCGTGGTAGCCGCCGTCGAACTTGATGACCAGCTCCCGACCGGTCGCCGCTCGGGCTACGCGGAGGGCACTCATCGCGGCCTCGGTCCCGCTGTTGACAAAGCGCAGCCTCTCGACCGAGGGCATCCGCTCCCGGATCAGCTCCGCCAGCCTGACTTCGCCGGGACCGGTGGCGCCGAAGGAGCCGCCGGCCTCAACCGCCTCCTGGATCGCCGCCACCACCGCGGGGTGAGCGTGGCCGAGGAGCAGCGGCCCAAAGGCCCCGACGTAGTCGAGGTAGCGGGTGCCGTCGGCGTCCCAGACCTCCGCGCCGGATCCCCGGACCAGGATCGGTGGATCGCCGCCGACGGCCCGATAGGCTCGCACGGGGCTGTTGACGCCGCCCGGGAAGAGGCTCGCGGCGCGCTCCCGCCAGGCCGTCGCGGACGTCATCGGGCGCCGAGGAGCGATGCGATCTCGGCGATCGGGCGATGGATGCCGACCAGCAGCGGAGTGTCGCGGATGGTCGAACGCCGGCTGTCGGTTCCGCGAAGCGCTCGGACCAACTCGCCGAAGCGGGCAAGGTCATCCGTCTCGTAAGCGACGAGGAAGTCCATGTCGTCGATGCCGAAGCTGTTCGCCAGCAGTTGGCGGATCTCGGGGTAGTCATGCCCGATCCGCATGTGTTCGTTCATGATCCCCTGCCGCGCCTCGCGCCCCTGGAGGTACCAGTCGGTGCTCTTCGTGAAGGGGTAGACGACGAGGTAGCGCGACCGATCGCCGCTGAAGAGCGACTGCTCCTGGGGCGTCGGCTTTTTCACGTATTGGGAGGGCTGGATGATGCCGAGGAAGCTCTCCCGAACCGTGAGCCAGGCTCCCATTGCTGATCGCAGCACCGCTGCCGCTCGTTCCTCCAGCGCGTCCAGCGAGGGTGCCAGGCTCCAGAGCAGGAGGTCGACGCCCGGCTCGAGGCCGATCGTGGAGTAGCTGAAGGTCGTCATCTCGGAGCCGGCTGCCAGCGCGGCAGCGAGCTCCTCAGCGCCTCGGCAGCGCTCCTTCGCCGCCAGCCGGCGCCATGCGGGATCGACGCCAAGGGCGAGAGCGTGGACGAAACGGGACTCGGTCATCGGCCCTCGGTGAGCCAGTTCGCGACGTCAGCGGCGAAGTAGGTCATCACGATCCCGGCGCCGGCCCGCACGATCGCGGTCAGCGACTCCAAGACCACCGTCCGGCGGTCGATCCAGCCCCGCTCGGCAGCGGCCTCGATCATCGCCATCTCGCCGCTCACCTGGTAGGCGGCGAGCGGCTGGTCGAAGCGCTGGCGAGCCAGCGCGAGCAGGTCGAGCGAGGTGATCGCTGGCTTCACCATCAGGATGTCCGCCCCCTCCTCGGCGTCGAGCTCCATCTCCAGCAGGGCCTCGCGGCCGTTGGCCGAGTCCATCTGGTAGCCCTTGCGGTCGCCAAAGCCGGGCGTGGAACCGGCGGCTTCGCGGAAGGGGCCGTAGAAGCCAGAGGCGTGCTTGGAGGCGTAGGCCATGATCGCGGTCGCCTGGTATCCGGAGGAATCGAGGGCGGAGCGAAGGGCGCCGACCTGACCGTCCATCATCGCGCTCGGGGCGACCACGTCCGCGCCCGCCTCGGCATAAGCGACGGCCGCACCCGCCAGCAGGGGCAGGGTGGCGTCGTTGTCGACCGCCTCGCCTTTCAGTACCCCGCAGTGGCCGTGGCTCGTGTACTCGCACAGGCAGACGTCGGCGACCGAGACCAGAGGCAGCGCCGCCTCCCGGAGCAGGCGGAGCGTCCCCGCCACTGGACCGTCCGGGTCGGCCGCGGCGTTTCCCTCGGGGTCCTTGGCGTCGGGAATGCCGAAGAGGAGGACGCCCCCGACGCCCAGTCCAGCCAGCCGGCGCGCTTCGGCCAGGGCCAGGTCGGGACTCAGCCTCGAGTGGCCCTTGAGCGAGGAAATCGGCTCGCGCCGTTCGCGGCCCGAGACAACGAAGAGGGGAGCGATGAGCTGACCGGCATCGAGCCGCGTCTCGCGCACCAGCCGCCGCAGCGCCGGGTTCGCCCGCAGCCGCCGCGGCCGCCGCTCGGTCGGCAAGGTCACATCGAGTCGGTTGGCTAGCTCACGCATTCCTCTTCACCTCCAGGGTTATCACCCTGGCGACGGCGTCGGCCAGACCCAGGGTCGTTTGCTTGGTGGCTTCGCCGGTGACGACGAAGCCCAACTCGCGGGCCACAGCCGTGGTCTTTGGCCCGATGGTCACGGCCGGAAGCGCCGGTGTCCCGCCGAGCGCCAGGAAGCCGCGGACGGCCGACCCCGACGCGAAGACGATGGCAGCCAGCTCGTCGTCCGCCAGTGCCTGAGCGAGCGCGGCTGCGGAAGTCTCGGGCGCCTTGACGGTGCGGTAGGCGGTCAGCTCGACGACCTCCGCTCCCCGCTCGCGGAGCAGGCGGGGCAGGTCCTCGGCCGCCGCGTCGGCCCGGGCCAGGAGCACCCTCTTACCGGCCGGCTCGGTGATGGCGGCCGCGATCGCCGCCCCGTTGGTGGCCTGTGGCACTACATCGGCGCGAACTCCCCGCGCCTCGAGGGCCGCTGCCGTCGCTTCGCCGACCGCCGCCCAGCGGCTTGCCTTCGGGACGCTTGGTAAGGCTGCGACGCCGGCGGCGCTGGTGACGACGATCCAGTCGAAGCCGGCCAGGCTCTCCTCGCCGATCGCGATCGCTTCGGTCGCGATGGTCGGGACGGCATGAACCCGGTAGCCGCGCTCGGCAAGAGCCGAAGCCAGCGGATCCTCGCTCCCCCCTGGACGGGTGACGAGCACGGCGGTCACCGCAGCGCGACCTCGGCGGCCAGCCTCTCGCCCGCCTCGCGGGCGATCGTCGCCGCCTCTTCCAGCGATCCCTCCACTGTCTCAACTCGCCGGTCGCTGCCATCGCTGTTGACACCGGCGACGAGGAGGCTGATGCGGTCGCCGGCCACGACGCCCAACGCGCCGACCGGAGCCCGGCACGTGCCGCCGGTCGCCTCCAGCACTGCCCGCTCGGTCTCCACAGCAACGCGGACCGCGGGGTCGTCGAACCTGCGCAGGACCTCGAGGAGGGCGACGTCGCTCCGACGCGACTGTGCCGCCAGCGCACCCTGGGCGGGAGCGGGCGCCACCACCCGGGGGTCGAGCCGCTGGCCGATCCGATCGCCCCTGTCGAGCCGGTCGAGCCCGGCCGCAGCCAGCACCAGCGCACCGACCTCACCTTCGTCAAGTCGGCGGAGGCGGGTGTCAACGTTGCCGTGGAGAGGAACGATCCGGAGGTCGGGCCGCACCGCTCGCAGGAACCCGGCCCGGCGCGGGCTGTCGGTCCCGACCAGGGTGCCTTCGGGCAGAGATTCAAGCGTGGCGCCCGGCTCCCGGGCGACCAGGGCGTCACGCGGATCCGCCCGTTCGGGGTAGGCGCCGACTACCAACCCGAGCTCTTCCTCGAGCGGTATGTCTTTGGCGCTGTGGACCGCCAGGTCGATCTCGCCGGCGACCAGGGCCCGGGCGATGGCGGCAACGAAAACGCCCTCCCCCGGCGACATGTCCGCCGGCCGCACGTCGCCCTCGGTCACGATCTGGACGATCTCGACCTCCTCTCCCGCCTTCCGAAGCCGCTCCGCAATCAGTCCGGCCTGGATCAGCGCCAACTGCGACCCGCGGGTGCCGAGCCGAATCGTCATGACCGTGCCTCCAACCAGCCGAGGTATTCCGCGGCCTTGCCCGACACGATCCGCTCGGCCGCATCGACGTAGGCGGGCGGCGGCGTTCCGCCGGTGAAGAGGTCGTCGACGCCCAAGAAACCACCGTTGAGGCGGGCGCGAAGTGCCCCCGGCACCGCGCTGGGCGCGGAGATGTCGGCGATCGGTGGCAGCGGGTCGGCCAGCGAAGCCAGCTCTTGCCAGGGTCCGCTCAGGGCCACCGCCACACCCGCGCTGCCCGGGACGAGGTCGGCTCCCTCGGCCAGGCTGACGCCGATACCGCCATAGACAGATGCGAGGCGCCGGGCTCGCTCCGGGTCCCGACTGGCGATCGTCACCAGCGCTCCCCTCCTGCGAGCCGCGTGGGCGAGCGCAGACCCCATTCGGCCGGCGCCCGCCACGAGTACCGGGCGGCCGCGCAGAGGGGAGCGGCCTTGGAGCCAGTCGACGGCGCGGTCGGCGAGTCCTGCGCCGAGCGCGCTACGGCCGGCCCGAGCGCGGCGCCCGGTGGCGACGGCCAGCTCGAAGAGTCGGTGCAGGCGTCGGTCGAGCTGGCCGCCCGCCGCTGCCTCCTGGAAGGCGTTCCGGACCTGATGGAGGACCTCGTCCTCCCCGACAAGTGCGCTTTCGAGCCCGGCTGCGACCCGCAGAAGGTGGACGACGGCCGCCTCGCCTGATTTCAGCAGCAGGTCGCCGGCCAGGCGCGGCAGCTCGCCGAAGCCGTAGAGCTCGACTCGGTGGCAGGTGCTGAGCAGCACGTGGCTTCCGCCGGCGCCCTGCCGCATTCGGGCGGCGATGCGCTCCCGCTCCTCGGCGGGGCGCTCCGACGCTGAGGCGCCGGCAACCCATGGTTGCTCCGTCAAATGCCTGTTCCCCGGTTCTCGTAGCCGTTCATAAGGGCGACCAGCAGCCGATCCATCGCCGACTCCGCCTCGACCAGCAGCGCCGTGGCCTCGCGGGTATCGAGACGGCGCCGGCGCGCGACGCCAGCCAGCACACCGACGAAGGAGCTTCGGAAGCGGAGGAAGAGCTCCACCGTCTCCGCCAGCGAGGCGCCCAACGCTGCGGCGCGCGATCCATACTCTCCGGCGCCGGCGGCCGCCTGCTCCAGCTTCTGCGCCGCCAGCGGACGATCCTCCGCGTCGAGGTGCTCGAGGACGACTGCCAGCAGATGCCGTCCACGCTCGCGGAACTCGACCCGATCGGCGTCCGAAAGCGCTGTCAGCCACGGAGGCTGGCCCGCGCGCTGGACCGGACGGGCTCGGCGATAGGCCTGTGCCATCCGCTCCGGGCTGGCGCCTAGCCCCGCCAGCGATGGCCGGCGAGCGCGGACGTGGGGGACCATCCCCTCGATCACCGTCCGTGGGAATCGCCGGTGGCCGCCGGGCGTGACGAAGGTTGCGACCTCGCCGTGGTCCGACCAGCGTCGGAGCGTCGCCGGCGTGATGCCCAGGAGCCTGCTGGCCTGGCCCAGGCTTAGCCACGGCGAACCGGCGCTCGCCGGCATGGAATCCATGGGCGAAATTATGCTGAAATCTACCTAAGCCTGTCGATTCAGTACCACGACCCGGCTCGCGGGATCACGTGGCAACATGGGGCCGTTGAATTGAAATTTGAGCCAGCTTCCCACCGGGACGGTCATCTTTCCGACCAACCCAGCCTGAAACGCGGCGGGTGGTTTGGCCTGCGCGGGCGCTAAACCGGACATCGCCATGGAATATCGGCCCGGATCCAAGGAAGACTTCGACCGCTACCAAGCGACCTACCAGCGCGTGTTTCGATGGACGTCGGTGGATTGGGACGGTCGAACCGGCTACCACGGATTGCCCGCACCGGGCTTTGCACCGCTCCCGGAAAGAGGTATGACGGCATGCCGTGGAGGTCCGCGCCTGCACCTTTCACGCTCCGAAGATCCTGGCGAGATCTCCAAACGGCCAGAGTCGAAGGAATCTCAGCTAGTTCCTGACCAGGTCGACGAGCGTGGGAAACGGCTCGGCGCGTGGCAGGCGGACAGAGGTTCCGGCGGCGACCAACGCGACGGCCGCCGAGCCTAGGACCAGCCAGGCCAGCGTGGGCCGCACGGAGGCGGCGAGTCCGATTCCGACTAGGGCCGAACCGATCGCCCCGCCCGCGTACCGGGCAGTGGCCAATATGCCCGCCGCGGCTCCGGCATCGGCGCCGGAGGCGGCCTCCATACCCGAAACCTGGATGGCGGCCATCGCTAGACCGAGACCCGCGCCCGCGACCGCAAGTTCGAGCGTTAGGGCGACCAGGCTGGGGGCCCTGAACTGGAGGAGCGTCGGCAGGATAGCGCCGGCGAGAAGGCAGAGGCCGATCGCGGCCGGCGCCCGGCTGCCGCGAACGTCGGATATCCGCCCGCCCAATGGCGAGCAGATCGCGGCACCGAGGAGCATCACTCCCAACAGCCATGCGGTCTGCCACGCCGGCCGCCGCTGCAGCTGGCCGAGGGCGATTGGCAGACCGGCCACCGCCATATACATAACAAGGCTGGTGAGCGCCATCGCCGTAGCGGCGGCGACAAGACCCGGTCGGCGCGCCACAGCGATAAGAGGCGATGGCCGTTGGGCAGACGAGCCCGCGGCAGTACCTCGTGGCAGGTGCCACGCCAACACGACGGCCAAGAGCACAAACGGCAGCGTCGCCAAGACCACGCCGCGCCAGCCGGCTATGGAGACGACACCCCCGGCCAGCACAGGACCGGCGGCGGCGGCGAAGGCGACCGCTGCGCCGACCACACCAAAGCGGAGCCCGCGCCCTTGACTAGGCGGCGCATCTCGCAGCAGCGCGAATGCGTTCGGAAAGACGATCGCTCCAGCCGCCGCCTGGGCGAGTCGGAGGCCGAATAGGACCGTAAAGCTGGGCGCGAGCGCCATCGCCAGTGTCGCGGCGCCGAACGCCGTCAGGCCGCCCAACATCAGCGGACGCCGTCGGAACCGATCGCCGAGCCGGCCACCCACCGGCTGCATGACCCCGAGCAGCACCAGGTAACCGGTGATGAGCCAGGTCGCAGAGCCCGTTGTGACATGCAGGTCAGCCGCCACAGGCGGCAACAGCACCGCCAAGAGCGTCGAGTTCAGGGGAGCCAGGATCGCTGCGAAAAGCGCCGCGGCAAGCAAGCGACTCACCAGCTCACCCCGCAATCACGGCGGCCAACCGGTAGTAGGTCACGCAGGCGCCGGTCGCGACAAGCAGAACCACGCCGGCCGGCTCGACGCGGGCTCCCAACCGCCCCGACGGTGCCAATCGCGGCTACTCTGAACAGAGCCATCGCGACCGTCAGAATCGATATCATGAGCGCCATGCGGTAGAGGCTGATGGGGGGCATGAGCCGTCCAATTCCTCGCGCGCTCCAGTCACCGCGGCGAATGCTACCCGGCCGGGTGCTTTCGCTCCTCTGCCTCCTGCTCCGCAGTCTTCTTGTCGGTCTCCGATCTCGTCGTCAGCTCGCGTTTGACCTCGCTCTCGCCTGTGGGGTTTCAAAATGACAGCCGCGCCGCCTTCCAGGTCGTTCAGGGGATGAAACCGTTCTGAGTTTCGAGGAGACTCGGCGGCTTGGATTCACGCGACGTCGGTGGTGTCGCGCTGACGATAGTAGAGCGCCTCGCACTCAACTGGCGACAGGTCGCCGTCGGCGCTGTGAAGGCGCCGCTGGTTCCACCAGTCGACCCTGTGGGTGCCGAGAACCCGATTCCATCGTCAGGCGGCGATCTCGTACTCGT
>DHIW01000070.1 GCA_002404015.1 Chloroflexi bacterium UBA4736
TATTTATGGGACGCAGCACTAGTCTCTTCGGGGTAAAGTGGCCGCTATACGACGACTCCCAATCTGTTGAGTTGTCGGAGAAGGAGGCAGAAATGCCACATACGGGCGAGAAGTGTCCGACCACAGGGACTTGGCGGGGCGACGACGAGCATAAGGAGGAGATCCACATCTCAGCGACAGAAACCTTCCCGCCATGTCGGGCCTGCCACAGGGCGGTCAACTGGACGCTGGTGCGCGCAATGGGCTTGCTTGAGCGCCACGGAGAGATTCGCGCGAGGGTCGTCCCAAGCGTCCGAAAAGGCACTCTGCAAAAGGAAGTTCGAGCAAGCGTTGCGCCTGGGTCTACGGTCTATACGGACGCGTCTTATTCGTACCGGGGGCTTCACACCGACTATGTCCACGAGGTCATCGATCACGCGGAATCCTACGTTCGGGACCGCGTTCACACTAACGGCCTTGAAAACTTCTGGTCGCTGTTCAAGCGGATGATCTACGGGACTCATCACTCCGTCGATCCCGAGCACCTTGACCGCTATCTGGACGAGGCTACGTATCGCTTCAACTCGCGCGAGGTGTCGGACACGACGCGGTTTGTCGCCGCAACCGCGCGAGTCATCGGGAAGCGAATCACCTACCGGCAATTGATCGGGAAGGAAGCCCTTGGGCAGTACTACTCCGAAGCCGAATCGGCTCCCTCGTGCCAAGTTCGAGGAGTTCGTGAAACACGTTCTGGCGGTTCCGAAAGCCGAACTAGATGCGCGCCTGAACGAGGGGAAGCGCACGAAGCGCGAACGCATTAGGCGACCGCCGACTAGCCGCTGACCTACGCGCCATGCCGAAGCGTAAGAAACTGCCTCAACGCACCGCAGCGCAAATGACACGCCAAGCGGAACATCTAGCGCGACGTCTAGCCAGTCGTGAGAAGGAACGCATCGCGGCAGAGAATGCCTCACACGAGAAGCGGTCCTTAGCGGAAAAAGAGCGGGCAGCATCACGCTCGTTCTCTCGAAAGCTCGATTGGGCGAGCCATCACATAGAAAATCTGCGCCAGACCACGGATGCGTGGCTCGGGACGGATGCTTACAGCTTCATCCCTGACACTAATCCCCAAACGGGTCGCACAGTTGTGCGCGCCAAGATCCGCAAACCACCCCCGCCCGAGCTGGCTCTCATGGTGGGCGATGCCATACACGCACTGCGAGCGACCCTTGACCATCTCGCGCTGGAACTCGCCATTGCCTTTTGTCACCCCAAGCTCATTCCAGCCGAAGTTGAGGAGACGTCCGAGTTTGTCATCATCGGTGACGCTGACGAGGTGCGAGGCACCCATCGATTCGACAGTGCGGCCGGAAGCAAACTCAAAGGGATCGACCCCGACGCCCGAAAGGCGATCAAAGGCATACAGCCGTACCACCGTAAGACCACCTACGCCGAAGACCCGCTGTGGGTCATCCACGAACTCGACAGGATCGACAAGCACCGCAGACTCAACCTCACGGCATACGCTCTGGGAAGCGTCGGGCTCGGCGGTCCGGCCGGAGGCAGTGGCTACATTGAGTACTTGCATCTTGAGCGCATGGGCCATGCGGGGCCTGTAGAAGATGGCACCGAAGTAGCGGCCTTTACGGCTCGCAATGCCAGCTTCCAGATGAATTTCGCCCGCGAGATAACGCTCGCGGAACCCTCGCTGCCCAATGCGGTAATCGCGGTGCAAACGCTGACGCGTCTGCGCGACTACGTCAACAATGAGGTCGTCCCGCTGCTCACCCCCTTTCTCCGGTAGACGTGACCGTGCAAGTGTGTCAAGTGATTCGTTGCCCTAATTAGGGGGACCTTGCAGGCCTGGAGGGGCTGCTCAACTTGGTTCACGAAAACGCAGGGAGTGTTGCCTTTACCTTCTCCGGCATCTCTGACCTCTCACGCTTCCACGATGCGGTGACCACCCCGGATTTGACCACCCGGCCACCTTCGCCAGACATGATCGCGATCACATTCGCCTGCCTGGCCCTACCGAGTAGGCCCCACCAGTTCCTGCTCCAGACCCCGGCCGGAGTAGGTCCCAGTAACGCCACTGAGCCCCAACCTGACCGGCAGCATCTACACCGTGATCGCGATCACGAACACCCCCACGGCCGGGGGGGACGTGATCCCCGCGCCGTGTGGCGCGCTACGGACCAATGGCGAACCTGTCGCTGGCGAGCTGGGGGATGGTTGGGCCTGGGCGGGCCTCGGTGGCCATGGCCGCCTTCAGAGCGCCCAGCGGCGCTGCTGGATTGCGGCCACGACCTCACCGGCCGTCAGGTGGCGCAGATAGCGGTCGGTCGTGGCCAGACTGGCATGGCCAAGCTGGTCCTGAATGAGGTTGACGGGCACGCCTTCCTTGACCAGTTCGGCGGCGTGGGTGTGCCGCAGAGCATGCGGGTGGACGCGCTTCTCAATGCCCACCTTGAGCGCCAAGCGCCGGAGCAGGGTGCGGACATAGGAGGCGGCCAGGCGACCACCGTCCAACGTGCAGAAGAGCGAACCGTTGCGGACGCCGAGGTCGCTGCGGCGATCCAGCCAGCGCTGCACGAGCGCTATTGCGTCCTGGTCGAGCCCGACGGTGCGCGATCGGTCGCCCTTGCCGTGTAGTACACGAATGGTGCCCCGGTCAGGGTCGATGTCGGTGGTCTTGAGCGCCAGTGCCTCGCCGACCCGCAGGCCGGACCTGTAGAGCACGGCGATCAAGGCCCGGTTGCGAATCCCGGTCGGTGCGTTGCTGGAGCAGGCACCGATCAATGCCCGGACCTCGTCGGGGGTCAGCACCTCGGCTGGGAAGGTCCGATCCTTGCGCGGCGAGGGCTGCCCCGCCCGATAGCCCTTGAGCGTGGCTGGAGAGGGTCGAGTGTTGTTTCTGATACGAATCGACACTCTATCAGGCTTCGAGTTTCCAGCCTGAACCGACTTTAGGGCGAGTAGCACTGGATCGGTCGAGTCGCGACTCCCTCTCAAGCCGCGCAGAAGCTGCTCTCGGAGGTCGTCGGACATCGGGGTCAGCCTAACCCGGGGCAGTTGCTGGGCCAGGCTCCGTGACGGCCTCCAGATCCTACCTTGGTTTGACAAACTAAGGTTGTCGAACTAACCTTATCGCCGTGACGAAACGTCTATTGGAGGACGACGACCTGATGAGGCGCGCGTTCGCAGCCTGGTTTCGAGGTGGCGGAGCCGATCAACCGGCCGCTGGCAGTAGCCGGGTCGAGGAGCACGAGGACCGGCTCTACGTCGTGCTCCGCAGCATGAGGGGCATCATGGCCGTCTACCGGGTCCGCAATGACGGGATGCTGAAGGGCCTGCGGCGTTGGCCCGCCAGCATCGAGGCGACGTAGCAACGTCGCGCTGGGCGAGGTAGGCTCGACGGAGAGCCCGCCGATCTGAGCAACAGGGGTCGCCAAAGCACGGGCGCGCGTGCGTTTTGAGGCGGTCGCCAGGTCCGGGTGGGCCACCCCTCAACCTCGGGAGGCCACGACTCAGGCTGACCATCGACCTCAAAGGTCGCCACGGCGATTGCCCGAGACTCCCGGGCTGGTCAGGGGATTTGCCCGCGCGCCCGGAGCCAGGCCTCGGCCTCGGGGACGCTCATCGGCGTGGAGGTGTGCCTGACTCGCTTGGGTCGTGGGGAGTCGGCGGTGTCGACCTTCCTCCGCGCCGAGTTGCGGATGCGCATGCACTGCCGACAGGTGCCTGAAGGCTGGGATGGCGGTCGGTAGGTGTTGGCGGGCGTCATCTCATGGCCCTGGCCGCAGTGGGTCCTCGGTTTCCGTTTCATAGGGTCTCCTCTTGAAATCCAAATGGCTGGCCATCGACCTCCGGGGTCTGCATTCCAACCTCCTTGAATGCCTGGCGAGCTGGGGTCAAGTCAGCCTTCCAGTGACCTCGCCAGTGGATGGTGGCCTT
Organism: Chloroflexi bacterium UBA4736; assembly: GCA_002404015.1. Lineage (GTDB taxonomy): Bacteria > Chloroflexota > Dormibacteria > Dormibacterales > Dormibacteraceae > UBA4736. The sequence continues at coordinate 3,934 of DHIW01000070.1, forward strand.
GTGCTCGCCAGCTAGGCCCCCTCTGTGAGAGGGGGGCCAATGGCGGCGAACACAGATCCACCGTATCCCCGGTCGCCGGGGCGAGGCCGGGGCGAGGACGGGGCGAGCTGGCGAGCTGGTCACTCGGCCACCCCTGGAAGTCCCGGCTCGCGTGGTCCCACGTCCTCTGTTTCGGTCGGTGTCCAAACCTGCTGGCAGTGGAGACAGCGCCGCTCCGGGAGCCCGTTGGGGCCTGCCGTGTATGCGAGCTGGCCGCAGGCCGGGCAGGGGATGGAGGGTTCCTGCGGGGTCGCCGAGTCTTCTTGCCGGTAGGGCTTCAGTGAGTGATGGAGCAGGCTGTTGTGAGGCCCCGGCATCACCTCTACGTAGCCATCGACCACCAGCGCCGCGAGCGCGTCCCGGACGAAGTTCCTCTTGCCCGGGACCTCCTTCTCGACCGCCGCCTTGCTCTGGGGTTCGGCCGCCTCCTCCAGGAAGCGGGAGACCCTCTCCATGAGGACGGTCGGCCGGAAGACCTCCTTGCCCTCCTCATCGGTCTTGACTCCGGCGGACGGCCGTAGCTCCCAATCAATGCTGCCGTCAGGGTGTGACTCCAGGCGAAGCTGGGCGATCTCGGGATTCATCCCCGGGGTAAGCCCGCGCAGGTGCCCGGGGCGGTCTTTGCTGAGATGGATGCTGGCCAGTCCCGTGCGCCCGACCCCGAAGGGCACGATCAGCTTGAAGCTGAAGCTAGCGCCGTCGATGAGGGCCAGCTTCTGCCCGGCCCCCACCGCCCACCTACCTTGGGTGTCTGGGTTCTTGGTTACGTGGTCGATCAGGATGGTGGGTCCGCTGGTGGCGACCTGCACCGGCCGCACCAACTCCTCTTTCCAGGTCAGGACATCGGCGTTGGAGTTGGGCTCGTAGCCGCTGGCGGCGAGGGCGGTGTTCTCGCCGTCCAGGACCGCGATCTCTATGGGATTGGCGGCCAGCAGGGCGAGCAGGCGGGGCCGGGCCTCTTTCCCCAGGCCCTCTTCGGGCCTGATGTAGAGCAGGCCTTCCAGGATCTGCTCCTGGCTGACTCCCAGGGCCAGCAGGTGGCCGACCACGTCGCGCGCCTCGGCCTCGAAGTCGAGGTAGAGCGCCCGGCCGCCAGCCATCAGCACCTCTGCGACCGCCACCTGGGCGGCCCATGACTTCAGAGTCTCGGGCTCGCCGTGGAAGTCGTGGACACGGCCCGGATAGAGCAGCAGCACACCGTCGCCGCGTCGCAGGCGGGTGGGCTCCAGCGCGCCCAGGTCGCCCGCCAGCAGGGCCTCTAGGTCGACCGGTAGCCAGCTTGGCGACTCCGCCTCCGGGCTCGGCTCCCAATCGGGGACGGCTCGGATGATGCCCCGCAGCATGTCCTGCATGTGCTGGTCGGGGTCCTGCTCGAACCAGTCATCCAGCCCGCCGCTGGGAGGTAGCCCCGGCAAGTCCAGCACCGTCACTCTGGCGGCGATCCCGTGGCAGTCCCTTGCCACCCGCTGGGTCCTCCGCCTGCCCTTCTCGTCGTTGTCGGCGACGATCACCACCTGGTGGCCCCTGAACTCCTCGGCGAACTCCGGCCGCCAGTCGTTGGCGCCGCCCGCCGTGGTCGCTAGCAACCCCTTCTCCCAGAGGTAATCGACAGCTTTCTCGCCCTCCACCTCGAAGACCCACCGAGTCAACCCCAGCGTCGCCGCCTGGGCCAGCGCATCCCGCAGCTCGGGCAGCCGGTAGAGCACCGGCCTGATGCCCTCCAGGTTGGGGATCGACTGTCCCGGGTGTTCGGGGTCGGGCCGCCAGGGGAGAAACCACTTGAGCCGCTGCTCGCCCTCTCCGGTCTCGTAGCGCGCCCGCCGGTAGACAAGTTTGCCGTCGGCGTCGTGGTAGTCGTAGGTGTCCTTGATGTGGGGGCGGTTCATCCACCTCATATCCGGCTGTGGCTGAACCTCGCGAGGCTCAACCGGCTCCCCTGTTCGATGGGTGACACCGCAGGCGCAGTCGCCGTCGAGCCGGTGGGCGTAGGTGTTCGAGAGGTCATTGAAATCGAGACCGTCCGCGTACTCCTCGCGCGTGCAGTGAGCCCACTCGCCGTCGCTGGAGAGGAAGCCCCAGCAGCGGGTGCCCCTGTGCTGGGGAAGCTCTGGGTAGCCGTCACAGACCGGGCATGGATTGCGGCGCGTGAAGCGCTGCTCAGATTTCACTGGGCCACCGTCTTGTTTGTGGCCGTGAGTAGGTACCTTCACGCCGTCCACCGGTTGTCAGTTGGTCGTGCTAATCTGCTCATGTTTTCTTCTTGGCGGCGCTGCAAACTTTAGGGGGCGTGGCGCCGCTGCTTTGTTTTCTACACCCCGACCCGGTGTAGCCGCAAGATGAATCACGTGAACCGAACCCCTGTTCGTGGCCCCATCTTGGAGGTAGAAACGTGAATTGTTTTAGCAACGGTTATCCGTTTAAGAACCACCTCCTTCTTAGTGGCCCCATCAGGGACGAAAACGTGTGTCACGCCCAGACCTCGACCGTGACCTCGCCCTTCCTGACCACGTGCCCGACCGCCTCCCAGTGTCCGGCCGCGATCGTGAACACATAGCCGCACGGCATCAGGAGCAGCAGGTCACCGTCAGCGACCTCGAACGTAGCCCCCGGGCCGTACGACCGCCAGTCAGTGCCGGAGAGCATCACCATCAGGTCGCCCGCGACCGGAAGCCGGGGCGGACTCCAGCCCGCGCGGGCCAGCTCGCGATGGTCCAGAGCGCAGGAGGTCGCGGTCTCCCAGCAGTCGTGCCCGTGTCCGTGACAAAACCAAATCGGGGCGCCGTCGGTTACCAGGAGCGCCTGGAAGTGGGCTCGGCCGAGCGGCCGAAAACCGGGTTGAGGATCGGGTAGGGAGCGGTCGACCGAAACAGGCTGAGCTGCTCGGACGACTGGTCGAGTAGGCTGGTGCATACGTTTTCTTCCTTCGCCCGCCCCCGGGTGCCTCTTGGGGACGGGCTTTTTTAGTTGACGGGGACGTTAGGCCTGGGGCGGCCTGGCCACCGAGCCCAGGAGTCCGGCAACCTTGGCTAGGACGGCCGGGTCGTAGCATTTGGGCGGCAGTCCTTGGCGACCACGATCAGCCAGCAGGCGCGCGACCGCGCGGGGGTCTGGGGAGGTGGCGGCGGCCTTCATCGCGCCACCTTGGCTGTGGTCTTGGCCGTGCCCGTAGTCCGGGACTGAGTCGGCCCCTGCTCGATCGCCAATAGCTCGCTCTCGACCAGGGCGAGGACGCGCGACGAGATCGCACGACTGCCGCGAATTGCCTTGCTCAACTCACCATCATCGAGTCCACAGCGGCGACAAAATTCGTGTTGCGAGATCTTGTTGATGAAGAGCAGGTGGCGAAGGTGGGGGCCATCGAGAAACGCCAGGTTCCGGCTCCTGTTTCGAGACATAAAAAACGGCGACCTCCTTATGGAAGTCGTCGTTCCCAAATCTCCCGGAACCCGCCCGATCTAAGTCGGGCAAGCCGCTTCAAAAGCACGTTGTCCCCGCCCTTCCAGGCGGGTTGCCGGGGTCATGACACGGGACTTGGTCCGCGACGCTTGGAGCCGATGCTACAGCATTTCTGGCCTTTTATTTGGCCCAAGGGTGACGCGGTTCCTGATGGCCTCATTAGGAAGACCGCGACGCGTCAAAAGGGGAGGCGCTAGGTCTTCCAGCGAATGCTGATCCGGTCACTGTCGAAGGTGTTGCGGCCTCGCACCCCCGGTCCGATCACGACTGCCTCCACCAGGGCCGCGATCACGGCTCGCTTGCGGTGAAGCTCTAGGCCGAGCCAGGAGGCCCGCAGGGGGTCGGGCAGGCCATCGAGACGCTGACCACGCCGGGAGGCCTCCAGGCGGCGGCTGAGGGCGTCCCGGCGGACCATGAGCGCCGCCCGAGCGGCGTCCCACTCCCCCCGGCTGACGCGGTCGGCAGCCCAGTCCCGAGCCAGGTCAGCGAGCTTCTGCTCGACCCCCGCCAGCCCCTCCATCGCCTCGCGGTCCTCGGTGGTCTCCATGGCCGCCGCCAGCGCACCCCCGTCAACCGCAGCCAGGACCGCCTCCGAGACCAGCGCTTCCAGGGGGTCGGCCTGGACACGGATTCCGCCGCAGCCCCTGAATCCGGGTCCCTTGGCGCAAACCATGGAGCGGCTGCCGACGCGCGGCCGGGCGACCAGCGGGGCTCCGCAGAGCCCGCACACGGCCAGCCCGGCCGTCAGCAGGTACTTGGTCGAGTGTCCGTTCATGCGGCGCTCCCCATTCCCCAGCAGGCTGCGCAGGTCGTCTGACTCCTGGGGGCTGATGATGGCAGCCCAGACGGCGGGGGCCACGATGGTGCCGATGTCGCGCCTCTTGCCGTCGATGGTGCGCCGCTCCCGGCGGCCCGAGATGCGGGCGCTGACCAGCATCCGGCGCATTGTCGGGGCCGACCAGCGGGCATTGTTGACGGTCCCGATACCCCGCTGATCCCAGTCCCGGCAGAGGCCGCGCAGACTGCCACCAGCCAGGACCCGAGCGGCCGCCTCGCGGACCAGGCCCGCCTCTGTGGGCCGGACCGCGTGCCGGTCCTCCTCGTAGCCGAAGGGGCGGCCGCCGCCCGCGTCCTTGCCGTCGGTCGCCAGTTCCAGGTGTTTGCGCCGGGTCCGGCTGCGCATCTTGCGTAGCTCCTCGCGGGCGAAGCTGGCCCTCAAGTCCATCTCGAAGATGCCGGTGCCGGTGGCGAAGTCGGCCTCGCCGCCCAGCCAGGCGACCTTGATCCGGGCCTTCTCGCAGGCGGTGTAGAACCTCACGTAATCGGTGAGCCCTCGGTTCAGCCGATCCAGGTCGTGGGCCAGGACCAGGCCCACCTCATGGCGCTCGATGGCCTCGATCAGGCGCTCGTAGTCGGGCCGGTGGACCTTGCCCGAGCCGCTCAGGTCGTTGTCTTCCAGTGAGAGCACGACCTCGGCCCCTCGGCGCTCGGCCTCCCGCTGGAGGTCTTCCTGCTGGCGGAGAACTCCCAGCCGGGTCTCGTCTTCGTCTCGGGAGATGCGGGTGTAGATCGCTGCTCGGACCTGATCGGTACTCATGTAACAAACTGTAACACTCGACTGGGCTCGGGAGATCTCGCCGGGGGCGGCCAGGCCGGAGCCGCCGCCGACCAGGCCGGCCAGCGAGATGGAGTGGTGGGGCGCGCGGAAGGGCCGCCGCCACTCCAGCGGCCGCCGGCCGGCCAGGTCCCCGATCACGCTGCGAACCTCGGCCACCTCAAGGGCCTCTTCCAGGGTCAGCGGCGGCAGCAGGCCCGGCAGGCAGCGGGCCATCATCGTCTTGCCTGAGCCGGGCGGCCCGTTCAGCAGGAGGTGATGGCCGCCCGAGGCGGCGACCTCGAGCGCGCGCCTCGCCTCGGCCTGGCCGTGCACCTCGGCCAGGTCATCGCCGGAGGGCTCGGCTGCGGCCTCCGGCTCCGGGCGGCTGGATTCGTGCTGATACAGCGGCTCCACGCCCATCAGGTGGCGGACCACCGCCGCCAGGGTGGGTCCGGCCCGGACCCGAATACCGTCCACCAGCGCGGCTTCGGCGGCGTCTGCCGGAGGCACGAAGACCTCCTCGAAGCCGTGCGCGCGCAGGGCCCGGACCGCCACCAGGACGCCGTCCACGTGCCGCACCTCGCCGTCCAGCGCCAGCTCGCCCAGGAAGGCAGCAGCTCGGGGGCCGGCCTGCCCGGCCGCCGCGAGGCTGATCGCCACCCCGATCGCGAGGTCGAGCGAGGACCCCTCTTTGCGCATCTCGGCAGGTGCCAGGTTCACGGTCAGCCGGCGCTTTGGGAACGCCAGATCGCTGTTTCGGATGGCGGCGCGCACGCGCTCGCGCGACTCCCGGACGGACGTGGCGGCCAGCCCGACCAGGAAGAAGCCCGGGACCCCGGGCGAGATGTCCACCTGGACCTCGACCGGCCGCCCCTCGAGCCCGTGCAGGAGGCAGGAGAAGACCGACGTCGGCATGACGCGAGGCTAGCCGGCCGGTCGGGACCCCACAACGGTGCCTGTTAAGACGCTCGGCCAGTTCGCCGGCCAATGAGTCAGGGAGACAGCTGGGGCTCCGGCGTCCAGCGCCCGTCCGAGTCGACGTAGCCCGCCGGCTGGTCGGTCTCGTGCGACAGCACCAGCAGCCAGCGGTGGGCGGCGGCCTCCTCCAGCAGCTTCGCCTTCTCGTCGAGAACTCGCAGCACGTCGAGGTCGGCGCTCATGGTCCAGGGAACGCGCAGGTGCGGCCGCATCCCGACCAGGTCCCCCGTGACGACGCACGACAGCTCGTCGCCCGCCTCGAAGCGCACCACCTGGTGGCCCGGGGTGTGGCCGCCGGTGCGCCGCACGACCACCCCGGGCAGCACCTCCGCCTCGCCGTCGACGAACTCGACGGCCCCCGCCGCCTCGACTGGCAGAAAGTCGTCCTCCAGGTAGCCCGAGCGCGAGCGCAGGTCCGGCGCCAGCGCGAAATCCCACTCGGCGCGCTGCACGATGTGCCGGGCCCGCGGGAACGTCAGCTCGACCCGGCCGCCCTCGCTGCGGCGCGTGAAGCCGCCCGCGTGGTCCCAGTGGAGGTGCGTGCTGAGGACCACGTCCACCTCCTCGGGCCGCACCGACAGGCGCTTCAGGCAGGTCAGCAGGCCGTCCGGCTCCCACACCCCGTACTGGCGCGCCCGCTTCTCGTCGAGCTTGGACCCGATCCCCGTCTCGCACACCAGAACGCGGCCGTTGTGGCGGACGACCACACCCACGCAGGCTGCCCGCACCAGGTTGTTCTCGTCAGCCGGCTTCTGGCGCTCCCAGAGCTTCTTGGGGACGACTCCGAACATGGTGCCGCCGTCGGGGTGCCAGCCGCCGGCCACGAGCAGGTGGATCTCGAAGTCGCCGAGGCGCATCGGCCCTCAGCGTAGCGGCCTTGCCGGCCCGGGTTGAAATCACTATATTCAGTACATACTGAACGTACAGAACTCACCGGACAGCCGGCTGGCGGCGTTCGCCGACGGCATGGGGGCGCTCTGGGTGCAATTCGGCGGCACCGCAACCGCGGGCCGCGTCTTCGGCCATCTCCTCACACGCGACGAGCCGGCCGGCCTGGACGAGATCGTCCGCGACCTCGGGGTGAGCAAGAGCGGGGTCAGCGTCGCCACCCGCCAGCTGGAGGCGGGCGGTGTCCTGCGCCGGATTCACCAGCGGGGCACCCGGCGGATCGCCTTCGAGCCTGTCGAGAACCTGGAGCCGATGGTCGCCGCCGCCTTCACCCGCATCGGCATGATCCTGGATCGGCTGGTCGAGGGCGAGCGCGTGCTGCCCCCGGGCCCCGCGCGGGATCGCATGGGGCACATGACCGAGCTGTTCCTGTTCATCTCCAGCGAATGCGAATCCATGCTCACCCGCTGGCGCAGCGATCGGAGGCAGCCGTGAACGCGATCGAGACGAGGGGCCTGTCGAAGGACTACGGCCAGGGCCGCGGACTCTTCGACCTCGACTTGGATGTCAAGCCTGCTGAGGTCTTCGGCTACCTGGGCCCCAACGGGGCCGGCAAGACCACCACGATCCGCCTCCTCATGGGCCTGATCCACCCCAGCGAGGGCTCGGCGTCCATCCTCGGCCTCGACTGCCAGCGCCAGTCCGTCGAGGTCAAGCGCGTAGTCGGCTACCTGCCCGGCGAGCTGGCCCAGTTCGGCGGCATGCGTGCCAGCGAGGTCGTCGCCTACCTTGCCGGGCTGCGCGGCGGTGTCGACCTCGACCTCGCGCGGGCGCTGGCTGCACGCTTCGACCTCGACCTGGGCCGGCGTTTCCGGGAGTTCTCGCGCGGCAACAAGCAGAAGCTCGGCCTGGTCCTGGCCTTCATGCACAGGCCCAAGGTGCTCATCCTCGACGAGCCGACGGCCGGCCTCGACCCGCTCAACCAGCAGGAGTTCTACCGGCTGGTCCGCGAGACCAGCGCCGAGGGCAGCACGCTCTTCATCTCCTCCCACGTCCTGAGCGAGGTGGAGCACATCTGCACGCGGGTCGGCATCATCCGCGACGGCCGTCTGGTCAAGGTCGCCGAGCTGGACGAGCTGCACGAGATCCGCGTCCACCGGGTCGAGGTCGAGCTGGACGGCCCGCCCCCCGTCGAGAAGGTGAGGGCCGCAGCCGGGGTCGATGAGGTGGAGGTGGAGGGGACCCGCCTCCACTGCACCATCCGGGGCAGCTTCGACCCCTTCATGCGCGCCCTCGAAGGCACCCGGGTGCTGAACCTGACGAGCCACGAGCCCAGCCTCGAGGAGACCTTCCTGGCTTACTACCGATGACCCGGGTCGCCCTGCGCCGCCACCGCGCGGCGATCATCGGCTACGGGCTCACGGCCGCGCTCTACGGGCTGGTCCAGGCGGCCGCCTTCCAGCAGATCGCCGGTTCGAGCGAGTCCGCCCGCCTCGCCTTCGGCCACTCAATGGAGGCCCTGGGCACCCAGATCAGCTACATCCTGCCGCTCCCGGTCCACGTGGAGACCATGAGTGGCTATGTCGGCTGGCGCGTGTTTGGCTTCTTCGCGATCCTGGGCGCTGTCTGGGCGGTCTCGGCCGGGGCGGGCGCGGCGCCCGGTGACGAGGAGGCTGGCCTGGTCGACCAGTGGCTGGCGACCGGGCTGTCCAGCGTCCGGCTCGTGGCCTCCCGGGTGGCCGCCTTCGCGATTGGCTCGACGGTTGTCTCGGTGGCCGGCGGAGTCGCCACCGACGTGGGAGCGGCCGGCGCCGGCTCCCCGCTCGACGCAGCGGCCCTGTCCGCTCAGATGGTTGCGCTGGACGCTCTGACGGTCTGCCTCTTCTGCCTCTCCTACCTGGTCGCCCAGCTGGGATCCACCAAGCGCGCGGGAGCGGCCGCCGGGGCGGCGGTCGTGGGCGTCCTGTTCTTTCTCAACAGCCTCAGCCGCACCGCGCCCAGCCTGCGTCCATACCGGGAGATCTCGCCGTTCCGGTGGTATGAGCGCAGCAACCCGCTGACCCCGGGCGGGCACGACGACTGGGCGGCCATCTTCACCCTCGTCCTGGTCGCGGGCGCCCTGAGCGCCCTGGCCGCCCTCGCCTTCGTGCGGCGCGACGTGGGCTCGCCACTGATCCCTCGGCGTCGGGTCACGCGCCCGGGCCGGGCCACTGCCAGCCCGCTACTGAGGGTGCCGATACTGCGCGGCCTGTACCGGCAGCGCTGGGGCCTGTTGGCCTGGCTCGCGGCGGTGGTGGTCCTCGCCGCCTTCATGGCCAACCTCGGCAAGTCAGTCGTGGACGGGTTCAAGGGAATTTCGGCGATCCAGCAGTACCTGGCGGCCGGCGGCAGCGGCGACCCCTATAGCGCCTATATCGCCCTGGTCTGGTTCGGGGTCGCCCAGCTGCTGGTCGCGGCCTACGCCATCGTGCAGGTGTCGGGCTGGGCGGCCGAGGACACCGAGGGCGTCCTGGAGGCGGTGCTCAGCCAGCCCGTGCCTCGCTGGTGGGTCGTGCTCGAGCGCGGCCTCACGCTGGCTGCCGGCATCGCCATCCTGAGCGGCGCCGGCGCCGTGGCCACCGGGCTGGCGGGGGGCGGGGTCGGGATCCACGTCGACGCGGCATCGATCTGGCGCGCCTCCTGGCTCCTGCTCCCGTTCGGCCTCACCTTCGCGGCCGCGGGCGCCGTCGGCGTGGGTCGCTGGCCGCGGGCCACCGTCGCGGTCCTCGCCTTCCTGGCCATGGTCAGCTACCTCATCTACCAGCTGGCCCCGTTCATGGCCTGGCCGGCCTGGGTACCCGACCTCTCGGTTTTCAAGCTGTACGGGACGCCGCTCACGACCGGCGTCTACTGGCTGGGGCTGAACGTCATGATCGCGATCGTGGCGGTCGGTTTTGCGGCCGGCGTGTTGATGATGCAGCGGCGGGAGGTCGCCCGCTGACGCGCTCACTTTTTGTAGCCGCAACGCCGAGCCGCTAACGTAGAATCCCAGAGCCCTATGCCGAGATCAATGTGGAAAGGCGTCATCAGCTTCGGAATGGTCTCCATCCCTGTGCGCCTGTACGTCGCCACGGAGTCTCATTCCGTCACCTTCCGGCAGCTCTGCTCCGAGCACATGTCGCCGATCAAGTACAAGCGCTGGTGCCAGGCCGGCGACCACGAGGTCCAGTTCGGCGAGATAGTCAAGGGCTACGAGGTCTCGGACGACCGCTACGTGGTCATCGAGGAGCACGACCTGGAGAACCTTCCACTCCCCACCTCGCGAGCCATCGAGATCTCGGAGTTCATCCCCCAGGACGACATCCAGGCCGGCCTCTACTTCAAGTCGGCGTACTACGTCGAGCCCGAGGAAGCGGGGCGCAAGCCCTACCACCTGCTCAAGAAGGCGCTGGAGGAGACCGGCAAGGTGGCCGTCGCAAAGATCGCCCTGCGCGACCGCGAGCACCTCTGCGCGCTCCAGCCGGCCGACGGGCTGATGCTGATGAACACGCTCCACTGGCCTGACGAGATCCGCTCCACCGAGGGCCTGAAGGGGCTCGACGGCGACGTGAAGGTCAACCCCAAGGAGCTGCAGATGGCCATGTCGCTGGTGGAGAGCCTGGCCGAGGAAACATTCGACCCCTCGCGTTACCAGGACGACTACCACGACGCTCTGATGAAGGTCGTCAACGCCAAGGTCGAGGGCGAGGAGATCGTCGCCGCGCCCGAGCCGGAGGCCGCGCCCAAGGTGATGGACCTAATGGAGGCCCTGAAGGCGTCCGTCGAGGCCGCCAAGAAGCAGCGGGCCGACAAGGCGCCGGCCAAGAAGCCGGCCGCGCGGAGAAAGGCCAGCTAGCGGCCCGTTAGCCTAGGAGGCGTGCAGAACGCCGACCAGCTTCTGTTCGAGCTGGACGCCTTCCCGCCCGCCGTCCGCCCGATGCAGGCGGTTTCCGCCGAGGCCCCGTTCTCAGCCGAGGACTACCTGTTCGAGGTCAAGTGGGACGGCCTGCGCGGCCTCCTGTTCGTCGATGCCGAGGGCGGCGTGCGCCTGCAGGACCGCGGCCTGAAGGACATCACCGACCTGCTGCCCGAGATGGCCTCGCTGGGTTCCCAGATCACCCATCCGGCGGTGCTGGACGGCGAGCTGGTCGCGACCGACGAGGAGGGACGGCCCGACTACCACGCTCTCCGCCGGCGCCTGCTGGGCGGCGCGGCGCTGGCCGAGGAGGTGCCGCTGGCGTTCCTGGCCTTCGATGCGCTCTACCTGGACGGGCGCTCCCTGCTCCGCCAGCCGCTGACGCGCCGGAAGGCCCGGCTCCGCAAGGCGGTGACCAGCGGCGGCCACCTCTTCGTGCCCGACCACATAGAAAAGGAAGGGGTGGAGCTCTTCGAGGCCTGCCTGGAGCGCGGCCTGGAGGGCGTCATGGCCAAGCACGGCGAGAGCACCTACGTGCCCGGCCAGCGCAGCCCGTTCTGGCTGAAGGTGAAGGCGGTCAAGAGCGACGACTTCGTCGTGACCGGTTGGACGCCCGGCCGGCCCTTCGGCGCGCTGCTTGTCGGCTACTACGAGCGCGGCCACCTGCTGCCCTGCGGCTCGGTGGTAGGGGGCTACGAGCCGGAGGTCGCCGAGGCGATGGCGCGCGAGCTGGAGGATCTGGAGACGGAGCTCAGCCCGCTCGAGCCGCCGCCCATCATGACCGCCCCGGTGCGGTGGTGCCGGCCCGAGCTGGTGATCAGCGTCCGCTACTCGGAGTGGTCGCCCGACGGCACCCTGCGCTTCCCGATCTTCAACGGCCTGCGCCCAGAGGTCCACCCCGCCGAGTGCGTGCGCCACCGGCCGCGGGTCGTCATCGGCGGCCGGGTCGCGCCCGGCTCACCGATCTTCGACCTCACGCGCTTCCCGTTCTAGCAGGGTGTTGAAGAAGGTCGGCGAGGGATTCGGTGGCCAGGTGGCCCAGCTCCTAGGCGGCTCCGAGAACCGGAGCAAAGCGTATTGGAAATACGCGTCGCGAGGATCGCAGG
>DHIW01000058.1:0-1234 GCA_002404015.1 Chloroflexi bacterium UBA4736
CCGGCGCCGGCTCCGGCAAAGGCCGGGCAGCCGCAAACCGAACCGCCTGCTGACGGCGCGCCCGAGAACGAGGCGCCGCTGCGACAGGACGCCGCCCCGAAAGATGACGTCCCGCTCTCGTCGGCTGAAGCCGAGTCTGCGGATGCCGTAGCGGAATCAACTCCCGATGAGAAGCCGTCTGCCGACACGCCTCCGGCCGACGCCAAGCCGGACGACAAGCCCGACTGAGCCGCTTTTTCGAGCCGTGGATCGCAGATGAGTGAGAAACGGACGGAGATAACACCAAGCCTCGAGCGTGTGCTCGCGCCCCATTGGGAGGAGGTCGATCCTCTGATCGCCTCGATCCAGGAGGATCTCCATCGGCGTGGCAAATACCCGATGCAGATCAGTCGGGAGCAGGTCCGCTTTCACTCCTGGCTTTGCCGGCTGATCGGCGCCCGCCGGATTCTCGAGGTCGGTACTTACCTCGGGCTCTCAGCGACTGCCTTTGCTCAGGCCATCCCCGCCGAGGGACACGTCGATACGGTCGAGATCGACCCTGAGCATGCCGACATTGCCGAGGCCTGGTTCGCGAAGGGCGGTCTCTCGGACAAGATCACGGTCCATCGCGGCGCGGCCCTGGAAGTGGTTCCAGGGTTGCGCGGTTCGTACGATCTCTGCTTCCTCGACGGTGCCAAACAAGACAACGTCGCATTGATGCGGCTGTGTATCGAGAGGACTCGCGCCGGCGCGGTGATCCTGGTCGACAACGCCTTCCGCGGCGGGAGGCTCGGCGCCGACAACGAAGACCCCGACGATCGCGGGACCGTCGAAGCGCTCGACTTCGCCCGAACTTCTGATCAGCTCGACGCTGCAGTCCTGCCAATCGCCGACGGCATCGTGGCCTGCCGGCGCCTCTAAGCGCGTCTCAGCAGACTCGGAATCGGTCTCCGACAGGCTCTCCGCATCCCCTGCCTTTGAGGCACCCTGCCGAGCGTGAGCCGGCGGGAGGAGGGAACTTTGGTCGCCGCCGCCACGTCTAGACCACTGAACCCCAAAACGGGGCAAGGAGGTCGAAATGATCAAGCGAATCGCCGCGGTGGGAGTGACCGCCGCCACCCTGGCGCTCTTCGCGGTTCCAGCCGCCGCCTGCGGCGGCCTGGTCGCGCCCAATGGGGCGATCCGCCTTACCCGCGCCAGCACCCTGGTCGACTGGCACGACGGTGTTGAGCACTACATGACCAGCTTCAGCTAC
>DHIW01000058.1:1438-3981 GCA_002404015.1 Chloroflexi bacterium UBA4736
GGCTGGACGCTGCAGCGGCTCGACCGAGAGACCCACCCGCAACCCCTCTTCGCAGCCGGCGCTCTCAGCGCGGCGCCCCTCGTCAGCAAGGCGGTGGTGCTGCAGCAGGTCCAGGTGCGGGCGCTCGACATCACCGTTCTCAAGGGCAGCGGCCTGGCGATCGTCGACTGGTGCCGCCTGAATGGCTTCTTGCTCAACGGCGAGACCCGCGCCCACCTGTCGGTGTACGCCAAAGGCAGCCCGATCTTCATGGCCGCCAAGTACAACGTCGCCCGGGCACAGGCCACCCGCCAGCTCGTCGGTGACGGTGCCCCCGTCCTGATCACGATGAAGCTGGACCATCCCTGGGTGCCGCTCGAGGTCCTCGCGAATGGCGTCGCCGAGGTCAACGCCGATATCTACCTGATCAGCCCTGACCGGATCTACACCAGCGACCTGGCCGCACTCGAGCAGGAGGCGCCGGACGGCACCTTCGTTCCCCACGCGCCGGGACTGGCGGTTCAGTATCAGCAGCCGGTCAGCGACCAGCTCCACCGCGATCTCTCGACCGACAAGAACATGGGCTGGATGCAGCCAGGCGGATGGCTGACGTACATCAATCTCAGCGCTCCCGCCACCAGCGTCACATATGACATGGGCGTGTCCCGTTCGGGCGTGATCCATGTGGCGGCGTATGGTACGCCTCCGATGCAGGTCACCGACGGACGCCACGACCTCGGCGGGCCAGCGGCAACGGCACTGGATCCTGGCAACGGTCCCAGCCTCCCGCCTGGAATGCGGACGCTGCTGCTGCAGCTGGCGGTGGTGCTGGTTGTGGTTGGCAGCCTGACCTACGCGGGGTGGCACCGCCGCCGCCCTGAGGCTGGCTAGAAAACAATGAATGCCGCCCGGGCTGGCCGGGCGGCATTCTGTCAGATCAAGTCTGGGTTACTTGCAGGACCACTCGTTGGCGAGGCCCTGGCTGAACATATGGGCGGCGACGTCAGCCTGGTCGGCTGCGTCCCAGATGTTGTGGCCGCCGTGAGCGTAGAAGGTCCCGGGCTTGAACTGAAACAGTCCAGTGGCGCCCGAACCGCTGTTGTATGAGTTGGGGTTGAGCCCCGACTCGCAACTGGCAACGCGGAGCAGCTGATTGGGGTCCGCGCCCCATTTGGCGGCTGCGGCGCGGATGATGTCCGCGACCGCGCCCGTGGCGTGAAACACGACGGGCCTTGGCGCCGGCCTGGGTTTGGGCGCGGGAGTGCGCGTCGGCGTCGGCGTCGGCGTCGGCGTCGGCGGCGGCGGATCCGGCGGGATGTCCCGGAGGCTCTCCGGGCGCACGCTGACGGCGGCCGCGTCGAGGACGATCCGGTGGTGTTGCGCCGGTGCCTGGTGAGCCTGCGCCACAGTCATCGAGAGCGGGGGCAGGGCCACCGCGAGGACGAAGATATGGCTCAGGAGGCGGGGGTACTTGGATGACTTCTGGACGTCCTCTGCGCGCCAACTGGATCCAAAGGGATCCTTTGCCGACACGACAAAGCCGTTCCTGATTGCAACTTTCGCTGCTCCGAGGGTTCGGATGGACACTCCTTTGGTCGAGCATGGAGCACCGCTACGTTCCAGGCAAATGTCCTAAATCCCGAAGTGGAGCCTGGAGCCGGCGCCCGACCTGGGACCTCAGTCGTTGACCGTGATCCCGGACCGTGATCCCGTGACGCACTGCGTTATATTGGCGTCTTACTGAACAATACCTGACCGGCTCGTCATAATCAAGCCCGCGGCCTGAAAGTTCCTGACTTTGTATCCGGAGGCGCTGGCTATCGGACTGCTGGGAGGGCCGGGTTCTGGGCCCATTCTTCCCATGACGCAGCGTACAGTCTGGCCTGTCTGCCCAGCACGACGTGGAGCGCGAACCACGTCAACGAAGCCCTGACGCCGCCCTGGCAGTACGTCACCTGTTCCCTACTGTCGTCGAGGTATGGGGTCAGCACCTCCCTCAACTGGCTGTCTGACATGAACCGGCCATCAGCGTCCAGGCAGCTGTCCCAGGTGATGTTGATGGCGCCGGGGATATGACCGCCACGGCCGGACATCTCGACCTCGCCGCTGAATTCCTGGGGGCTGCGCACGTCGCAGAGGGTGAGGCTGTCGGTCGCGATACCCGCCACAATCTCGTCGGGGGTTATGCGGATCGATTCGTCGGTCGCGGTGGGCACCGGGTAATCGGCGGGCTGCGGGGTGATGAACCTGTGGTCGGTTCGGCGCCCGGCGGCGAGGTAGGCGTTGATGCCGCCATCGAGGACCTGGACCTCGCCCTGGTGCCCGTAGTAGTGGAGCACCCAGAAGGCGCGTGTCGACCAGCGATTGACCATGTCGTCGGCGAATACGACGTGCGTGACGGGCTCGATACCGAGTTTGCGCATGGCGGCGGCGAACTCCTCGCTCGAGGGCAGGTCGTATGAGAGGTTCCGATCCGGCCGGACCTGGGCGAAGCCGTCATGGAGGCTGATCCAGGCTGAGCCGGGGATCTTGGCCTTGCCGTCGCCGGCGTCCTGGCGCAGGTC
>DHIW01000073.1:0-37409 GCA_002404015.1 Chloroflexi bacterium UBA4736
GCTCCGTCAGGCTTTCGCCCATTGCGGAAGATTCCTCACTGCTGCCTCCCGTAGGAGTCGGGGCCGTGTCTCAGTCCCCGTGTGGCTGGTCGTCCTCTCAGACCAGCTACCCGTCATCGCCTAGGTAGGCCGTTACCCCACCTACAAGCTGATAGGCCGCGGGCCCCTCCAGTCGCGCATTGCTGCTTTCTTCAAAGAGGATGTCCTCGAAGACCGTATGCGGTATTAGCACCGGTTTCCCGGTGTTATCCCCCACGACTGGGCAGGTTGCCCACGTGTTACTCACCCGTTCGCCGCTAGGAACTCCCCTCCCTTGCGGGAGTGAAGCCCTCGCTCGACTTGCATGTGTTAAGCACGCCGCCAGCGTTAACCCTGAGCCAGGATCAAACTCTCCGTCTAAAGACGAAGGACCCAAGGCCTTAGCCCTGAGTCTTTTCAGACTCTCAGAGTCTTTCTCACTCTTCAGTTGTCAAGGTGCTGGCGCCCCTTCAGAACCCCCTCCGAGAGGGCGCACGAAGCCCACCTGTCGGAGGCGCAACGGCGATTGTACTCCCGTCCGACCTGCCGCTGCAAGCCGTCGGGGGCTCGATTTATCTACCCGCGTGAGCGGCAGGCCAAACGACCGGTCAAAAGGCCCGGCGGCCGCTCATGGCGCGGGCCAGCGTGAGCTCGTCCGCGTACTCGAGGTCGCCGCCCACCGGAAGGCCGTGAGCGGGCCGGGTCACGGCTACCCCCAGGGCTGTGAGGGCCCGCGAGAGGTAGACGGCTGTTGCCTCGCCCTCGATGTCCGCGTCGGTGGCCACGATCACCTCCTGCACGCCGCCCTCGGCCACCCGCTGCAGGAGCTGGGGCACGTGGATGTCGTCCGGCCCCACCCCGTCGATGGGCGAGATCACCCCGTGCAGCACGTGGTAAAGGCCCTGGTACTCGGACGTGCGCTCGATGGCCAGGAGGTCCAGCGCGGACTCCACCACGCAGATCAGCGAGAGGTCGCGCCGGCCGGACGCGCAGATGGCGCAGAGGGGGCCCTCGGCAATGTTGAAGCAGCGCTCGCAGTAGCCGATGCGCAGCTTGAGCTCAGAGATCGCCCGGGCCAGCGCCTCGGCCCGCCCGGAGTCGGCGCGCAGGATATGGAAGGCCAGCCGCTGGGCCGTCTTGGGCCCCACCCCCGGCAGTCGCGAGAGCTCCTGGATGAGGTCCTCCAGCGCCTCCGGCAGCTGGGGCACCAGAAGGCCCTAAAGCAGGCCCGGCGGGAGGCCGAGGCCGGCGGTGAGCGCGCCCATCCGTTCGGCCGCCACCTGGCGGGACCTGTCCATGGCCTCGTTGACAGCGGCCACCACCAGGTCCTGCAGCATCTCGACGTCAGCGGCGACCTCGGGGTCCACGGTCACCGAGATGAGCTTCTGGGAGCCGCTGACGACCGCCTTGACAGCGCCGCCGCCGGCGCCGGCCTCGATCCGCTCGGACTCCAGCTCCTCCTGGACCTTGGCCATCTTGGCCTGCATCTGCTGGACCTGCTTCAGCATCTTCATCGGGTTCTGCATCACGGTTTCAACTCCCTGACCCGGGTCACGCGACCCTCGAGCTTGCGGACCGCCGCCTGCACCACAGCGTCCTCCTCGGGCGCGGCCGGCCGGGCGGTGGTGACGGCGGCGCCCGCCGCGGACGATGGATCCTGCAGGCGGCACTCGAGGGTCGCCGATTCGCCCAGCCAGCCCTTCACCAGCGGTTCGACCTGGCCGGAGTGTTCCTGGGCGCTCTTGTGGTGGAAGGCGTAGGGAAACCAGAGGACCAGCGTGGAACCCTCCTTTGAGGGCCTGGCCTCGCGGAAATAGGCGCGGGTCTTGGGGTTCAGGGTCTCCAGGACCTTGCGCCAGCCGTCCACCAGCTCTCCGTCGAGGGCGGAGACGGGCGCCGGGGCCGCCGGTTGAGCGGTCGGAGTCGCAACCGGCGTGGGCGCCGGAGTGGCAACCGGTGCCGGGGTCGGCGTGACAACCGGCGGGGCGACTCCGGCGGGCGCGACCGCCGCCGGCGCGATTGCGGCCGGGACCGGGGGGCCGTCCTGGCCGGCGGCCGGCAGGGGCGCGACGACCGGGGCCGGCCCCGGGGCCGGGGCGGCGCCGGGGGCGCCCGACTCCACGGCCAGCCGGACCAGGGTCGCCTCGACCAGGAAGCGCGGCTCAGCGTGGCGGCGGATCTCGCCGTCGAGGTGGAGCAGGGCGTCCAGGACACGGGAGAGCCGCGTCCGCTGCGCCTCGTCGCGCCGGTCGATCGCCGCCACCAGGAGGTCGCGGCAGCGCTCCATCAGCCCCCGCACGACCTGCCGCAGCTCACCGCCCGACTCGTAGATGGTCGCCAGGGTGGCGAGCGCCTCACCGGCGCGGCCGGCCATGACCAGGTCGAACAGGCCCTCCACCTGGGCCGGGTCGGCGATGCCGAGCAGCTCGCGCGCACCCGTCAGCGTGATCGGACCCGCCGCGAGCGGGACCAGCTGGTCCAGCAGCCCGACGGCGTCCCGCATGGAGCCCTCGGCGACGCGCGCGATCAGGGCCAGCGCGCCGGGCTCGACCGTGATCTCCTCGAGGCCCGCGATGTGGCGCAGGCGAGCTGTGATCTGCTCGTCGTTGAAGCGGCGGAAGACGAACTGCTGGCAGCGCCCGAGCACGGTCAGCGGCACCTTCTGCGCCTCGGTCGTGCAGAGGATGAAGACCACGTGGGGGGGCGGCTCCTCCAGCGTCTTCAGCAGAGCGTTGAAAGCGTCCACCGTGAGCATGTGGGCCTCGTCGATGATGTAGACCTTCCGCTTGCCCAGGGCCGGCGCCAGGTTCACCTTCTCGCGCAGGTCGCGGATCTCGTCGATGCCTCGATTGGACGCGGCGTCGATCTCGATCAGGTCGAGTGCGGTGCCGCCCAAGACCTGGAGGCAGGACTCGCACTGGTTGCAGGGCTCCGCCGAGCCTTCGGCCCGCTGCAGGCAGTTCAGAGCCTTGGCCAGGAGCCGGGCCGAGGTCGTCTTGCCGGTCCCCCGGATGCCCGAGAACAGGTAGGCGTGGGCCACTCGATCGGAGGCGATCGCGCCCTGCAGCGCGCGCGACGTGGCGTCCTGGCCGACCAGGTCGGAGAACGTCTGCGATCGGTACTTGCGGTAGAGGGTCTGGTACGTCAATTCAATTCAGACGACAGCGGAGGAGTGACCGCGCACCCCTTCTTCGATTGCGGCGCTCCCGGCGAACCAGCGCTTCCAGCTCCAGCCCGGATTGCTACGGCACCCCCGGGCATCCTCCTTACCGCTGCTTCCTTCCGGACCTGACGGGGTTCGGAGACCCGGGCTGCGCAGGTCCCGGCCTTCAACGCCTTTCACGACTGGTCGGACCGACAGACCGAACCTCGGAAGGGGAATTCGACCCGGCTGAGGCGAATTGCCGGTACAGGGTATCGCCAGCTCCCCGTCTAGCGCGGCCACCGCAAGTCTACCCATCCGGACCCGGCGCCGAACCGCCCAGAACGGCCCGGTTGCTCCAGTAGAGGTTGGCGAACACGGCCAGCGTCGAGAGCGGGATGACCAGCTCGGCCGCGACCACCAGCTGGCGCGAGTCCTGGCCCAGGCCGCGGAACAGCGCGACGCCGCCGAGCAGCACCGCGATGAGGGCCGTGGAGAGCTGTCCGAACAGCGTGTGGCGCAGCTCGGGAGAGCGGTGGAGGAGCCCCAGGACCATCGCCCCGGCCAGGGCGGGCAGCGCGTACCGCCCGACCACGACGGCCGCCAGCCAGAGCGGGTAGGCGGCGCCGAGGGCGAGGCCGATGGCGACCGCCCCGAAGAATATCCCGTCCACTACCGGGTCCAGCGCTCCGCCCAGCCGGGTCGGCGTGCCGAACCGGCGAGCGATCGTGCCGTCGACCAGGTCGGAGAGGCCGGCCAGAGCCACGCTCAATGCCAGCAGCCGTAACCCGCCGTGGACGGTCGAGTAGATGAGGGCCGGCCCCGCCAGGTAGGCCCGCGCAAGCGTCACCTGGTTGGCGGCGCCCGTCAGGAACACGCCGAAGACCCCCACCGCCAGCGCCCAGCCCAGCAGGGCCAGCGCCTCGGGCGGCCGGGCGGCGAGCAGCCAGGCCAGCGTGAGAAGAAGGTATGCCGTGCCGCCGACAAGACCGGCCCTGGTCGGTCGCATCAGCCCGGTCTTCCAGAAAATCGCCAGATTTTCTGGGCCGGCATCAAGAGTGCGGCGAGGGACTCGGCGACGGGCTGCGCGAAGGCGCGACGCTGGGCGAGGGCGCGGGCGCCGGCGCTGGGGTAGGCGGCGGCGCTGGGGGCGCGCAGCTGGCATTGGGCAGGCCGCCGTTCTTGATGAAGATCTCCGACTTCTTCTGGTCGGCCGGGATGTTGTCGGCCGCCAGGTTGCCATCCTTGCACACAGCCATCGTCACCACTCCCGGGGGCATCGTCCACGCCGCCGGCCAGGGGTGGCTCTTGTAGTAGCCGAGCAGGAACGGCTCCCAGACGGAGGAACCCACGTGCTCACCCCAGAGCACGTTGGTCGGGCAGAGCCAGCCGGAGGGGCTGAAGCCCTGGGCCAGCTTTGCAAATCCGGAGGTGCACTGGTCGCCGGCGTTGATATGGGCCATGTACGTGCCGACGGCCAGGTCCGGTGTGTAACCGATCCAGTAGGCGCCGGTCCAGGACTCCGTCGTTCCGGACTTGGCCGCGATCGGCTGCGCACCGGACATCCCCAGGGCCAGCTTGGGCGGTCCCCGCAGCAGGTCCGTCATGAGGTAGGCCACGTCGGGAGTGATCACCCGCTCCTTCGAGGCCTGGCGGTCGAAGGACTCCAGCACCTGGCCCTTCTTGTCGGCGACCTTCAGGACGGGATGCGGGGTGATCTTGAATCCGCCATTGTCGAAGGCCGAGTAGGCCGAGAGGTGCTCGATCATGCTCATCGACTCGGTACCCAGCGTGGTCGGAATGCTGTCCGGGTTGGGGATGGGAGTCGTGATCCCCAGCTTGCGCGCGAATGCCACGACCTTCTGGCCGCCCATCTGCCGGTAGGTCCAGAGGGCGGGCAGGTTGCGGGATTCGGCCAGGGCCTGGCGCAGGGTGATCTGGCCCTCCTTCCTGGAGTCCCAGTCGAAGTACTGGTGGCCGTTGATGACGTCGTTCTGGTCGTCGACCTTGGAGGCCGCGTTCAGGGCGCCGCTCTCGATCGCCGTCCCGTACGTGTACGGCTTGAACGACGATCCCACCGGACGGTAGCCGCTGGGGTTCACCCCGGTCAGGTTCACCTGGCCTCGGATGTCGACGTTGTTGAAGTCCGCGCTGCCGACCATCGCCAGGATCTCGCCATCCCGGGGATCCATCGCCAGGAGTGCCCCGGTGTTGGCCCCCTTGGACTTGTAGTCCGCGACACCCTTCTTGACGGACGCGTCCGCCGAGTACTGGGTCGTGAGGTCGAGCGAGGTGGTGATCTGCAGGCCGCCCTCGTACACGTTCTTGACCCCGTACTTGTTCACCAGGTAGTCGAAGATGTAGTCGACGAAGTGCGCCGTCCGGGGATCCCGGGCCGTTGCCGGCCGGTGGCCGCTTACGCGCTTCAGAATGTCGATCGCGTACGTGCTGTCGGCCAGGGATCCGCTGATCATCCTGGCGGCCACCATCGAGTCGAGCACCTCCCGCCAGCGGGCCCTGGCGCTCGCCTGCTGGGCCGGCGTCCCGAAGGGGTCGTACTGGACCGGCGACTGCGGCAGCCCGGCCAGGAACGAAGCCTCGGCCAGGTCGAGCTCGGACGCGTGCTTGCCGAAGTAAGTCTCAGCGGCGGCCTCTGACCCGTAGGCCTGGTTGCCGTACGGGATCGAGTTCAGGTACAGCTCCAGGATCTGCTGCTTGGAGTAGCGGCGCTCGAGCTCCTCCGAGAGCATCAGCTCCTTGATCTTGCGATCGAAGGCGCGGGACTGGTCCTGCAGCACGTCCAGCTTCACAACCTGCTGGGTGATGGTGGAGCCGCCCTGCAGGGCGCCCTTGTGGGTCAGGTCGTAGATGCCCGCGATCGCCATCCGGCGGTAGTCGACGCCCTGGTGCTCGTAGAACTGGCGGTCCTCGGTGGCGATCGTGGCGTGCTGGAGGTTGAGGCTGATCTTGCTGAGCGAGACCACGGTCCGGTTCTCGTTGTAGAGCTCCTCGATCAGCGTCCCGTTGCGATCGTAGATGCGGCTGGCCTGGGCCAGGTTGCCGGCCCCGATGGAATCCAGCGAGGGCAGATCCGCCGAGTAGTAGTCGGCCGCGCCGAGCGTCCCCAAGGTCCCGAACAGGCCGATTACGGCCACGGCAACGAGGCTGTAGAGGGCTACCTGGCGAAGCCTGCGCCGCGGCTGCCGGCGCGAATGACGGGATCGTCTGCGAGAGCTCACGTGGTCATCCCCTGAACGGCGGCCGGAAGTCGCCGGTTACGTTCAGCGCAGGCCAAGGGCCTCCGCGCCCTGGTACGCCAGCGCCGAGACAGGGTCGGCGAAAACGGCAAGCGCCAGCAGCAGCACGCCCGCCGCAGCCGCCCCGGCCGACAAGGCCCATGGTCCCCCGGCGACGTGGCGCTGCTCGTCGAGCGGACCCTCCAGGTAGAAGGGGCTGATGGCCCGCGTCGCCGCGATCAGGGCCAGCACGGAGCCCAACAGGCCCAGCCCGAGCAGCCAGCCCAAACCCGACCCGAGCAGCCCCGCGGCGACCGCGAACACCCCGAAGAAGCCGGCCAGCGGCGGCACCCCCGCCAGCGAGAGCAGGGCCAGCGCCAGGCCGGCCGCGCGGGCCGGCTCGCCCCGGCCGAGGCCCGCGACCGTCTCGGCCTCGAGGTCCGCCAGGAGAATCGGCGCGCAGGTGGCGGCCACGGCCAGCGAGGCCAGCAGGAGCAGGGCCCCGGTGGTGCCCAGGCGCTGGTGGATCGCCAGGCCCGCAACCAGCCAGCCGGCCTGCCCCATGACCAGCCAGCCGACGAGCTCGCGGGCGCTCGCCGCGGAGAGCGCCCGCAGACCGCCGACCACTATGAGTGCCGCGCTGATCACGGCCACGTAGGGGGACCAGGCGGGGGCGGCCGCCGCCAGTGCCGCCGCGAACTTGACGAGCACGATCGCCGCAGCCGCGGCCGTCAGGCCACCCAGGACGCCGGCGCCGAGCGGCGAGCTTTCCAGGGCCGTGTCGGGCGAGCGCTGGGCGAGGGGCGCCAGCACCAGCCGGATGGACGCCCCGGCCACCGCGAGCAGGGCGGCCAGCGCCAGCGGCAGCGAGACCGGCTCCACGGCCATCTCCTGGCGGATGCCGTCCAGGCCGGACACGCCGCTGATCGCGTAGATCAGCCCAAACCCGACCGCCAGGAGGCCGGAACCCATCCCAGAGGCGACCAGCAGCCGCACCCCGGCGCCCCCGCGGCCGGCGCCGGCCGCCGCGACCACGCCGGCGAGCGCCGCCAGCTCGAGGCCCGACCAGAGGCCCAGCAGGTTGGTCGCCGAAGCCGCCACCATGCCGCCCAACCCGGCCAGCAGTGCCATCGGCAGGACCGGCCGGTAAGACTCCAGCTCCCAGTCGGTGGCCGCGATGGCAACACCCAGCGCGAGCAGGATGGCGGCCTTCGCAAACAGGGCGAAGCGGTCCTGCGAGAAGCCACCGTTGAACAGCGTGCCAATCGCCGCGCCCAGGATCAGCTCCAGGACCAGGGCAGCCGCCACGGCGCCCAGGGCGGCGACCGGCAACCAGCCGCGCTGCCTTGCGCGCAGGCGCACGCGCGCCGACAGGAGCAGACCGACCGCCGCAGCCGCCACCAGCACCTCGGGCAGCAGCGTCACCACTCTCATGGGCTGGCGCTCGGGCTGGGGGCCGGCGAAGTGGACGGTGTTGATGACGATGCCGGCGGGGTCGGCGGCGAGGGGCTGGGAATCGCAAACGGCGCCGCCAGGTCGGCCGCGGCCTGGCTGACCACGTTGGCCAGCCCGGGGTCGAACAGCGGCACCTGGGCGAGCTTGGGGCCGCCCGGGACCAATCCCACCCAGATCAGGGCTCCGACCAGGATCCCCAGGTACCAGGACTCCGACAGCGACGAATCGGCGGGTGTCGGCGCGTCAGGATTGGGCGCCCCGAACATCACCCGGTGCACCGCCCAGGCGACGGTGACGACGGCCAGGACCACCCCGGCCGCTGCCACGAACAGCCAGGCCGGCTGGGTCTGGGCTGAGCCGAGAACGATCATCAGCGAGCTCAGGAAGGTGGCGAGGAAGGGCGCGCCCAGCACCGCCAGCCCGGCGACCACGAACAGCCAGGCCAGGCGGGGCGTCCGCGGGCCCAGTCCGGCGAGCACAGAGAACGAGCGGGCCTCGGCGCGCTCGGCGATGGTCGCGCAGACGCCGACTATCAGCGCCGCGGCCAGCCCTCCCGCGAAGAGCGAGAGCACCGCCCCGGTGAGCGCCAGGGGGGTGAGCCCGCCCACGCCGAGGACCGTCAGGCCGCCGGGGATCAGGGCTAGGTAGGCGCCCATCCGCCGGATCTCCCCCGCCCGCAGCGCCGCCAGCGCCGCGTAACCCACGGTTATGGCGCCGATGGCGGCGATGAACGGGGCCAGCGTCCGGGCCGCGTCGGGCGTCGCACCCGGCAGCAGCCGGATCAGTACCAGCGCCCCCAGCCGGCACTCGAGGCCCGCGATCAGCACCGCCACGCCGGGCTGCGCCTCTGCCAGAACGTCACGGGCCCACCCGTGGAGTGGGAACAGCGGCAAACGCGTGGCCGCCGCGACCAGGAGCAGCCCGCCGATCACGATCTGGATCCGCGGGGCAGGCTGGCCCTTGAGCAGATAGTCGAAGTCGAAGGAGGCCGAGCCGGCCGCGCTGTAAAGCAGCAGCCCGGCCACCAGCAGCGCGCCCGAGCCAAGGCCCCAGAAAGCGAGCAGCCGGCGGGCACCCCGCAGCCGGGCGACCAGCCCGCCGGGCGCGGCCGAGCCCCAGCCGGCGACCAGGAGAGCGACCGGAACCGAGGCCGCGCTCCAGAACAGGACGAGGACGAAGAAGTCGCGCGCGGCGATCACGCCGTTGATCCCCGCCTGGGCCAGCAGAAGGAGCACGAAGAACTCGCGCGCCCGCTCGCGGACGCCCGTGGCCGCGAGGACGGAAGCCACCCCGACGAGGCCGCTCAGGAGCAGCAAAGAGATCCCGATGCCGTCCACGCCGAGGTGGTAGGTGACACCCAGCGCCGGCAGCCAGGGCAGCTTCTCCTCGAACTGCACACCGGACGCGAACAGCTGGAACTGCTGGTAACCGATGAGCGTCAGAAGCAGCATGCCGACATTGGTCCAGAAGGCGGTCAGCAGCATGAACCGGTCGTAGCGACCGCGTGGGTTGGGCACCGTCGCCAGGATCACGGCGACGAGAACGGGGGCCCAGATCACCGTTGACAGCAGGAAGCTGAAGCCGATCAGCCCGGCGCCGAGGGTCGAGGGCGCGGCGGTCGGGGCCGGCGTGGCGACCCCGAGCAGGAACAGCGAGGCGAGATGGCTCATCGGACGAATCCCGGCGCGAGCACCCCCACCGCGACCGCCACCACAACTATCACCAGCAGGAGCGCGGGCACCAGCGGTGGCCGCCAGGCGGCCAGGCCGGCGGCTCCCCCGAAGGCGGAGACGGACGCGCCGAGGGCGCCCTCGCCGCGCGCCAGCAAGCCGCGTTCGAAGCCGTCGACCAGGCGCAGGCCGGGCTCGGTCAGATAGGTGCGAACAACCGCGGTGGCGCCTGCCCGGTAACCGCCCAGGCGACGGCCAAGGCCCGCAGACACTCGCAGCGCCCGGTCGCGGGCGGCCAACCCGAACGCGGCCGCCAGTGCGAGCCCGAGCGCAGCGCCGGCCGCCCAAAGAACATATGTTCCCGCTGCCGGTGCAGGATGCCCGATCCGCGCGAGGAAGCGAACCCAGGGTGTTAGGAACGCCAGGACCAGCGCGGCGACGGCCAGCACCCCTGCCGCCAGCGCCGGCAGGGACATCAGCGGGACGGGGTCACGGACCCGGTCAGGTTCGAAGGCCCGCCGGCGGCGCAGCGGTCCGGTGGAGATCGCGAACCACGCCCGGCCGGCGCCCAATCCGACAAACACGACGGCGACGAACACCAGCGCCGAATGCCAATTCGGCCCGTCGCCGCGCCAGGCCCCGGCCACCGCCCCGGCGAGCGAGATGGCCACGCCGGAAAGGCTCAGCGCCAGCGCTGACCGGCGCATCCGCCGCCAGCCATCGCCCGTCTCGGCCAGGTCGAATGTGCGCATTGCGGCCGCGACCGCGGCGGACGAGAGCCACAGCCCGGGCCGCGCGATGCCAACGCAGAGCAGGACGGCCACCCCGACGGCTCCCGACGACGACACCACAGCCAGCACGCCCAGGCCGCAGGCGGCTGCTCCGACCAGGCAGATCGAACGCCGGAGGTCGTTGCCGGCCAGGGCGAGCCCCCCGGCGACCAGGGCCGCCGCCGCCGCCCAGTAGGCGGCCACGTGGAAGGCCTGGGGACCCGCGGCCGCGAACAATGGCAGCGTCCGGAAGAGCAGGACGCCCGCCAGCACCGGCCAGACGCCCTGGACCAGGGCGGCGAGCGCAGGTGGGGCCTCCAGCGTCGCCGTCTGCCAGGCCGTGAACGGGAAAAGCGCGGCTCGGGCCGCGACCCCCACGAAGATCAGGACGCAGGCCGCGGTGAGCGTCTTCAGGCCGACGCCCGGCGTCGTGTGCAGCACGGCGTAGAGCTTGTCCATGTCGAGGACGCCGAAGCGGGAGTGCAGCAGGCCCACGCCCAGCAGCAGCGAGACGTCTCCGACGACCGGCACCGAGAGCGCCAGCCGGGAGGCCGACGCCGCCGGCTCGATGCCCCAGCGGTGCGCGAGCAGCAGCCAGGAGGCCACGCCTGCCAGCGCCCAGAAGCCGAACAGCTCGACCAGGTCGCCGGCGACGACCACGCCGGCAGAGCAGAAAAGGAGGAGCAGCGCCAGCACGTACAGCCGCACCGGCCCCGAGTCCGCCCGGCCGCCCCCGCGGTTCCAGTACATGCAGACCAGGAAGACCAGGCTGACCACGGCCAGCGCCGCGAGCGCCACGTGGTCGACCCGGAACGAGACGTCGACCTGGAATGTCTGGAACTGGGAAGCCCCGGTGAAAGAGGGGGAGATCGAGATCCAGGGAAACGAGTAGACATAGGGCTGGTCGCGCTTGAAGCGGGCCCACCCCACCAGCAGGCAGGCGGCCAGGGTGACGAGTCCGGCCAGGGCGGCCAGGTTGGCCGCCGCGCGCCGGCTGCGCACGCCGGTCACCAGCAGCAGGAAGCCGAGCAGGGGCGCCAGCAACAGAAGCGGCACCGACCAGCCGAGCGTCGAGGCGGGGTCGAAACCGGGACGCCCGCCTGCCGCTGCGGTTGACGCGGTCGAGGCGGCGCTCGAGGCCGCCAGCCAGAGCGGGCTCAGCGCCCCTCCTCCCGCGCCCACGACCGCCCCAGCAGCACCAGCGCCAGCGCCACCACGCCCAGCACGGCCGCGAACTCCTGGCCCGAGACCGGGTCCAGGCGGATCGCCGCGAAACGCGTCACGCCGGCGAAGAGCACCGCCGCGCCACCCAGCATCAGGGGTACGCCGGCCAGCATCGAGAGCACGTCTCGCCGGTAGGCCGCCGCGAAAGCGCCCGCGCAGAACAGGCCGGAGGCCACGAACACGACGTGCGGAAGGCCGACCGTCACCGCCGTCTCCCGGCCGCCCGGAGGCCCAGCCCGGCCCCGGCCAGCGCCACCAGCAGCACCCCCCCGATGGCCTCCAGCGGGAGGGCGTCGCGGCTGAAGAAGAGCCGGCCGACGGCCGCCGAGCCGAACCAGCCCCCGGGATAGGAGCCCACCGCGAAGTCGGCCCGCCAGCCCACGTAGAGGAGACCCGCCAGAAGCACAGCCGCCGCCGCCGCTCCCAGGTGGGAGGCCAGGCGCGCCGGCGGCTCGACCTCGAGCGGCCCGCGTCGCGACCCCAGCAGGAGGGCGCAGGCGACGAACGCGACCAGGCACACGACGGCCGCGAAGCCCGCCGAGAGCACCGCCAGGAGGCCGGCCGCGCCCAGGGCGAAGAGGAGCAGCCCGTAGCCCCTGGCGGCGACTCCGGGCAGCGTTGCGGCTACCAGGGCGCCCGCCACGGCGCCGGCCGCGCAGAAGTAGAAAAGGATCGAAGTGAGCGCGTCCAAGATGGCTCCCTAACTGCTACGACCGGCAGGCTGGCCTAGGCGGCCCGACCGGAGGTTTCGCGGCGCCAAGCATACAGACCCGCCGCCACCAGCACCAGGAAGGCCAGGGCGGCCGCCACGCCTGAAGCGCGGCCCGGAACGGTCACGTACGCCACCAGGAACGCGCCCGCCACCAGCAGGGCCACCACCGTCACCGCGACCAGGACGACCCGCTCGAGCGAAACGGTCCAGATCTGCCTCATCCGCAGGATCAGTCTAGGGGCCGGATCTCCAGGTCGGGCTGGATCGCTAGACCAGGGATTCCAGCCAGGCCTGGTGCAGCGACCCGTAGCGGCCGCCCGAGTCCCGCAGGTCGGCCGGCGAGCCGTCCTCGACGATACGGCCCGCGTCCACGACCAGCACCCGGTCGGCGATCTCGACCGTCGAGAGGCGGTGGGCGATGATGATGGCCGTCCGGTCGGCCAGCAGGGTACGCAGCGCACGCTGCACCAGCCGCTCGGTCGGCAGGTCGAGGGACGAGGTCGCCTCGTCCAGGATCAGCACCCGCGGATCGGCCAGGAAGGCTCGCGCGAACGCGACCAGCTGGCGCTGCCCGGAGGAGAGGCGCACGCCCCGCCGCCGGACGTCCGTCTCGTAGCCGGCGGGGAGCGCCGAGATGAAGTCGTGGGCGCCCACCGCCGTCGCAGCGGCCTGAACCTCCTCGAGAGTCGCCTCAGGGCGTCCGAACGCGATGTTCTCGCCGACCGTTCCGGTGAACAGGAACGACTCCTGCGTCACCATGATCACCGCCCCGCGCAGGTCTCGCTCGGACACCTGACGCAGGTCCACCCCGTCGAGGAGCACGGCGCCCGAGCTGGGGTCGTAGAAGCGGGCGATCAGGCGCGCCATCGTGGACTTGCCGGCGCCCGTCTGGCCGACCAGAGCTACGGTCTGGCCGGCCGGAATGTGGACCGTCACCGAATGCAGCACGGGCTCCTCGCGGTAGGCGAAGGTCACGTCCTCGAAGTCCAGCGCGCCCCGCACCGACGCCAGGGCCACGGGCGCCGCCGGCGCCGGCACCGCCGATCGTTCGTCGATGACGCCCGACAGCTTCTCAAGGGCGGCGGCGGCGGCCTGGAAGAGGTTGTAGAACTGCGAGAGGTCCTGCATCGGCTCGAAGAACTGGCGGATGTACAGGATGAAGGCGGCCAGCACGCCCAGGGTCAGGTGTCCCTGCATCACCAGCAGGCCGCCGTAGATCAGCACGCCGGCGGTGGTGATGCGGCCCAGCATGCTGATCCCCGGACCGTAGGTGGCGGCCAGCTGCACGGTCCAGGCGTTGGCGTCGCGGTAGCGGCCGTTGACGTCCTCGAAGATCTCCTGGTTGCGCGGCTCGCGGGTGAAGGCGTGCACCGCCCGGATGCCGTTCAGGGACTCCGTGTAGTGCACGATCACGAGCGCGATGGCCCGCCTCACGGCCCGATAGGCCTTCGAGGAGTTGGCCCGGAACCACTGCGTCAGGAGGAGCACGGCCGGGAAGGCCACCAGCGTCGCGGCGCCCAGGCGGAAGTCCAGCCGCAGCAGGATGACGGCAATCGCGACGACCGATATGAGCGCGGTCACAAGCGTCGTCATGCCGGTGGCGAGCAGCTCTGAGAGCGCGTCGATGTCGGAGGTCAGCCGGGAGATGATCCGGCCCGACGTGTAGCGCTCGTAGAAGGAGAGCGACAGGGACTGGACGTGGCCGAACACCAGCATCCGAAGGTCGTAGAGCATGTTCTGGCCGACCGTCCCCGACCAGCGCAGGAAGCCGTAGTTGGCCGCGGAGGCGACCACGGTGGCGACCCCGATCGCGGCCACGTAGCGTTCCAGGGTCGGCAGGTCGTGGGGCCGGATGCCGCGGTCGATGGCCTGGCCCACGAGATACGGGATGGCCAGCGTCGCGGCGCTCTTCAGCGTGATCAGGACGGCGGACCCCAGCAGGTCGCGCCGGTAAGGCGCCAGCAGCGCGCCGAGCACTCGTCGCGACCGCTTGCGCAGGATCGACGAGACATCGGCCGAGACGTCGTCAACCTCCTCACCGGCGACGCCGCGCCAGGCGTCCTGGGGCAGGTCCGGCCGGTCCTCCTTGACGCGCTTCACCTCGATGCTCACGCCACCGTCTCCGCTTCCTGCGAGAGCAGCGCGCGGTAGAGCGTCTGCGTCCGCATCAGCTCCGAGTGGGTGCCGATGGCGGCCACTCTGCCCGCGTCGATCAGTGCCACGCGGTCCGCCAGTGCGAGCGTGGAGGGCCGGTGCACCACCAGCAGCGCGGTGACGTCGCGCAGCACCGAGCTGAGGGCCTTCTCGATCACGGACTCGGTGTGGACGTCGACGGCCGAGAGCGGGTCGTCGAGCACCAGGACGCGCGGCCGGCCCAGCACCGCGCGAGCCAGCGCCAGCCGCTGCCGCTGGCCGCCCGACAGCGAGTAGCCCTGCTCGCCGACGCGGGTCTCGAGGCCCCAGGGCAGGTCCCAGACGAAGTCGGCCTGGGCTACCGAGAGGGCGCGCTTGAGCTCTGCGTCGGAATCGATCTGGCGGCCCATGACGAGGTTCTCGTGCACGGAGGCGGAGAACAGGATGGGGTCCTCGAAGGCGACCCCGACCTGCGCCCGCAGGGAGCGCAGCAGGATGTCGCGCACATCCACGCCGTCCAGCGTCACCCGCCCCGACGTGACGTCGTAGAGGCGCGGCAGCAGCGCCGTCAGCGTCGTCTTGCCGCTGCCGGTCCTTCCCACCAGCGCCACGGTCTCGCCGGGCTCGATCTCGAGCGAGAGACCTGACAGAATCGGAGCCCCCCCGCCCGGGTAGGCGAAGGTGACGTCCTCGAAGGCGATGCGGCCCTCGCAGCGGTCCAGGGCACGAGCCCGGGGCCGGTCCCGGATCTCGGGCTCGGAGTCGAACACCTCGGCCAGCCGCTGGGAGGCCGTGGTGGCTTCGTCGGCCATTGCGATGATCCAGCCCAGAGCGTCGAGCGGCCAGATCAGCATGAAAAGGTAGGTCATGAAGGCGACCAGGCCGCCCAGCGAGAGGCCGCTGTTGAAGACCGCCAGGCCGCCGACCAGCAGGATGATCCCCAGGTTCAGGTTGGGGAAGAACGTGAACATCGTCCAGGCCTGGGCGCGCGCGTCGACGGAGGCGATGTTGCTCGCGCGCAGCAGGCGGGCCTGGGCCTCGAAGCGCCTGCGCAGGGTCAGGTTCCGGCCGAAGGCCTTGATGATGCGGACCCCGGTGGCGGCCTCCTCGATCACCGTGGTGAGGTCGCCCTGCTGGTCCTGCACGCGCCGCGCGATGACGCCGTAGATCCGGAAGAAGCGGGTCGAGAGGAAAACGACTGGCAGCGTCACGGAGACCGTGATCAGCGCAAGCAGCAGGTCCAGCCGCACGAGCATGACGAGGACGCCCACGAAGGTGGCCAGGAAGAAGAAGGCGAACACCAACCCGAAACCCACGAAGCGGCGCACGGTCTGGATATCGGCCACGGCGCGCGAGAGCAGCTGGCCGGACTGCCAGTTGTCGTGGAAGCCGACGTGCAGGGCCTGCAGGTGCGCGTAGAAGTCGTTCCGCATCTCGGTCTCCATGCGCAGCGAGGCCAGCACCGAGTAGTTGCGGCGTACGAAGTTGCAGATCCCCTCCACGACCGCCAGCGCCAGGAGGAGGGCCAGGTAGGGCAGCAGCGCCCCGGCGTCCCTTTGTGCGACCGGCCCGTCGATGACCGACTTGATCACCAACGGGAACCAGATCGCGGCACCCAGGCTGAGCAGCGCCGCGACCAGGGTCAGCCAGATCAGGCGCTGGTAGGGCCGGAGGTACGGAAAGAAGCGGCGCAGGGCGGCGAACAGGGGTCGGACCTCCTCGGAAAACGGGCGCGCGAAATCCCTGAGGGCGGGAGTCCGCTCAGTTTAGCGGTTCGTCTCCTGGCGGACGAAAAGGAAGGTGCCCAGCATTAGGAGGGCCCCGAACATCGCGACCATGATCGCGAGGTTGGTGATCGGGTCGAAGAGGACGATCTTCGAGTACTCGGGTCGCCCGGCGTACGCCACGTCGCGCACCAGATCGACCGCGTAACGCATCGGCGAGATCAGCGAGAAGGGAGTGAGGAACCAGGGCAGCACCTTGATCGGGTTGAAGATTCCGGCCAGGAAGAACTGGGGGAAGATCAGGAACGGGAAGATCTGCTGGGCCGCCCTCTGGTTGCTGAGGAGCGCCATCATGGCCAGGCCGAAGGCGCCCCCCAGCAGGCAGGCCAGGAGGCAGGCCGGCAGCAGCCCGGCGATCTGCAGCGGTGTGAGAGGCACGCGCAGCACGAGGCCCAGCAGGATGATCGGGACGGCGTTGGCGAAGGCGACGACGGTCTCACCGAAGATCTTCCCGAACACGATCGAGTAGCGCGAGATCGGCGAGACGAACATCTCCTGGCTGAAGTCGGTCTCCCGGTCCTGGATGAGCGAGATCAGGCCCTGCGCCGAGTTCTGGAACATGGTCATCCCGAGCACGCCCGTGAAGATGAAGCCGATGAAGTTGAAGCCGGCCGCCTTGCCCAGGTTGCCCTGCAGGGTCCCCCCCATCAGCCCGATGAAGATGAACGGAAATACGAAGGTGAAGACCAGCCGGGTGCGGTCGCGCAGCAGCTTCAGGACGTCCCGGGAGGCGATGGTGAAGATCGCCGACAGCTCGGTCATTCCATCGCCGTCCCGACGATCCGCAGGTAGGCGTCCTCGAGCGTGGGCGAGTGCGTCTGGAGCAGGTTCAGGCGGGTGTCGAGCGACCGGATGACCTCCTGGGCCGAGCGGCCGTTGATCGCAACCCGGTAGGGACCGGCGTCCGCGAAGCTCAGCTGCAGGGCCTCGAGCTCCCGGCGCAGCGCGGGCCGGTCGTCGGCGTCGAGCAGCAGGTATTCCTCGAGCAGGTCCGCCTTGATGCCGTCCGGCGTCCCCAGCGAAACGACGCGGCCCTTGTCGAGGATGCAGATCCGGTCCGCCTCCTCGGCCTCCTCCAGGTAGTGGGTCGTGAGAAAGATCGTGGTCTGGCTGCTGCCGCGCACCTCGCCCAGGTAGGCCCAGAGGTTGTGCCGGCTGGCGGCGTCGAGGCCCGCGGTCGGCTCGTCCAGGAAAAGGACGCGCGGCCGGTGCATCAGGCCGCGGATGACCTCCAGCTTCCGCTTCATCCCGCCCGACAGCGCTTTGACCGGCTTGAAGATCTCCTTCTCCAGGCCCAGCACGGCGGCCAGGTCGGTGAGCTGGCGGCGGTAGTAGCGCGGCATCATGCGAAAGAACGGACGGTAGGGGTAGAGGCCGTAGAGCATGGCGTGGAAGCGCACGTTCTCCTCGCCCGAGAGGTTCAGGTCGAGGCTGGGCGTCTGGAAGATGATGCCGACCTGGCGGCGCACTCCCGCCGGATCGCTGACGGCGTCGAGGCCCCCGATCAGGACCGAGCCCGAGGTCGGCCGGAGAGTCGTCGTGAGGATCGAGATGGTCGTCGTCTTGCCGGCGCCGTTGGGTCCCAGGAGCGCGAAGAACTCGCCCGGCTGCACGTCGAAGGAGACCCCGTCGACCGCGTTGGTGTCCGCCTTCCGGTAGCGCTTGACCAGGCCTCGGACCTGGATGACGGGTTCCATGACGGCCTGAACTTTAGTGTCCCGCCCCGGGGGCCGGGACACTTGGGCCCTATCAAACGCCGCCGCCGTCCGTTACACCATTGTGATGAGGCTGCCGCTGCTCCTCGCTGCCTTCCTGCTGGCCGCCTGTGGAGGCGCCGGCTCGAGCGGGCACGCCAGCTTCGCCGACCTGCGCTCACGGCCCCTGCCGCACCTCACATCGGGTGGCTGCCACTCCGACGGCGTCCTGGAGAACATCCGCCAGTTCCGCTTCGACGTCAGCTTTATGAACTACGGCGACGGCGGGGGCACGGTCTCCGTCGGCGGGC
The DNA here is from genome assembly GCA_002404015.1 of Chloroflexi bacterium UBA4736. Classification (GTDB taxonomy): domain Bacteria; phylum Chloroflexota; class Dormibacteria; order Dormibacterales; family Dormibacteraceae; genus UBA4736. The sequence goes on from DHIW01000073.1 coordinate 18,150, forward strand.
CGGCGCTCTACGTGAATCGCACCGCGACGCTGACGTGGGCTTCCCACGGCTACGGCGGCCCCGTCCTGATCCGGATCCGCCGCCTCGACCAGAACGGCACCGGGACGGTCGCTCTGCAGGGCCGCATGGCCACGACGCCCGGCGGACCGGTCGTCGGCAAGGTCGTGGTGGGCGGGCGCGTGGTGCTCATGAGCCAGGAGGCGGACGTGCCGGTGGGCGCCGGCGACCGCAGCTGGACCGCCTTCGTGGGCGTGCCCTCCACCGGCTGCTGGGCCGTCCAGGTGGACGGCGACTCGTTCACGGAGCTGTTCGTCTTCCAACCCAGGCCACCAGCTCAGTCGCCGATCGTGGTGCCCCAGCCCTTCGCGGTGCCGACGCCGCCGGCGCTGACGCCGCGCTGGCTGCCCGCCGGCATGCAGCGCGCCCCGGGCACGGTCGGGGTCAGCTACGTCGACTCCACCAACTCGCGCAGCCTCGTGATCGACAACGGCGTGCCCAACCCGCCACCCAGCGGGACGACGACCTCGCGGAGCTTCCGCAAGGATCCCCAGGCCGTCTACCACTTCGAAGGCAGCAGCCGGCTGCTGAGCTGGACCGAGCCCAACGGGACGCCGTACGAGATGCGGGCGAGCGGTCTGAGCGATGACGAGTTCTGGCACGTGGCCGGCTCGCTCGGCTAGCACCCTCGAGGTAGCCCGGGCAGGTATCCCTCCTCGTGAGGTTCCTGCTCGCCGCTGCCGCAGCGCTCACCCTCGCCGCCTGCTCGGGCAGCCAACCCGGTTCCCAGCCCATCGCGGCGGTGAGCCCGAACCACGCCGATGCGGCGCCAGCCGCCCAGCCGGCCGCCCCCGTCCCCACTCCCAGTGAGGCCCCCACCGAACCCCCCACGCCTGCGCCCACCCCCGCACCTGTTCCTCCGGCGCCGGTCCAGCCCGCGGCGCCTCCGGCGCCCGCGTACCGGACGGTGGGCTTTGGGGGGTTGCCGGCAGGTATCTACCCGACCCACCTGCACACGATCTGCGACGGCGGCCAGAACTTCCACCTGGCCTACCTGCAGAGCCTCACAATCGGCCCCTCGCACAGCGGCGCCATCTCGGTGCCCGCCGCCGACTTCGGCCGCAACTGGTGCGTGATCGTCTACACGGACGCTTCGGCCAGCCGCGTCCTGGCCGTCCAGCACATCTAGCAGGCCGTTGAAAAAGGAATCGACGGTGCTTCGGCGACCTTTTTCAACACCCTGCTAGGGGCCCTTGCCCGCCGACCAGTCCGGGTTGCTGATGGCCGTCAGGATGTGGTCCTCCCAGCGCCCGTTGATCAGGAGGTAGTCGCGGGCGTAACCCTCGACCATGAAGCCGGCCGCGCGCAGCACGGCGGCTGAGCGGACGTTGTGGGGCATGTAGTTGGCCGTGACCCGGTGCAGGCCCAGGACCCCGAAAGCGTGCGCCACCATGGCCCGCACCGCCTCGACCATGTAGCCGCGGCCCTGCGCCGACTCGGCCAGACCGTACCCCATGACGCAGTACTGCCCGGGGCCGCGCTCGATCTGGGTGAGGCTGATGTTGCCCACCAGGCGCATATCGGTGCGCTGGAGGATGAACGTGCGCAGGCCGTGTCCGGCGCGGTGCTCGGCCCAGCGGGCCGCCACCTGGTCGCTCCAGTAGTCGGCGGCCAGAAAGGTGGTAGGCCAGGCCGGCGACCAGGGCTCGAGGTGGGCGCGGTTGGACGCGTAGAAGTCGATGATCGCCGGTACGTCCTCCTCCACTGGCAGGCGGAGGACGAGTCGCTCGGTCTCGATCACCCGACGAGCTTGCCCACGACCTCGTCCAGCGCCGCGTCCGCCAGCGCCCGCATCTCCTCGTCGGTTCGGTCCTGGATCGGATGGGCAAGGTACACCGCGGCCGGCGCGAAACCCAAGGCCCGGCCCTGCGAGTCAGCCGCCACCCGGAACTCGGCAGAAGCCACGAAGACGCCGGGCACGCCCCTGCCTTCGAGCTCCGTCATGTCATGCACACTGCACGACGTACAGGACCCTCAATCGGCGAGGGCCTCCACGACCGCGTCGCACTTCACGGCGATCTCGTGCCGCAGGTCGGCGGGCGCCGGCTTCGTGTAGGTGGGCTTGCGGAAGCGCAGCACCTCGACCCCGCGCCCGGCCAGCAGCATCTCGAGGCGGTCCAGGAAGACGTCGCCGCGCGCCTTGGAGATGTCCAGGAGCCCGACCGTCCGGCCCTCCACGGAATGCAGTCGGGGCGCCGCCTGCCGGGTCGCCGGCCGGCGCTCGCTCGTCGGGTCCAGCAGCTCGGTCATTGACGCACCTCCCGCGTAACAGGCTGGCTTCCGCCGGCCCCGCTGACCCAGCCTCCGATGATTGCCGAGAACAGTCCGGCGGTCCCGCCGGCGTGGACTATCTGCAAGCCGCCCGGCCGGAACTTGGGGATCGTGCCGCCCGCCAGCCGCGCCGGCATTCCCTCGGCGATCCCGCCCGCGCCGCGCACGACGTCGGCGCCGGCCAGCGAGAGCAGCCCGTCCAGCTCCTCGCGAAGGCGCGCCTTCGACCAGCCGGCCTCTCGGTACACCCGGCCGTGGTCAGGCGAGACGACCAGCACTGCGTCCCAGGCCAGCGCCTGCTTGGGGTGGGCGACCCCCCGAAGGCAGGCGGCGAAGCTGCGCGAGAGCGACTCCGGGGTGCGCGAGAGCTGGTCCGCGACGCCCTGCACGCCCGAGCCGGCGAACAGGGTGACGGCGGAGGCACCGGGCGCCAGCCCGCGCTCGACGGAGAGTGGCTCCCATGGGGAACCCGCCTCGTCCTCGGCAAAGCAGAACGTGTACTTGCCGGGGTTACCGAGGGTGGCCCGGTCAACCTCGCCAGGCCGGCCGCCGCCCACGTTGCGCACGACCAGCTGGAGCGCCCGGCCGATCGTCGCGTTGGCCCGGTTGCCCTGGCCGAGCGCGTTCACGCCCCAGTTCATGCCGACGCGCTCCCGGACTGGGCCGTTCACGATCACGACGGGCCCCGAGAACCAGGTGGTCGCCAGCAGCCCGTGCATGTTGAACTCGTCAGTGCAGGCGGCCTCGACTGCAGCCAGCACGACCGGCAGATGCTCGGGCAGGCAGCCGGCCAGGACGGCGTTTACGGCGACCTTCTCGACGGTGCAGGGCACCAGGTCGGGCGGCACCACGGCGACGACCTCCTGGGGATCGCGCACGGTGCCGGACAGCATCCGGAGCACCCGCTCGCTGGTCGAGGGCACGACCGGCAGCCCATCCGTCCAGCCCCTCTCGAACATCGCCTCGAAGGGGTCCTCCAGGGAGGCCAGCTCGACCCGCCGCGAGATCAGGGTTCCGCCGCCGTAGCGGCGAGCCAGCTCGTCCGGCATGCCGGGGTCAAGGGTCCGCGAGCCGCAGCCGGGGCGGTGCTCGGGGAGTTCCGGTCCTAACTCGGTAAGGCCGGACAGCTGCTCCCAGCTGCCCCGCAGCCAGCCCTGCAAAGACTCGCGGACCTCGCCCGACTCGACCCGCAGCAGGGTCGGCACGATCTCGACCCCTTGCTCGTACGCGGTCCGGAGGCCCGCCTCCTCATCCTCGGAGACGACGGTCAGCGGTAGCTGGCCGCCGGCCATCTGCTCGAGCACCGGCCGGACCAGGGTGCAGGTCGGGCACTCCGAGCGGACGAAGACGACCAGTCCGTCTGGCAGGGACACTGTCCGTAGGGTATAAGTTCGACTCAATGAGCAGCATCTCGGTTCTCGAGGTCGTCAGGAAGGTGGAGGAGGCTCCGCTGGAGGAGCTGGTGCAGATTTCGATCGACGACGTCCAGGTGCAGATGGACAGCTACCTCGAACCCGAGGTCGACTCGGCGGCGCTTTACCGGCGCTGGGAGAAGCAGCAGTGGGCCGTGGCGGACCTGGACTTCAGCCAGGACATCGTGCACTGGAGCCACCTGAGCGAGGGACAGCGGGAAGCCATCCAGCGCACGATGACGCTCTTCTTCATCGGCGAGCAGGCCGTCACCGACACGCTGGGACCGATCCTGCACGCGGCCGAGCACGAGGACGAGCGCGTGTTCCTGGCCACCCAGATCGCAGACGAGGCCCGGCACACGGTCTTCTTCGCCCGGTTCTTCGACGAGGTGCTGGACGTGCACGGCGGTCTCCACGCGGCCCTTGCCGCGGTCGGGCCGAAGGCCACGGCCGGCTTCCGAAGGATCTTCGAGACCCACCTTGCCGAGGCCACGGACCTGGTCCGCCGGGAGCCCAAGAACAAGCGGGCCTGGGTCGAGGCGATCGTCACCTACCACCTCGTGATCGAGGGCTACCTCGCCATCGGCGGTATGCGCAACCTGCTGCGCTTCTTCCGGCAGGTCGGGCTGATGCCCGGCTTCACGACGGGTTTCACCGCCGTCGCCCGGGACGAGTCCCGGCACATCGGCTTCGGGGTGCTGGCGCTGCGCCGGCGGGTGGTCGAGGACCCGGAGGTGGGCCGTTGGGTGACGCTGAAGGTGCTGGAGCTGCTGGAGCCGATGGTCCTGACCATCATCAACCCGGACAACCGCCTCAACCTGCCCGACCCAGCCACGATCCCGGCCGAGCAGCGGTTGAACCCGCTCGAGTTCCGCGACTTCCAGATCGCCTCTCTGAACAAGCGGCTGCGCTCTGTCGGCCTCGCCGAACGGACCCTGGACGACATCGACGTCACCATCCGCGGCTACTACGACGAGTTCTGGGCCCAGTACGAGGCGACGCACGGGGTCGAGCACCCGGTCCGCTGGTACCAGCGGGAGGCCGCGGGGGTCGCCGGCTAAGGCAGGAGGACGGCCTGGGTCTGCGTGACCTGGGCCACACGCTTGCCCGCGTCGTCGCTGAGGTCGGTCTGCACGACGATCGTACGGCCGCCGACGTGCAGCGGGCGGCTGACCGACGCCACGTGGCCGCCGCGGACGGCCCGGAAGAAGTTCGTCTTCGACTCGATCGTGGCGGTCGAGGCGCCCTCGGGCAGGTTGAGCACGGCGCAGATCGCGCCCAGGCTGTCGGCCATCGCCATCAGCGCCCCGCCGTGCAGGACGCCGCCCGAGGTGCAGCGCTCGGGCGACCAGGCGAGGCGGCCGCGCACCTCGTCCTTGGTCGCCTCGATCAGCTCGACGCCGAACTGACCCGCGAATGGCATGGCATCGATCACCCGTACCAGCCGGTGACGTCGACGATCACGTCCACGTTTCCTAGGTTGTTGTAAACCCTCATCACCCCGCCTGAGAGACCGGCGACGACGTGGTTGGCGACGGTCCAACCAGGGCCGAAGTTGAGGTCGGAAGCCAGGGGCGGCGGCCCCGTCGGCCAGATCGTGAGGAGGCTGCCCGAGTCGGCATTGGTGATGGTGAAGTTGGCAGCCAGCGCGGTGGCCGCGGGGTCCGTGCCCGCCAGCCCGGCCACGGTCACGTCGCGAGTCGTGTCGGCGGGCCAGGGCGAGGCGTACTGGCCTATGTGAGTCGCCGGCCGGGTGTCGAGCAACCGGCGCGGCGGCAGTGGATGGAAAAGCGCGCCTGTCCCGCCGGGCGTGGCGTTGGTGAACCAGCCGACCACGTCGATCACGACGTCGACCGAGCCCACGGAGTTGTAGATGGTCACGCTGCCGCTGTTGTTGACCGCGACGATCGCGCGGTTCGGCAGCACCGTGTGGGCCGGGAAGTTGACATTGGAGACGCTGGGAACAGAGGGCCCGGTCGGGTACACGGCCAGGTAGCTGGGCGCGGTCGCGTCGACCGTGGTCAGATTGATGACCACCGCGGAGGCGCTCGTCATCGGGATCCCGGTCGGGGCCCCGGTGATCTGGACGTTGCGCGTCGAGTTGGGGCCCAGCTGCACGGCCCCGCGCGTGTCGAGCACGCGCTTGGGCGCAGCCAGGGCGTTGAAGAGGCCGCTGACGTTCCCGGCCGTCGGACCGGTGTCGTACCAGCCGGCCAGGTCGAGGAAGAAGTCGGTGGAACCTTGCGAGTTGTAGACGGTCACGCTGCCGCCGGTCCCCACCTGGACCTGGGTCAGGTTGGCGATCGTCTGCCAGGGCCCGAAGTTGACCGTGGAGGAGCTGGGAAGCGGGCTCCCCGTGGGGTAGAGAGCCAGGTAACTGTAGTTGGTCGGATTGGTCACCCCCACATTCAGGACGACTGCCGAGAGGGTCGACGTGATCAGGCCGCCAGCGAGGGCCTGGACGGGGATGTCGCGGGTAGAGTTGGCGCCGAGCTGAGCCACCGCCCGGCTGTCGTACAGCCGCGTGGGGTTGACCGCGTGATAGCTGCCCCCCGCCGCCGGCGGGGCGGCGAACAGGTAGGACCTGAGGGAGCTCGCCAGCGGGAGGAATACGCGTCCGCCGCCCGTCGAAGGGCTGACGAAGTGGTTGACGGTGACTGCCACCGGCGCGAAGACGTCAACGCCCGTGGTCGCATTGATACCGTGGAACCGTCCGCAGCGGTCGAACGCCCAGACGATCCCGGCCGCCACGATCGGAGACCAGAACCCGCAGCCGGTGTGTGTCCAGGCCACCGAGTAGCTGGGCGCCGCAGTGTTGATGTTGAGAGCGACAAGCTTGTCGGAGCAGGAGCCGTAGAGGTACGGCGGCGTGTATGCGGTGGCACTGAAGAAGCCGCCGCAGACGGCTGTACCGTTGTTGTTGAACAGTTCGGCGCCGACGCCGCCCAGGCTCGCTTGCCGGAGCAGGTAGCCGATGCCGTTCTTACCGCCCTGGAAAACAAGGCCGTTGCCGAGCAGGGTGGGCCCGATGCCGCCGATGTCGGCGTCGGCGGCGGCCAGGGCATGCCAGTCACTGGGCGCCCAGTAGTCGGCCACTGTCGCGCTGAAGTTGAGGCTGGGACTGAGTCGCAGGACGGAGTCGCCGTACTGATACGTGGTCGGCACCGGGATGTCGTTGCCGTCGGCCACATAGACGTTGCCGGTGCTGTCGATTGCCGGGCCGCCGGGTGCCCAGATCCCCGCCGCGCCCGTGGGGACCTGGAACTGAAGGGGCGTCCCCCCAGCGAGCGGCATCCCGACGACAGTGCCGTGATAGGTGCCGCAGTCGCCTCCCCAGCCGCCGAAAGGAACGTAGACGGTCGCGTTGTTGAGCGCCAGGGCCCCGCGCTGCTGGTGATTGTTGGCGAAGGTGGCCACTGAGTTGACAACCCGGGGATAGCCGGCCAGGGTCGCCCCGGTGGCCGCATTGAGCGCGAAGAGCTGATAGAAGTCCGTGGAAGCATTGGGACCGATCAGCGCCACAAGGTAGAGGGTGCCGGTGGTGGGGTCGAGCACCGGCGTGCTTTCGATGCCTGCCTGGCTGATGCCACAGTTGCCGGGATTCTGGACGAAGAGCCCCAACGGGTTGCTGGCGGCAGAGCGCTGCCAGGCGAGGCTCCCGCTGGAGGTGTTGAAGGCGTAGACGGCGTTGTGCTCGGTGACCACGTAGACCAGGCCGCTGCGCACGAGCGGTTCGGCGTAGATGGGCCCATCCAGCGCGCCGGAGTCCCACTGCCCACTGAGGCCGACGAACGCCGGCTCGTTGTTGTCGAAACCGCTGCGGTTCAGGTCGTAGTGGTATGTGACCAGGCCGTCCGCCGACGTGGGCTGGGCCGCCGCGCGAGCGGCTACAGGTCGCGCCGAAAGGGCGGGCCCTGGCGCCGGCACCAGGCTCAGGGCGACCACCAGGGCGGTGCAGGCGGCGAGGGTTTTCATGTTCGGTAAGACGGCCAACGGCGGCAATCTACCCGGACGCGCCGCCCGGCGTCGACGGGGAATTCAGCCAGCCGCCCGGATCGTTCCCCCGCCGAGGACCCGGCTGCCCCGATAGAGCACCGCGGCCTGGCCCGGCGCCGGTCCCAGGAAGGGCTCGGCCAGCCGCAGGCGGTCCCGTTCGTAGACGGCCGGGATCGGCCGCGCCCGGTAGCGCAGCCGGGCCTCGCACTCAAGCCGGTCGGGAGCAGAGCCGTCGATGAAGGTCACGTCCTCCAGCTCCACCTCGGTCCTGGCCAGCTCCGACCGGCGCCCCACCACGATCCGGTTGGCCTCAGCGTCCACCTTCGTCACGTACCAGGGACCGGCCTCCTTCAGCTGGCCGAAGCCGCTGCGCTGGCCCACGGTGTAGAGGGCCGTGCCCCGGTGGGAGCCGAGCTCGCGCCCCCCCTCGTCCACCACGGCGCCCGCCGCGACCGGCAGCCGGCGCGCCAGGTAGGCGGCCGTCTCACCGCGGGGCACGAAGCAGATCTCCATGGATTCAGCCTTCTCCGCAACCGGCAGCCCGAAGCCGCGCGCCAACTCGCGCACCCTCGGCTTGGCCAGCTCGCCGAGGGGAAAGACGATCCGCGCCAGGCGGGCGCGGTCGAGCGTGTAGAGCATGTAGGACTGGTCCTTGGCGGGGTCGAGCGCCTCGTGCAGCTCCGGCCCGTCGGAGCCGTCCAGTATCCGGGCGTAGTGGCCGGTGGCGAGCGCGTCGAAGCCCAGGTCGAGCACCCGCGCCAGCATCAGGTCGAAGCGGACGAAGGCGTTGCAGCGCAGGCAGGGGTTGGGGGTGCGGCCGTTCAGGTAGGCGTCGTGGAAGGGCGCGATCACCCGCTCCCCGAACTCCCGCTCGAGGTTCCAGACGTAGTAGGGGATGCCCAGCACCGCCGCGACGCGGCGCGCGTCCTCGACGGCCGAGAGCGAGCAGCAGCCGCCGTGGCGCAGCGCCTCCGACTCGTCCGCCCGCGGCCACTGCTGGAGCGTGACGCCGACGACGTCGTGACCCTGCTCCCGGAGCAGAGCCGCGGCGACCGACGAATCGACCCCGCCGGAGAGCGCGACCGCGACCTTCATCGGGGACCAATGATGCGCGGGCTCGAAGCCATGGCGCGCAGGTTCTTCCCCAGACATCTAGCCAAGGCGTGGCGGTAAGGCCTGGCTCCGCCAGGCTGTTTGAGTCCTGAATTCAAGACGCGCACCAACTCAATAAGTCCTGCAAGGGAGGAAGGGTACTGGGGAGGAACCGCAGGTTCCTCCCCAGCTTCTACTGGTCGACCATGTCCCCTTCGGCTGGGTCCACCCGCACGCCGCGGGAGGTCAGGAAGTCCACGGCCCGCTCGAGCTCGGCGTCCTCGCCGGTCAGCTCGAGCACAACCCAGCCCGCGTCGTGGGTCACGTCCGCGCGTCGGATGTTGGTGACCACCTCGAAGCGCTTTCCGACCTCGTGGATGACCGGCTCGGTGACCAGTTCGCGAGCGAACGTGAGCCGGACCCGCAGGCGGGCCATGGGAAGAGCTTAGCCCCCGGCCACCGCCGGCACGATCGCGATCTCGTCGGAGTCGGCGAGCTTGGAGTCGAGGCCCTCGCCCAGCCGGACGTCCTCGTCGTTCAGGAAGAGGTTCACGAACTGGCGGGGCTCGCCCTCGTCGTCGAGCAGGCGCCCCTTGAAGCCGGGGAACTTGCTGTCCAGCTGGTCGATGGCGCTCCTCAGGTCGCCGGCCACGACCGGGACGACGGACTCACCCCCGCTCAGGGTCCGGAGCGGGCCGGGGATTCGAAACTGCGGCAAATCGGGATCTCCTGACTAAAAGGTTAAACTTGCACCTTCTCGCGAAACGACCGCAGCGTCGGCTCTATTTCCACGCGGCGGAGGTCCGCCTCCGGGCCGGCCAGCACGTCGGCGGTCTTCAGCCCGTGCCCGGTGATGTAGGCCACGATCGTCTCGTCGCCCCGCCAGCGGCCGGCCCGCGCCAGCTTCGCCAGCACCCCGACAGTCACGCCGCCCGCCGTCTCTGTGAATATCCCTTCGGTCCGGGCCAGCAGCCGCATGGCGTCCACGATCTCAGTCTCGGATACCGCTTCCACAACCCCGCCCGTCTCCCGCGCGATCCGGACCACGTACGTCCCGTCGGACGGGTTGCCGATGGCGATGGAGCGGGCGATGGTGTTGGGCCGGACCGGCGTCACCCGGTCGGTGCCCGCCGTCCAGGCGTTGTACACGGGCGCACAGCCCAATGCCTGGGCTCCCGTAAGGGCGGGCAGCCTGTCCTCGGAACCCTGCACAAGGCCCATGTCGAGGAGTTCCGAGAGGGCCCGCCGGTGGCGCACGAACTGGCAGCCGGACGCGATCGGGACGATGATCTCGTCAGGCAGGCGCCAGCCGAGCTGCTCGGCCGTCTCGAAGGTCAGGGTCTTGGAGCCCTCCGCGTAGAAGGGGCGCACGTTGATGTTGCAGAAGGCCCATGGGAACTCCTCGACGAGCTGGCTGCAGAGCCGGTTGACCTCGTCGTAGTTGCCGTGGACGGAGACCAGGTTGGGCTCGAAAACACCGGTCGAGACCATCTTGGCCGGCTCGGTGTCGGCCGGCATGAAGACGTAGCACTCGAGCCCCGCCCGCGCCGCGTAGGCGGCCACCGAGTTGGCCAGGTTGCCGGTCGAGGCGCAGCCGATCGTCTCGAAGCCATGGGCCCGCGACCAGGACACCGCGACCGACACCACCCGGTCTTTGAAGGAGTTGGTGGGGTTCATGGTGTCGTTCTTCAGGTAGAGGTTCTTGAGGCCCAGCTCGGCACCCAGGCGATCGGCCTTGACGAGCGGCGTGAAGCCCTCGCCCAGGGTCACGATCGGGGCCTCATCCTCGAGCGGCAGCAGGTCCCGGTACCGCCACATGGAGGGCGGCCCGGCCGCGATGGAGTCGCGCGAGATGCGCTTCTTGATCGCCGCGTAGTCGTAGACGACGTCCAGCGGCCCGAAGCACATCTCGCAGACGTGCGTCGGCTTCAGCTCGTACTCGGTTCCGCACTCCCGGCAGCGCAGCCCCTCCACGTGGGACATAGACGCACCAGTTTACGGCCGTCCAGAGTGCGGCTCGAACTCGCCGCATTTACAAGCCGCCGCCCGATCGCTACCTTATGTGATAGTCCACCAGCCCCGTTTGAGGATTACGCATGCGCAAGCTCGCCGTGCTCCTGGCCCTGCTGCCGGCCCTGGTGGCTACGCCCACCCAGGCCGCCGCCCCGCCCACCTTCGACACCGTGTGCCCGGTTTACGGTGACCTCAGGATCTGCTCGGGCGAGGTGCCCAGCTTCGACGGCACCAGGCTCGACGCCGACCTCACGCTGCCGATGGCCGGAACATCAGCCCCCCACCCCTTGATCGCCATGCTCCACGGCTTCGGCAACAACAAGCACGAGTGGGAGTCGCTCACCGACACCGCCGACGGGGCCGACAAGTGGCACTGGAACAACCACTGGTTCGCCGTGCACGGCTTCTACGTCCTGAACTACACCGCGCGCGGCTTCGACGACCCCAACCCGGGCAGCGGCGACCAGCCGGCGACGCCGGGTGGCACCTCCGCCAGCCCCGCCGACCCCTACGCCGCGATTCACCTGAAGAGCCGCGAGTTCGAGATCCGTGACACCCAGTGGCTGGCGGCGCTGGCGGCCCGCGCGTTCCCCAACCTGGACCGGCAGCGCGTGGCCGTGACCGGCGGCTCCTACGGGGGCGGGGAGAGCTGGCTGCAGGCCTCGCAGCCCGTCTGGAACTTCCCGCACCGGATATTCCCCGGGCTGCCTGTGCTGACGCTCCAGGTCGCCGTGCCCAAGTACCCCTGGACCGACCTCGCCTACAGCCTGGCCCCCAACGGCCACGGTGGCGGCCCCAACCTCACCGATATCTACCAGGCCGCCCAGGGCCAGCCGAGCAACCGCGAGGCCGACGACAACCCCTTCGGGGTGCCCAAGCAGAGCTACGAGAGCGCCTTCTTCGCCCTTGGCAGCACCAACGGCCGGTTCACCCACCTGGAGGTGGCGCCGTACTCGCAGGAGGAGTCGCCGCCACCCGCGGGCGACGGCCCTGTCAGCACCGACGCCTGGTTCGTCCGGGGGGCGGCCGACCCCTACCTGGCCGCCGACCCGATCGTGCGCCAGATCCGCCGCGGCCTGACGGTCTACCGGGGCTCCTACTACCAGGCATCGGGCTGGGCCGCCCAGCGGGCGTCCGGCCACGAGACGGCGGTGTTCTCCATCTCGGGCTGGACGGACGACCTCTTCCCGCCGGTCGAGTCGTTCCGCCAGTTCAAGTATCTGAAGCGGCTCGACCCGCTCTGGCCGGTCGCGGTGGCGACGGCCGACATCGGGCATCCCCGGGCCCAGAACAAGAGCGACGCCTGGCAGCGCCTGAACGACCAGGCCTGGCAGTTCCTGCAGGCCAACCTCAACCCGGGCAGCCACCGCCGGCAGACGGTCGTGACGAGCCAGCAGACCACGTGCCCCAGCCAGCCGGCCGCCGGGAGCGACATCACGGCCTCGACTCCGGAGGGCCTCGCGAACGGCTCTCTCAACGTGGCCTACACCGGAGCCGACGCGCTGACCCAGGCTTCGGGCAGCGGCGACCCGGACAGTCCCAACACCGACGCGGTGCTGACCAACCTCACGCACAGCGACGCCTGCAAGACCTCGCTCCTCCAAACCTTCCCGGGCCGCTTCTCCGGGACCTCCTTGCCCCTCCAGCAGTCTCGGCGATACGCCGGCCTGGGCGAGGTGGACGTGCCCTACACGCTGACGGGACTCACGGCCAGCCTGGTCGCCAGGCTCTGGGACGTCGGCCCCGACGGCAGCGCCACGCTGGTGACCCGGGGCGCGTACCGCGTCGACCCCAGCCCATTGGACTCCCGCAACCCCGACCCCCTCATCGGGACCCTGCGGCTGCCTTTCTACGGCAACGATTGGACGCTGCAAGGCGGGCACTCGCTTCGCCTCGACCTGGCCCAGGTGGACTCCCCAACCTACCTCCAGGATAAGACCCCGTCGACGCTGGCGATCTCGAACCCGGTCCTCAAGCTGCCGACCGTGGAGACCGGCACCGTCTCGACAACGGGCAGCCAGACCAGCACCTAGACTCGGCTGGTGGCCGAGGCGAACTGGAGGCGGCGCTACCGCGCCGCCTCCCTCTCGCTCCCCAGCTGGGCCCGGCTGGCCCCCGAGCGCCTGCTCTACACGTCCAACGGCAGCGGCAAGACGGAGGTCTACGCCTGGGACCGCGCCGCGGGCAGCCAGCGCGAGGTCACCGACCGGCCCGAGGGCACGACCCGCGCCGCCCTGGAGCCGCCGGGAGAGCGCATCTGGTGGTTCGACGACGACCGCGGCAGCGAGCACGGCGTCTGGCGGGTGGAGCCTTTCGCCGGGGGTCCCTCGGAGCCCGCCGCCCCGAACCTCCCGGCCGCCTACGGCGCCGGCCTCGCCCTGGCCCGCGGCTTTGCGGTGATCGGCTCGTCTGACGACGGCGGGACGCGGATCCACCGCGCCGCGGGCTCGGTCAGCGAACTGCTCTACGAGCACCCCGAGAGCGCCACCGTCGCCGGGCTGGCGCGCGACGAGTCGCTGCTCGCGATCGAGCACTCGGAGCACGGCGACAGCCGCCACCCCGCCGTTCGCGTGCTGGACCTCTCGGGCCGCCCCCTGGCCGAGCTCTGGGACGGCCCCGGGCGAGGCCTGGGGGCCGGCGCCTGGTCGCCGGTCGAAGGCGACCAGCGGCTCCTGGTTGTCCACGAGCGGACCGGCCTGAGCCGGCCGTCGGTCTGGTCGCCTCCGGCCGCCGACGTGCGCGAGCTGAGCTACGAGCTGCCTGGCGACGTCTCCGCCGCCTGGTACCCGGACGCCCGGGCGCTCCTTCTGAGCCACGACCACCGCGGCCGCAGCGAGCTCTACCGATACGACCTCGAGACGGACACGCTGCACCCGCTGGAGACGGAGCCCGGCACGATCGGCGGGGCCCGCGTCCGGGCCGACGGCGAGCTCTGGTACTCCTTCAGCAGCGGCGCTCGGCCGCCCTCGGTGATGAGGGACCGCGAGGTGCTGCTGCAGCCGCCTGGCGAGCCGGCGCCGGCGGGCCGGCCCTACCGCGACCTCCAGGTCGGACCGGTCCACGGCTTCCTGGTCGAGCCCGAGGGCCCGCCCCCCCACCCCACGCTGTTCCTGGTCCACGGCGGGCCCCAGGCGCACGACCGGGACGCCTTCTCGGCGCGTGTCCAGGCCTGGGTCGACCACGGGTTCGCGGTGGCTCTCGTGAACTACCGCGGCAGCTCCGGGTACGGGCGCGAGTGGCGCGACGCGCTCGAGAGGAGCCCCGGCCTGACCGAGCTGGAGGACATCCTGGCGGTCCGCGAGCACCTGGTTGCGGGCGGCGTGGCCCGCCCCCAGCCGATCGTCCTCAGCGGCGGTTCCTGGGGCGGCTACCTGACCCTCCTGGGCCTCGGCACCCAGCCGGAGGCCTGGGACCTGGGCATCGCGATCGTGCCGGTGGCCGACTCCGTGGCCGAGTACGAGGACGAGATGGAGCCGCTGAAGGCGTACGATCGGGCGCTGTTCGGCGGCTCCCCGGCGGAGCGGCCGGACTTCTACCAGGAGCGGTCGCCGATCACATACGTGCAGCGGGTGCGCGTCCCGGTCCTCATCCTGGCCGGCCGCAACGACCCGCGCTGCCCCATCCGGCAGATCGAGAACTACCTCCGCCGCCTCCAGGAGCTGGGCAAGCCCAACGAGTTCTACGAGTTCGCGGCGGGCCACTCCTCGCTGGTCACCGACGAGCAGATCCGGCAGATGGAGGCCCAGCTGGACTTCGCCCACCGCCACGTGGGCACGCCCGCGCCGCTTTAGGTCACCTGGGCAATGACGCCCCTGGCGCCATGCTGAGCCCATGAGGGCGGCGCTTCCGGTCCTGGTGCTGCTGCTGCTTCAGGCGGGCTGTGCTTCCGGCGCGGGTCAGGCTCGCCCGTCGCCGCCGGCAACCCCGGCCCCGCCGGCCCAAGCCACGGCGGCCGCACCCGGCTCCCCGACGCCGCTCTCCCACGTCTTCCTGATAGTCATGGAGAACAAGTCCTACAGCGAGGCGATGGCCGCGCCCTACACCGCGCAGCTCGCCGCGCAGTACCAGGTCGCGACCGGCTACCACGCCGTCTCCCACCCCAGCCTGCCCAACTACCTGGCCCTGGCCGGCGGCTCGACCTTCGGCATCACGGACGACGGCTATCACCGTCTGCCCGCGGGGGGCATCGGGTATCAGCTCACCGGGGCCGGCGTCCCCTGGAAGGCGTACATGGAGGGCATGACGGCGGGCTGCACCGACAGCCCGTATCCGTACGCGCTCAAGCACAACCCGTTCGCGTACTTCGGTGGCGCCTGTCCACCGGCTGTGGTGCGACTCACCAGTCTCGACCAGGACCTCGCCGGCCCGGCCGCGGCCGTGCCCCGCTTCGCGTGGATAACCCCCGATCTGTGCCACGACACCCACGACTGCGCCGTCTCCGAGGGCGACCGGTTCCTGCAGGTCCTGGTCCCCAAGATCCTCGCAAGCGACGCCTGGCGGCAGGGCGGCGTCCTGTACGTGGTGTGGGACGAGGATGACGGCTCGAGCCGGAACCTGGTGCCGGCCCTTGTGATCGCCCCGGGGGAGACAGTTCACAGCCTCGAGCGCGCCTACGACCACTACTCCCTGCTGGCCGCCGTCGAAGATCGGCTGGGTGTGGACCGACTCGGCCAGGCCGCCAGGGCCCGTCCTCTGAACCCGATCTGACGCTCGGCCGACGCCGCCCCGACCACCCCCCGCCTGCACGCAGCACGCAGAGGCGCGCCATCCTAGTCGGGATGCCCCGGACACCGGAACTGGCCACACGCGCGCGAGCGGGGGCACTGGACCCTGCCCAGGTCGCCGAGATCGCGCTCACCCAGGCCCGGGAGCGACTGCAGTTCGACATCGGGCTGGTCCACAGCTGGGACGAGAAGTCCGGCACCCTGCCCCAGCTCTACCGGTCCGATCCCACCTTCTCGGACGGCACACCCGTCCGGCCGGGAGAGGGGGCCCTCGGCGTGGCCTTCCAGGAGCGGCGGGCCGTGCTGATCGAAGACTATGAGTCCTGGCCTGGCGCGGTCTCGGAATCGGTGGTCAAGGGCATCAAGTCGATCATCGCGGTGCCGCTTCTCAATGGCGAGCAGGCGGTGGGCGCCATGGTGGTCGCCACCTACTCCGCGCGCCGCTTCACCCGGCAGGACGCGGAGGTGCTGGCCGGGTACGCCGCCCAGGTGGCGCCGGCACTCGAGGCCGCCCGGCTGGCGGCTGAGCGCGAGATCCAGCTGCGCGTCTTCCGCACGCTCCAGGAGGTCGCCCAGGCGGCCAGCGGCAACCACTCGCCAGTTGAGCTGGGCCAGGTCGCAGTGGACCGAGCCCGCGACCTGCTGCGCGTCAACAGCGGCTTCCTGTACATGTTCGACCCCGAGGACGGCATGATCCGGCGGCTCTCCGAAAACGACCCGCTCGGCCCCGGCAACTCGGTCGTGAAGCCCGGCGAGGGGCTGGTTGGCCGGGCGTTCGTCGACCAGGCGCCGGTCGTCGCCAGCGACTACGCCAACCACCCCGACGCCGTCGCCTCGGCGGTCGAGCGCGGCCAGGCCAGCGTCATGGCCGTGCCTCTCATGGTGGTGGACCGGCCGATCGGGGCCCTCGGCGTGATGTCGATGGTCGCCCGCGTCTTCACGCCCGAGGACGTCGCCCTGCTGAGCCTGCTGGCGGCCCAGGTTGCCCCGGCACTGGAGGCGTCGCGCCTGCTGAAAGAGCGTGAGGGCCAGGTGCGCGAGCTCCGCGCCCTGCATGAGGTGGCCGTAGCGGCCAGCGGGGTCTTCGACGCGGAGGGGCTGGCGAAGCTGACCGTCGACCATGCCCGCGACCTGCTCGGTGTGGACAGCGCCGTCCTCCGGTTCTGGGACTCGGCCGACGGCCGGCTCCGGCTGCTCGCCACGAACGACGACCACGCAATCCAGCGTTTGCTCACGATCGGCCCGGACGAGGGCACTCTGGGCCGCGCCTTCCAGGAGAGCCGCCCGGTGGTGGTCGACAACTACTCGGGGTCCGCGACCGCCCTGGGCTGGGCCACCGAGGAAGGGGTTCAGACGGCCATGGCGGTGCCCCTCCTGGTGGGCCAACGGCCAGTCGGGGCCATCGCGGTCGCCACCTATAGGCCACATCACTACACGGCCGCCCAGATCCGCATGCTCACGCTGCTGGCGGCCCAGGTGGCGCCCGCCCTGGAGGCAGCCCGCCTCACCGAGGAGCGCCAGGCGCAACAGGAGAGGATGCGAGCTCTCCACCAGCTGGCGGCAGACGCCAGCGGCCTGCTGGACCCAGCGATGATCGCGACGCTCGCGGTCGCGAAGGCGACCGAGATGCTCCGTGGCGACAAGGCGGTCTTCGTCTGGTTGGAGCCCACGACCGGCGTGCTCACCAGCCTGACCGGGCCGATCGGCGACAGGCTGTCCGTGGTTCCCGGTGAGGGCGCCGTGGGCGTGGCGTTCAAGACCGGCCGGCCGCTGATCGTCGCCAACTACCAGTCGTGGCGCAGCCGGGTGCCTGATGACTCAGAGATCCAGAGCACGGTGGCGGTTCCACTATTCAGCGGTCTGCAGCGAGTGGGCGCGCTGTGCGTCGACTCCAGCACCCCCCGCAACTTCACCTATGAGGATGCCGAGGTGCTTTCGATGGTCGGCTCCCAGGTCGTGCCGGCGATCGAGGCGGCTCGGCTCCACAAGAGCCTGGCCAGCTCCGAGGCTGAGTTCCGGACCCTCTTCGAGAGCGTCAACTGCGGCGTCATCGTCCAGGACCGGGATGGCATCATCATCGACGCCAACCCGGCTGCGGCCACCATCCTGGGAGTCGAGCGGGAGGACATTCCCGGGCATCTGCCCGGCCTGAGCCGGGCCGGCTGGAGCCGATCGCACGAGGATGGGTCGCCGGTGACGCCGGCAACCTCGCCATCGAACATCGCCATCCAGACCCGGAAACCCGTCCTTGCGGTCATCCGCTACTCGCGGGGCGAGGAGGAGATGTGGCTCCAGCTCGACTGCGTGCCCCAGCTGGACGCCAAGGGCGAGGTGGCGCGGATCGTCACCAGCATGATCGACGTCACCGGGGTGCGGCAGGCCGAGGCCAGCCGCAAGGAGAGCGAGGCCAAATCCCGCTTCCTGGCCGCGATGAGCCACGAGCTGCGGACCCCGCTGAACTCCGTCCTCGGCTTCGCCCAGCTCCTCCAGACCGGCTCCGGTGGGCCCCTCAGCGACCGCCAGAAGCGTTATGTCGAGAACATCAGGTCCAGCGGCGGCCACCTGCTGGCGCTGGTCAACGATGTCCTCGACCTCTCCAAGGTGGCAGCCGGCCAGATGGACCTCGAGTTCGCCGATGTCGACCTGGAGCAGGTGCTGGAGGACACCCTCGCCCGCATCCGCCCGCTCGCCGACGAGAAGCACCTGGACCTCCAGATGCCCGCGCCGGGGCAGCCCTGCAAGGTATACGCGGACGAGCGGCGGCTGGCCCAGGTCGTCTGGAACCTGCTCTCCAACGCCATCAAGTTCACCCCCGAGGGGGGCCGGGTCTGCGTGGCCGTCCAGCCGGGCGTGGAATCCGCCGGCTTCAGCGTCGAGGACACGGGAATCGGCATCCCGGCCGACCAGCTGCAGCGCATCTTCGAGGAATTCACGCAGGTCGACAGCGGCCGCAACCGGACCCACGAAGGGACCGGGCTGGGGCTGCCGCTAAGCCGCCAGCTTGTGGGCCTCATGGGCGGCCGCATCGAAGCCAGCAGCACCCCCGACAAAGGCAGCATGTTCACGGTGCGCTTGCCGGTCGCCGCCGGCGGCCAGACAGGACCCTAAGGCGCCCAGAAGCGATCGGCGGCATCCTCCAACCGCTCGTCGTCCTCCTCGCTGAGCTCGAGGTCGGCGGCTGCGGCGTTCTGCTCGACCTGGGAGACCGTGCTGGCGCCCGGGATGGCGATCACGTTGGGCTTCCGGATCAGCCAGGCCAGGCCCACCTGGGAGGGCGTCGCACTATGGGGCCGGCCCACCTCCTCGAGCTCGTCGGCCAGCCGCTTCGCTCGCTCCAGGCTGTCCGGGGCGAACAGGGGGTTGAACCGGCGGACCCGGCCGGCCGGGCGGTGCTCCCCGTCGTACCGGCCCGAGAGAGGCCCTGGGCGAGCGGGCTGTAGGCGATCACGACCCGGCCCTGCCCCTGCGCGTAGGGGACCAGGTCGAACTGGGGGCTACGGTGGACGAGGCTGAACTGGACCTGGTTGCTGAGCACTGGCGCCCCCAGCGCGGCCTCCGCCGCCTGCCAGCGCTCGAGCGAGTAGTTGCTGACGCCGACATGGCGAACCAGCCCGCGCTCCGTCAGCCGGCGCATCCCGGCCATGGTGCTGGCGAGCGGCACGTGCGGGCTCGGCCAGTGCAGCTGGTAGAGGTCG
>DHIW01000073.1:37519-58724 GCA_002404015.1 Chloroflexi bacterium UBA4736
GGCCAGTGCAGCTGGTAGAGGTCGAGGCGGTCGGTGCGGAGGCGCCGGGCGCTGGCGCGCGCCCGCCAGCCCACGACGCTTCCCAGGGGGAGCACGGGAAAGATCTTGGTCGCCAGGAAAGCCTCCTCACGGCGGGCGCCGACCGCCTCGCCGACGATCTTCTCCGAGCGCCCGAAACCGTAGATCTCGGCCGTGTCGATCAGGTTGATCCCCAGGTCCAGCGCTCGCTGCACCAGGGTCCCCGCGATGCGGCTGGCGTAGCCCTCGCCGTAGCCCCACTCGAAAGAGCCGAACTGCCAGGTGCCCAGACCGATGGCCGACATCCGTGCTCCGCCCACCTCGACGTAGCGCACCCGGCAAACCTAGCACCTGGCCGGAGCGGGTCCCGCCGTCCCCGCGAGCGCCGGGTTCGGGATAATCGTCGGACCTTGAGGATCTTCTCGGGCATCCAGCCAACCGGCGTCAAGCACTTCGGCAACTACAGCGGGGGCTTCCGCCAGTACGTCGCGACCCAGGAGCTGGGCGAGGCCTTCTTCTGCATCGTCGACCTCCACTCGATCACCGTCGCCTACGACCCGGACGAGCTCCGCGACCGCTGCATCGACCTGGCGGCCATGCTCTTCGCCGCCGGCCTCGACCCCAGCCGCTCCACCGTTTTCGCCCAGAGCCACGTCAGCGCCCACCCCGAGGCGGCATGGCTGCTGGGCGCCGTGGCGACGATGGGCGAGCTGCGCCGGATGACCCAGTTCAAGGACAAATCGGAGATCCAGGCCTCGGTGACCAGCGGCCTGTTCACCTACCCCGTCCTGATGGCTGGCGACATCCTCCTCTACCAGACCGACGTGGTCCCGATCGGCGAAGACCAGCAACAGCACCTGGAGCTCACCCGCGACCTCGCGGAGCGCTTCAACGCGCGCTTCGGGCCGACGTTCAAGGTGCCTCGCGGCCAGTACCCGGAGGCGGGCGGCAGGATCATGGACCTTCAGGAACCGACCCGGAAGATGTCCACCACGGGGGGCACGCCCCAGGGCACGATCCTGCTCGTGGATCCGCCGGACGTGATCCGCAAGAAGTTCCGCTCGGCTGTCACCGATTCCGGGCGCGAGGTCCGCCGGAGCCCTGACAAGCCGGGGATCTCGAACTTGGTCGAGATCATGTCGGTCGCCACCGGGGAGCCCATGCAGACGATCGAGGAGCGCTTCGACGGCCAGGGCTACGGGCCCTTCAAGGATGCAGTCGCCGACGCGGTGGTCAGCGTCGTCGAGCCGATCCGAACCCGCTACCAGGAGCTGCGCTCCGACCCTGGCGAGCTGCAGCGACTGCTGCGGGAGGGAGCCGGCAAGGCCGCCGCGACCGCGGAGCCCACCCTCCGCGTGATGTACGAGCGGATGGGCTTCATCCCCCGCTAAGCCGGGATGAAGCCCGGCCGGCACCCCCCGCCAGGCGGTCGTACACCATCTGCGACCAGGACTCCATCTCGAGGTAGTGGATCCGCATCTCGTACAGGGTCAGCAGCTCGCCGGCCAGCTTGTCGGTCTCCCGGATCGCGATCTCGGGCGAGTCGCCGTCGACCAGGAAGACGACCGCCACGTGCACCTTCGATACCGGGGCCGACTCGTCGTTGATCAGGCCCAGCATCCGGGCCTCGAAGTGGCCGCCGTAGACCACCTCCTCCTCCCACTCCCGCTTCAGGCCGTCGTTGATGGGGTCGCCTCCCTCCAGGTCGCCGGGGTTGATGTGGCCGCCCACCCCCAGCGAGTACTGCTGGCGGAGGCGCTTCTCCGAGGAGGCCTTGAGACGCCGGGTGAGGAGGTAGCGGTCGCCGTGCCGGAAGACGACGTAAGGGATGATCTGCTGGTAGGCGGGGTCGTCCTCGACGTCCGCTCGGGGCATGAAGAACGACTGCTCGCGGATCACCTGCTGATAGCGCTCCAGGCCCTGGTCGATGAAGCCATGCCAGGCCCCGTCGGGAAAGATGTCGGCCCGGGTGACGCAGAGCACGTGCTCGGTGAAGGGGCCCGGCATCAGAGCTGCGTCATGTCCACCAGCGGCTCGGTGCGAAGCGGGGTCAAGGCGGCGATATCGACGGGCGGCGTCTCGCCCAGCATCATGGCCGCCAGCGACTCCGCGATCGCCGGCGCGTGCATCACGCCGTGCCCGCTGAAGCCGCAGTCGGCCCACACGCCGGGTCGCTCCGTCTCGCCCACCAGCGGATGGTGGTCGGCCGTCATCTCGTAGAAGCCCGTCCAATGCCCCTCCGGCCGCTCGACCGCGGCCCGCGGCGCCCGGATCGCCAACCAGTCCCGGAAGCGGTCCCAGGAGTGCTGGTCGCCGGGGCCGATGACGAGCAGCCGGCCGTCGCGCTCGCGGAAGTGGTAGCCGGATGGCACGTCCAGGGTGACCGGGGTGGGCCCCGCCAGCCAGCCGAAGGGGCCGACCACGAAGATCCCGCGCTCCAGCGGCTCGATGGCAAGCCTGACGCCCAGCTCCTCCCCCACCTTGCGGGACCAGATGCCGGCCGCGACAACGACCGTCTCGGCGAGGTCTTCAGGCCGCGCCTCCGCCACGTAGCGGACATCGGCCCCGGCGGCGCGTGCCTCCTCCACCAGCGCTTCCAGGATCCGCAGCGGCCGGTAGACGCCGTCCAGCGCGCAGTAGTTGGTCTCAACGACGTCGCCATCATCCAGAAAGGGCACGACCGCGCGGGCCTGCGGATGCTCCACTGGAAGGCCGCATTCTTGCTGGAGCTGCGCCCGCCGCCGCAGCTCGCCGGCCGCCGCCTCGTCGGTGGCCAGGTAGAGGTAGCCGGTGGGCTGGAAGTCGATGCGGTCGGCGCGCGACTCGAAGAACGGGCGGGCGGCCAGCGAGAGGGCGATGTTGAGCGGGCTTCCGTGCTGGGTCCGGAAGCCGCCGAGCGCCTTCCCTGTGGAGCCCGAGCCGATCGGCAGCAGATCGAAGACCACGACGTCCCGGCGGCCGCGCAGCGCGAGCGCCCGGGCGAGCGCCAGGCCCGCCACCCCCCCGCCCAGGATGGCGATCAAAGCACTCGCGCCAGCCCGCGCCCGTACTCGGCCACCAGCTCGAAGGTCCGGTGCAGGTCGGACATGGCCACGGGCAGGAAGAATATCCAGGCCGCCCGCTCCGTCGCAGTGGTGATCATCGTCCGGGCCGAGTCCGAGGAGGGGTTGCCGCACGGTCCGAAAGCGTCCGCCACGCAGATCCGGCCGGCCACGTTCACGCGCTCCTTGCGGATCCCCTCGTAGCCCTCGCCGGGCAGCCCCAGCTTGATCTCCAGCGGGCCCTCGACCAGGTCCAGGTCATACAGGCCGATCGGGACCTGGAGGCACAGCGAGACCACGTTGGCGACGTCCACCAGCGAGTTGACGCGCGGCAGGCGGTCGCCCTTCTTCACACGGCGCAGCAGCGCTTCCGAGCTCGGCCGGACCTTGGTCGGATCGGTGCCGAACCTGCGGTAGAGCGCCCGCGCTGCGGTGGGGTCACCGACGCTGCCCGCCCGCCCGGCGGTCTCGGCGTCGGCCACCTCGGCGTCGAAGTCCGGGACCGGCGCGCGGACCTCGAGCTCGTGCAGCTCCAGCGCGATGAAGGCGAAGTCCAGCTCCGTGGTCAGGTTGAGCAAAGGCGGTCCAGCGCGTCCCAGAAGCCGGGGTAGGAGATGCCCACCGACTCGGCTCCCTCGATCTCGGTGGTGCCGTCGGCCAGCGTGCCCGCGACCGCCAGAGCCATCGCCACCCGGTGGTCGCCTCGGGAGTCCACCCGGGCGCCCTCGAGGGGGCGGGGGCCCTTGATCTCCCAGCCATCCGCCAGGTCGGTCACGTCCGCCCCCATCGCGCTGAGGCCCATCGCCATGGCGGCCACCCGGTCGGACTCCTTGACCCGCAGCTCGCCGGCGCCCGTGATCCGGCTCACGCCTGGCAGCAGGCAGGCCGCGACGGCAAGGACCGGCAGCTCGTCGATCAGCGAGGCCGCCGCGGCGCCCTCGACGGTCAGCGCTCGCAGTTCGGCGGCCGAGCCGACCTCCAGGTCCGCGACCCGCTCGCAGCCCTCCAGCCGCTCGTTCGTGAGCTGGATCGGCACCCCGATCCCGCCCAGGACGTCCAGGAGTGCGGAGCGGGTCGGGTTGACACCAACGGCCTGCAGCCGCAGCTGCGCGCTGCGGTGGAGTCCGGCCGCGACCAGCCAGAAGGCCGCGGCGCTGAGGTCGCCGGGGACGGTCACATCCAGCGGCCGCAGCCGCGCGGTCCGCCGGATCGAGACGGTCAGCCCGTCCACCAGGACCGGCGCTCCCATCGCCTCAAGCATCAGCTCGGTATGGTTGCGGGACTGCGCCGGCTCCGTCACCCGCGTCTCACCGTCGGCATACAGCCCGGCCAGAAGCAGCGCCGACTTGACCTGGGCGCTGGCGACCTGGCTCACGTGCTCGATCGCCTTGAGGCGGCTCGCGCCCCCCACCCGGAGGGGTGCCGTCTCCACTGTGGCGCCCATCATCCGGAGCGGCTGGGCGACCCGCTCCATCGGGCGCTGCGACAGCGACTCGTCGCCGACCAGCGTCGTGCGGAATGACTGGCCGGCGAGCAGGCCCGCCAGCAGCCGCATCGTCGTGCCGGAGTTGCCGCAGTCGAGCGGCCCGGGAGGCGGCCGCAGACCCTCCAGCCCGACCCCCCGCACCCGCGAACCACGCGAACCCTCCACCTCCACCCCCAGGGCGCGCAGGCAGGCGGCCGTGGAGGCCACGTCGGCGCCGTCCGACAGGCCGCGGACGCTGGCTTCGCCGGCGGCCACGCCGTTCAGGATCAGCGCCCGGTGCGAGATCGACTTGTCACCCGGCAGCCACACCTCGCCCGCCAGCCGGCGGGCGCCCCTAACGCTCGCCAGCATCTTGCGACCAGCGGTCGCGCACCCGCTTGGCCTCCTCGAAAAGCTCGCCCAGCCGGGCGTCGCCGGCCTCCAGGTGCCGGCGCAGCTTGGCGATCGTGGCCTCGACCTCGCGCAGCGCGACAGCCAGGGGCTCGCGGTTCGTACTCACGATCGCCGTATACAGCTCAGGGTCGCCGGCCGCCAGCCGGCTCATGTCGCGGAAGCCGGGCCCGGCCACGCGGCTCATGTCGGCCCAGTCGCCACTGCCCGAGAGGGCCAGCACGTAGGCGATCGAGAGCATGAAGGCAGTGTGGCTGACCCCCGCCACCAGCCGGTCGTGGCGCTCGGCGTCCATCACCAGCGGTCGCGCACCCAGCTGGGAGGCCAGCTCCATCACGATCGGCTCCGGCCGGGTGAGGATCCAGGGCGCGGCCCGGAACAGCTCGGGGTCGGCCGCGTCGATGCCTGACCGCTCGCGCCCGCACATGGGGTGGCCGCCGACCAGGTCCACGCCGGCGGCGGCCGCCCACTGCATCACCTTGACCTTGGTGCTGGCCAGGTCGGTCACGACGCCCGGGTGGCCGGCGAGCGAGACCAACAGCTCGGGCAGGGCCGGGATGGGGGCCGCCAGCACGACCAGGTCGGCCCGCCGCTCGGGGTCGAGCTGAGGACCCGCCTCATCCACGATGCCCCTGGCCAGCGCTTTGGCGACAGTTGCGGGATCGGGGTCGCTGCCGGCCAGGCGGGTGTCCGGCCTGGCCGCTCGGACGGCGAGCGCGAGCGAGGAGCCCATCAGGCCCAGCCCGGCGATGGCGATCAGCACGTCCGTATGTTGGAGGAACACCCGATTTGACGCCGCAGCCTGCTGTCTGGTTGAATGACCAACCAATTTGCCGGCAGAGACCCGGACCCGCATCGTCGACGCCGCCTTCACCGCGCTGGCCCGTGACGGCTACGAGGCGACCACGGTCAAGCACATCGCGGACGAGGCGGGCGTCGCGCCCGGCCTGGTCCACTACTACTTCAAGTCCAAGGAGGACCTGGTGGTCGCCGCCCTCGCGGTGTGCTGCGAGCAGATGGCGCTCCGCGGCGATGGCGATCCCGGGACCGAGGCGATGAGCCGGCTGGCCGAGTTCAAGTCCAACCTCCGGGAGAACCGCCAGGTGCACGGGCTGTTCGTGGAGATGCTCGGCATCGGGCTTCACAACCCCGCGGTCGCGGCGGGGGTGGTCGCCTTCATGCGCCAGGACCGCGCGCTGGTCGAGTCGCTCGTGCGCGACGTTATCGCGGTGCGCGAGGACCGCAGCCAGGCCGAGGCACCGGCGCTGGCGGCCGCCATCTCGGCGGCCGTTATCGGCATCATCGCGCAGAACCTCGTCGATCCCGAATTCCAGGCCGACGCGGCGGTCGACGCCCTCACCGCCATGGCTTTGAAATGACGGGGGGGAGAACCTGCGGTTCCTCCCCCGGACCCTACTTCCCTTTGGAGGACCTACGGTTTGGTGCGCGATTGGTATTCAGGACTCAGACGGGCCGGCGGAGCCGGCCCTTCCTGCGGCGCTATTTCTTCTAAGTAGTAGGAGTAGGCATGTTTGAGCGCTGGGGCCGCTTTGTTTACCGGTGGCGTTGGGCCACGCTGGTCGTCTCGGGTGTGCTCCTGGCCGCCTCGATCGTCGGGGTGCTGGGCGGCGGCACGCTCAGCAGCGGCAACAGTGGGAGCGGCCGCCTCGAGGCGGAGCGCGCGAACAGCCTCATCACTCAGCAGATCGTCCCCGCTCAGAAGAAGACCGGCTCGGGCTTCACCCTGATCTTCGGCAGCGGCTCGCTGACCGCGAGCGACGCGGCCTTCAAGAGCGCGATCCTTGCCGCGGTCCAGCCGCTGACGACGGACTCCCGGGTGACCGGCGTCACGACGCCCTATGACGTCCCCGCCGCGGCCGCCGCCAGCATGACCTCCAGGGATTCGCACAAGGTGCTCGTCCAGGTGGGCGTGAAAGACAGCTCGCAGGTGGCTCGGAAGTACTACCCGGAGCTGCGTTCCAAGGTGCGCTCGAACACGCTGAGCATCCAGGGGACCGGAGCCCTCGCCATCAACAGGGCATTCGACACCACGCTTCAGCAGGACCTGGCGCGGGCGGAGTACGTCTCGCTCCCTGTGACCCTGATCCTGCTGGTCCTGATCTTCGGGACGGTCGTGGCGGCCGGGCTGCCACTCGGCGTGGGCATCCTCGCCATCCTGGGCGGCATCGCGGGCACCTTCCTGTTGAGCCGCTTCACCGACGTCTCCCAGTACGCGCTGAACATCGTCACCCTTATCGGCCTCGCGGTGGCGATCGACTACTCGCTCTTCATCGTGAACCGGTTCCGCGACGAGCTGTCCGCCGGCCGCAGCCGGGAGGACGCCATCGCTGTGGCGGTTGCCACGGCCGGCCGCTCCATCATGTTCTCGGGCATCACGGTGGCCATCGGGCTGGGCGCCATGCTGTTCTTCCAGGGCACCTTCCTCGCCTCCATGGGGGCGGCGGGCACGATCGTGGTGGCGGTCGCCGTCTTCTATGGCCTTACCTTCCTGCCCGCGCTGCTGAGCGTCCTGGGCGGCGCCGTGAACCGCGTCCGGCTGCCCTTCAGCCGCCCGCACCAACACGACGCCCGCGGCTTCTGGCATGGGATGGCGGAGTGGGTCATGCGGCGGCCGGTGGTCGTGCTGCTCCCCACCCTCGGCTTCCTCCTCCTGGCCGGCATTCCTTTCCTCTCGATCCGCCTGGCCAACGGCGACGTCGACCAGCTGCCACCCGGGGATGAGTCCCGGCAGGGCTACGACACCCTGATCAGGGACTTCCCCGGCCAGGATCAAACGGTGGTTACCGCGGTGGTCTACTACCCCAACAGCTCACCCCTCACCAGCGAGCACGTGGGTGCCGCCTACGACCTCAGCCAGCGCGTCGCGTCGATGCCCAACGTCCTTCGAGTCGACAGTCTCCTGAACGTGGATCCCTCGCTCACGAAGGCGGACTACCAGCGCCTCTACGCCGGACCTGCCTCCGGGCTGCCGCAGCCGCTGCAGCAAGCCCTGAGGTCGGGTAGCGGCAAGAACCTGCTCGTGCTGAACGTCGTCACGAACAAGGCGCCCACCACTGACGAGGCGCGCACCATCGTGAGGGCCATCCGAGGCCAGTCGGTCGGCGCCGGGGGTCAGGTGCTGGTGACCGGCCAGACGGCGGACGACCTGGACATCATCGGCTACATCCTCGACAAGACGCCGATCGCGGTGGGTGTCGTGGTGCTGGTCACCTACCTCGTGCTGTTCCTGCTGACCGGCTCTATCGTGCTGCCGCTGAAGGCGGTGGTCGTGAACTTGCTCTCGATCGCGGCGTCGTTCGGCGCGCTGGTCTGGATCTTCCAGCAGGGCCACCTGTCGAACGTGCTCGGGTTCACGCCCCAGTCGATCGACCCCAGCGTGCCCGTGATCCTGTTCAGCATCGTCTTCGGAATGTCGATGGACTACGAGGTTTTCCTGATCAGCCGGATGCAGGAGGAGTATCGGCGCACCGGCGACAACCGGAGCGCGGTGGCCGAGGGGCTGCAGCGGAGCGGCCGGCTGATCAGCGGGGCGGCCGCCATCATGGCCGCCGTCTTCCTGGCCTTCGGCCTGGCCGACGTGGTGCTGATCAAGGCGATCGGGATCGGGCTCGCGATCGCGGTGGTGATCGACGCCACCATCGTCCGGATGCTGCTGGTGCCGGCGATCATGCGCCTACTGGGCGACCTCAACTGGTGGGCGCCCCGGCCCCTTGCCTGGCTGCATCGCTCGATCGGCGCCGGCGAGACGCAAATCAAAACGGCCGGCGAGGGCGCGGCCTAGCGCCAACCGGCGCTTGGGATCTCGGGTCCGATAGTCTCGTCAGCGAATGGAGCACCGGCGGCTCGGCGCCTCCGGCCTGCAGGTCTCTGCGGTCGGCCTGGGCACCAACAACTTCGGCAACCGGCTGGACGAGGCCCAGACGCGCGCCGTCATCGACCAGGCGCTCGAGTGCGGCGTGAACTTCATCGACACGGCCGACCTGTACGCGGGTGGCGAGTCGGAGAGGCTGATCGGGGCGATCCTCGGCCCCCGCCGGCCCGGCGTGCTGCTGGCGACCAAGTTCGGCATGGCGAAGGGCGAGCTGGCCTTTCAGCAGGGGGCCTCGCGGCGCTGGATCCTGGAGTCGGTGGAGGGCAGCCTGCGCCGCCTGCAGACCGACTACATCGACCTCTACCAGGTCCACGCCCCTGACCCCGAGACTCCGATCCTGGAGACCCTGGAGACGCTCGACGAACTGGTCAGCCAGGGCAAGATCCGCTACTACGGACACAGCAACTTCAAGGGCTGGGAGATCGCCGACGCCCAGTGGACCGCCCGCAGTGAGCGCCTGGTGCGGCCGGTCAGCGCCCAGCATCACCTCAACCTGCTCCGGCGCGAGGCCGAGGCGGAGGTGCTGCCGGCGTGCCGGGCTTTCGGCCTGGGCCTGATCGCCTTCTACCCCCTGGCCTCCGGGTTCCTGACCGGCAAGTACCGCGATGGCACGACCCCGGAGGGCGCCCGCCTCGCGGGCAGCCCAGCTGCGACGCGCATCCTCACGCCCGAGAACTTCCAGCGCCTGGAGCGCCTCGAGGCGTTTGCAGCAGAGCGCGGTCATAGCCTGGTCGAGCTGGCCATCGGCTGGCTCCTGAGCCAGCCCGAGGTGGCGTCGGTGATCGCGGGCGCCAGCCGCCCGGAGCAGGTCCGCACGAACGTGGAGGCGTCAACCTGGCGCCTGAGCCAGGAGGAGATGGCAGCGGTCGCAGCCCTCTGAAGGACCCGATTGCCGCCGATGTTAGTGGACTCCCTCCCCCGTGCGGGAAGCGTTGGGAGGGGTTTCCCTTGCAGCGAGCCTGCCGGCTCCACCGCCGGTTGCCTTGACGGACCCCCACCCTGGCCCTCCCCACAAGACAAGGGGGAGGGAACCTTTCGGAACCCTTAGGCGGGCAGCCCTGAGCCAGCGGCGACCTGGCGTTTGAGGTCCTGCATGAGGCGCCGGAACATTTCGAAGTCGAGCGACTGGGAGCCGTCTGAGAGCGCCTCGTCGGGGTTCGGGTGAACCTCGACGATCAGGGCCTGGGCCCCGGCTGCCACGGCCGCCAGCGACATCGGCCTGACCAGCGACCACTTGCCGGTGCCCTGCGAGGGGTCCACCACGATCGGAAGGTGCGACAGCTCCCGCACCAGCGGCACCGAGTTGAGGTCGAGGGTGAACCGGGTGGCAGTCTCGAAGGTGCGGATGCCGCGCTCGCAGAGCATCACGTCGCGGTTGCCCTGGGAGAGGATGTACTCGGCCGCCAGCAGCCACTCCTCGATCGTCGAGGACATGCCCCGCTTCAGCATCACCGGCTTTCCCGAACGTCCGACCTCCTGCAGGAGGGCGTAGTTCTGCATGTTGCGGGTGCCCACCTGGAGGATGTCCACGTAGCGCGTGAGCAGCTCGACGTCGGCCGGGGTGACGACCTCGCTGATCACGCGCAGACCCGTCGCCTCGCGGGCCGCCGCCATCATCTTCAGGCCCTCCTCGCCCAGGCCCTGGAAGCTGTACGGCGAGGTGCGCGGCTTGAAGGCTCCGCCGCGCAGGATCCGGGCCCCCTGGGCGGCCACGAACTTGGCAGTCTCCATCAGCATCGCCTCGTTCTCGACCGAGCAGGGCCCCGCCATCACGACCGGCTCGTCGCCGCCGATCATGACGCCGCCGACGTTGATCACCGTGTCCCGGGGCTGGAACTCGCGACTCGCGAGCTTGAAGGGCTTGGTGATCTGGACGATCTCCTGGATGGCGGGCAGGTGGGAGAAGGCCTCCCTGTAGGCGTAGGCGTTGCCGCCGATGACGCCGATCACGGCTCGGTCCTCGCCGAGCGAGAGCTCGGGCCGCAGCCCGATCTCCTTCACTCGCTCTACGACCGCGTCGACCTGGGCGTCAGTGGCCTGGTGGGACATCACGATGATCACTGGTTTCGGGCTCCTGGAAGGGTGATTCGCATCTGGTCCAAGTCGGCCTTGATCGCCTGGGCTCCCCGGAGGTAGGCGTGCCGCATATCCCTCTGCTTGCGGTCGGTGTTGTAGAGCAGAAGTATGCGGACGCACATGGGCACGCCGCGCGGGTTGGGCTGCTGGACCGCGAGATCGTGGCCGCAGAGCAGGGGCACATCGACCCAGCCCAGCCGGCGCGCGGCAAGGGCCGGGAACTCGGCGTCGAGGTCGGGGGTGGTCGTGAAATAGGCGAAGGCCACCTCCTCGACGTCGACCCCGTTCAGGACGATCAGCTCGCGCAGCAGCTCCTCGGTCGCCTCCACGATGGCGTGCGACTCGTTGAGGGCGGCGGTGGTGGCGCCCCGGATACCTCTCACCGACATGCCGCGACCAGCTCCTCGAACAGGGGCCCGGGGTCGCGCCCCTCATGCACCTCGTTGACGAGCGCACTGGCCACTACCGCAGCGTCCGCCTCGCCGCGGAGGCTGTGCAGGTGGTCGGGCCGCGAGATGCCGAAGCCGGCCGCGATCGGCAGGTCGGTGGACGCCCGGACCCGGCCGAGCAGCTCGCGCAGTCCGGCCGCCAGCTCCGCGCGTGCGCCCGTCACTCCCGTCAGCGTGACGCAGTAGACGAAGCCGGAGCTGGCCTCGCAGATGCTGCGCATCCGGGACTCCGGGCTGGTGGGCGCCACCAGGAACACGGTGTCCAGGCCGGCGGAGCGCAGCCAGCCGGCGATCGGCTGGGCCTCTTCAGCGGGCAGGTCGGGGATGATCACGCCGGCCACGCCGGCCTCGGCGGCGTCGACCGCGAAGCGGCGGGGGTCGTGGGCCAGGATCGGGTTCACATAGGTCATGAGAACGACCGGCACGCCCTCCTCCGCCACGGCCGCGGCCACCTCGAGGGCGGTCTTCAGTGTGGTTCCGGCTTCCAGCGCGGCCTGGCCCGCCCGCTGGATCACCGGGCCGTCCGCCAGCGGGTCGCTGAAGGGGACGCCGACCTCGACGGCCGCGGCGCCGGCCGTCGCGAAGCCTCGCCCGATCTCGATCGAGCGCTCCCTCGAGGGATAGCCGGCCATCAGGTAGGGGATCAGGCGCAGGTCGCCTTCGGATCGCACGGCCTGCTCCAGCCGGCTAGTCGAGATGCGCATCTTCGTACTCCGCGACCGAGTCCATGTCCTTGTCGCCCCGCCCGGACAGGCAGACCAGGATGCGACCCTCCGGGCCCAGCTCGCGGGCGACCACGCCCGCGTGGTGGAGGGCGTGCGCCGGCTCCAGGGCGGGCATGATGCCTTCGAGGCGGGTGCAGAGGCGAAAGGCGGCCACCGCCTCCCCGTCCGTGACCGCCACGTACTCCGCCCGCTCGCTGTCGCGCAGGAGCGCGTGCTCCGGTCCGACGCCGGGGTAGTCGAGACCGGCGGAGACCGAGTGCGTCGGCCGAACCTGCCCGTCGCCGTCCTGGAGCAGGTAGGAGTATGTCCCGTGGAGCACGCCTGGCCGACCCCCGACCAGCGAGGCCGCGTGCAGGCCGCTCTCGACTCCCCGGCCGGCCGCCTCCACTCCGATCAGCCTCACCTCGCGGTCGTCCAGGAAGGCGGTGAAGATCCCGATCGCGTTGGAACCGCCCCCCACGCAGGCGATGACGGCGTCGGGCAGGCGACCCTCGGCGACCAGGTACTGGTCGCGCGCCTCGTCACCGATGACGCGCTGAAAGTCGCGGACCATCTCCGGGTACGGGTGGGGACCCACCGCCGAGCCGATGATGTAGTGGGTGTCGCCCACGTTGGTCACCCAGTCCCGGATCGCCTCGGAAGTGGCGTCCTTGAGCGTGGCGGTGCCGGCCGTCACCTCCCGCACCTCGGCGCCCAGGAGCCGCATCCGGCGC
Source organism: Chloroflexi bacterium UBA4736 (assembly GCA_002404015.1). Lineage (GTDB taxonomy): Bacteria > Chloroflexota > Dormibacteria > Dormibacterales > Dormibacteraceae > UBA4736. Next base: position 50,310 of record DHIW01000073.1, read on the forward strand.
ACGTTCATCTCTTGCCGCCGCATATCCTCCTTGCCCATGTACACGACGCAGTCGAAGCCGAACCGGGCGCAGACGGTGGCGGTTGCAACCCCGTGCTGGCCGGCGCCAGTCTCCGCGATGATCCGGCGCTTGCGCATCCGGCGGGCGAGCAGGGCCTGGCCGAGCGCGTTGTTAAGCTTGTGGGCGCCCGTATGGCAGAGGTCCTCCCGCTTGAGGTGGATCTCGGCGCCGCCGAAATGGGCCGCCATCCGGTCGGCGGCGTAGATCGGGGTGGGCCGGCCCACGAAGGCGTGGCGCTGCGCCGCCAGCTCCAGCTGGAACTCGGGATTGGCCCTGGCGTCCGACCAGGCCCCCTCCAGCTGCTCGAGCGCCGACATCAGCGTTTCCGGCACGTACTGGCCCCCATACGGCCCGAAGCGTCCCTTCATCCCAGCTCCCGTACAGCTTGCACGAAAGCCCTCACCAGGCCGGGATCCTTGACGCGGACCGCGGACTCCACCCCGCTCGAGACGTCCACCCCGAAGGGCGCGTAGCGGCGGACCACCTCGCCGACGTTGCCCGGGTTGAGGCCACCCGCGAAGAAGACCTGGCGGCGCGCGTTGAGCGCCCGCGCCTTGTCCCAGTCCCAGGCCTGCCCGGTGCCGCCCCTCTGGTCCGGCGACCAGCTGTCGAGGAGGATGGGATCCGGCCAGCTGTCGGCGTCGGGGATGTGGCCGTCGCGGACCTTCAAAACTTTCATGACGGGGCGCGAGGCATCGAAGCCAGGCGCCTCCGAGCCGTGGAGCTGGATGGCGTCCAGGCCGACCAGCTCCGCGATCTCCGCCACCCTGGCCGGCTCCTCGTCGATGAAGACACCCACGACCCGGGGCCGTCGCGGCAGCCCCTCCAGGATGGCGCGCGCCGCTTCCGGGGTGACCCGGCGGAGGGAGTCGCAGAAGTGGAAGCCGATCAGGTCGGCGCCCGCCTCCACAGCCACCAGCCCAGCCTCGGCGTCGCAGATGCCGCAGATCTTCACCTGCGTCATACCGTGAGCTCGGCGATCGCGGCAGCCGGGTCGGGGGCCCGCATCAGGGCCTCGCCGACCAGGATTGCGTCGGCGCCCGCCCGCCGCATGCGCCTGGCGTCCTCGGCGTCCCGGATCCCGCTCTCAGCCACGTACACGCAGTCCCGAGGGACCCGCGGCCGCAGCCGTTCGGTGAGGCCCACGTCCACGTCGAAGCTGCGGAGGTTGCGGTGGTTGGCGCCGATGACCAGGGCTCCTGCCCCCAGCGCGGCCTCGACCTCCTCCGGCTCGTGGACCTCGACGATGGCCTCCATCCCCCATGACCGTACGTACGCCAGCAGCTCCTTCAGCCGGCCCGCTTGCAGCGCGGCGACTATCAGCAGCACGGCGTCGGCGCCGAAGGCCCGCGCCTCTGCCACCTGGTACTCGTCGCTGACGAAGTCCTTGCGCATGATCGGCAGGTCGGTGACCGCTCGAGCTTCTGCCAGGTGCTCCGGCCGGCCGCCGAAGCTGGTCTCCTGGCAAAGGACCGAGATCGCCGCCGCCCCCGCCGCGCTGTAGACGCGAGCCAGGCGCCCCGGCTCGTAGTCCGCCACCAGCTCCCCCTGGATCGGCGTCCTGGCCTTCATCTCGGCGATGACGGCCAGCCGCTCCCCGCGCAGCGCCCCGGCGAAGTCTCGCGGCGCCGGCAGCGCGCGGCCCAGCCGCTCCAGGTGGGCCAGCGGGATCACCCCGCGCCGGAGCTCGGTCTCGGCACGCGCCTCGTCAACCAGGCGGCGCAGAAGGTCGGAGCTCATGCCCGCGAGGCGGCGGCCCACCGCTCCAGCGCCTGCCCCGCCCGGCCGCTGTCGATCGACTCGGCCGCCAGGCCCAGCCCATCCTTCCAGCCATCCGCGAGGCCAGCGGCGCGCAGGGCAGCTGCGGAGTTGAGCAGCACCACGTCGCGCCGGGCGCCCTTCTCGCCGCCCAGGACGGCGCGGGCGATCGCCGCGTTCTCCTCGGGGCCGCCGCCGCGGAGCGCCTCCGGCGGCGCCGGTGTCAGGCCCAACTCGGCGGGGTCCAGCGTGTACTGGCGGCGGCTGCCGTCGATGATCTCGATCACCAGCGACGGGCCACTGGTCGCCAGCTCGTCCAGCCCCTCCGCGCTGAACACGATCGCGCGCTCGACCCCCAGCCGCTCCAGCACCTCCGCCATCAACGGCGCGATGGCGGCGTCGGGCACGCCCAGTGCCTGGCGACGGGCGCCGGCGGGGTTGCAGAGCGGCCCCAGGATGTTGAAGACGGTCCGCACCCCGAGCTCCCTGCGGGGCACCCCAGCGAAGCGGAATGAGGGGTGGAAGACGGGCGCGAACAGGAAGCCGATCCCGGCTTCCTCGATGCACGCGGCCACGGCCTCCGGGGCCAGGTCGATCGTCACCCCGAGGGCCTCCAGCACATCGGCGCTGCCACAGCTGGAGGAGGCGGCGCGGTTGCCGTGCTTGGCCACCCTGGCCCCGGCGCCCGCAGCCACGATGGCGGCCAGGGTCGAGATGTTGAAGCTGCCCGAGCCGTCGCCGCCGGTGCCGCACGTGTCCAGCAGCTGCGACGGGTTCGAAACCGCGATCGGGATGGCCATGGCGCGCGCCGTCCGGGCCATCCCGGTGACCTCGTCCACCGTCTCGCCCTTGATACGCAGCGCGATCATGAAACCGGCGATCTGGGCGGGCGTGGCGTCGCCGCGCATGATCGTCTCCATGGCCTGCGAGGCCTCCGCCTCGTCCAGGTCCTGGCCCTTCACCAGCTTGGAGATCTGCTCGATCACGAAGCCAGGTCCAGGAAGTTGCGGAGCAGGTGCCTGCCTTCGCCGGTCAGGATCGACTCGGGGTGGAACTGCACGCCGTACGTGGGGTGAGCCTGGTGCCGGAGCCCCATGACGACTCCGTCCTCGGTCCAGGCGGAGACCCGGAGGGCGGGCGGCAGCGTTGCGCGTTCGACCACCAGTGAATGGTATCGGGCGGCCTGGAAGGGATCCTCGAGGCCCTCGAAGGGGGCCCCTCCGTCGTGGTGGACGCTCGAGGTCTTGCCGTGGACCGGCTGGTGGCGGACCACGCGGCCGCCGAACGCTTCGCCCAGAGCCTGGTGGCCGAGGCAGACGCCGAGGATGGGCAGCCGGCCCGAGAGCTCCCGGATCGCCGCCACCGAGCAACCGGAGTCGGCCGGCACCCCGGGTCCCGGGGAGACGACCAGCGCGTCGAACCCCGCCAGCTCCTCGGTCGCCACCTCGTCGTTCCGGTACACGCGGGGCGCCGCCCCCAGCTCGGCCAGGTACTGGACGAGGTTGTACGTGAATGAGTCGTAGTTGTCGATGACCGCCACCCGCGTCATACCAGGTCCTCGGCCAGGCGGATGGCGGCGAACATGGCGCCCGCCTTCTCCAGCGTCTCCTCGTACTCGCGCTCGGGCCGAGAGTCGGCGACGACGCCGGCCCCCGCCTGCACGTAGGCGACGCCCTCCGCCACCACGATCGTCCGCAGGGTGATCGCCATGTCCAGGTTGCCGCCGAAGCCGACGTAGCCGAGGGCGCCCGCGTAGACGCCTCGCCGCTCCGGCTCCAGCTCGGCGATGAGCTCCATCGCCCGGATCTTGGGCGCGCCCGAGACTGTGCCCGCCGGGAACGCCGAACGCAGGGCGTCCAGGCTGGAGCAACCCTCCGCCAGGCGCCCGGCCACCGTCGAGGAGATGTGCATGACGTGCGAGTAGCGCTCGACCTCCATCAGCCTCTCGACGTGGACGCTGCCCGGCTCCGCCACCCGACCCACGTCGTTGCGGCCGAGGTCGACCAGCATCACGTGCTCGGCCCGCTCCTTCTCGTCAGCCAGGAGCTCGACCTCCAGGGCCAGGTCCTGCTCCGGGTCGGCGCCGCGGCGCCGGGTGCCGGCCAGCGGCCGCGTCTCCACGCGCCGGTCCTCGACCCGCACCAGGGCCTCCGGCGAGGTGCCGGTCACGTACCGCTCGCCGCCCAGCGCCAGGTGGAACATGTAGGGCGAGGGGTTCACCCCTCGCAGGCAGCGGTACACGTCGAAAGGCCGCGCCCCGAGCGGCTTGGCGAAGCGCTGGGAGAGGACGACCTGGAAGGCGTCGCCGGCCAGGATGTGCTCCCGGGCGGCGTCCACCATAGCCTCGAAGCTGCCCCGGGTCAGGTTGCTCTTCCACTCCGCCCCGTTCACCTGCGGCTTGGGTCCGCCGGGCGGCGGCGGCGCCTGCAGCCGGGCTTCCATCTCGTCCAGCCGGGCCACGGCGTTCTCGTACGGTTCCTGGCCGGGCCGGTGGATGGTGAGCAGGGTCAGCCGCTGGGTGACATGGTCGAAGACAGCCAGGTCCTCGGCGCGCAGGAAAGCAGCCTCGGGGAGGGCCGGCGCCGGCCCGGCGGCCTCGGGGAGGCGCTCGAACCGGCGGGCCACCTCGTATCCCAGGTAGCCCACGGCGCCGCCGATGAAACGGGGCAGGCCGCGGACCGGCGCCGGCCTCTCGGCGGCCACCCGACCGAGCGCGGCCAGGGGGTCGGCGGGGTCCAGCTCGAGCGGCTGCGGCCGGTGCCCTATGAAGGAGTAGCGGCCGACCCGCTCGCCGCCCTCCACGCTCTCCAGCAGGAAGCCCGGCTGGCCGGCCGGGCAGAGCAGCGAGTAAGCGCGGACCGGGGTCAGCATGTCCGCGAGCAGCTCGCGGCATACGGGCACCAGGTCGTACCCGCGGCCGAAGGCGCGTGCCTCCGCCGCGGAGGGGAAGGTTCCGCTCATCTCATCTCGTCTCGTCTCGTCTAATCTCGGCTGGGAACTACGTGGACTGGAACTCTATCAGCACAACCGACTACCACACCGCCGGTGAGCCATTTCGGATAGTCACCGACGGAGTGCCGCCGCTGCAGGGCCGGACGGTGATGGACAAACGGCGCTGGGCCCTCGAAAACCTGGACGGGGTGCGCAGGCTGCTGGTCAACGAGCCGCGCGGCCATGCGGATATGTACGGGTGCTTCGTCTGCGAGCCAGACGACGCGGGCGCCGACCTGGGGGTGGTCTTCTTTCATAACGCCGGGTACTCGACCGCCTGCGGGCACGGCACCATCGCGCTGGTCACCTGGGCCCTGGAGAGTGGCCGCCTGGGGCCCCGCGAGCAGGTGGTGCTGGACGTCCCTTCGGGGCGACTCGAGACATGGCCGACCCAGGCGGGCGGCAAGGTGACCTCGGTGCGCTTCCGCAACGTCCCGTCCTTCGTCTTCGAGCGCAACCGGGTGGTGGCGGCCGAGACGGTCGACATTGCCTTCGGCGGCGCTTTCTACGCGATCGCGCCCGGCGTTGTGAGCCCTGCCAACCTTCCCAACCTCATCGAGCGCGGACGCCGCATAAAGGACGAGCTGAACGCGGCGGCCGGCATCGTGCACCCTCTCCAGCCCGACCTGCGGGACGTGTACGGGGTGATCTTCACCGAGGGCGACCGCAACGTGACCGTGTTCGCGGACGGCGAAGTGGACCGCTCACCGTGCGGCAGCGGCACCTCGGCCCGCCTGGCCCTCCTGGACGCGACCGGTGAGCTGGCGCGGGGCGAAGCGCTGTACCACCGCTCGATCGTCGACACGGTGTTCGAGGGCAGGGTCGTGGGCGACGCCGCCCCGGTCGGCGAGTGCCCGGCCGTTGTGACCGAGGTCTCCGGAGCGGCTTACCTGACGGGCCGCAGCCAGTTCGTGCTGGACCCGGACGACGCCTTAGGGACCGGCTTCCTGCTCCGTTAGGGCCTGGCTCGGCCCCCCCCGCGGCAGCACTCGCCGCCGCCCCAACTGCGGTGGGGGCCCTCAGCTGCCCTTGGCGGCCTTCATGGCGCGCTTCACGTCGCGTGCCTCGACCATGTCCTCGGCTGTGTCCACGTCCGCGATGGTGTGCCAGGTCGCCGCGTACTTCTCCCAACCCGGGGGCTTGACGTCGTACTTCTTGGCCAGCACCGCGACCGCGATCTTCGTCTTCATGTCGCCGAAACCCGGCAGCTCGGCGATCCGCTTGGCAAGCTCGTCGCCGCTCGCGACACCCTTCCAGACCGCGCCCGCTTCGCCTCCGTACTTCTCCGTCAGCAGCTGGCAGAGTGCCTGGACCCGGCGCGCCATGTTGCCTGGGAAGCGATGCAGGGCCGGGCGTTCGCGGAAGACGGCGTCCAGCTTTTCGGGGTCCATGGCGGCGATCGCCCTGGCGTCCAGGGAGCCCAGGCGCTTCTTGAGGTCGTAGGGACCCACGAAAGCCTTCTCCATCTTCACCTGCTGGTCGAGCACGAGTCCGATCAACAAAGCCAGCGGATCCGACTCGAGCAGCTTGTTGGCCTCCGGGTTCTGTGTCCAAACGATCGGCATCCGTTCAAGAATATCTGGCTATGGCCCAAGCCACGCCGGACGACCTGGGATGGCTCACGGCAGTCCAGGTGTTCGAGGAGGTCCGCTCGGGCCGGCTTGACCGCCAGGCCGTGCTTAAAGCGCACCTGGAGCGCATCCGCCGCCTGGATGTCAAGGTCCACGCCTATACCCACGTTGACGAGCGGGCGCAGGCCGGCGCGGGTGCGCTGACCGGCTCTACGCTGGCCGTGAAGGACACCCAGCCGGTCGCCGGCATGCCCTGGACCTACGGCTCGCCGGTCTGGCGAGACCGGGTGGCCGAGCGCGACGCGATCGCCGTCGGCCGGGCCAGGACGGCCGGGGCGGCGGTCGTGGGCAAGACCAACACGCCTGAGCTGGCCGCCTCCATCGGAACCAGCAACACGCTCTTCCCGCCCACCGAGAACCCCTGGCGGAGCGGCTTCACGCCGGGCGGCTCGAGCGGGGGCAGCGGAGCCGCGGTCGCGGCCGGCCTCTGCACGGTCGCCTTCGGCGACGACATGGGCGGCTCAATCCGGATCCCCGCCTCGTGCTGCGGGGTGGTCGGCCTCCGGCCCTCGCCCGGGAGAGTGCCCACCGAGGTCCCCGACCCCACCCGGCTCAGCGTCCGAGGACCCCTGGCCCGCTCGGTTGACGACACCCGGCTGCTGCTGTCGGTGATGTGCAACGAACCCGGCCCCGCCACCCAGCCGCGGCAGCTCCGGGTCGCGGTCGCGGACTCCAGCCCGCTCGGGGTCCACGAGTCCTGCCAGGCCGCGACGCAGAGGGCGGCGAGTGCCCTGGAGCGCCTCGGCCACCGGCTCAAGGCGGTGCCTTGGGATCCCCAGCCGGTGGCCGACGCCTACCGCGTCGTCCGCCCCGTGTCGATGGCCGGCTTTCCGGGCGAGGTAGTGGAGTACGGCGAGGCCGTTCGCGGCCTGATCGGTCAGGGCAGGACCACGAGCGGCCGCGACTTCTATCTGGCCCTGCAGGCCGGCATGGCGGCTGCCGGCTGGCTGAACCGGCTGCTGGAGGAGCATGACCTGATCCTCACGCCCACCCTGGGCGACCCGCCCATGGCCATCGCCGAGGTGCCCACCTTCCTGGCCGCCGGCTGGGACCGCTACACCCAGTTCACGCTCCCGATCAGCTTCGCCGGCCTGCCCGCGATCTCGATCCCGGCCGGCCTGGAGCAGGGGCTGCCGGTGGGAGTCCAGCTGGTCGGCCGCTACCGTCACGATTGGCAGCTGCTCGACGCGGCCGAGATGCTCGAAGCCTCGCCCGGCTTCGGCTTCCAGCGCCCGCCGGGCTTCGACTAAGCCTCTTCCTGCGAGGCCTCCTCTTGGCCGCGTCGCGACAGCTCCTCGACCACAGTCGCGTCGGCCAGCGTTGTGGTGTCGCCAAGCTCCCGCTTCTCGGCGACATCGCGCAGCAAGCGCCGCATGATCTTGCCGGATCGAGTCTTCGGCAGCTCCGGGGTGAAGACGATGTTCGCCGGGGCCGCGAACTTGCCGATCTTCTTGCCGACGTGGTCGCGCAGCTCGCGCATCATCTCGGGTGACCCCTCGTCGCCCCCTTTGAGCGTGACGTAGGCGACGATCGCCTGCCCGGTCTGGGCGTCGTTGCGTCCTGCCACGGCGGCTTCGGCCACCTTGGGATGGTCCACCAGCGCGCTCTCCACCTCGATCGTCGAGATGCGGTGGCCGGAGACGTTCATCACGTCATCGATGCGGCCCATGAGCCAGAAGTCGCCGTCCTCGTCGATGCGGGCGCCGTCACCCACGAAGTAGATGTCCTTGTACTTGCTCCAGTACGTCTGCATATAGCGATCGTGGTCGCCGAAGATGCCCCGCAGCATGGCCGGCCAGGGCTTGCGGATCACCAGGTTGCCGCCACCTCCCGGGGGCACTGGGTTTCCCTCGCCGTCGTACACGGCGGCGTCGATGGTCGGGAACGGCTTGGTGGCGGAACCTGGCTTCAGCGTGGTGATGCCGGGCAGGGGCGTGACCAGGATCATGCCCGTCTCGGTCTGCCACCAGGTGTC
>DHIW01000073.1:58934-85555 GCA_002404015.1 Chloroflexi bacterium UBA4736
CCAGGTGTCGACCACCGGGCAGCGGCTGCCCCCGATGTTGGTGTGGTACCAGACCCAGGCCTCCGGGTTGATGGGCTCACCGACCGACCCCAGCAGCCGCAGGGAGCCCAGGTCGTGCTTCTTCGCGAACTCCGGGCCCCACTTCATGTGCGTGCGGATGGCGGTCGGGGCGGTGTAGAGGACCTCGACCTCGTAGCGCTCCACGATGGCCCACCAGCGATCCTTGTCCGGGAAGTCGGGTGTTCCCTCGTAAAGCACGCCCGTCGTGCCGTTGCAGAGGGGGCCGTAGACGATATAGCTGTGCCCGGTCACCCAACCGATGTCCGCCGCGCACCACCAAACGGTGTCGGGCTTGATGTCAAAGATGTAGTGGTGCGTCGTCGAGACGCCGACCAGGTAGCCGGCGGTCGTGTGAACGATGCCCTTGGGCTTGGCCGTGGTCCCGCTCGTGTACATCAGGTACAGGAGGTCCTCCGCGTCCATCGGCTCGCAGGGACAGGAGCCGGGGTCGTCGGCGGCGTCGGCCGTCAACTCGTGCCACCAGTGGTCGCGGCCCTCCTGCATGGACACCTCGCCCCCCGTCCGGCGCAGCACGACGCTCTGCTTGACCTTGGGAGCGGCCGCCATGGCCTCGTCGGCGATCTTCTTGAGCGCCACCGGCTTGCCCCGCCGCCAGGCCTCGTCCTGGGTGACCAGGTACTCGCAGCCCATGTCGTTCATTCGGTCGGACAATGAGTCGGAGCTGAATCCGCCAAAGACGACCGTGTGCGGGGCGCCGATGCGGGTGCACGCCAGCATTGCTACGGGGAGCTCGGGGACCATGCCCATGTAGATAGCGACGGGCGTTCCCTTTCGTACGCCGATCTTCTTGAGGGCATTCGCGAAGCGGACGACCTCGGCCTGGAGATCTGCGAAGGTCAGCGTCCTCCGATCAGCCTCGGGCTCCCCCTCCCAGAAGTAAGCCACCTTGTCGCCCGCCCCGTTCTCGACATGGCGGTCGACGCAGTTGTAGCAGACGTTGAGCCGGCCGCCGAGGTACCACTTGGAATACGGCGGCTTCCACTCATAGAGCTTGTCGAAGGGCTCGAACCAGGTGACCCGCTTCAGAGCCTCCTCGCGCCAGAAGTCCTCGAACCCGACCTTGTAGATCTCCGCCTGGGCGTTCGCGTCCTTGCTGAACTCGGCGGGTGGCGGATAGCGACGCTCTTCCAGGAAGAGAGTGTCGATAGCGTCGCTAGAGGACGGTCCGGCGCTCATCCATCAACTCCTCGGGCGCGCTGCTCGACATAGCCGCTTATGCGCTCCAGCCCCTTCTTGAGGTCCGCCTCGCCCTGGGTGTACGCGAGCCGGATGAAGCCCTTGCCCGCTGGTCCGAACGCGGTGCCGGGCAGCACCGCTACGCCTGCCTCCTGGAGCAACCCGTCGGCCAGGTCCTTCTCGTCGAGCCCGGTCTCCTCGATGTTGGGAAAGGCGTAGAAGGCGCCTTCCGGCCGGGTGCAGCGGACGCCGGGGATGGCGTTCAGGCCATCCACGACCAGGTCGCGTCGGGCCTGGAAGATGTGGACCATCCGCTCTACCGCCGCCGCCGACTCGGGCGACTCCCAGGCCTCGATTGCCGCCATCTGGGTGAACGCGGCCGCGCAGGACGAGGAGTTGATCATCAGGGTCTCCATCTTCGCGGCGAGCGGCTGCGGCGCCACCCCGTAGCCGAGGCGCCAGCCGCACATCGCGTACGCCTTTGACATGCCGTCCATAAGGACGGTTCGCTCCTTCATGCCGGGGGCGGCCCAGACGGAGACGTGCTCTGGACCGTACACGATCTGGGAGTAGATCTCGTCCGAGATCACCAGCAGGTCGTGCTCGGCCGCCAGCTGGGCGATGAACGCCACATCCTCCTTCGTGAGCACGCCACCGGTCGGGTTCTGAGGTGAGTTGACGATCAGCATCCGGGTCCGCGGCGTGACCAGCGCGGCCAGCTCGTCGAGGTCCATCCGGAAGTCCTTGTCCTCGCGGAGCCGGACCGGGACCCCTTTGGCGCCGATGAACTCGACCAGCGACGCGTACACCGGGTAGCCCGGATCGGGGTAGATGACCTCGTCTCCCGGTTCGATGCAGGCCAGCAGGACGAACAGCAGGATGTTCTTCGAGCCGGGCACCAGGACGACCTCGGTGGGGTCGACGGCGACGCCCAGCCGTCGCTCCAGGAATCCCGCGAGGGAAGCCCGGGCCTCAATGATCCCGCCCGCCGGCGTGTAGTGCGTGTAGCCAGACTGGAGGGCCGCCACCGCCGCCTCTGTGATGTTGTCGGGGGTCGCGAAATCGGGTTCGCCGATCTCGAGGTGCACCACGTCACGGCCCTGTGCCTCAAGCTTTCGGGCGCGCGCCAGCACCTCGAAGGCGCCTTCCGTGCCCAGCCGGCTCATGCGTTCCGCGAACCTGATGGTCATCGGTGTCCCGCTCCGGAGGGTCGTCGAGAAAGTTGTGGCAGGCACCCAAAGGGTGCCGGTCCGGGCGTCGAGGGCAAGGAAGGGGTGGCACTAGGAGGAGCGCACTTTAAGTGCGTGACGACGACGGGCCGGGCCCCCTGACGCCGCCATCGACGTCCGGAGCCGCAAATTGCCGACGAATCTCTGGAGAGGGACACTGGTTAATAAATCCCCTTGAGCTCGCCACCGTCGATGCCGAGTGTCTGCCCAGTGATGTAGCCGGCCCATTTCGAGCAGAGGAAGGCGCAGGTGGCGCCGAACTCGTCCGGCTGGCCGATGCGGCCCATGGGGTGCTCCCTGGCCTTGGCGGCCAGGTCCTTATAGAGCTGGCGAACGCGGTCGGTCTCGATCGTGCCCGGTGCCAGGTTGTTGACCGTGAGACCGCTTCCGGCGACCTCCAGCGCGAGCGTCTTGGCGGCCGCCGTCACGGCCGCGCGAAACGCGTTGGAAAGCAGGATGTTGGGGATCGGCTGGCGGACCGAGATCGACGTGATGTTCACGATCCGGCCCTGGTCCGAGCTCAGCAGGTGGGGCAGCGAGAGCTTGATCAGGCGCACGGTGCTCATGAGCGTCAGCTGGTAGCCCCGGTCCCACCCTTCCAGGTCGGTGGACTGGAAGGTGCCCGGGGGCGGCCCGCCGGCGTTGGCGACCAGGATGTCGAGCCCACCCAGCAGCTCGATCGCCGCCTCGACGGCCCGCTCACAGCCGGTGGCCTCCGACAGGTCGGCCGTCTGGTGGCCGGCGGCGCCGATGTCCTCGGCCGTCCTCTGCAGCTCGACCTCGCCTCGGGCGACGATGAAGACCCTGGCGCCCTCATGGGCGAGCGCCGCGGCACAGGCCCTGCCCAGGCCCTTGCTGGCGCCGGTCACGAGCGCACACCGTCCCTCGAGTCCCAGATCCATCGCCCCTCCTAGACTGCGGCTGCTGCCGCCACGGCGTGGCTGACGTCAAAGCCGTGGGGGCCCCAGCGCAGTCCCCGCGCCGACGTCGTCAGATATCTGGCGCTCTCCCCCAGCACCGTACTAGGGTACTTCGCGGGGGCAGGGCGTTCCCAGAGGTATGAGGGGTGTGAGGGTGGTCGTGCTGGCCGCGGTCGCGGGAATGGGCCTGTGCGCGGTGGCGGTCGCTGGTTTCATCGACTCCTACGCGCACCCGACCCACGTGAGCCTCGGCTACATACCCCCCCAGCCTGCGGCCGACGCGGCGACCGGGGGCGGCGCTGCTGCGGCAGCGGTCCCCGCCGGCCAGCCCGCGACGGCGGCGCCGGCTCCCGGCACACAGGTGCCGGCGCCGCCTCCTGCGGCGGTTGAGTCAGCCCCTGTGGCGGCCGCTCCGGCTCCCGCGCAGAAGGCGATCAAGGTGGTGAAGCGCGTCCCCCCTGTCCCGGACCACGAGTCCAAGCAGCAGAACGACCACGGGGGCGGCGACTAGCAGGGACGCCTGCTAACCCCCCTTCGCGTTCACGTACCACTCGGTGACGTACTGGAAGCGGTCCACCGGCTGGATCACCGGGTTGGTCCGCACCCCGTGCACCCGCTTCTGCACGATATAGGCGTAGTGCGGCTCGAACAGGAAGATGGCCGGGGCGGCGTCGGCCATCAGGTCCTGGAAGTCCGCGTACACCGGCGCCCGCGCCTTCTTGTCCGTGACCGCCCGCCCGTCCTCCAGGTCCTTGTCGATCAGGGCCTGCTTGGGAGTCAGCGGAGAGGCGAAGTTGAGGCTCCCTGCCGCGGCGCCGGAATGCCAGAGGCTGTACTGGTCGGGGTCCGAACCGCTGTCGAACGCGGCCAGCGCCATCTGGTACTCCTTGCCAACCAGGTAGCGGCCGACCAGCACTGACGCGGGCACCGGCTGGACCTTGATCTCGACGCCCAGCGGGCGCAGCTGGGCGCTGATCGACTCGGCGACCTGGCGATACGGAAAGGCGTCGGCGGTGACCAGGGAGACGGAGAACTGGTTCCCGGAACGCTGCAGAAGAGAGCCCGCCAGCGGTTGGGTCCAGCCCGCCTGGGCGAGGCTCGCGGCCGCCGCCTTGGGGTCGTACGGGAAGCGGTCTTCGACGGCGTGCGAGTACGCCCAGTCGGTGGGCGGGATGGGCCCGACGTCCGGTTCTGCGCGGCCCTCCAGGACGTCGTGGATGATCTTTCGGCGGTCGATGGCCTGGTTCAGCGCCTGGCGGACGGCGGGCGGGTTGAAGTAGGCGGAGAGGTCGGGGGACAGGTTGAACAGCGCGGCCGCGAAGCTGAACGTCTTGACCTCCAGCACGCTGAGGTCCGGGCGCTTGGCGAGCGCGCCGATCTGGGGCGGCTGGAGCGCGCCGACCGCGTCCGCCTCGCCCCGGGAGGCGGCGTCGACCGCGTCGCCGAGGCTGGGGTAGGAGAGGAACTTCAGGTGGTCGAGGTAGGGCTGGGGCGTGGCGTGCGGGTTGCGGTCCAGCGTCACCAGCTTGCGGTCGTGGGAGATCGAGCCGACCCGGAAGGGCCCCGTCCCGATCGCCTTGGGCCCGCTGTGCGGGTCCGACGCCATCGTGGCCACCGGCACGCCGTCGAAGGCGTGCTTGGGGATGATGCCCTGGCGCAGCGCTTCCGGAAATGACGCGCTGGGCGCCTTGAGGCTGAACTTGACGGCCGTGTCCGAGACCTTCTGGACCTGGATCTCCCTCCAGAACTGGTTCCCGGGCTGCGTGTAGTCCGGCGCCTGCAGGGTCTGGTAGGTGAACATTACGTCGGCCACGGTGAAGGGTTCACCGTCGGCCCACTTCACGCCAGGGCGGATCTCGAACGTGTAGTTGAGGCGGTCGTCGGAAAGCGTCCACGACTTCGCCAGCACCGGCACCACGTCCTGGTTGGCGTCCACGGTCGTGAGGCCCTGGTAGATGAGGCTATCGATGTCCCGGGCGTTGTCCTCCAGCTCGAAGAGCGGATTCAGGGAGCCCGCGCTGCCGACCAGCGCCTCGCTGACAGAGCCACCCCGGACCGGCACGATCTGACCCGCGGGCAGGCTGACCTGGCAGGCGGAGAGGATGATCACGGCCCCAAGCGCACCGGCCAGGCGCCTGGTTCCGCCGGGTCGCTTACTTGGCTGGATCCGGTGGCGCCGGAAGGGCGGGCTCAGCCCGCCGGTTTGAGTCCGTCTTCCCAACGCCGCCGGCATGTGATGGGGGAAGGGGGCCCGTGGGGGAAACAAGCTTGTTTCCCCCGCGTCATTTCGCGTGGGTGTTTACGTAGATGTTGGCCAGGGATACGACGAGGAATGCCACCACCAGCACCCAGGTCGTGAAGTAGATCTGGCGCTCCAAGCCACGGCGGGTGCGGTAGCCGCCGCCCAGGCCGCCGTCGCCCCCGCCGATGGTGCCGCCCAGGCCGGTGGCCTTGGGGGTCTGCAGCAGTATCCCCGCCATCAGCGCGACCGCGATGAAGACCTCGAGAACGACCAGCGCGTTCTTGACCGTTGTCATGGCGGGAAGAGTCTACCGGTCGAGGCGCCGCGGGCGCCCCGACCGGCCTCGCCGAGCTAGCGCGCCGCCGCCAGCCGGCTGTTGACCTCGTCCCAGTTGATCGTGTTCCACCAGGCGGCCACGTAGTCGGGCCGCTTGTTCTGGTACTTCAGGTAGTAGGCGTGCTCCCACACGTCCACGCCGAGCACCGGCACGGCGCCGTCGTGCAGGGGGTTGTCCTGGTTGGGGTAGCCCTTGACCTGGAGCTTCCCGCCCGAGACGAATACCCAGCCCCAGCCGGATCCGAACTGGCCGACCCCGGCCTTGGTGAGCGCGTCTTTGAAAGCCGCGAAGTCGCCGAACGCCTCGTTGATGGCGGCCTTGATGTCGCCGGTTGGCTCGCCGCCGCCGTCCTGCTTCATGATCGTCCAGAACAGGGAGTGGTTGTAGTGGCCGCCCCCGTTGTTGCGGACGATGGTCCGGATGTCGTCGGGCACGCTGGCCAGGTCGCTCAGGAGGTCCTCGATACTCTTGCCCTCGAGCTCGGGATGCTTCTCGATCGCCCCGTTCAGGTTGTTGACGTAGGTGGCGTGGTGGCGATCGTGGTGGATCTCCATCGTCAGGGCGTCGATATGCGGCTCCAGCGCCCCGAACTCGTACGGCAGCTGCGGTAGCTCAAATGACATCAGCTCTTACCTCCTGGTCGGTTGAAACTCATCGGCGACCCTGTTTCTTCACCGCCTCGATGGAGGCGGCGGCGGCCTGCGGGTCGAGGTACTCGCCGCCCCGGCGGACGGGCCGCATGGACTCATCCAGCTCGTAGAGGAGCGGGACGCCGGTCGGGATGTTCAGATGCGGGATCTCGTCGTCCGGGATCCCGTCCAGGTGCTTGACGAGTGCCCTCAGCGAGTTGCCGTGGGCGCCCACGAGGACGGTCCGGCCCTGCTGGAGGTCGGGCACAGCCGAGTCGTACCACCACGGCAGCATCCGAACGCCGACGTCCTTCAGGCACTCGGTCAGCGGCCGCAGCTCCGGCGGCATCATGGCGTAGCGCGGGTCGGAGAACTGGGACCATTCGTCGTCGCGGTCGAGTGGCGGCGGCGGCGTGTCGTAGGACCGCCGCCAAGTCATGAACATCTCCTCACCGTACTTCTCCAGCGTCTGCTTTTTGTTCTTGCCCTGGAGCGCGCCGTAGTGGCGCTCATTGAGCCGCCAGGTCCGGACCACCGGCACCCAGCTGCGCGCGCAGCGGTCGAGCGCGACCTCGACCGTCCGGATCGCCCTCACCAGCACCGAGGTGTGGGTGACGTCGGGCAGCAGGCCCCGCTCGCGCAGCAGATCACCTGACCGGGCAGCCTCCACCAGGCCCTTCTCCGTGAGACCGACATCGACCCAGCCCGTGAAAAGGTCCTTGGCGTTCCACTCGCTCTCGCCGTGGCGGAGCAGGACAAGCTTTGCCGGCCAGCTCACACCTCTGCCTCCTGGGCCGTATGGCCGTAGACCGCCGCAGTCACCTCGATCATCCTCGAAAACTCCGCCGACTTCAGACTGGCGCCGCCCACCAGGCAGCCGTCACAGAGTGGCAGCTCCACGTACTGCTCGACGTTGTCGGCGTTCACGCTTCCCCCATACAGGACCCGGATTCGGCGCGCGGCCCCGGCGCCGATCATCTCCCCCACAGTGTTCCGGATCAGCCGCATGGTCTTGTAGGCGTGCTCGGGTTCGGCGTTCTTCCCGCTGCCGATCGCCCACACCGGCTCGTAGGCGACGACCAGGCGCGAGGAGTCGTCGGCGGCGCACAGGGCCAGCGATCCGTGGATCTGCGCGGTGACGATCTTCTCGGTGAGCCCGGCCTCGTAGTGGTCGTTAAGCTCGCCGACGCAGACGATCACCTCGAGCCCGGCCTCGAGGGCGGCGGCAGCCTTGCGAGCGACCAGCTCATCGGTCTCGCCGAAGTACTGGCGCCGCTCCGAGTGGCCGACGATCACCCAGTCGCACCAGCCGGAGAGCATCTGGGCCGACACCTCACCCGTGTAGGCGCCGCTCTTCTCAGGGTTGCAGTCCTGGGCGCCCAGCTCGACCGGGCTGCCCTCCAGGATCTCGGCCACTCCCAGCAGCCAGGGAAAGGGCGGGAAGAGCGCCACCTCGACGTGGTCCGCGTGGGCCCGCGCGGCGTCCAGCACGCCGCGGACCAGGTCGGCCGCGTCCGCCGCGGTCACCGGGTTCATCTTCCAGTTGGCGGCCAGCAGCGCCTTCTGGCCCTCTATGTGGGCCGCCACTAACCGGCCTCCTTGAGGATCGCCACTCCCGGCAGCTCCTTTCCTTCCATGTACTCGAGGGTCGCCCCGCCGCCGGTCGAGACGTGGGAGAAGCGACCGGCCAGGCCGAGCTGCTCGACCGCGGCCGCCGTGTCGCCCCCGCCGACCAGCGAGTAGGCGCCGGACCTGGCGACGGCTTCTCCCACGCCGCGCGTGCCCCCCGAGAATTCTGGGATCTCGAAGACCCCGGCGGGGCCGTTCCAGACCACGGTCCCGGCTCCGCTCACACGCTCCGCGAAAAGCTCGACCGATCGAGGTCCGATGTCGAGGATCATCCAGCCCGCCGGCACCTGGCCGACCGGGGTCACCCGGGTCTCCTGGCCGGCCTCCATCTTCTCGGCGCAGACCGCGTCCACCGGCAGCCCCAGCCGATCTCCGGCCTGCCGCTGAACGCTGCGCGCCTCGTCCAGTGCCTCGTCCTCGACGAAGCTTGCCCCCACGTCGAGCCCTTCGGCCTTGAAGAACGTGTTGGCCATGGCGCCCGCGACCAGCAGGACGTCGACCCGGGCAAGCAGGTGGCGCAGCACGCCGGCCTTGGTCGAGACCTTGGCGCCGCCCACGATCGCGACCAACGGACGCCGGGGCTCGTCGAGCGCCCTGTGCAGGGCCTCCAACTCGGACAGCATCAGCGCTCCGGCATAGGCCGGCAGGTAGCGGCCGACGCCGACAACCGAGGCGTGCGAGCGGTGGGAGGCGGCGAAGGCGTCGTTGACGTAGACCTCCCCCAGGGCGGCCAGCCGGCGGGCGAAGTCGGGGTCGTCCGCCTCCTCCTCGGCGTGGAAGCGAACGTTCTCGAGCAGCAGGGTGTCGCCGTCCTGGAGGCGGCCGACGGCGGCCTGGGCGGTTTCCCCGACGCAGTCCTCGGCGAAGGCCACCGGCCGGCCCAGGTGCGCGCTCAGCCGCTCGGCGACAGGGCGCAGCGAGAGCTTCGGGTCAGGCTGGCCGTCAGGACGGCCCAGGTGCGACATCACGATGACGCGGGCATGCCGCTGGGCCAGGTCCCGCAGCGTCGGCAGGGCGGCCTGGAGGCGGGTTTCGTCCGTGATCCGGCCATCCCTCAGGGGGACGTTCAGGTCTTCCCGGACCAGGACGCGCTTGCCGGCCACATCGACGTCTCGATAAGAGGCCTTCAGCGCACGTGTCCCGCCACTAAAGCCGCGCCGCCATGTAGGTGATCAGGTCCACCATCCGGCAGCTGAAGCCCCACTCGTTGTCGTACCAGGACACGATCTTGGCCGAGCGGTCGCCCAGCATCAGTGTGGCGGGCGCGTCGACGATCGAGGAGTGGGGGTCGTTCTTGAAATCAGAGGAAACCAGCTCCTCCTCCGAGACCGCGAGGATTCCCCGCAGCTCGCCGCTGGCCGCCTCCCGGAAGGCGTCGTTGATCTCCTCCACCGTCGTGGCCCTGCCCAGGTCGACCGAGAGGTCGACGACGGAGACGTCCAGGATGGGCACTCGGAAGGACATCCCCTGGAACTTTCCCGAGAGCTCGGGTAGCACCTCGGCCACCGCCCGGTTGGCGCCGGTGGAGGTGGGGATGATGTTGTCGGCCGCCGCCCGGGCCCGGCGCAGATCCTTGTGCGGCAGGTCCTGCAGCCGCTGGTCGGCGGTGTAGGCGTGGATCGTCGTCATCATCCCCTTCTCGATGCCAAAGGACTCGTTGAGCACCTTCGCCAGAGGGACAAAGCAGTTGGTCGTGCAGGAGGCGTTGGAGACGATGTCGTGCCGCGCGGGGTCGTATCCCTTGTGATTCACGCCCATCACGACGGTGAAGTCCTGGTTGGTGGCGGGTGCGGAGATGATGACCTTGCGGGCGCCGCCCTTGTCGATGTGGACCCGCGCCTTGGTGGCGTCGGTGAAGAGCCCGGTCGACTCGACCACGATCTCGACGCCCAGGTCGCGCCAGGGGAGGCCGGCGGGGTCCTTTTCGCTCAGGAACTTCACCGAACGACCGTCGACCTTGATGGTGTCCCCGGCGGCGCTCACGTCGGGTTTGAAGGTGCCCAGCGCGGTGTCGTGCTTGAGCAGATGGGCGAACGTCTTGGAGTCACCGAGGTCGTTGACAGCGACGATCTCGATGTCGGGATTCAGCTCAGTGGCGGCCCGGAAGATGTTCCGGCCGATCCGCCCGAAGCCGTTGATGCCGACCTTGATGGACATGTGTAAGCCTCCGATATGAGCACCCGGCCTCGACGACGACCGCTGGGCTAAATGTTAGGCCGACCGGGAGTGCAGGTCGGCGGCCTGCTCATCATCCTCGGGGGCCGTGCCCTCGGCGATCTCGACCAGGCGCCGGAGCCGGTGGTTGATTGCGGACTTGCTAAGGCGCATCCGGTCGGCGAGCTCGGAGAGGTTCAGCTCCGGGTTGGCCTTGCGCGTGCGCGCCATCTCCTGGAGGGCCGGCGAGAGCCGGCCCAGGCGCTCCGAGTACTCCAGCTGATCGATGGCCGCGACCTGCCGGAGGGCGGATCCGATCGTCTTGTCTATGTTCGCGGTCTCGAAGTTGAGCCGGCGGTTCACCTGCCCGCTGACCTCGCGCACCACGCGCACGTTCTCGAACTCCATGACGGCCCGGCTGGCCCCCATCAACGAGAGCATCCGGACGATGCCGTCGCCCTCCTTGATGTAGACGACGTGGTGGCTGGCGCGTTCCATCATCCCGGCCCGCACGCTCTGCTCGTGGAAGAGGCGGAGCGCCGCCGTGGCCCAGCCCAGGGTGGGCATGACGAACTCGGCGTGGTAGCGGGCGCTGGGGGCGTTGACCGACCCACAGCCCATGAACATGCCGCGCATAAGGGCCTTGCGGTCGCAGGTCGCCTCCGGGAAGGCGCGGGCCGCCGGCTGCGAAAACGACAGCTCCAGGCTCTTAGGCAGGGGCAGCTCGATAAAGAATGCCATCTGCTTGGCGCTCTTGACGGCCTGGTACTTGGCCTCCATGCCGCCCAGCATCCGGGCCAGCCGGACCACCTTGCGCGCGACCGTGTTGCGAAGCAGCGGGAAGTAGGCCGCCTGCCCATCACCGCTTCGGATGAGCCGGCCGCGCGTCGAGTAGAAGATCCCGAGCAGCTCGCTGAGCTGGCAGCACGGCCGCGCCGGCGTCAGGCCGGCAAGCTCACTCTTGACTTCGGCCGCGAATGAAATATGGCCACCTCCGGCACGGACTCTCTCCCCCGCTCTCGCCTTCAGCCCAGTCTAGACAGCCAACGGCTGCGCTGCCAACTATTCCGCGAGAGGGTCCGCTCCTGAGCCGTGCTCCATAATCGAAACCAGTGACGGACAAGCCGGAGGCCGCCACCACGGAGACCCAGTCCACGCACGCCGCCCTGGGCCTGGAGCCCGAGAAGCTGGTCGAGATGTACCGCCAAATGGTCCTCGCCCGCGCCATCGACCGCCGCATGTGGGTCCTCAACCGCCAGGGCAAGGCGCCCTTCGTGATCTCCGGCCAGGGCCACGAGGCGACCCAGGTGGCGGCCGCCGCGGCGCTGCGGCCGGGCGTGGACTGGCTGGTGCCCTACTACCGCGACCTCGCCTTCTGCATCGCGCTGGGGCTGACGCCGCTCGACTTCATGCTCTCCGTCTACGCCAGGGCCGACGACCCCAGCTCGGGCGGACGCCAGATGCCCTCCCATTTCGGCCTCAAGCGCGCCCGCATCGTGACCACCTCGAGCGTGGTCGCGACGCAGGTCATCCACGCGGCCGGGATCGCCTACGCCGCCAAGGTGCGCGGACTCGACGAGGTGGCGGTCACCTGCCTCGGCGAGGGCAGCACGTCCGAGGGCGACTGGCACGAGGGGCTCAACTTCGCCGGCGTCCACAAGCTGCCCTTCATCTGCATCGTGGAGGACAACGACTACGCGATCTCGGTGCCCCACCGGCTCCAGATGGGCGTGGACTCCGTCGCCAGGCGGGCCGACGGCTACGGGATGGCGGGCGACACCGTGGACGGCGGCGACGTGCTGGCGGTCTACGCCGTGATGAAGCGCGCCGTCGAGCGCGCCCGCGCCGGCGAGGGGCCGACCCTGGTCGCGGCCAAGGTGGCCCGCTTCACGTCGCACTCGTCCGACGACGACCAGCGCCGCTACCGGCCCCAGGAGGAGCTCGAAGCACTGCTCCGGCGCGACCCCATCGAGCGCTTCCGAAACCACCTCCAGGCCGAGGGCCTCCTGGGCGAGGAGGAGGACGAGCGAATCCAGCAGAACGCCGCCTCGGAGGTGGACCAGGCCGTTCAGCAGGCCGAGGCCGCCGCCCCGCCCGATCCCGCCAACCTCGAGCTTCACGTGTTCGCCGATGGCTGTTAAGACGCTCATCGAGGGCATCCGCGAGGCGATGTCGGAAGAGATGGAACGGGACGAGCGGGTGTGGGTGCTGGGCGAGGACGTGGGCAAGAAGGGTGGCGTGTTCCTGGCCACCGAAGGTCTCTACGCCAAGTTCGGCGAGGCGCGCGTGCTCGACACCCCGCTCGCCGAGTCATGCATCATCGGGGTCGCGATCGGCGCGGCCCTGAACGGGCTGATCCCGGTCGCTGAGATCCAGTTCGCGGACTTCATCCACCCTGCCTTCGACCAGATCGTGAGCGAGGCGGCCCGGATCCGCTACCGTTCAAACGGCGACTTCTCCTGCCCGATCACCATCCGCGCCCCTTGGGGCGGCGGGGTGCACGGCGGCCTCTACCACTCGCAGTCGGTCGAGGCCTTCTACGCGCACGTGCCCGGCCTGAAGATCGTCATGCCGGCTACGCCGGAGGACGCCAAGGGCCTGCTCAAGTCGGCCATCCGCGACCCCGACCCGGTCATGTACTTCGAGCACAAGAAGACGTACCGCCTGATCAAGGGCGAGATCCCGGACGGCGAGTACCTGACCCCGATCGGCCCCGCCTGCGTCCGCCGGGAGGGCGCCAACCTCTCCGTCTTCGCCTGGGGCCTGATGCTGCATTACTGCCTGGAGGCGGCCGAGACGGTGGCCGCCGACGGCATCAGCGCCGAGGTGGTCGAGCTCCGGACGCTGCGGCCGCTCGACAAGCCGGCGATCCTCGAGTCGGTCGCCAAGACCGGGCGGGCGATGGTCGTCTACGAGGACAACCTGACCGGCGGCTTCGGGGCCGAGGTGGCAGCCATCATCGCCCAGGACGGTTTCGAGTCGCTGGACGCGCCGGTCATCAGGGTGGCAGCGCCCGACGTGCCGGGGATGCCGTTCAACAAGCCGCAGGAGGACGCCTTCATGCCCTCCCCAGAGAAGATCGCGGCCGCCATGCGGAAGCTCGCTGCCTACTAGGGGTTCGGCCGGAAAGCCGGGCGAGAGAACCCCTCACTCTTTTCCTACGATCGGAGCCGCCGAGTACGCCTCCCGGCGGGAGGCCGTCTGGGCGGGGCTGGAGGCCGCCGGCCTTGATGCGCTGGCCGTCTTCTACCCCGCTCGCGTGGCCTACCTGACCGGCTTCCACCACATCCCCACGGAGCGGCCGATCGCGCTTGTCATCGGCCCCGGACCTCACACCGCGCTGGTTGTGCCGGCAGTCGAGAAGGAGCACGCGGAGTCGGTCTCGGGCGTGGACCACGTCGAGGTTTACTTCGAATACCCCGGCGTGCGCCACCCGATGGAGTACGTCGCCCGGGTCCTGCGCTCGATCAAAGCCGACCCGGCCCGGGTGGCGGCCGACCACGACGGCTACGTGCCCTACTGGGGTTACCGCGGCCCCCGACTGAGCGAGCTGCTCGGCTCGGTGCCGGTCGACGGCGAGATGCTGGTGGAATCGCTCCGCCGGGTCAAGTCGGCGGCCGAGCTGGAGTGCGTCCAGGTCAGCTGCGACTGGGCGGCCCGCGGGCACCGGCGGATGCAGGACGCCATCCGAGCGGGCCGGACCGAGATGGAGTGCTATCAGCCGGCCGCCACGGAGAGCTTGAACGAGATCATCCGCGAGCTGCCGGGCTGGCGGCCGCGGGGGTTCGGCGGCGACGGGCTGACCGCGATGTTCGTCGGCGGCCGCAGCACCGCGATGCCGCACGGCTTCGTCAAGGGCCACGGGCTGCAGGCGGGCGACGTGCTGGTCAGTGGCGCCTCGGCGGACATCGACGGCTACCACTCCGAGCTCGAGAGGACGATGGTAATCGGGGACCCGGCGCCGGCGGTGCAGGCGGCCTTCCAGGCGATGCTGGCCCTCCAGGACCGAGCGATCGAGCTCCTGGCGCCGGGCGTCCCGGTCGCCGAGGTCGAGCTGGAGGTCGTGAAGCTCGCCCAGGAGCTCGGGCACGAGGGCCATGTCCGCCACCACGTCGGCCACTCGATCGGTCTCGAGGGCCACGAGGCGCCCTTCCTCGACCGCGGGGACGACGCCGTGCTCGAGGCCGGGATGGTGTTCACCATCGAGCCCGGCCTCTACCTGCCCGCGCTGGGCGGTTTCCGACACTCCGACACGGTGGTGGTGACGGCCGGCGGGCGGCGCGTCATGACGGACTACCCGCGCGACCTGGCCAGCCTGGTGATCCCGGCCTGATAGCGCCGCCGGCGTCCGCCGGTTACCGGCGCTCCTGGACCTGGAGACCCCGACCGGGATGCCAGGATTCGATGACGAGGTGGTCAGGCGGCGTGCCGACCCGGGTGATCACGACCTCGGTGATGTCGACGCTGAAGAAATGCGGCTGGCCGGCCGCGTCGCCGCGGCCCACCTCGACCGCCCGTCCGGCGATCTTGGCCTCACCCGACCAGGAGCCCGGGTCGGCCTCGGGCGGGTCCACCGTGGGGCTGTGGATCGCAGGCGCGGGTCCCGGCGCAGATCGCGCACCTTGAGCGAGCCCGCCATCATCCCCAGCCCGATCTGCCCATCCTCGAACTTGACCTCGGTGCCGCTGATCCGGGGCGAGCCATCTGATCGGAGCGTCGCCAGGGTCATGTGCTTTTGGACTGAGAAGTGGTCGCGAGCCCGCCCGGCAAAGCCTGGCTGTTCGATCTCGAACTCGGCCCACGAAGCCACTGCGCGATCCTAGCCAACCCCCGTCGCGACCGGAGCGAGCGGGAGGGAACCGTTCGGAGCTCTTGGCGGGAAACTCCCTCCCCACAAGGGGGAGGAAACCCTTGGGAGGGTTGGGAGGGGTTCCTTTGCGGCGGGCCTGTCGGCTCCGCCGGCGAACACCGACGCTGAAGTCCGGCTCTGGAATCGCTTAGGTGGCTTACCTGATGACGAACGTCGTCACGAGCAGCGCCAGCGCGGCTGCCGTCATGGAGATCGTGCCGGCCCAGGTGAGCGTCTTGCTCAGCCAGCCGCTGACCTTGTCCTCCATGAACTTCCGATCGGAACCCAGCAGCACGATCAGGATCATCAGCGGCGGCGCCACCATCCCGTTGATCACGGCCGTCCAGAAGAGCGCCCTGATCGGGTCGATGTGGAGGAAGTTCATCGCGAGCCCGGCCAGCGTCGCTGCGGCGATGATGCCGTAGAACGTCGGCCGGTACCGCGGCTTCGCGGCCAGGCCGCCCTTCCAGCCCATGAACTCCTTGACGGCGTAGGCGGCCGAGCCGGACAGGATGGGGATCGCCAGGAGGCCGGTGCCGATCATCCCGGCTGCGAAGGCGATGAAGGCGAACGGTCCCAGGAACGGCGCCAGGGCCTGCGCGGCCTGGTCGGCGGACTGGATGTCGGTCTTGCCGTGGGCGTGAAGGACGGCGGCGCAGGTCAGGATGATGGCATACATGACGATCTGCGAGAACGCCATCCCGATCAGGATGTCGGTCCGCGCGGCGCGCAGCTCGTGCAGACGGACACCTCTCCGCGCGGCCTCGTTCTGCCTGCCCGACGCCCGCATCTCGTCAATCTCGGCTGACGCCTGCCAGAAGAAGAGGTAGGGCGAGATCGTGGTCCCGAGCACGGCGACCATCGCCGTGATGAAGTTCTTGGAGAACTCGATATGGGGGACGAACGTCCCTTTGACCACGTCCATCAGCGCCGGATGGGCCAGGAACATGGTGACCACGTAGGCGAACAGCGCCAGCGTCAGCCACTTGAAGATCTTGAAGATCACCTGGTAGCTGACGAAGAGCTGGAGATAGAGGATGAGCGCTGCCACCGGGACGAGCAACCAGGCCTGGTGGATCAAGCCCTTAGTGAGCATCGAGCCGCCCAGGGCCACCGCCCCCAGGTCCGCGCCCAGGTTGATGGTGTTCGCCGCCAGCAACCCGACGATGCAGATTCCGACCAGCCAGGTTGGAAACTTCCGCCGAAGCGCGATGCCCAGGCCGACGCCCGTGTGGAGGGCGATCCGGGCGCACAGTTCCTGGATGGCGGCCATCATCGGGAACGTGAACAGCGCCATCCAGAGGATCCCGTAGCCGAACTGGCTGCCCACCTGCGAGTACGTGCCGATGCCGCTGGGGTCGTCGTCGCTGGCCCCCGTGATCAGGCCCGGGCCCAGGACCTGCAGGATGCTGGCCGGGTGGCGCTTGACCTCTTCCAGGCTCGTGCGTCCGGCCGGCGTGCCGCCTGTCGCTGGCTGGCCGTCCCTGGTCTCGCCCTTCAGGAGCTCATCGACCTCGGGCTCCCTGTCCGGGCCCGGCTGGACTCTCTTCAGCAGGGGGTCCTTGATCGGGTCGCCCGGCCGTCCGGCCTCGACCGCCTCGTCCTGGAGGTCTTCCAGCGGGCCCTGGTTCGACTGGATCTCCGCCGCCCGGTCCTCGGGTCTTATCGGTTCAGCCACCTGATGAAAATGCTAGCACGGTGTATTGAATAGTTACACCGCCGAACATCTGTAGCCGCCTCGGCGCGGCTATCCTCAGGTCCCGATGGACCTCGTCGGTAAGCTCGTCAAGCTGCGGGGGCTGAGACCAGAGGACGCCCAGGGCATCGCCGCCAACGCGGCCGATCCCGAGGTCGTCCGCTACCTCGGCAGCTGGTCCTGGAGCCCCCAGAGCCTGGAGGACGCCCGCGAGTTCATCGCGCGGCGGGACCCGGGACGTGTGATGTGGGCGGTCGAGTGCCTGGAGGACGGGGCCTTCCTGGGGACGACCGGGCTGCACGACATCAACCACCGCAACCGCAACTGCTACTGGGGCGTGATGCTGGGGCCGCCCAGCCGCTGGGGCCGCGGCTACGGCACGGAGACCTGCGGGCTGGTGACCTCCTGGGCCTTCCGCCAGCTGGGCATGGAGAAGGTCTACCTCGAGGTCTACGAGGGCAACGAGCGGGGCCGGCGGGCCTACGACCGGGCCGGCTACCGCCTGGAGGGCACGCTCCCGCGCCACACCTGGCTGGACGGTCGGCTCGTCACCTCGTACCTGATGGCCGCCTACCGTGACGACCCGCTCTATCAGTAGGCCGCGACCTCGAGCAGGTTGCCGTCCGGGTCCCTGAAGTACACGGACGTCATCGGCCCCAGGGCCCCCATCCGCGCCACCGGGCCCTCGAGGATCTCCACCTCGCATTCCTCGAGATGGCTCACCACCGCCTCGATCGGCTGTTCGGTTATTAAGCAGAGGTCGCCGGCACCCGGCACCGCCCGCCGAGCGTTGGGCTGGAACTCACTGCCCAGCTCGTGCAGGTTGATCTTCTGGTTGCCGAACCTGACCGCCAGCGGGCCCCCCGGGGAGACGCTGACCCGCATCCCCAGCACCCGGGTGTAGAAGTCGACGGTCACCTCGAGATCCTTGACCGTGAGTACCACGTGGTCGAGGCCTAGCAGCTTCAGACCAGCCATTTGGCTCCCCTGTCATTCGGCCGATCAGCAAGGTCAGCCGCGAGCGGCCGCAATCTCCAGCTCCTTCGCGCGGCCGGCGTAGCCCGGGTGTGAGGGCCGCTTGGCGAGGTACCACGCCAGCGTCTCGCCGAGCGACTCCTCGAGCGCTGATGGCTGGAAGCCCAGGTCACCGCGGATGCGCGTCAGATCGTACCCGGCCGAGCGCCTGGGGTCGGGTCCATAGGGGCTGGCACCCGCCGGAAGGTCGGCAAAAGGGATCGGCACCAGGGCCGGCGGCTTGCCGAGCGCGCCGCCCAGCGCGACGAGCAGGTCCTCCAGGCTGACCCCCGCGAAGGCGACGTTGTAGGGCCCCGACGCCGGTCGCCGCAGCTCACAGGCCAGCGCGCAGGCGTAGCCCACGTCCTTGACCCAGGCCAGCCCGGCCTGCCTGCGAAAGGACTCCTCGGGCACCAGGAGCGGCCCGCCGTCCTCGACGCGCTGGATGTAGGCGGCGATCCGCAGCGTGTGGTCTTCCGGGCCGAAGACGGCGGGCGGCCGGATCACCACGCTGGGAAATTCGGGGTGGCGGGCCAGCACCGTCTCACACCAGCGCTTGCCCTCGCGGTACTCCTGAGGCTCCGTCGGGATCGGCCCCTCGAACGGGCGGAAATCCTCCTCCCGAGCCGGCGATCCGCCGAAGTCGTCGGGGTAGACGCCAGTCGAGATGAATACGTAGCGCTCGCCCCGGAAGACCCTGACCGCCTCCTCCACCTCGGCCGCCTGGAAGCCCGCCAAGTCGAGGAGGACGTCGGGCTGGGTCTGCGCCAGCACCGCCTCCAGCCGGCCCGGCTCCGAACGGTCGACGCTCACGTAGCTGGTGAAGGTTCCGTACGGGCGAGGCTGGCGGCCGGCCGCGATCGTCTCGACTCCGCGCCGCATCAACTCCTTGCAGCAGGCAACGCCGACGAAGCCGGCACCGCCCAGGACCAGGGCTCTCACAGATCGCGCGCGGTGAACTCGACTTCGATGCCGTCCAGGCGCGAGAGGCGGCGGGACATCTCCTCGGCCACCACGACCGACCGGTGGCGGCCGCCGGTGCACCCGAAGGCGATGGTGAGCTCATCGCGCTGGTAGAGCGGGATCGCCCAGCGCAGGGTAGCCTCCAGGCGGTCCAGCAGCTGGTCAGCGGCCGGCTGGCTGAGGACGAACTCGGTTACCGCCCGGTCGCGCCCGGTCAGCGGGCGCAGCCCCGGCACCCAGTAGGGGTTGTCCAGGAAGCGCACATCCACCAGCCAGGTCGCGTCTTCCGGCAGGCCATTCTTGTAAGCGAAGGCCAGGCAGGTCACCAGGGGCCGCTCCCGCGGCCGCAGCTTCTCGGCCAGCGCGGCCACCTCTCCCTCCGACACCCGGTGGTGGGCGCGCGCGTAGCTGCCTTCCGCCTCGCCGTCGTCGGGGCCGACGTGGACCAGCGTGTAGCGGACGCCGGCCGCGTCCGCCGCGATCAGCTCGGCGGCGGCACGATCCGTGAGCACGTCAACCACGAACCCGTTGGCGCGGAAGGCCGGCGCGGCGGCCGTGGCATCTGGCCCGCCCAGCATCACGCGCCGGCTCACAGGAGCTCCTTCAGGCGGACTGCCACCTTCTGGGAGACCCCGGCCGCCACGATCTGACCCAGGGACGCCTCCCGGATCGCCTGCAGGGTGCCGAACGCCTTGAGCAGCGCGCGCTTGCGAGCCGGCCCGATCCCCTCGACTGAGTCGAGCGGCGAGGACAGGGCCTTGCGGGAGCGGACCTTGCGGTGGTGGGTGATCGCGAAGCGGTGCGCCTCGTCGCGGATCCGCTGGACCAGGAACATTCCCGGCGAGTTGTGCTCCTGCACGATCGGGGCCGTGCGCCCGGGGGCAAACAGCTCCTCCCGCTCCTTGGCCAGGCCGAAGGTGGGGATGTCGGCGAATCCGATCTCCTCGAGCACTTCGGTGGCCGCATTGAGCTGGCCCTTGCCGCCGTCGATGAGGACCAGGTCCGGCCGGCTGGAGAAGGAGCGGTCCCCGACGTCGTCGGCGTCCTCGCGCCTGAGCGCGGTCTCCAGCCGCTCGAAGCGGCGGCGCAGCACCTCCTGCATCATCGCGAAGTCGTTCGGACCCGGCGTGTACTTGATCTTGAAGTTGCGGTAGTGCTCGCTGCGGGGCCGGCCGTCCTCGAACACCACCATGGCGCCTGTCGCCGAGTCGCCCTGGATGTTGGAGATGTCGTAGCACTCGATCCTCTTCGGCGGTGAGTCCAGCTCCAGGGCCTGGGCCAGCGCGTCGAGCATCGGATCGGTGCGGCTGCGGTCGTAGTCGCCCTGGATGCGCAGCTGGCGCAGGCTCTCGGAAGCCGTCTCCGCAAGCTGCGCGACAAGGTGCCGGCGGCGCCCGCGCTGGGGGACGTGGACCTCGACCGGACCTCCCCGCCGCTGCGCGAGCCAGTCGGCCACCAGCGCAGTCTCGGCGATCGGCCCTGGCAGGACCACCGTTCTGGGGACGTGCGTCGCGCTCCCGTAGTACTGCAGAAGGAACCCGCGCAACAGCTCCGGCTCCTCGACCTCGCCCGCCCCTTCGAGCGAGTGGCCGTCGTGGCCGACCATCTTGCCCTGGCGCACGTAGGCCACCTCGACGTACACGTCCTGGCCCTCCCGCGCGTAGGCGACCAGGTCCTGGTCGTCGCGGCTGCGGGTCAGCACCTTCTGGCGGTCGGCGATCTTCTCGATTGCGAGCAGCTGGTCGCGATAGCGGGCGGCGTTCTCGAAGTCCAGCCCCTCCGCCGCCCCGGCCATACGGCCCCGCAGCTCCTTGGTCAGGAGGTCGGAGCGCCCCTCCATGAAAAAGCCGACCTCGCGGATCCGGGCCTGGTAGTCCTCGGCGCTGATCCTGCCCTCGCAGGGACCAGGGCAGCGGCGGATGTGGAAGTCGAGGCAGACCTTGCCCTGCTTGAAGATATCCTCCGAGCAGGTGCGGAAGGGCAGCAGCTGGCGCAGGCTCTTGACCGTGCTGCGCAGGGATTGGGCGCTCGTGTAGGGCCCGAAGTAGAGCGCTCCGTCGTCCAGGACCCGCCGCGTGTAGTGGACCCGCGGGAACCGCTCGGAGACCGGCAGCTTCAGGTAGAGGTAGTTCTTGTCGTCCTTCAGGCGGATGTTGAAGCGGGGCCGGTAGTGCTTGATCAGGTTGCACTCGAGGACCAGCGCCTCCACCTCGTTGGCGGCCTTCACGATCTCGAAGTCGAAGACCTTCCTGACCAGGTCGCGCACGCGCGGCGTCTGGGCGTAGCCGGGGGTGAAGTAGGAGCGCAGGCGGTCGCGCAGCCGGAGCGCTTTGCCCACGTAGATCACCTGCCCGGTGCTGTCCCTCAGCAGGTAGACGCCTGGCGAGTCAGGCACGGCGCGAAGCCGCTTGCGGATCGCGTCTGAGGTGTCAGCCACTCGGGCGATTCTAGGTGCGTTGAGTTGTAGACTTCCGGCCGTGCAGAACCCGCCCGACAGCTCGATGTCGACCGTCCCCTCCTCCCTGCCGCCTCAGGCGGGCGGCGTCCTGGTGTCTGCGCCTTACAACACGCTGGCCGTGGTCAGCCTGGTGGCCGGCATCGCGTCCTACGTCTTCGTGCCGGTCGTCGGGGCGGTGGTGGCGGTCATCACGGGTCACATGGCCCGCAGCCAGATCCGGACGACCCGTGAGCAGGGTGGTGGCCTCGCGCTGGCGGGCTTGATCCTCGGCTACGCCCACCTCGTGATAGTGGTGCTGGTGGTCGGGCTCATCCTGCTTGTCCTGCTCGGAGTCTTCGGGTTCTTCGCGATCCACCCGTCCCATTAGGCCGGCTCCGCTAGGGATCCACCGGGCGGAGGATCACGAGCGGGATCTGCCGGCTTGTCTGCGACTGGTAGCGCTCGTAGTCGGGCCAGATCCGCGTCATCACCGGCCAGAGCCGGCGCCTCTGGGCCGCGGTGGCGACGCGGGCGCGCGCCGCGAACCGGCGGGTCCCGACCTGGACCTCGACCTCGGGGTCGGCCTGGATGTTGAGCAGCCACGCCGGCGGGCTCTCGCTGCCTCCCTTGGAGCCGACGACCACGTAGGCGTCCCCGTCGCGGTGGTAGAGCAGGGCGGAGCTCCGGCGCCGGCCGGTCCGGCGGCCGGTGGTCCTCAGCAGCAGCATCCGAAGGCTGCCGAGGCGGTGCCCCCACAGCCCGCCGCTCAGCTCGTAGGCCTTCTCGTGGAGGCCCAGGAGGCGCAGCCCGATCGCCCGGTCGAACGGTGTCATCGGCATCTAGCCGGCCGTTGAGAACATCCTGCTAGGCCGTCAGAAGTGGATGCCCTTCATGAGGTAGGCCATGGCCGCCGCCTCGATCGAGAGCTCCTCGTCGGCGGCCGGCTTTTTCTCGCCGCTGTTCTTGCCGGCCGGCTTGCCGTCCTTGTGGCCGTCCTTCTTGGCGGCCGAGTCCGGGAACGCGTGGTAGGCGCCGGTCATGACGAAGCTCAACAGGCCGGGGGAGATCGTGTCGACCGCCTCCCCCAACTTGCCAAGCCTGGTGCTCACCTCCGGCGGCCGCGAGAGGATCGCCTGCATGACCATCTCCGCCGCCTCGTCGGTGGACATGGTCGGGAAGTTCTTGTACATACCGGTGGGCGCGATCATCGGCGTGCGCACCAGCGGCATGTGGATATTGGTCACGTCGATCCCCTCGTCGGCCAGCTCGGGGCCGATGCAGCGGGCCAACGCTGACAGGGCGCTCTTGGACGCCACGTACGCCCCGAAGCGGGGCGGGTAGGCCTGGACCCCGATCGAGGACACGTTGATGATGTGCCCGCTCTGCCGCTCGCGCATGCCGGGAATCAGAGCCAGCATCAACTTGACGGCGCCGAAGTAGTTGAGCTGCATAGTGCGCTCGAAGTCGTGGAACCGGTCCAGCGACTGCGTCACGCCGCGGCGGATTGAGCGGCCGGCATTGTTGACAAGGATGTCCACCTGGCCCTGGTCGGCCAGGACTTTCTCCGCCATCCGCCGGCAGGCCTCCATGTCCGCCAGGTCGGTCGCATAGACGGCGGCCTCGCCGCCCGCCTTCTCGATCTCGGCCCTCAGCTCCTCGAGCTTCGCCTTTGTGCGCGAGACCAGCATCACCTTGGCCCCATGCGAAGCGACGTGGGCGGCCACCGCGCGGCCGATCCCGGACGAGGCCCCGGTCACCAACACGACTTTGCCTTCCAGCGCCTCGCGAAGGTTCTTCTCGGTCATCGCCTCCGGGTCGAGGTGGCGCTCCCAGTAGTCCCAGACCTTCCAGGCGTAGCTGTGCAGCGGCGGGCAGGTGACGTCCGTGCCCACCAGCGCCTTCTGGGCGTTGGTGGCCGGGAAGGTGGCGCGGCTGATGACGTACTGGAGCGCCGCTTCGGGAACCCGGATGCCCTCCAGCAGCTCGCGGCGCAGGGTTTTGACGACCCGCCACCCGGAGACCATCTCGGTGATGTCCTTGGGCGCCAGCCCGAGCGCCCGGCGGTCGAGCCGGAGCGTGAACTGGGGCGCGTGGGCGGCCCGGCAGAACTCGTTCACCGCGTCGCCCAGGCTCAGCGGAGCCGGATCGACGATGTGAAACGTCTTGCCGTCCAGCCGGGGCTTGGCCGCGATCCGGTCGATGGCTCGGGCCACGAAGTCGACCGGTACGATGTTGAACGGGCCGCCCTCGAATCCGATCAGGGGCACCCATTCCGGCAGCGCCGCCCGCAGCCTCTGGATGATCTTGAAGGCGTAGTAGGGACCGTCAACCCGGTCGGCGTGGCCGTCCTCGGAGGAGCCGATGACGATGGCCGGACGGTAGATCCGGAAAGGCACCTTGGAGGTTTCCCTGACCAGCTTCTCGGCCTCGAACTTGGTTTGGTAGTAGGGCTGGTCGAGCTTCTGGCCTTCGTCGAACATCTCCTCGGTGAACTGGCCCTTGAACTGCCCTCCGGCGATCGCGATCGAGCTGACGTGGTGCAGGCGGGCGGCGCCGATCGCGTTGGCGAAGGCGACGACGTTGCGCGTGCCTTCGACGTTGGCCAGCCGGTTCGCCTCCTCGTCGGCCTCCAGGTCGTACACGGCCGCCAGGTGGAACACCTCTGCTCCCGCGACTCGCTTGCGATCCGCGGCGGAGAGTCCGAGGCCCTTCCTGGTGAGGTCGCCGACCAGCGGTTTCAGCCCCTTCAGCCCCAGCTCGGCGAGCTTGCCCTTCGACCGCTCGCGGACCAGGACGTACACCGGTTTGCCGCGCTTCACGAGCTCCGCGAGCAGGCGGCGACCGATGAAGCCGGTGCCCCCCGTTACGACGTAGGCCATCCCCATGAAAACGTTAACCGGTCACGAGGGCCGTGACCAGACGACTGACGGCGGCGGCCGCCACGACCGTGGACCGAGCCATGCTCGAAACGCCCCAGACGATGCTGGTTGCGATGGTCGAGCCTGCTGCTGGAACCTCTCGATGACGAGCAACCAATTTGCGGGGAGAGCGCGGGCTGGGGCCAGGGGATCGGTGGATCCGGGCTCAGTCGGCCAGGCCGTACAGGTCCCCGTACTTCCGGCGCACGTAGGCGACCCAGGGCCCGGCGCTCAGGGGGCTGCCGGTCACGCGCTCCAGGAGCTCGTTGGGCGTGAACTTCCGGCCGTGGGTGTGCACGTTGTCGCGCAGCCAGCCCAGCAGGGGGGCGAACTCGCCGACCTCGAGCTCGGCGTCCAGTTCGGGCAGGGCGATCCGAATCGCCTCCATCAGCTGGGCGCCGATCACGTTGCCCACGGTGTACCCGACGAAGCCGGCCAGCGAGGGCGATGTCCAGTGGATGTCCTGCAGCGCGCCATCGGCGTCGGGCGGGGCTGAAAGGCCCAGATACTCAGAGAGCTTGGCGTTCCAGGCTTCGGGCACATCCCGCACCGCCAGGCGGCCCTCGATGAGGTCGCGCTCGATCTCGCAGCGCATCAGGATGTGCAGGTTGTAGGTGATCTCGTCCGCTTCCACGCGGATATAGGACGGCTGCACAACGTTCACGGCCCGGTAGAAGTCTTCCGCGGAGGCCTGCCGAAAGGCGCCCCCGAACTCGGCCTGCACGAGAGGGAACAGCCAGCGCGTAAAGGGCCGGCTGCGGCCGACCAGGTTCTCCCACAGCCGGGACTGTGACTCGTGGACACCTGAGGTCGCGCCCCCCCAGAGCGGCGTCCGATCCAGCCGGTCGGGCAGGCCCTGGTTGTACATCCCGTGCCCGGCCTCGTGGATCGACCCGAAGAGGCACTGCGGGAAGTGCTGGCGGCTGACCCGGGTCGTCAGGCGGACGTCGCCCGGTCCGAAGCTCGTGCAGAAAGGGTGCGCCGAGAGGTCCTGGCGGCCGGAGTCCAGGTCAAAGCCGAGGCGGCTGATCGTCCGCTCGGCGAAAGCCAGCTGGCGAGCCTCGTCGAAATCCCCATAGAGCAGCTTGTCGTCCAGGCCTCCCGCCTGCCGCGCCCGCTGCACGAGCGGCGGGATGACCGCCTTCAGGTCGTCGAAGAGCCGGCTCACGTCGGCAGAGGTGAGGCCCGGTTCGCCGCGTCCGACCAGCGCGTCATACGGGCTGTCCTCGTAGCCATAAGCGTCGGCCACCCGTCGCGCCAGCTCCACGGTTCGCTGCATCGCCGGTTCGAAGATCTTCCAGTCGGACTCGGCGCGCGCCGTGATCCACACCGGCCGGGCGGTCGTGACGGCGCTGGCCTGCTCTGCGACCAGGTCCGGCGGCAGCTTGACCGCGTAGCCGAAGTCACGCTGCGTCACGCGGACCAGGCTGCGGTCGTCGGAGTCGTAATCGAGCGACTGGGTCTCCGCCTCAGCGCGCTCCAGGAGTCGAGCCGTCTCCGCCGACGTGAAGCGACCGTGGGACAGGCGGCGCAGAGTGGAGACCTGGTGGGCGCGGCTGGCTACGCCCCCCGCCGGCATGTAGGTTTCCTGGTCCCAGGACAGGAGGCCGGCGGCGCGGCCCACGTCGGCGACCTCGGCGAGGATCTCCTTCAACTCCGCGACCGCGGTCATCGGCTGTCCCCGAGCACTTGCGGCCGTTGGAGGGCCATCAAGCGGGGATGCGCTCGCGCTTCTTGGGGGCCTTGGGCGCCTTCGCCGCCGCCGCTCCCAGGCGGCCCGCCCGCTCGAGGATCGGCCGCAGGTAGCGGCCGGTGTGGGAGGCGGGGTCCTTGGCGACCGCCTCCGGGGTGCCGGCTGCCACGATCTCGCCGCCCCGGTCGCCGCCGTCCGGGCCGAGGTCGATGAGCCAGTCGGCCGTCTTCAGAACGTCCAGGTTGTGCTCGATCACGATCACCGTGTTGCCGTGCTCGACGAGCCGGTGGAGCACCGTCAGGAGCCGTTCCACGTCGGCGTAGTGGAGGCCCGTCGTGGGCTCATCGAGGACATAGATGGTCTTGCCGGTGTCCCGCCGCGACAGCTCCGTGGACAGCTTGACGCGCTGGGCTTCGCCGCCCGAAAGCTGGGTTGCGGGCTGGCCGAGCCGGATGTAGCCGAGACCCACGTCGTGCAGCGTCTTCAGCTTGGTCCGGATCCGGGGTACGTTCTCGAATACCTCCAGCGCCTCGTCCACGGTCATCTCCAGCACCTCGGAGATGGAGTGGCCCCGGAATTTAACCTCCTGCACCTCCCGCGAGTAACGCGTGCCGTGGCAGACCTCACAGGTGACGTAGACGTCGGGCAGGAAGT
>DHIW01000073.1:85739-87858 GCA_002404015.1 Chloroflexi bacterium UBA4736
GAAGTGCATCTCGATCTGGATGATCCCGTCGCCCTGGCAGTTCTCGCAGCGGCCGCCCTTGACGTTGAAGGAGAAGCGCCCCGGCTTGTATCCGCGGACCTTGGCCTCCGGCATCGACGCGAAAAGCTCGCGCATGTACGTGAACATGCCGGTGTAGGTGGCCGGGTTCGAGCGGGGCGTGCGCCCGATCGGAGACTGGTCGACCTCGATCGCCTTGTCCAGGTGCTGAAGACCCTCGATGGCGCGATGCGGGCCGGGCTTGTCCTTCGCCGAGTAGAAGTGCTGGGCGAGCTTGCGGGACAGGATGTCGGTGACCAGCGAGGATTTGCCCGAGCCACTGACGCCCGCCACGCAGGTGAAGGTGCCGAGCGGGATGTCCGCGTCCACGTCCTTCAGGTTGTTGGCACGAGCCCCCTTGATAGCCAGTTTCTTACCGCTGCCCCGCCGGCGCACGGCCGGGATCGGGATCTGGCGGTCGCCGCGCAGAAACTGGGCGGTCAGGCCGTCGCTGTTGGCGATCACCTCGGCCACGGGCCCTGCGGCCACGATGTGGCCGCCGTGCTCGCCCGCGCCGGGGCCGATGTCGACGATGTAGTCGGCGGCGCGGATGGTGTCCTCGTCGTGCTCGACGATGATCAGGGTGTTGCCGAGGTCGCGAAGCCGGACAAGGGTGTCGATCAGGCGCCGGTTGTCGCGCTGGTGGAGGCCGATCGAAGGCTCGTCAAGGATGTAGAGGACGCCCATCAGCTTCGACCCGATCTGGGTCGCCAGCCGGATCCGCTGGGACTCTCCGCCCGACAAGGTGTTGGCCCCCCGGTCGACGGTCAGGTAGTCGAGGCCGACGTCGATCAGGAACTGGAGGCGCTCGCGGATCTCCTTCAGGATCCCGCGCGCGATGGTGCTTTCGCGCTCGCTCAGCTCGAGCTGGTCGAAGAAGGCGACGGCCGCCGTCACCGAGAGCGTGCACACCTCCGAGATGTTGCGGCCGGTGACTGTGACGCCCAGCGACTCGGGCTTCAGCCGGGCCCCTTTGCAGGCCGGGCAGGGCTTCTCCGACATGTACTTCTCGAGCTCCTGTTTCAAGAAGTCGGACTCGGTCTCGTCGTACCGCCGCTGGAGGTTGGCCAGGACGCCCTCGAAGGGCGCTTCGTACCAGCGCTTATGGCCGTACTGGTTGCGGTAGTGGAATCGGATCTTCTTGCCGCCGGTGCCGATCAGGAGCATGTCCCGCTCCTTCTGAGTCAGCTTGCCGACCGGCGTATCCATGTCGATCCCGAAGTGCTCGCATACCGTCACCAGCATCTCGGGATAGAAGAATTGGGACTTGCTCCAGGGCACGATGGCGCCACCCCGCAGAGTGGCGTCGGGGTTGGGGATGACCAGGTCGACGTCCACCACCAGCTGCGAGCCGAGGCCGGTGCAGGTGGTGCAGGCGCCGTGCGGGGTGTTGAAGGAGAAGTTGCGCGGCTCCGGCTCGGGCACGCTGACGCCGTCGTAGGGACAGGCATAGTCCTGCGACATCGGGATCTCTTCACCCGGACCGTCGATGGGCACGATCACGACCGAGCCCTGGCCCAGTTTGGCCGCGGTCTCCAGGGAGTCGACCAGCCGCGTCCGCTGGTCGGGGCCCACGACCACGCGGTCCACGACCACCTCGATGTCGTGCTTCTTGTAGCGCTCGAGCGGGACCTTCTCCCCCACCTCGTACATCTTGCCGTCCACCCGGACGCGCACGAAGCCCTGCTTGCGCACGTCCTCGAGCAGCTGGTGGTACTCACCCTTGCGGCCCTTCACGACCGGGCCGAGGATCATGAGCCGGGTCCCAGCCGGCATCCGCTCGACCTGGTCCGCCATCTGCTCCACCGTCTGCTTGAAGATCTCCCGGCCGCAGATCGGGCAGTGCGGGTGGCCGACCCGGGCGAAGAGCAGACGCAGGTAGTCGTACACCTCGGTGACCGTGCCGACCGTCGAGCGCGGGTTCTTCGAGGTGCCCTTCTGATCGATCGAGATGGCCGGCGAGAGGCCCTCGATTACGTCCACGTCGGGCTTCTCCATCTGGCCCAGGAACTGGCGGGCGTACGAGGACAGCGACTCCACGTAGCGGCGCTGGCCCTCGGCG
>DHIW01000073.1:88050-107643 GCA_002404015.1 Chloroflexi bacterium UBA4736
AGATCGTGTCGAAGGCGAGCGAGGACTTCCCCGACCCGGACAGGCCGGTGAAGACCACCAGCTGGTCGCGCGGGATCGAAAGCGAGACGTCTTTGAGGTTGTGCTCGCGGGCGCCCTTGATCGTGATGCGGTCGATCGGCAAGTCTGGCTATTCCTTCGGCAGGTAGACGATGAAGCTGGCGGTGGCGGTGGCGATCAGTCGGCCGTCATCCCCCTCGACGCGGCACTCCGCCACGCCGGTGCGGCGGCCTGAGTGCAGCACTTTAGCAACCGCCCTCAGGCTCTCGCCAATCCGTCCCGGGGAGATGAAGGTGAGCTTCAGGTCGAAGCTGTAGTGGCGCTCGCCTTCAGGGTAGGCGGTTGCCACGGAACGGCCCATGGCGGAATCGGCCAGCAGGCTGATGAAGCCGCCGTGCACCACACCGGCGTGGTTGCCCATCTCGGCCCGAGTTGGCATGACGACCGCGGCCGCGCCCGTCTCGACCGTGGCCAGCTCGAGGCCCAGCCACCGCCAGGTTGGGGAGTGGGTCTCGGCCTTGTCTAGTCCGTGCGCCATCCCTTCCTCGGAATGGCCAGGCAGGTAGAGCTGGCCCGCGCGACAAGGCGGCCGGCGGCGTCGTACACGTCGGCCTCGCTGAACAGCAGCGTCTTCTTCATGTCCACAACCCGGCCGACCGCGCGCATCGTGCCCTCGACGACCGGCCGGAAGAAGTTGATCTTGAGCTCGATGGTGGTGTTCGCCATCTCGTCGGGCTGCAGCGTGAGCAGCGACATGCCCATGGCGGCGTCGGCGATCTGCGTTATGACGCCGCCCTGCACGACGCCGCCCTCGTGCCGGTGGCCGGCGTTGGCGTCCAGCGCGATCACCACCTGGCCGGGCTCGACCTCCGCGATGTAGGCGCCGATGGTCTCCCGCCAGCCGGCCCGCGGGCCCTCACCGACCATGCCCTGGCGCAGGGCTTCGAGGTTGGTTATGGCCCTCGCCTTGTGCGTCGCCAGTTGGCGACCGTGGTGCGGCGCTTGGGCGCTGCGGCGATGGCCAGCGCCACGTCCTCGTCGTCCTCGCCCGGCGAGCTGTCGCCCGCCAGCCGCTTTCGGATCGCGATGATGCGGTCGCGCACGCGGGCGGCGTCCTCGAACGCCAGCTCCCGGGACAGCCGCTTCATCTCCTTCTCCAGGTCGCGGACGATCGCCAGGAGGTCTTCGCGGGGCAGCCCGGCGCCCGCCATCAGCTCGATCGCGTCGGCCTGGAGGTCCTTCTTCTCAACCTCGATCGAGTAGATGGCCTTCTTGATCGTCTCCGGGGTGATGCCGTGCTCCGCGTTGTAGGCGATCTGGCGGTTGCGCCGGCGCTCCGTCTCGTCGATCGCCTCGCGCATCGAGTCGGTGACCTTGTCCGCGTACATGACCACGTGGCCCTCGACGTTGCGGGCCGCCCGCCCGATGATCTGGATGAACGAGCGGAAGGCGCGCAGGTAGCCCTCCTTGTCGGCGTCGAGGATCGCGATGAACGCCACCTCGGGCAGGTCCAGGCCCTCGCGCAGGAGGTTGATTCCGACCAGCACGTCGAAGCTCCCCAGCCGGAGGTCGCGCAGCACCTCGATACGTTCCATGGCGTCGAGGTCGGAATGGATGTAGCGAACCCGGATCCCGTATTCCTTCAGGTAGTCGGTCAGGTCCTCGGCGAAGCGCTTGGTCAGCGTTGTGATCAGGGAGCGCTGGCCTTTCTCGGTCCGCTTCTTCAGCTCCGCCACCAGGTCGTCGATCTGGCCGTCGGTCGGCCGGACCTCGACCTGGGGGTCCACCAATCCGGTAGGGCGCACCAGCATCTCCACGGTCCGCTGGGAGCGCTCGATCTCGTAGGGGCCGGGGGTCGCCGAGACGTACACGACCTGCCCCAGCCGCTCCTGCCATTCCTCGAAGCTCAGCGGCCGGTTGTCGAACGCGGACGGCAGCCGGAAGCCGTACTCGACCAGCGCGGCCTTCCGCGAGCGGTCGCCGCCCAGCATGCCGCCGACCTGCGGGACGCCGACATGGGACTCATCCACGAAGATCAGGGCGTCGTCCGGCAGGAAGTCCATCAGCGTGTAAGGCGCGTCGCCAGGCTGCCTGCGGGTCAGGTGGCGGGAGTAGTTCTCGACCCCGGCGCAGGTCCCCGTCTCGCGAAGCATCTCCAGGTCGAACATGGTCCGCTGACGCAGGCGCTGGGATTCCAGCAGGCGGCCGTGCTCGTCGAACCAGCGACAGCGGTCTTCGAGCTCGGCCTCGATGTCGACGAGCGCCAGGTTGAGCTTGTCGCGGGGCGTGATGTAGTGGGTGGCCGGGAAGATCTTGAGCTCCTCCCGGGCGCCCAGTATCTCGCCGGTGACGCCGTCCATCTCGAGGATCCGCTCGATCTCGTCGCCGAAGAACTCGACCCGATACACCTTCTCTTCGTTGGCCGGCACCAGGTCCACGATGTCGCCGCGCACCCGGAATCGAAGGCGGCCCAGGTCGTAGTCGTTGCGCTCGTACAGCATCTCGGTGAGCTTGCGCAGGAAGATCTCGCGGCGGATGGACTGGCCCTTGGCGAGGTCGAGCGCCTCGCCCAGGTAGTCCTCGACCGCACCGATGCCGTAGATGCAACTGACGCTGGCGACCACGATCACGTCGCGCCGCGTCAGCAGCGCGGTGGTGGCGCTGTGGCGGAGGCGGTCGATCTCCTCGTTGCGGCTGGAGTCCTTCTCGATGTACGTGTCGCTGCGGGCGATGTAGGCCTCCGGCTGGTAGTAGTCGTAGTAGCTGACGAAGTACTCGACGGCGTTGGTCGGAAACAGCCGCCTGAACTCCGCGCAGAGCTGGGCCGCCAGCGTCTTGTTGGGGCTCATCACGAGAACCGGCCGCCCCAGCCGCTCGATGGCCCAGGCCATGACGTTGGTCTTGCCCGAGCCGGTCACGCCCATGAGGACCTGCTCCTTGAGGCCGCCGCCCACGCCTTCGACCAGCGAATCGATGGCCTGCGGCTGGTCGCCGGCGGGCTTGAAGGGCGCGTCGATCTGGAACTGGGTGGTCATGGGAGCACCCAATTCTATCCCGAACGTCCGTTCGCCAGCAGCCCGTTCAGCCGACCTTTCGAGCCAGCGGGAGAGCGATGTAGAAGAGCGCCACCAGCACGTAGATCACCAGCCCGACCTGGGCGCTGAAGGCCGAGACGATGGTCGCCAGCGGATAGAGCAGGAGGCCGATGGAGAACGCGACCACGTTGAACTCCGCCTGCATCAGGCCGCGGGACCGTGCGTAGAGGCTGACCAAGCTGAACGCCACGATCATCGCGATGGCGCTGAGCCCGTAGACGACCGCGGCCGTGTTGGCGTCGGCGGGTGGGCCGGTCTGCAGGTAGTGGGCCAGCAGCCCGGTGGGGAACGGGATCACGGCCACGGCCATGAGCAGAAGGCCGTTCAGAAAGAGCAGCGGCAGGTCGAGTGATTTGAGCGTGGCGAGGACCGCGTGGTGATTCACCCAGATGATCACGATGGTCGCGAAGCTGGTGGCGTAGGCGACGTAGGAGGGCCACTGCCGCAGCAGCCCCTCGAGTAGATGGCCGGAGGCGGCGAGGGGGTCCTTGAGCTCCAGCACGAGCAGCGTGGCCGCGATGGCGAAGACCCCGTCACTGAATGCCTCGGCGCGGGCCTTGCTCACTCTCCCGGCAGCCGCAGGATGATCGCTTCCACGACCGAGCCAGCCGGGATCCCCTCAGCGCCGGGCGACACCCGGACCAGCGCGTCGGCTCCGACCAGCGACATCAGCCGCGAGGAGGACTGCGAGCCGGTGGTCTGGGCGACCAGCTCCTGCCCCTCTCGGCGCAGCGTCACCCTCTGGTACTCGGTCCGGTCTCCCGCCGCCCGGGCCTCGTAGGCCAGCCGAACCGGCAGCCGCGGCCGCTGGAGGCGGGCGTGGCCCTGCATCCTGCGCAGGGCCGGGCGTACGAACACCTCGAAGGTGACCAGCGAGGACACCGGGAAGCCGGGAAGGCCGAACGCCAGCCGGCCTTCGGGCAGGGTCGCGAAGGTGAAAGGCTTGCCTGGCCGCAGCTTGACGCGGCCGATGTGCACCTCGCCCAACGCTTCCAGCAGCGGCTTGACGAGGTCGTGGCTGCCCACAGAGACCCCGCCCGACGTGACCAGGGCGTCGGCGCCACCGAGCGCCTCCACCACCAGCTCGCGAAGCGGCTCGGGGCGATCGGGGGCCAGCCCCAGCACCCGCACCTCGGCGCCCGCCTCGCGGAGCGCCGCCAGCAGGGCCCAGCGATTGGAGTCCACGATCTGGCCCGGGCCCAGCTGCTCGCCCACCTCGACCAGCTCGTCCCCCGTGGACATCAGCGCCACCCGTGGACGCCGATGCACCGTGAGGGTCGGGAAGCCGAGGGCGGCCGCCAGCCCGATCTCGGCCGGGCCCAGCTCCTCGCCCCGCTCCAGCACCAGCTCACCCTGCTTCAAGTCCGCGCCGGGTCGGTGGAAGTTGCGCCCCGCCGGGTGGCCGGCGGGCACGGTCACGTAACCCTCCTCCTGCTCGGTGTCCTCGACCATGACCACGGTGTCGGCGCCCTCGGGCAGGACGCCGCCGGTCAGGATGCGGGCGGCAAGGCCGGCTTCGAGCCTGCCCTCGAAGGGCCGGCCGGCGGCCGACTCGCCGGCCACCCTGAGCCGGCCGCCGCCGTCCGCCGAGCGGATCGCGTAGCCGTCCACCGCGCTGGACGGGAACCTGGGCAGCTCGCTCGGGGCGACCAGGTCCTCGGCCAGCACCCGGCCCAGCGCTTCGCGCACATGCACCGGCTCGGAATCCAGCACCGGCGTGCGCGCCAGAACGAGTGCCGCGGCCTCCGCGGCATCGACGAGCGGATACGTTGACGCGCGCACGACCTTGCTAGGAAACCACTTCGAGGGTCAGCCGGGCGCGCAGTCGCCCCAGGGCGGCCACAACGGGGGCTCCCAGGAGGATGACCATCAGGGCGTTGCCACCGGCCCGGGAGCTGTCGTAGGCCACCGAGGTGAGCACGTAGTAGCGCCAGAAGTGGAGCGCCGAAAGCGCGGCCGGCATGCCGGGCAGCCAGCCCAGGTCGGGCGAGTTGCGGAAGCCTGTCACTCAGCCCTGGATGTCCATCAGGGCGCCGACCACCGCCAGGGCCATCAGCTCGGCGCGTCCGGCGCGGCCTGCCCGCCACAGCCCGGCCAGGCCGGCGGCGGCCCCCACCCAGCCCGCGGCCAACATCTGGTAGGGCACCCAGGGGCCGACCCCGCCGGTCGCCACGGCGGACACGAGCAGGCTGAAGGCGCCGGTCAGGAAGCCGTACGAAGGGCCGAAGGCGTCCACGACCTGGT
Organism: Chloroflexi bacterium UBA4736; assembly: GCA_002404015.1. Lineage (GTDB taxonomy): Bacteria > Chloroflexota > Dormibacteria > Dormibacterales > Dormibacteraceae > UBA4736. The sequence continues at coordinate 93,408 of DHIW01000073.1, forward strand.
GGGGCTCCAGCAGCAGTCCCAGGGGCGCCACCGAGAGGACGGCCGCGGACAGGGTCAGGCCCGCGGTCGCCCCAAACGCCAGGGCTTCCAGCGTGAACGGTCCGCCGGGGCCGGGCACGCCATCGGGCAGCCTGAAGAGCACGTCCGCACCCAGGTGGCTGAACGAGAAGCTGAAGAGGGTGGCCAGGAAAGCCGCGACTCCGACCCCCAACAGCAGGCGGCGAGAGGCCGCCAGCTCCGCGCCGGCGAGAACGACCGCGAGGCCCGCCGCCAGCACCAGGGCCCTGTAGACCGGGTTGGTGGCCACCAGGGCGACGACCAGGCAGGCCGCGCTCCAGCCGGCCAGAGCCCGGGCGTTGATCATTTCTTGGGCAGCGGGGGCGGCGCCGGAGACGCCATCGGCGATGCGTACGTCCAGCCCAGCGCCTCACCATCCTTCAGGTCGACCTGTGTGTAAGCGGTCTGGGCCTGCACCCAGGGCTGGCCGCCGACCACCTCGTACAACGCCCAGTACGGCTTGTCCTTGGGGAAGCAATCGCTGAACTGGGCGGGCTCGTTGTCCACCTGGCAGACGGCCTTGCCGAAGCTGAACGTCTGGGCCTGGTACTCGATGCCGCTCTGCTTCATCAGGTCCTCGCCGTTGATCTGGGCGGCCGCGAAGCCCACACACTTGTTGACGACCTTGCCGTCAGCGTGCTGTACGACCAGGTAAGCCTTGTGCGCAGCGCCGGCGTTGACGCACGCGGTGCCCGATGACGCAGCGCCGGCTGAGCTGCCGGCGGCGCTCCCGCAGCCGGCGACCAGGGTGAGGGCCAGTGTCGCGCTGACCCCGATAAGGTGCTTTCGCATCCTCGGTTCCTCCAGCGGCCGGATACCCACCGACGCCAGGAGAAACCTCGCCGCTCTGAGGCCTCCCCTACCGATCCGCGCAGGCGGGGAAAACGCCTTCGGGCAGGTATCCTGGCTCGCGGATCGGCGCCTGCGGCCCGCCTTCCCAGGACTCACGTCCCAGTGGCATCGCCGGCCGCTGGCTCCCCGCTCACAGTTGCGCGACAGCGCGGGACTCGCACCCGCTTCCCTAGGCCGGATAGGCCGCCGCAAGTCTAACGTCTGGGGAAGAACCGGGGTCCTCCCGAGTCCGCTTCCTAGCGGAAGATTTCCTCAGATAAAGCCAAAACGGGGCGGGAAGGCCTGGCTCCGCCTGGCTGTCTGGGTCCCGAACTCAAGGCGAGCACCTAACCACTAAGTCCTGCAAAAGGGAAGTAGGACACTGGGGAGGAACCGCGAGGTTCTTCCCCAGACGTTTACTCGTGGTGGAGCGCGGACACCGGGTCTAGGCGGGCGGCGCGCAGGGCTGGCAGCAGGCCGCTCAGCACGCTCAGCAGGACGGCCAGCACCACCGCGCCAAGCGCGATCAGCGGCCCCATGGCAAATAGCTGGAGGTCCAGGTTGACTCCCTGGCCGGCGGCCACTTGGTTGATCAAGCGGTTGCCGGCCCCCGCCAGGTAGAAGGCCGCGATGACCCCGATGATCCCGGCCACGACGCCGATGACCGCGGCCTCCGCGACGAACAGCAGGGTCACGTCCCGTGAGCGCGCGCCCAGCGCCTTGAACACGCCGATCTCGCGCGTCCTCTCCAGCACAGCGGTGTACATGGTGTTGACGATGCCCAGGCAGGCCACCGCCAGCGCGATCGCGGCCAGCCCGACCAGCGCCAGGTCGAGGTAGCGGAGAAGCAGCTCCACGCCCCTCAGCTGGTCCTGGGCCGTCTGCGCCTGGTAGCCGGCCGCGAGGGCCTCCTTTCGGACCAGGTCCACCCGGTCGATCGAGTCCGCCAGCAGCGTCACCGACCCGAACTCGTCCTGCTTCCAGGCGTTGGCCGCCGCCATGGAGGTCCAGAAGCGGGTGGCGAGGCCGTACGGGACGAAACCGCCCTGCAGGTCCGTGCCGAGCGGCGTGTTGCGGGAGACGCCCACCACTGCGAGGTGCAGGACGCCCGGCTTGGTGGCCGCGGCCACGCCCGCGCCAGGGGTGCCTCCACCCGGGTAGCGCCCGTTGAAAGTGACCTGCTTGCCCAGGGCTGACTGTGCGGTCCACCCCAGGCGGCGCGCCTGCTCCTCCGAGAGCACGACCTCGCTCGCGAAATCGCCCGCCGGAAGGCGGCCGGCTTGCAGGAGCTTGCCGGCGATCGCCGGTTCCCGGCTGCTGGGCGGCAGCGCGGCCACGACTGCGGGTGCCGCGCTGTCCGGGGCCGCCGCGGCGCCCGCGGCCAGGGTCCCCTGCACCGCGACCTGGCCCCAGGCCGCCTGGACGTGGCGAAGCCGCGCCAGGGCGGTCAGCGCCGCCGGGTCGAGCGGCTTGGCGGACGCGCTGCCGTTGCCGCCGGGCTGGACCTGGACCTGCTGCAGCTGGCCCTCGGACGCCACCGAGTTGACGACCTGCTGCTCGAGCCCGGAGGCCAGGGCCAGGATCAGGCTCATCACGCAGATCCCGATTGCCACGCCGGCGGCGGTGAGGGAGGTGCGAAGGGGGCGCCGCCCCACACTGCCGAGACCCAGGCGCAGGGCGTCTCGGGACCGGAGCCGCGGCGGCGGGTCGAGCGTCTCGGGCGCCCGGCCCGTCCGGCGGGGCGAGCGCACCGGCTCGGCGTGCCCGTCGCGCAGCTTGATCATCCGCCGGGCGCGCTTGGCGACGGCCAGGTCGTGCGTGACGAGGACGACCGTGGCGCCCCGCCGGTTCAGGTCCTCGAGCAGCTGCAGCACCACCTCGCCGTTGCCCGAGTCGAGGTTGCCGGTCGGTTCGTCGGCCAGGATCAGGCCCGGCCGGTTGGCCAGCGCCCGCGCCACGGCCACGCGCTGCTGCTCGCCACCCGAGAGCCGGTTGGGCCGGAAGTTGGCCCGCTCGGCCATGCCGACCAGCTCGAGCAGCCGGCGCGCCCGATCCCGGCGCTCAGCCTCTGGCTGGCCCGCCAGCGCCAGCGGCAGCGCCACGTTGTCGAGCGCCGAGAGGGTCGGGACGAGGTTGAACGTCTGGAAGATGGTGCCCACGCGCTGCAGCCGGTAGTCGGCCAGCAGGGTCTCGGAGAGCTGGCCAAGGGCGGCGCCGGCGGCAAACACGTGGCCGGAGGTCGGCCGGTCAAGGCCCCCCAGCAGGCCCAGCAGCGTGGACTTGCCGCACCCCGACGGCCCCGTGATCGCCACGAACTCGCCCGGCGCAATCTCGAATGAGACGTGCTCCAGGGCCGGGACCCTGACCTCGCCCATCCGGAAGACCCGGCCGACGGCGTCGAGACGCAGCCCGAGCGCCTGTCCCAGCAGGTCGCGGAACCCATTCCCCGGCCTGGTTTCCGGCATCGCGATGGCGACCGTCTCGGTCAGGACCGTGGCGGGCTCCGGGGTCGCCTCGGGGACGGGCTTGGAGCGCCGCCGGCCGGCCGGGCTGCCGGAGACGAGGGCGTCGGCCGCGGCTTCGATGCTGGCCGGCTTGGGGGCCGAAATCCGTCGCGGCCGCCTCCGATTCGGCGGCGGCCCCGACCCCCCAGGTTCGCGCTCCCTTACGTCAGCCACCCGCGACCAAGTCTAGTGTCCAACCCCGGCAATTCGACGGGCCTTCGCATGACATTGGAAGCCGGCAGGTGCCCAGGACGGACGCGGCTCAATTGGTTTCGAGCTTACCGAGGCCGTACTGTTTGAGGAGATGCCGAAAGCAAGAGCCCAAGCCGCTGAACAAGTGCTGTCCGGCCAGCCGGGCGCCGCGGCCCGGCGCTGGCTGGGGCCGCTGACGATTGCGGCGTTCCTGCTGTTCGGCCTCGACACCTGGCTGATCGCCGTCCAGCCACTGCTGCCGTTCGACCGGCCCGTCGAACTGTTCGTGCAGAGCTTTCCCTGGGGTCCGTTCGTCTATGCGATGGACTTCACGAACAGGCTGTCCGGCTACCTGCAGCTGGGGCTGGCGCTGGTGGCGATCGCCATGATGTTCGTGGTCGAGCGGCGGGCGGGCTGGTTGATGGCGGTCGGCTCCCTTGCCAGCGTGTTCGACAACGTGGTCAAGCTTTCCTTCGCCCGCCACCGGCCCACCGCGGACCTGGTCAAGATCCTCGACCCCACCACCGGCTACAGCTATCCCAGCGGGCACGCGGTCTTCTTCACGTGGCTCGCCTTCATGCTGGCCGCGGCGATCGCGCCCCGCCTCTCCGTCCCCGGCCGGGTCGTGGCCTGGAGCCTCGCCGTCCTGGTGATCCTCACCGCCTGCCTGGCCCGCGTCTGGGCCGGCGTGCACTGGCCCAGCGACGTCCTCGGCGGATTCCTGCTGGGGCTGGGCTGGTCCGCCTTCGTGCTCTGGATCCCGGAGCGGTTCCTGCCCGCGCCGAGTTGGAGCTGGTTCCAGCGCTTGCGTCGCAAAAGGGTGGCCGCCTGAGCCACCGGGGGGGCCAGGTCGAGATTTTCGGCCCCGGCCGCTCAGCGGCCGACCCGGCTCCGGGTGACTTCATCCTCACCCACGCCAACCACCTGGCATCCCGCCTGATCCGGGTCGCCCAGCGTCAGCGGATGCACGGGCAGGACCGTGTGTTCGCGCACTGGAGCCACTGCGCCATCGTCGTGGCGCCGGACGGCACACTGGTGGAGGCGGAAACGGCCGGCGTGCGCCGCAGCCCGCTGTCCAAGTACGCAGACGTGGAGTACCACCTGGTCAGACTCGGGCCCCAGGTCTCGGCCACCGTTCGTGAGAAAGCTGCCGACTACGCCAAGAGAAAGGTCGGCGAGCCGTTCGGGTTCGCCGACGTGGCGCGTATCTCGCTCTCGCTGCTCACCGGCCTGCGCCTGGACTTCGGCCGGAACGAGTACCTGATCTGCTCGGGGCTGGTGGCGGCGGCGCTGGTGCGGGCGGGGGCCCGCTTCGAGATGGAGCCCGCGGACATGCTCCCCGCCGACCTCGCGAAGGCCTACGGTGTGAAACCGGAGTGATGAGCAGGCCCCCAGTGCTGTTCGCCGCCGGCACTGCGTGCCTGCTGGCGGTCCTGGCCCTGGCGGTGGCCGCCCATCAATACCCCTATTTCGGCTGGGACCCTCCCGTGACTCGGGCTGTCCAGTCGGTGCCGGTCGGCCCCTTCTACCAGGTCGTCCTCTTCTACGGCTGGCTGCTCGGGGTGCGCCAGGTGGCCCTGGCCGCGGCCGGCGTGGTGCTGGTGCTCGTCTTCAACCGCTGGGGCGGCCTTCTGATGCTCGGCGGTGCGCTCTCGGCAGCCGTCTACCAGGCGCTCGACCTGGTCGTACAACGGCCGCGGCCCGACCCCCACCTGGTGCACGTGGTGGCGGTCACCCCCAGCAACAGCTTTCCGAGCGGCCACACCGTGTTCTTCACCTGGTTCTCGATCCTGCTCGTGGTCACCCTCGGGCGACGGCTGCCACGCCGGCTGAAGGCGGCCGCCTGGGTCCTGGCCGGGCTCGTCATCGTGGCCACCGGGTTCTCCCGAGTCTGGGCGGGCGCGCACTGGCCGAGCGACGTGCTGGCGGGCTTCCTGCTGGGGTCCGGCTGGACCCTCCTCGTTCTCGGGGCCGGAAGGATATGGACGCCTAAGGCGTTCTGACGCCCTCCAGCAGCCACTCCAGGTAGGCCGGAGAGCCGCCGGTGACATCGACCTGCAGGAGCTCCGGCAGCTCGTAGCTGTGGTGCTCCTCGAGGTAGGCCTGGATCGCGGCGACCTTGTCCGAGGAGGTCTTCAGAAGGATCAGCGCCTCGTGCTCGCGCTTCATCTTCCCCTCCCAGCGATAGAAGGAGTGGATCGTGGGGATCACGGACCCGCACGCGGCCAGCCGAGCCTCCACCATCCCCTCGCCAAGTCGCTCCGCCTCGTCGCGGCTGCCGGCGCTGATGAAGAGCATGACCGGCTTGGGCTGGGTCATCCGCGCTCTCCGACCGGCGGCCGGTCGAGCCAGATCACCGACGCCGCCAGGCCGATTCCGCCCAACAGGATGCCCCCGATCACGTCCGACTCCCAGTGCACCTCGAGGTAGAGCCGGTCCAGCGCCATCAGGAGAATGATGATGGCGGCCGCGGGCAGCGCAGCAGCGCGCCAGCGACTGCCTGGTCGCGCCAGCCGGCGTAGCACGAAGGCGAGCATGCCATACGCGAAAACGGTCCGGACCATATGGCCGCTGGGAAAGCTGTTCATGGGCAGGTTCTTCTCGAAGAGCAGGGTGATGCTGGGCCCGTCTCCATGGTCGAGCGAGGGGCCCGGCGCCGGATGGATCACGAGCTTCTTGTAGAGAGTCTCCAGCACTTCAACGGCGCCGAAGGCGAGCACGAACCAGGCTTCCGTGCGGAACTCGTGACGCCAGAGATAGATGGCGATACCGAGCACGATCAGGCTCGTGATCTCGATCCCGCCGAGCACCGCGAACGCCTTCGCCACCACGCCCAGAGTCGGGTTCCAATCCCGGTTGAAGGCGGTCGCCACCGTCACGTCCGTGGCATTGGCGCCGCCCAGGCCGACCACCACCGACATGGCCACAAATGCGGCCGAGAGGACGACGAAAGCGGTCAGAGAGCGCGTCATCACCGCTGGCAGCGCCGGCAGAAGACGGTCGTGCGGCCGGCCAGCCGGACCGATGCCAGGGGTCGGCCGCACGTCAGGCAGGGCTCTCCGCCACGTCCGTAGACCCGCAGCTGTTCCTGCTGGAGACCCTTCTCGCCCCAGGCGTCGCGGTAGTCGTCCACCGAGCTGCCCCGGTTGGCGATCCCCTCGAGCAGGGAGTCCTGCAGCGCCTCCCGCAGCCGCTTCACGGCCGGCCGGCTGAGGCTGTCGGCGCGACGGTCGGGCCGGATCCGGGCCCGGAAGCAGGACTCGTCGGCGTAGATGTTGCCCACCCCCGCCAGCACCGCCTGATCCAGGAGCAGTGCCTTGAGCGGGGCCCGCCTCGAGTGCAGGCGCCGGTAGAGATCGGCGGCGCTGAACTCGGGATCGATCGGCTCGGGACCCAGCTTGGGCAGCTTGCGCTCGGCGATCAGCTCCTGCTCGCTGCCGAAAAGCAGGCGCCCGAAGCGCCGCACGTCTCGATACCGAAGCTGCCTGCCGTCGTCCAGCGCGAGGACCGCATGCGTGTGGTCCATCAGCGCCGCCATCGGATCAACGTACCGGAGTTGGCCGGTCATCCCGAGGTGGACGACAAGCAGCTCGCCGCCGGTCAGGTGCATGAGGATGTACTTGCCGCGCCGGGTCAGGGCCTCGATCCGGCGTCCGCTCACCCCGCTCTCGAAGAGGAACGGCTCCGGGTGGCGCACGATCGACGGGAAGCGCAGCTCCACACCCACGATCGTCCGCCCGACCAGGTGGGGCCTCAGGTCGGCCGCCACCGTCTCCACCTCCGGCAGCTCAGGCAACGACCGCGGCCAGCTTCCGCATGTCGGCCCAGTTCTCGCCGACCTTGGCCTCCACCTCGAGGCCGGTCTCCAGCTCGTAGGCTTCGGTCATCACCCGGGGCACCATCTCGGCGAAGCGCTCGACCTCCGCCTCCGGGATCTCGAAGACCAGCTCATCGTGGACCTGGAGCAGCATCTTGCCCGCCAGCCGCTCGGTCTCGATCTCAGCCTGCAGCCGGACCATGGCGATCTTGATGATGTCGGCCGCCAGCGACTGGATCGGAAAGTTGATCGCCATCCGCTCCGCCGCCAGCCGGAGCTGGTAGTTGGGCGAGCGGAGGTCAGGGATCGCCCGCCGGCGGCCGGTCGCGCTGACCACGAGGCCGGCCTCCCGGGCGTCGTTGCGGATCGCGTCCAGGAACTCCTTCAGGCGCTGGTAGGTGCCCCAGTACTCCTTCAGGAACTCTCGGGCCTCCTCGCCGGGGATGCCCATCTGCATCGAGAGCCCGTATTCGCCCTGCCCGTAAAGGGAGCCGAAGTTGGCGATCTTGGCCAGCCGGCGCTGCCCGGGGTCCACCTGCTCGATGGCAACCTTGAAGACCTTGGCCGCGGTGGCCGCGTGGATGTCCTGGCCGGCTTCGAACGCCCCCAGCATCTGAGGGTCCTCGCTCAGGTGGGCGGCGATCCTGAGCTCGATCTGCGAGTAGTCCGCCGCGAAGAGCTTGTGATCGGGCCGCTCCGCCCGGAAGGCGCGCCGGATCCGCTGCCCGAGCTCGGTCCGGATCGGAATGTTCATCAGGTTGGGGTTGGACGAGGAGAGCCGGCCGGTGGCGGTCGCGGCCTGGCCGAACGAGGTGTGGACCCGGCCGTCGACGGGATCGCAGAGCTCGGGCAGGGCGTCCACGTATGTGGACTTGAGCTTGCTCAGCTGGCGGTGCTCCAGGATCAGGGCCACGATCGGGTGCTTGTCGCGGAGGCCTTCCAGCGTCTCGGCGTCGGTCGAGTAGCCGGTCTTGGTCCGCTTGCCGACCGGCAGCCGGAGATCCTCGAAGAGCAGCTTCGCCAGCTGCTGGGGCGCGGCCACGTTGAACTGGTAGCCGGCCAGCTCGGTGACCTGGCCCTCGAGCGCCGCCAGCTGGCCGCCCAGCTCCCGGGCCATCTCCTCGAGGTACGGCCGGTCGATGGCGATGCCCTCGACCTCCATCTCGGCCAGCACCCGGGACAGCGGCAGCTCGATCTCATAGAAGAGGTAGTCCACGCCCAGGTTCTGCAGCTCCGCGGCCAGCCGCGGCCGCAGCTTCAGGATCGCCTGGGCGCGGGCGCCCGCGTACTCTGCGGCGGCCGCCGGGTCCGCCTGTGAGGCCGGGCGGGAGTTGCGGCCGGTGCCCAGCAGCTGGTCGGTGGCCATCAGCGTCATGCCCAGGAACTCGCGCGCCAGGTCCTCCAGGCGAGGATCGCGGGAGCCGGCTCCCAGCAGGTAGGCGGCGAGGCTGGAGCTGAAGCGCCAGTCCTGCCGCCAGGGATCGATGCCGGAGAGGGCCAGCTGCTCCTCCTTAACGTCGTGGCCCAGCAGCGGCCGGCCCCGCAGGGCGGCCACGACCTGGAACTCGAGGTCCGCCGCGACGTACCAGGTCCGCTCGCCGGCCGCCAGCCCGAGGCCCACGGCGGCGCCCCCCCGGGCGCTGCCGTCCCAGAGCCCGAACAGCCCCACTTCCTCGGCCGCGGCGAGCGCGGAGGTTATCTCCGGAAGCTGCCCGAGCGTGGCCAGCGCCACACCGCCCGCCGACGCCACCGGCTCGAAGGCCAAGGTGGGCTGCACCGGCACGGCGTCGGGCGGGGGGATGCGGGCCAGCAGCTGGCGGAACTCCAGGTCGTCGAAGACCTGGCGGGCCCCGTCGTAGTCATAGCGCAGCCAGCGTGACCGGTCGAGGTCGAGGTCGACGTCCACGTCGCGGCGGATCGTGACCATCCGCTTACCCAGGCGCACCTGGTCGGCGTGCTCGCGCAGCGAGGTCTTGACGCGCCCCTCCTTCAACTCGTCGAGCCGGTCGAGCAGCGCCTCGATGGAGCCGAACTGCTGGATCAGTTGGGCGGCAGTCTTGTCGCCGACGCCGGGCACGCCTGGGATGTTGTCGGAGGTGTCGCCGCGGAGCGCCTTGTAGTCGATCAGCTGGGCCGGCTCGAAGCCGTAGCGCTGGCGGACCTCGGGAGGGCCGTAGACGAACGTGTCCGTGATGCCGCGCTTGGGCACCAGGGCCTCGACCGAGTCGGTCACGAGCTGCAGGCAGTCGAGGTCGCCGCTCACGATCGTGACCGACAGGCCCTGCTCCTCCGCCTTGCGCGCCAGCGTGCCGATCACGTCGTCGGCCTCGAAGCCCTCGACCTCGTACGTCGGGATGGTGAGCGACTCGAGCACCCGCTTCACGAGCGCGAACTGGGGACGGAGGTCGTCCGGCATCGGCTTGCGGCCCAGCTTGTACTCGGCGTACTCGAGCGACCGGAAGGTCGGCTTGCCGACGTCGAAGGCGGCCGCCGCGAACTCGGGCCGAGAGGCGAGGACGAGCGCCAGCATGGAGGTGAAGCCGTAGACCGCATTGGTCACCGCGCCGGCGGTCGTACTCATGGGCGGCAGGGCGAAAAACGCCCGGTAGATCAGGCTGTGGGCGTCGATCAGGATCAGCCGGCCCCGCCTTCCAGCCTTCGGCATCGGTCAATTCTCCCGTATTGGCATCTGGCGGGGACCGTGGGGGGACGGGGGTAGAATCGGCCTCAGATGGACGACCTGATCGAGGTGGCGGTGGACAGCATCCGCGTGCACATGCCCACCGGCCAGCACGTCGTGATCCTGAAGGAGCGGGACAACGACCGCTACCTCCCGATCTGGATCGGGGTCTTCGAAGCCAACGCCATCGCGCTCAAGATCACCGGGGTCGCGCCCGAGCGGCCGATCACCCATGACCTCATGGCGAGCACGTTCGGCGAGCTCGCCATCAACGTCAACCGGATCGTGGTCACCTCATTGGCGGACGAGGTGTTCTTTGCCCGCCTCTTCATCTCGCAGAACGGCCGGGAGCTCGACATCGACTCGCGGCCCAGCGACGCGATCGCCCTGGCCGTCCGCTTCGAGTGCCCGATCTTCGTGGCCCGGGAGGTTCTGGACCGGGCGGGCGTGATCCCCGAGAAGGACGAGGAGGACGACCCGTCGAGCGAGGGGGACGAGGACCGGCTGGCCGTCTTCCGGGACCTGGTCAACAGCCTCGACCTGCCAGAGCTGCCCGACGAGCCGGGCTCACGCGGCTTGGGACCGTCCCCTAGCTGAGTAACGAGGTCCAGGCCGAGCTCCTTCTCCGCCTGGCCGTCGCGCTCCTCCTCGGTTCTCTGATCGGCTTCGAGCGGGAACGCCTCCGCCACCCGGCCGGCCTCCGGACGATGGGCATGGTGGCGATCGGATCCTGCCTATTCACGGAGCTGGGGGCGTACGTGGCCGGGCACCAGGACCCCACCCGGATCGCCGCCCAGGTCGTGACCGGGATCGGCTTCCTGGGCGCCGGCGCCATTCTGCGCCACGGCACCAACGTCCAGGGGCTGACGACCGCGTCGACCGTCTGGGTGGTGGCCGCGGTTGGGATGTGCGCCGGGTTCGGAGCCTACCTGCTCGCCTTCGGAGGAACCACCGTCGTGCTGCTGGCGCTGCTGTGCTTCCGCCCCATCGAGCGCCGCCTGTTCAAGCAACATCTCGTGGCGCCCAGGGAACCCGAGCTGCCAGAGCTGTAGGGTCTCCGGCGGCCTCCGGACCGGTGCGGTATGGTTCTTGGGTCTTTTGGGAACCTCCGCCGGCACCCTGACCCCCCGCCGCCGCGAGACGCTGGAGACCCTGCGCCGCCTGGTGGCCGGCGCGGCCGGTCCCGTCCACTACTCGACCGTGGCCGCGGCGATGGGCATCTCGGCCTGGACCGCCTACGGACTTCTCAGGGAGCTGGAGCGACCCGGGCTGGTGGAGCGCAGCTACGCGCTCGACTCGGGCCCCAAGCTGGGCGGCCGCTCCCGGATCCTCTTCGCACCGGCCATCCTGGCCCCCGCGGTCAGCTTTCCGGCCGACCTGCCGGAGCGCCTGCGCCCCGCCTTCGAGCGGTTCGCCGCCATCGCGGACGAAGGCGCCGCGGCCCGCGCCTACCTGGCCGAGGCCGGGTCCGACCTCGGCTTCCACCTCGGCTACTGGCTGGCCCGCCTGGAGACGGCCGGCTTGAACGCTGAGATCGCGGCTCGCACAGTTCTGGAGAGCAGCGCCCGACCCGCCGCCAAGATGCAGACCGTCGCCGCCATGGGCCTCGGCGCCGCGCTGTCACGGCTCGAGAAGGCCCGCCTGGCAACTCGCATCACGGCGGCGGCGGCCGGCTTCTCGGCGCTCCTCGACGACGCCCAACGCGCGTCGGAAGCCTCACTCGCGGCCCTGGTCGACGCCGCGCGGGCGCTGCCGCCGCCGATCCGGAGGCACGCGCTCTGACGGACCGCAGAGTGGCCGTGGTGACCGACTCGACGGCCGACCTGCCCGAGGCCCTGGTCCGCGACCACGCCATCACGGTGGTTCCGCTAACTGTCATCCTCGACGGTAAGAGCTACCTGGACGGGGTGGACATCCGGCCTCCCGACTTCTACCGGATGCTGGAGAGCAGCGAGGGCGGCGCGACCACCTCGCAGCCGTCGCCCGGCCGCTTCGCGGAGGTCTACCAGAAACTCCTGCGCGACCACGAGACGGTCGTCTCGCTGCACATCTCGGCCAAGCTGAGCGGGACTTACGCCGCCGCGCTGCAGGGCGCCGACATCGCCGGCGCCGGCCGCATCCGCGTGGTCGACTCGCAGAGCGTCTCCATGCCTCTCGGCCTGATCATGCTGGCCGCCGCCACGATCGCGGCCGAGGGCGTCGCGGCGGAGGCTCTCCTGGAGCGCCTGGAGCCGGTCATCGGCGGCGCCAAGGTGTACTTCATGGTGGCCACTCTGGAGCACCTGCGCCGAGGCGGTCGCATCGGCCGCGCCAGCGCGCTGCTGGGCTCGGTCCTCCAGATGAAGCCCGTGCTCACCATCCAGGACGGCCAGGTCGCCCCCCTCGAGCGGATCCGGACTTACGACAAAGCACTCTCCCGGATTATCGAGCTGGCGCGCGAGACGGACCGCGGCGCCGGCATCTGCGCGATCGTCGGCCACGCCGCGGCCGAGCCCGCCGCTGAGCGAGTGGCTCGCGAGCTGGAAGGCATCGCCGACACCCTCCTGATCCAGTCGCTGGGCCCCGTGGTCGGCGCGCACGCCGGCCCCGGAACCGTCGGCATCGGGTGCTACCCGGCCGAGCTCTTCCGGCTCGGCCTGAAGGACCTCAGCGCGGCCTCCGCCACCTGACGGCCCCCACGTCCGCCAGCTTGTCCAGGCTGCCGTCGACGGCCAGCGACTGCAGGTGGGCGAGCGCCTCCTGGAGGGCCAGCCGCTTCTCGTAGATGTGCTTGCGCACCCCGAAGACCCCGATCGAGACCTCCCAGCCCGTCATCTCCGAATCCCCCATGATCTCCAGGATCTGCAGCTTGCGGCGGCCGTGGTGGGAAGCCATCCACTCGATCCGGCCGGCAGCGTCCTCGAAGGGATGCCCGTGGGCGGGCAGGACGCGTCTTGGCTGGAGGGCCAGCAGGCGGTCCAGCGCGCCCAGGTAGTCGTCCAGGGGGTTGGGCGTGCTCTGTGGGTGGAGCCCGATGTTGGGGCTCATCTCAGGAAGCAGCTGGTCGCCCGCGAACAGCACCCTGTCTCTGGGGTCCCAGAGGCAGACGTGGCCCGGCGAGTGGCCGGGAGTCCACTCCACGCGGAGCCGCAGGCGGCCCATCTCGAGTGTTTCGGCGCCGTCCAGCTCCACTGCTACCTCGGCCGGCGTGACGAATTCGCGCATGGCCCGCGACGCGTCGCGCATCTCCTCCGCGTCGGCCTCGGGCACGCCGTGCACCTCCAGGTGCCGGCCCACCTCGGCGACCAGCTGCTCGATGTCCAGGTAGCGGGGATGGACCATGGGCACCTCGAGGCGATGGAGGTAGATCTCGGCCCCGTCCCTGGCGAACAGGCCCGCCGCACCGTAGTGGTCGGGGTGGATGTGCGTCACGACCAGCCGGCGCACCCGGGCCGCCGGCCCGCCCACCTCCCGGATCGCGGTCCGGAGGATCTCCACCGACTCGTCCGAGTTCATGCCGCAGTCGATCAGGTCCACAATGCCGTCCTTGGGAAGCAGGAAGGCGTTGACGGTGCCGTTCTCGAATGGGATCGGCAGCCCCAGCTCGAAGACCCCGGGCATCACTTCGGACAGTTCGAGCGCGGCGGGCACCTGTATAAGATGAAGTAGATCGGATGGCGCATGGCGTCATCGCGTGCAGGAGGAATTCATGACAGATCAGACGCAGGCCGACGAGGTCACGCCGAAGATGGTGTTCGAGCAGATGCCGACCTATTTCCAGGCCGACAAGGCAGCCAACACGAACGCCAACATCCAGTTCGACCTGGCCGGCGACGGCGGCGGCAAATGGTGGATCAAGATCGCCGACGCGCAGGCCACCTCGGGCGAAGGCGAGATCGAGAACCCCAGCCTGACGCTCATCTGCGACGCCGGCGACTACGTCAAGATCGCGCTCGGCCAGATGGACCCCACGGCAGCTTTCATGCAGGGCAAGCTCAAGATCAAGGGTGACATGGGCCTGGCGATCAAGTTCCCCAACCTGTTCAAGAGGCCTGCTTAGAGCGGAACCCTAGTAGGGTGCTGAAAAAGGTCGGCGAGGGATTCGGTGACCAGGTGGCCCAGATCCGAGGCGACTTCGAGAACGGGAGCAAAGCGTATTGGAGATACGCGTCGCGA
>DHIW01000073.1:107822-132997 GCA_002404015.1 Chloroflexi bacterium UBA4736
CGCCTGGGCGCCGAAGCACCGTCGGTTCCCTTTTCAGCGGCCTGCTAGTAGTCGAACCGCCAGCTGGTGAGGCGGCTGCCCATCTCGTCGCTCAGCGCCAGGTTGCCCTGGCCCTCCCGGATGTCCATGAGGATCACGTGGTGCGCCGTCATCGCGATCCTCTGGTGGGCGCCGTTGACCAGGAAGGCGGCCCTCGCGTTGCCCCAGGTGATCGGCGAGAGGTCGAGCCCGTCGCCCAGGTTGGTCTTCGCCCAGTCCTCGAGCGTCGCGGAGGTGCCCTTCTCGTAGGTACCGATAATCATGAAGCCGAACAGCCCCTCGGTCGGTCCGGGAGTCCCGGAGGCGTTGACGATGTCGAAAGTGGCGTCCACGCCGGTCGGGTGATCGCTGTTCTGCAGGCGCTCCCGGTACTTCCAGGTGCCGGGGTAGCAGAAGCCCCAGCCCAGCTCCACCTCGTCGAGACCGTGGTCGCCGGTCGGGCACTTGATGGCCCCGGCCTGCGTCTGCAGGGTCGCCGAAGGCGCCGGGGTGGCGCTGGTCGACTGGCAGCCGGCCATCATGAGGCAGGCCGCGGCCATAAGCAGACGTCGGGATAGGGGCACGTGCGCATTATCCTCTCCGAGAGCTGAAATTCGGACCCTCTATAAGCAGTTTCGACCTAGCAATAACTGTCTTGACGATGAGAAATCATGTGATAGTGTTAGTGCCCTTAGTTCCAATTCAGGGGGGCAAAAGATGAAGGACGAGGACAAGGAACGAGTGGCTCGCCTGGAGGCGAACCGCAACGCGCTTTCACAGCTCGCGACCGCCTTCGAGGAGGAGGCCGGGCTCAACCGGCCGATCGCCGAGAGCGTCGGCGACATCATCACCCGCGACTACGAGGACACCGACTTCGCCCAGGTCATAAGCGAACGCGAGATCAACGACACATTGGTCCACCTGCTGGGTGAGAACCGCGAGCAGGTCGAGCGGGCGCTGGAGCGGCTGCACGAGGGCAAATACGGCGTCTGCGAGGACTGCGACAGCCGGATCCCCGCGGAGCGGCTTCGGTTCCGCCCCGAGGCGACCCGCTGCGTGGGCTGCCAGGGGCGCTGGGACCGGCTGAACCGCCGGTCAGCCTAGGCCGCCAAACCTACTCATCCCCCCAAATTGGGAGGGGGCGGCGCCTGTGTGGGCGCCGCCCCTCTTCATCTTGTGAAACGGCCCGCGGGTCAGACCCCGCCGTAGACCACCGACTTCTGCTCGGTATAGGAGTGGTAGGCCTCGATGCCGTGCTCTTTGCCGAAACCCGACTGCTTGGTGCCCCCGAAGGGGAGCTCGTCGTGCGCGATCTGGAGCGCGTTGACCCACGTGTAGCCGGCCTCCAGGTCCCGGACAGCCCGGTGGGCGCTGGCCATGCTCGACGTCCAGATCGACGATCCCAGCCCGAAGGGTGAGTTGTTGGCGCGGCGGAGCCCCTCGTCCAGGTCCTTGATGCTCATGATCGGCAGCGCCGGCCCGAAGACCTCCTCGGTGACCATCCTGGAGTCGTCGGGCACATCCAACAGGATCGCGGGGTTGATGAAGTTGCCCTTCGAATAGGCATCGCCCTCAGGCCGGCCGCCGCCGAAGGCGATCCGGGCGCCCTTGTCGAGGGCGTCCTTGACCTGCGCCTCGACCTCCGCCCGCTGAGCCTCGGTGTGCATCGGGCCCATCCGGCTGTCCTTGTCCATGCCGTTGCCGGGCTTCAGCTTGGCCGCCCGAGCGATCAGCTTCTCAAGGAGCTCGTCCATCACGGCCTCCTGGACGTACAGCCGCTTGACCGCCAGACAGGCCTGGCCGCAGTTGAAGAAACGACCCACCGAGATCGCCTTGGCCGCCGCCTCCAGGTCGGCGTCGTCGAGCACGATGCAGGGGTCGCTGCCGCCCAACTCGAGCGTGACCTTCTTCAGCTGCCCGGCCGCAGCCGCCATCACCTTCTTGCCGGTCGGCGTGGAGCCGGTCAGGGCGATCTTTCGGATTAGGGGGTGGGCCACGATGGCCTCGTTGGTGCCCGAACCGAGCACTACGTTGACGACGCCCTCCGGCAGGCCGCCCTCGATCAGGGCGTTGATGCAGGCCAGGGTCGCCAGCGGCGTGGTGCTGGCGGGCTTCAGTACGACCGTGTTGCCGGCCGCGATCGCCGGCGCGACCTTGTTGGCGGCCAGTGTGAGCGGGAAGTTCCAGGGCACGATGGCCCCGCAGACCCCGATCGGCTTGCGCACCACGAGCCCGTACGTGCTGGTGTCGGGCAGCAGCACGTACTCGCCGTGGATCTTGTCCGCGAGGTCCGCGAACCAGGCGATGTTCTCGCCGAAGCGCTGGGCCTCCAGCCTCGACTCGAGGATCGTCTTGCCCTGCTCGGCGGTCAGGATCGGAGCGATCTCGTCGACCTTGGTCAGCATGTGGGCCGCGGCCTTGTGCAGGATTCGGGCCCTCTCGGCCGGCGCCAGCCGGGACCAGCTCTGGAAGGCCTTGGCGGCCGCTTGGGCGGCGCGGTCCACGTCCTCGGGGCCGCCCGCCGGGACCTCTTCGACCAGCTCGCCGGTGGCCGGGTTCATGACCTTGTAGGTCTGGCCGGAGGCCGCGCCGGCGCGCTGGCCTTCGATGATCATGGTCGCCATTCAGTCACCCCCACGTGAAAAGATCGGATATCGGGACTACCGGATAATTATCGGCGTCGCAGGAAAAGCTCGTCGGGAGGTGCCGGCATGGCGGTGAGACTCGAGAAGGAAGGCTCGGTCGGTGTCCTGGTTCTCGACCGGCCGCCGGCTAACGCGTACGACTACGACTTTCTGCGCGAGTTCGGGGCCGCGATCGACGACGCCCGCGTGGACGACGGGATCCGGGCGATGCTCGTGCGCTCGGCGTCCGAGCGGTTCTTTTCGGCGGGGGCCGACCTGAAGGCGTTCGAGGCCGGCTCGCCGCGCCGGCGCTGGATGACCGCCCTGCTCGGGCATGAGGTCTTCCGGAAGATGGAGAACTCGCCGCTGGTCTTCGTCGCCGCCATCAACGGCCACGCCTACGGCGGCGGGCTCGAGCTGGCGCTCGCCTGTGACATCCGCTTCGCGGCCGAGGGCGACTACCGGATGGGCCTGAGCGAGGCCAACGTCGGCCTCTTCCCGGGCAATGGCGGTACCCAGCGGCTGCCCCGGATCGTCGGCCTCTCGCGGGGCATCGACATGATCGCCCAGGGCACGGGGGTGACGCCGGCGGAGGCCGCGGAGATCGGGCTGGTGGATCGCCTCTTCCCCGCCGCCTCGCTCCAGTCCGAGGCCCTCGCGTACGCAACCCAGCTGGCCTCCGGCCCCACGGAGGCGATCGGCCACGCCAAGGTGGCGGCGACCCTCGGCTACGGCCTCACCCTCGACGCCGGCCTGGCCATCGAGCGGGAGGGCATCGCCCGAGTCTTCTCAACCGAGGACGCCGAGGAGGGGATCCGAGCCTTCGGCGAGAAGCGAAAGCCCCACTTCAAAGGCCGGTAGAAGACCGCTCCCCAACCTCCTAGGGGTTCGCTAGGGTGGGGTCCCTTAAGCGAGCCCGGATGTGAGGAGACCCCCTCCCGACCCTCCCCACGCGGGGGAGGGCTTTCTTGGAGTCAGAAATGGGTCGGGTTCCAGGGCACGACGGGCCAGTGGAACATCGCGTCGGCCCGGTCGAGGGCGCCCTCCGACACCTCGCTGACCCGGCCGGCGCCCGCCAGGGTCCGGAACGTGTTCCCGCCCAGGTACACCGCGCCCAGCTCGGCGGCCGACAGCTCCAGGTCGGGCGGCCGCGAGCTGGGGCGGCACTCGGCCCCCTGGGGGCCGCCGGCCAGCTCGTACACGCCCTGGTTCCAGGAGCAGAACTCGTCGCGCACCGCCAGGACCAGCTCGCCCCCGGCTGAGTAGCGGCGTGCCGCCAGCGCCCTGGGGACGTCGACCAGGCGCAACCAGGTGCCGTCGGAGACGGTGGGTAGCGCGGCGCGCGCATCCGCCAGCAGGTGAGGCAGCGGCTCCACGGGCGGCCGGTCGCTCGCCTCGACCCAGCCGACCAGGTCGACATCCAGGCAGAACCGCCAGAGCGCCGCGTACGCGGCGGGGCTCCCGGCCACCAGCTGCTCGACCAGCAGGGACGACTTGTCGCGGTTCCAGTCCATGCGCTGCCGGAAGATCGCGAACCCGTCGCACGAGCCGCCGAGCTCGTGGATGGCACAGCGCAGCTCGCCCAGCCGGTCGCGAGTGGCCTCTGACTCCTGGAACCTGAGGTCCCAGTAGACGTCGGTCAGTTCGAGCATTCCAGGCTGGGCCCGGCGAAGCATCTCCCAGGCGCCGGGTGCCGCCGCGCGCGCCTGCTCCGCTGCCGCCAGGACGACGCTGCCGGGGTCCTCGAAGGGAAACGCGAAGGCGCTGCGGTGGCTCGCGATCGTGACCGATGCCGAGTAAGTGGCGAGGCCGTAGCCGAAGCGGCCGTAGATCTGCGCCTCGGAGGCCCACAGCCCCGCCAGCGCCTCGCCGCGCTCGTGGATGTCGTCCAGCTGGCGCCGCATCAGGGTTCGCAGGAGGCCCCGGCGGCGGTGGGTGGGGAGCACGCTGATCGCGGTCACCCCGGCCATGGGGGTCAGGGCGCCCGGTACGGTGAGCTCGAAGCTGATGGCCGCGGCCGTCGCGACCAGGGCGCCGTCCTCGAAGGCCGCCAGCGTCCGGTCCAGCTCGCGCTGGCGGCGCGTGCGCTCCAGCCACTCCGGACTTGCCGGCCGGCCCTGAAACGCCCGGCTCAGCTGGTCGGTGAAAGCGGTCAGCTCGTCCTCCCGGATCGGGCGCAGAACCGTCATAGCCGGCGCGTCCAGAAGCCGTCCGGGTCAAGCCGGCGCACCTGCTCCAGCTCGCCTACGCTCGGCGCCGCCGTCTCCTGGACGTCGGGCGCGACGGCCAGGTCCCAGCCGGTGTTCTCGCGCACCTCGTCGACGCCATGGCCGGGGTGCACCGACGCCAGGTAGGCCTCGCCGCCGCCCTCCGGAAAGCGGAGAACCGCCATGGTCGTCACGATGGCGACCGGCCCCGCGCCCAGGAGCCCGTTGCGCCGGCGCCAGCCCGGACCGTCGCCGTAGCCAGGCGATGTGATGTACGAGACGCGCTCCACCAGCCGCCGCTTCTCATGGCTCATCAAGGTCACCCAGCGCCGTGAGAGGATGGCGATGTCAGCGCCTCCCCCGCTGCCCGGCAGCTTGGTCGCCGGCTGCCGCGGGTCGCCGATGTAGCTGGTGTTGAGGTTGCCGAACCTGTCCACCTCGGCCCCGCCGATGAACCCCAGGTCCACCTCGCCCTGCGCCATCAGGGCCATCACGTTCGACATCCGGGTGGCCCAGAGCGCCCTCACCACGTTGGGCGGGTCGCCCATGGTGCCCAGGAACCCCTCGGCCGGCAGGTCCCGCATGAGGCCCAGCTCGAACAGCGCGCGGGCGGTGGGAGCGTGCGTGCTGCGGGCGACACCGTAGGCGAGGATCGGCAGCCGCATTCCGACGAAGACCAGCTCGCCGTCGCGGATCTCGCGGGAGGCGACGGCGACCATCATCTCCTGGGGGGTGTAGTCAGACATCCCCGTAGTCCACCGGGGCCGACATCAGGTGACGCTTGATCCGGATCGCGTCGGCGTCCACCTGCGTCATGTAATCCGCCCGGTCGCGCACCCCCAGCACCCGCTCGCGCAGCCACTCCTGATACCCCTCCGCGGTCCGGGACCGCTCCGCGTACTCACGGTAGGCGGCGTGGTCGCGGCCCCAGTGGCCCTGGAGGGGGGCGGGGTGACAGCCGCCGGGTTCGGGCACCACGGCGACCACCTTGGTCTCTGGAAAGAGGATCCGGTTGGGGTCCGAGAGCGTCACGTCCTCGTCGACGAGCTCCTCGCAGGAGAGGATCACCCGCCCCGCCGCCAGTCCCGCCTCCTCGGTGATCCCGTAGGGGCCCCAGAAGTGGGCCCGGCCCTGCGCGTCCGCCCGCTGGACGTGGAAGATCGCCACGTCGGGCCGGACCGGCTTGACGCGAACGTGTCCATCTCCCGGCTCCAGGTCGGGGTTGGTCTTCAGGATGTCGCTGCCGAGGAGGGTGGTGGTGGGCAGGAAGGGCGAGTTCCAGGCCGCCGCCCAGAGCGCCAGCGAGATCGAGAAGTTGGTGTGGTCGTGGATCTCGATCGGCCGCGGCTCCCCCTTCTCGGCGGCGCGCCGGTAGCAGTGGCCCAGGCCTTCGGAAACGTTCCCCACCCATGCCGCGACGACCCGGCCCACGCAGCCGGCGCCGATCAGCTGGTCGAACAGCGCGTCGCTGATCGGACCGATCAGGGTCAGGTCGCGACGCTCCTGGCGGATGAGCTCGTGGCCGGCCGCGAAAGGTATGCCGTGCTCGAGCGAGGTGCCGAGGGCGACCGCGGAGCCGTCTGGCACGTGCTCGGCGATGGCGTCGGCCATTGATACGACCTTGCTCAGCGGCCGATCGACTCCAGGTAGCCGCGAAGGTTGCGGTTGATCTCGGCCACCGAATCGCCTCCGAACTTCTCGAGAAAGGAATCGGCCAGCACAAGCGCCACCATCGCCTCGCCGATCACGCCCGCCGCGGGCACCACGCACACGTCGCTGCGCTCGTAGTGGGCCGCCACCTTCTCCTTGGTCTTGAGGTCGACCGACTGCATCGGCTTCTTCATCGTGGAGATGGGCTTGATGGCGGCTCGCAGGTCCACCGGCTCGCCGTTGGTGGTGCCGCCCGTCAGCCCGCCGGCGCGGTTGGTCAGGTGGCGGAAGCGGCCCTCCGAGAAGTCGATTTCGTCGTGGAATGCCGAGCCCGGCCGCCCGGCGCCCTCGAAGCCGGCTCCGAACTCGACCCCCTTCACGGCGTTGATGGAGATGATCGCCATGGCCAGCCGGGCATCGAGCTTGCGGTCCCAGTGGACGTGGCTGCCCAGTCCGGGCGGAAGCCCGGTCGCGATCACCCGGAAGGTGCCACCAAGCGTATCGCCGCGCTCGGCTGCCGCGTCGATCTCCTCGACCATCCGGCGACCCGCCTCCGGGACCGGGCAGCGGACGGGCGACTCCCCGATCTCCTGGGCGTCCAGCGCGGCCGGGTCCACGGCGTCGTAGCCGATGTCCACGGCGCCGATCGACTGCGTGAAGCTGGTCACGCGCACGCCGAACTCGGCAAGCAGCTTCTTGGCCACGCCGCCCGCGGCCACCCGCGACGCTGTCTCGCGAGCGCTCGAGCGCTCCAGCACGTTGCGAACGTCCGAGTGACCGTACTTGAGGGCTCCCGCCAGGTCCGCGTGCCCGGGGCGTAGCGCGGTCACCGGCTTGGGGTCGAAGCCCTCCTTCTCGGGTGTCATCTCCGCGACCCAGTTGGCGTGGTCGCGGTTGACGATCACCAGCGCCAGCGGACTGCCGAGGGTGACGCCGCCGCGCACGCCGGACACGATCCGGGCCTCGTCGACCTCGATCTGCTGGCGGCCGCCTCGGCCGTGGCCGCCCTGCCGGCGGCGCAGGTCGGGCGTCAGGTCGGCCGAGCTCAACTCCAGCCCGGCCGGCAGCCCCTCCATCAGGACCGTCAGCTGCGGACCGTGCGACTCCCCCGCCGTAAACCAGCGCAACACCAGTCGATTCTAGAATTCGGCGGATGTTCGAACTTCCTCGGGAGCGGGTGGAAGCTGCCTTTCGGGGGCTGCTGGAGCTGCCAGACGCGGCCCTCGAGCGGCCCTGGCGCTGGCGCAGCTCTGAGCAGGATGTCCGGTACGGCCTCTACCGCCTGCACGAGGTCATCGGCGAGTCCCGGAGCGAGCTCGACCTGGACGCGATGCCGGCCGCCTGGTCGTCGATGGCGGCCCAGGCGACCGCGGCCCGCTGGGACCTTCACGGCCTCCTGCTGGGCGTCACCGACATCGAACAGGCCCCGGCCGCGGGCGAGTGGAGCGTCCGGGAGACGCTGAGCCACCTGGCAGCGGCCCAGCGGAATTGGGAGTGGCTGGCCGGCTGGTGGCTGGCGCGTGCCCGAGCCGGCGAGCCCATCCCACTCGAGGGTCCGAGGCCAGAGGAACGGCCCGCCTGGCTGGGACCCCGCGATGCCGATGGCACACCTGACGAGATCCGGCGCCGGATCGACCGCTACGCGGACGGCTCGATCGCGCACCTGGCTGAGCTCGACCGCCGCGGCCTGCTCGACACCCCAGTGATGTGGTCGCGCACCGCCGAGGTGACGATCCGCTTCTACCCCTACCGGTGGGCGGCCCACCTGCGCGAGCACACCCAGCAGATCGACAGGGCGCTGCTGGCATTGGGGCCCCGCAGCGAGCTGGAGCGGGTGGTGCGGATCCTGGCGGCGGCCTACGGCGAGCTGGAGGGCGCGGCTCTGGGCGTGGCGGAGAGCGTGGCGACGGAGGTCCTGGGCACCACCGCGGAGAGCGTGGCCCGCCACGCTGACGAGGTCCGCCAGGCGGCGCTCGCGAGCGCCTAGCAGGCCCTGCTAGAGGCTTCTGGCGCTCGGCCGCTCTAGCGCTTGGCGCGCGCCATCAGGATGGTCCTGGCGGCGTGCGCATGGGCCGCGGTCGGCGGTTCCGGCCGGCGCCGGCGTTCCACCCCGTCGTAGCCCTCGAGAGAGGCCACGTAGCTGCGGGCCTCCGCCACCAGCTCCTGCCGGCGGCCTCCCCGCACCAGCTCGTCGAAGCGCTCGGCGACGCTCTCCGCGTCGGCCTCCAGCAGCAGTGATGCCCGGCCTTCCATGTACAGCTCCACGGCGGCGGCGTTATCGCTGGTTTCGACGGACTGAAGCACCTTCAGGACCGCGCTCCGGATCCGTTCAGCCCGCTGGCTGGCCAGCCAGCGCCGGTTGGCGCGGTCAAGCTGCTGCCTATTGAGAAACGACGCCAGCACTGTTCCGCCCAAGGTCAGCCCAGGGCCGGCAGCACAACAACGAGAGCGTCGATTCTCACCCATCTCATCTAAACGCGCGCGAGGGCAGACGTTTGCGCGTTTGGGTGGATAGGCTGTGGGCGTGCTGAACGAGCTGGATCGCCAGGTGCAGCGCGAGGTGCTGACGCTCCTCGTGAACGGCGAGCAGGTCCAGCTGCTGGTCCCCGTCCACAAGACCCTGCTGGAGGTGCTCCGTGAGGACATGGGCCTCACCGGCACCAAGCACGGCTGCGAGCTCGGCGAGTGCGGGACGTGCACTGTCCTGGTGGACGGCGAGCCCCACCTGAGTTGCCTGGTCCTCCCCATCCAGCTGTGGGGCCGCGCGGTTACGACGGTCGAGGGCCTGGCCCAGGGGGCGCGGCTCCACCCCCTGCAGGAGACGTTCGTGGAGCTGGGCGCCGCCCAGTGCGGCTACTGCACGCCGGGCATGCTGCTGGCCGCGAAGGCACTGCTCGACGTCAACCCGAGCCCGACCGCCCAGGAGGTCCGGCAGGCCCTGGCCGGCAACCTCTGCCGCTGCACCGGCTACTCCAAGATCGTGGAGGCAGTCGAGCTGGCCGCCGAGCGCGCTCGTGGCTGAGAACGGCGAGCGGCGCCTGGGTTCGGTCGGACGGTCCTTCCCGAAGGTGGACGGCGGCGCCAAGGTGACGGGCGCCGCGGTGTACGCGGACGACATCAACCTGCCCCGCACCCTGCACTGCAAGATCCTGCGCAGCCCGCTGCCCCACGCCCGGGTGCTGAGCGTCGATGCCAGCGCCGCCCGGCGCGTGCCCGGCGTTGTTGCGGTGATCACGGGCCAGGACCTCCCGATCCGGTTCGGGATCCTTCCCGTTTCCCAGGACGAGCGGGCCCTGGAGCACGAGAAGGTGCGGTACGTGGGCGATCCTGTCGCCGCGGTCGCGGCACTCGACGAGGAGACGGCCGAGGCCGCCTGCTCGGCGATAAGGGTCGCGTACGACGAGCTGCAGCCGGTGATGTCGATCGAGGAAGCCCTCAAGGAGCCCGTGGACGAGCCGATCCACGAACCCACCTACACGCGCCAGCCGCTGAACATCCACCGCCAGGTCGCCTACGAGTTCGGCGACGTCGACGCCGGCTTCGGGCAGGCCGAGCACATTCGCGAGGACCTGTTCTTCTTCCAGGGCAACACGCACCTGCCTATGGAGCAGCACTCGGCGACTGCCACCTACGTGGACGGCAAGCTGACTCTGTGGTCGTCGACCCAGGTCGTCCACTACGTCCACCGCGCGCTGGCCAAGACGCTCGAGCTGCCGATGAACCGCATCCGCGTCATCGGAGCCGTCCACGGCGGCGGCTTCGGCGGCAAGACCGACCCCTTCTCGCACGAGATCGTCGTGTCCAAGCTGGCCATGCTCACCGGCCGGCCCGTCAAGTGCACTCTGACCCGAGAGGAGGTGTTCTACGCCCACCGCGGCCGCCACCCCGTCCTGATGTGGGTGCGGACCGGCGTGAAGCGCGACGGCCGGATCACCGCCATGCACTTCCGCAGCGCGCTCGACGGCGGCGCCTACGGCTCCTACGGCGCGGCCTCGGTCTTCTACACGGGCACGCTGCAGACGGTCACTTACGACATCCCCGCCTACCGCTTCGAAGGCTGCCGCGTGTTCACCAACAAGGCGCCCTGCGGCCCCAAGCGCGGCCACGGCACCCCCCAGCCCCGCTTCGCGATCGAGCTGCACCTCGACAAGATCGCCGACGAGCTGGGCCTCGACCGGGTCGAGCTGAAGCGGCGGAACTTCGTCAAGCCGTTCACGCGAGCGGTGAACTGGCTGCGGATCACCTCCTGCGGGCTCGAGGAGTGCACCGAGAAGGTGCTGACGGCGTCGGCCTACCGGACCCGTGAGCGCAGGCCGGGAAGGGGCATGGGCTTCGCGATCTCGGCGTACATGTCAGGCGCGGGCACGGCGATCTACTGGAACGACATGCCGCACTCCGAGGTGCAGGTCAAGGTGGACCGCACGGGGGTGACCGCGTTCTGCGGAGCCATGGACATCGGACAGGGCTCCGACTCCGTGCTTGCCCACATCGTGGCCGAGGAGCTGGGGCTGCATCCGAAGGACGTCCGGCTCGTGACCGCGGACACCGACACGACGCCCATCGACCTGGGCTCGTACTCCTCCCGAGTCACCTTCATGGCCGGCAACGCCGCGCTGCAGGCTGCCCGCCGGATGCGCGACCTCTTGGTCCAGGCGGTCGCCGCCAGGATGGGCGTGCACGGGGACCTCCACGAGATCCCCGTCGGGGACGGCCGGATCGGCGATTTCAGCTTTGAGGAGGCCAGCGAGCTGGCCGAGACCAGGTTCGGCACCCTGACAACGGGCGGCAGCTACACCCCACCTCGCATCGGGGGGCCGTTCAAGGGCTCCGGGGTTGGCCCCAGCCCGGCCTACAGCTATTCGGCCGCCGTGGTTGACGTGGACGCTGACGCCCGCACCGGCATCGTCACCGTGAACAAGGTCTGGATCGCGCACGACGTGGGCCGCGCGATCAACCCCCTCCTGGTGATCGGCCAGGTCGAGGGCGGCGTGTACATGGGCCTGGGCGAGGCGCTGATGGAGGAGCAGGCCTACCGCAAGGGCCGGCACAAGTGGCCGTCGATGCTCGAGTACAAGTCGCCCACATTCCTCGACACGCCCGAGATCGTCACGTTCCTGGTCGAGACCATCGACCCCGAGGGTCCGTACGGCGCCAAGGAGGCGGGCCAGGGGCCCCTGCTGCCTGTGATCCCGGCCCTCAACGCCGCCGTCCACGATGCGCTGGGGGTGTGGATCGACGAGGTCCCGGTCACACCCGAGAAAGTTGTCCGGGCTCTGGACGCGAAAGCCAAGGGCGAGATTCCCCGCCACGGCCCCAAGGCCTTCCCAGCCATCCCCTACCCGCCGCTGATCCGGGTGGAACCGCCCGACCCTCACGACATGCGGGTCGGCGAAGAGCTGGCCAATGCTTAGGCTGCCCCGGCTCCGCTACCTGCAGCCCGCCAGCGCTCGCGAAGCCTCGGTCATGGCCGCCGAGCACGGCCCCCGGGCGATGCTGGTGGCAGGCGGCACCGACCTGTTCCCGAACCTGAAGCGGCGCCAGTTCGACCCCGAAACCTTGATCGGCCTCTGCCACCTGGCGGAGCTCGGCTCAGTGCGCGGCGATGCGCGGTCGGGCTTCGAAGTCGGCGCCGGCGTCACCCTCAGCCAAGCGGCGCGCCATCCCGGCCTCCTCGCGGCCTATGCCGGGTACGCGGAGGCGGCCGGGCTGGTCTCCTCGCCGCCCCTTCGCAACGCGGGAACCATCGGCGGCAACCTCTGCGTCGACACCCGCTGCAACTACTACAACCAGACTTTCGAGTGGCGCCAGTCGGTCGGCTTCTGCATCAAGAAGGATGGCGACATCTGCCTCGTGGCGCCGGGCAGCCCGCGCTGCTGGGCCCTCTCCTCATCGGACACAGCGCCCGTGGCCATCGCCGTGGGGGCGACCGTGGTGCTGGCGGGCCCCGACGGTGAGCGCGAGCTGCCCGCCGCCGCGCTCTACCGGGACGACGGCATCGACTACCTCGCCAAGCAGCCGCACGAGGTCCTGACGGCGCTCCGGCTGCCCCCCTCGGACGGCCTGCGAACCGCCTATGTGAAGCTGCGGCGCCGAGGCTCGATCGACTTCCCGATCGCCGGCGCAGCAGCCGCGCTGGTCCTCGACGGCCAGACGGTGAGCCGCGCCCGCATCGTGCTCTCGGCCGTCGGGTCCCACCCCGTCGACGCGACGGCGGCCGAGGAGTTCCTGGCCGGCCGCGAGCTCAGCGCCGAGGTGATCACGGAGGCCGCCGAGCTGGCCGCCAAGCCGGCCAAGCCGCTCGACAACGCCGATCTCAGCTACCTGTGGCGAAAGCGCATGGTGCGGGTCGTGGTCGAGCAGGCGCTGGAGCGAGCAGCCTCCCCGGTCGCACGGAATTAACTGGTTTCGGCCAACCGGTTAGGCTCAGCTTCGTGCCGACGGCGGTGTTCGGGGACGCGCTTTACGACCCGGCGACGGCCGAGACCGTGCGCGACGCGGTCGTGATCATCGACGACGGCCGCGTGGTGGCGGCCGGCGCCCGGTCCCAGGTCAAGCCGCCGGCGGACGCGACGCGGGTGGACGCCGAGGGACTGACGCTCCTGCCCGGCCTCATCGATAGCCATGTCCACCTCTGCTTTCAGGGCCGCGGGCTGGACCTGGGTGAGTCGCTGGCGACCCCGCCCAGCTTGCTGACGCTGTTCGCCGTGGAGAGCTGCCGAAACACGCTGGAGGCCGGTTTCACGACCGTGCGCGACGCGGGCGGCACGCCGCATGGGATACGCCTGGCCGTCGACCGCGGCTACTTCCCCGGCCCCCGCATGAGGCTCGCGGTCACGGTCCTCAGCCAGACCGGGGGCCACGCCGACCAGCACTTCCCGTGCGGGGTCGCGGTCGACTTCAACCCGATGCCCGATGTGCCGCCGTCGGTCGTGGACGGTGTGGAACCGATGCGGCAGCGGGTGCGCGAGATCATCAGGTCCGGGGCCGACTGGATAAAGCTGTGCACCAGCGGCGGCGTGCTCTCGCCAGGCGACTCCCCCCACCACGCCACCTTCACCCTGGACGAGATCCGGGCGGCCGTCGAAGAGGCCGCGACCCAGGGCCGCAAGGTGATGGCGCACGCCCAGGCCAACCAGGGGATCCGCAACGCCCTCCAGTGCGGCGTGTCAACGGTCGAGCACGGGATCTGGATCGACGACGACGTCTGCGAGATGTTCCTGGACGGCGACCGAGCGCTTGTCCCGACCCTGGTGGCGCCCCAATGGGTGATCCGGCACGCCGAGAACGGTCGGATGCCCAAGTGGGCTGCCGACAAGGGGCGTGCCGTCATTGCCGACCACGAGGCCAGCATCCGGCGGGCCATCGAGGCCGGGGTGAAGGTCGCCTTCGGCAGCGACAGCGGCGTCGGCCCTCACGGGACGCAGGGCGAGGAGTTTCTGCTCCTCCACAAGCTCGGTATGTCGCCGGACAACTGCCTCCGCTCGGCCACGACGGTGGCGGCCGAGGTGATCGGGGCGGCGGGCGCCGGCTCGCTCGGCGAAGGCTCTCTGGGCGACTTGATCGGCGTCCCCGGCGATCCCCTCGCCGACCTCGAGCTGGTGGCCAAGGCGGCGAACGTTCACCTGGTCGTCAAGGGTGGCGAGGTCGTGAAGGCGCGGTGATCACGGCGGTCTTCGGCGACGCCCTGCTGGACCCGGTCAGAGCCGAGCTGACGCCCGACGCGGTAGTGGTCATCGAGGACGGCCGGGTCACGGCGCGCGGGCCGCGCTCCACAATCAGCGTCCCCGCGGACGCGCTGAAGCTGAACGCCGAGGGCCTGACACTGCTGCCGGGCCTGGTCGACTGCCATGTCCACCTCCGGTCGCAGGGCACCGGCCGCGACCTGACCGACTGGCTGGGCACGCCGCCCAGCCTCTGGGTGGCGGCGACCGTGCCGGCGGCCCGCCTGACGCTGGAGGCGGGCTTCACCGCAATCCGCGACGCCGGCGGCACACCCGCGGGCGTCCGCATGGCGGTCGAGCGGGGCATCATGCCGGGGCCGCGGATGAAGATCGCGGTGGTCGGCCTGAGCCAGACCGGGGGGCACACGGACCAGCACTTCATGTGCGGGGTGAACATCGCGCCCCGGATTCCTGACGTCCCCAACTCAGTGGTGGACGGGGTGGAGCCGATGCGGCAGCGGGTCCGAGAGACGATCCGAGCCGGGGCGGATTGGATAAAGCTGTGCACCAGCGGCGGCGTCCTCTCGCCGAACGACGACCCGCACCACGCGACGCTGACGGTCGGCGAGATCCGGGCCGCGGTCGAGGAGGCCGCGACGCAGGGCCGCAAGGTGATGGCGCACGCCCAGGCCAACCAGGGGATCAAGAACGCCCTGATCGGCGGAGTCGCCACGATCGAGCACGGCATCTGGCTGGACGACGACGCGATCGAGATGATGCTGGACGGCGGCAACGCGCTGGTTCCGACCCTTGTGGCTCCGCTGTGGGTGATCCGCCACGCCGATGAGGGCCGTATGCCCAAGTGGGCGGCCGACAAGGGAAGGGCGGTCTTCGACGACCACAAGGAAAGCGTCCGGCGAGCCATCGAGGCCGGGGTCCGGATCGCCTTCGGGACCGACACCGGGGTCGGCCCTCACGGCAGCATGGGCGAGGAGTTCCTGCTCCTCAACGAGCTGGGCATGGAGCCGGCCGACTGCCTCCGCTCCGCCACCAGCGTGGCGGCCGAGACGATCGGCTGGAAGGGCGAGGTCGGGACTCTGGAGCCGGGAGCCTTCGGGGACCTGATCGGCGTCCCCGGCAATCCCCTCGAAAACCTCGAGCTGGTCGCCAAGGCGGCGAACGTGCATCTCGTGGTCAAGGGCGGCGAAGTAGTGAAGGAGCGCGCGGCTTAGCCGGGTCGGGCTACGCTTTCACCCCCTGAGCACGCAGAGCAGGTCCTGTCTCGCGCACTCCGCGGCCACTTCCGGGATGAGGCAGGGCGTGACCACGAAGGCAGCTCCCGCGGCCCTGGCCTCGCGTACGCTGACGGGGTCCCAGACCGTGCCGACCCCGATCGGCGTTCCGCCCCCTGTGCACCAGGCCGCGGACGATCTCCATGCAGGAGGGGACGGTCATGGTGACCTCGACAGTCGCGATGCCCGCCTCGATGACGGCCATGCGGGCCTGGAACGCGGTGTCCGCATTGTCGGCGCGGATTACGCCCGCGACGCGGGTTGGGAAAGCCTGCTCGACGCTCAGCACGGGACGCCCACTATGGGGATGGGCTCCGGCTCCAGCGCCACCGATACCGAAACGCGTCCGACATTGGCTGCGTTCAACGCGCCGAGATGCTCATTCGCGCCGCGCTGGCCTGGATCCCGCTGGCGGTCGGCGTCACCGTCCTGTCCCTGCTCGGCATGGGCATCGCCCAGCAGGTGATCAGGACCGGTGCTGACGACCCCCAGGTTCAGATGTCGGACGACGCCGCCACCATGCTCAATGCGGGCGCGCCGCCGGACACCGTGATCCCGGCCCGGGTAGTCGACATCGGCCAGTCGCTGGTTCCCTACCTGATGGTCTTCGACCGCTCGGGGCAGCTGGTCGCCTCCTCGGCCCAGCTTCACCGACAGGCCCCGGCGTTCCCGGAGTCGGTGTTCGGCAGCGTGACCGGCGGACGGGCGGACAAGATCACCTGGCAGCCGGAGGCCGGCGTCCGCAGCGCGGTGGTGGTGCAGCGCTGGAACGGCGGCTACGTGGTGGCCGGACGCTCCATGAGGCGCGACGAGGAGCGGATCAGCGGCCTCGAGCAGCTGGCTGTAGCAGGCTGGCTGGTGGCCCTGGCCGTCACGGCCGTCGCCAGCCTGGCCGTGACCGCAGTGGCCTGGCCCGCGAACGAGCGCGTCCGCTCCTAGGCCATCGGCGCGGTCAGCTCGATCTGGATGTTGTCCGGGTCGCGGAAGGGCAGTATGTGGATGCCGAACCCCGCCAGGTCTGTGATCTCGCCGTGCGACACCCCCCGCTCGTCGAAGAGGCGGACCGCCTTGTCGAGCTCCTGGCGGCTGGCGACATTGAAGCTGAGGTGGTCGAGGCCGACCCGGTCCTCGTCGAACCGGTCGCCGGCGGGGGCCACGGGCCGCAGGCCAAGCAGCAGGTCGCCGCGATTCATCACGACCCCGCCAAACAGGACCTTGTACGCCGCCTCCGCGTTGGGATCGCCCTCCGGAGGCGACTCCACCGCCACTTCGAACCCCAGCAGGCTCGTGTAGAACTCCCGGCTGCGGGCCACGTCGGTAACCGTCAAGCGAACGTGATGGACACCGCCGATATCGAGCTTTTCCCCCACTTCTGACCTCCTTGCCGCGGTGGCGCCGGGGCGTTGTGCCCGCAGTAGCCGCCCCCCGAGCCGGCATCGTCGCATAGACCGGCCGTCAGTGCGGGAGCGGCAGCCACAGACAGAACGTGCTGCCGGCACCCGGCTCCGAGGTGGCGACGATATCGCCTCCGTGCAGCTCCGCCAGCTCCTTGCTCACATGCAGGCCGAGACCGGTGCCCCCGATATGGCTGTTTTCGGCGGTCAAGATCCGCCCGAACCTGGAGAAGAGGCGCGGCATGTCCGCGGCGGCGATGCCGAGACCCTGGTCCGCGACCCGAACGTAGGCCCGGCCGCCCTCGACTCCGACGGAGCATCGGACGAGTCCACCGTCCGGGGAGTACTTGATCGCATTGTCGAGCAGGTTGCCGATGATAGTGGCGATCCGGTGGGCGTCGGCGCGAACGACGACGGGCGCAGGAGAGCGCTCGAGCAGGATGCTCACCCCCGCCGGGGCCAGTAGCCCGGCAACGTCGACCACCTTCCGCGAGACAAGACCCAGGTCGAGGTCTTCGATCGAGAGCTCCACGCGGCCCTCGTCGAGCCGCGCCACCTCCAGCATCTGGGTCACGAGCGCATCCATCTGGCCGACCTTGCCCATGAGGATGGGCAGGATCCGGCGCATGCCGTTCAGGTCGAGAGATGCGTCCTCGACCATGGACAGGTAGCCGCGGATGACGGTGATCGGGCCGCGCAGCTCGTGCGCCGCCAGGTTGAGGATGTGCCGCTTGGTGATCTCCAGCTGCGTCATCTTCTGGGCCAGCTCGCGCCCGTGGTCAGCGTCGTCCGGCGTGCGCGCGCGCAACTGCTCCGCCAGCCCGCGCTGCTGCCACACTATTGCGGCCGTCAGGGCGGATGCCCGCAAGGCCTGGAGGTCAGCGTCGGAGAAGCCCTCGGGGTCCTCCGAGTCAAAGACGGCGACCAGGCCGATCCGCGTGTCGCCGACCGACCAGGGCACGGCGGCGGCGGTCCTCGCCTGCATCGCGGCCAGCCACCGCAGGTACGGCCGCACGTCCGCGCTGGCGGGGCCGCCACGGGTCCGGAAGGCCTCGCCGCCGAAGACCACGCGGTCCAGCGCGTCGCTCCCGCCAGACCGGCAGGGGATGTTACGCGACGCGGCGGCCAGGTCCGCTTCGATCCCGAAGGCTCGATCCTGCAGCGAGAGGGCCTCGCCGGTCAGGAGGAAGAAGCCGGCGCGGCGGGCCCGAACCAGTCCGGCGACAGTCGAGCTCAGGCGCCCGAAGAAGTCTGACAAAGGCTCGTCGAGATTCTCGATCGCGGCCGCGACGCGGTTCAACGCTTCCAGCGCGCGGTCTCCGCTTGCCGTATCCACCGCTCTGTCGGAGCGCACGGCGGCTATCCGGATCGTCCCGCGGGCGGACCCGCCGTCCGGATGGCCGGGGCCAGGTACAGCGGGCTCTCGGTGAGCGTGCGGCCGTTCAGGAACACCACTGGATGCGTCATCAGGCCGCCATTGACGAGCTGGCGGCCCGTCAGGTTGGGCACGCCGTACGTGCAGATGATCACCGCCGGGTAAGCCATGACCGCCGCGTTGACCTGGGACTCGAACTCCAGCAGCTCGTCCTCGTCCGGCCAGCCCGGCTCGCCCCAGCCGATGAAGCCGAGGAAACGTATCCGCCGGTGGCCTCTCGTGAGCGCCGCCTCCAGGGTCGAGCCGATGCCGGCGAGCAATTCCTCACGGGTTGGCGCGGCGCCGATGACCGCCAGCTTCCCGGCGTCCCGGGCTTTGCCGACGTCGCCCGCAAGGCCATCCTGCAGCCAGCCCAGCAGCAGCTCGTGGCGGTTCCGGTCTGCGAACAGCACGTTGAAGTCACCCTCCGACTCCAACCCCAGCCGGAGGAAGGACAGGGTCACTTTCAGGGTCTGCTCGTCCGCGTAATAGAAGCAGGCGTGGGTGTGAAGGGGGACGGTTGCGTCGCTCCACCCGAGCTCGATTCCGTCGCGAGCATCCCCAGCCACCCACAAAGCATAGCCCCGGCTACCCGAGCACCCAAAGCGCGGGACAGCGGCGCTGGGTACACTAGTACATACGTATGACAGGGGCGGGTGTCAGCGTTCACGCGACAAGCGCACGCGAGCAGATCGTCCGCGCCGCGGCCGAATCGCTCCTGGAGACCGGCTACGCCGGAACGAGCGTGCGGGCGATCGCGTCCCGCGCCGGCGTGGCGATCGGCAACCTCCAGTACTACTTCCCCACCAAGTCGGAGCTGCTCGTCGAGGCCTGGCGCTACCTGACCGCCAGCTCAGTGTCAGAGCTGCGCCGGGCCCTGAACCAGCTCACCGACCCGCTGGAGGTCCTGGAGGTCGGCGTGGAGTCGATCTGGGACTCCCTCCGCCGGCTGGGCGACGTCCAGCTGGCGGCCTTCGACCTGCTGGTACAGGCGCCGCGGGCCGAGCGGCTCCAGGCGTACCTGCCAGAGCTGTTCACCCGCTATCGGGAGGTGATCCAGGAGCAGCTGGACCGGCTCGAGGAGGACGGCCGAATCCGCCTCCTCCTGGACCGCGAGGTGCTCGTGCCCCTGGTCCTTAATACCGTCCTGGGCTTCGGCCTCTACTACGTCGTGACGCGGGACGACGAGTCGTGCCTACGAGCACTGTCGGCCTTTCGGCAGCTCGCGGCGAGCCTGGTGGAGCCGATCGGGTGAGGAAGCAGATCGACGTCCCCGAGGCTGACCTCCAGAACCTGGACGTCCTCTGGCCGGACGGATTGGGAGAGCGTTACGACGCCTACCGCCTCATCGCCCCGCCCCAGGTCGCCCTGGCCGCGGCGCTGGTCGAGACGGCGGTGCACCTCCAGGGCCTCGGCCGGGAGGTGGTCCAGGCGGGACCGCTGCTGCTGGGCGATCTCTGCCTGGCGCGTGCGTCCAGGCTGCTCTCGGATGCCGGCGACCAGGCCCTCCAGGTCTCCTTCGCCAGCGCGGTGGAGGAGGTGTCGGCCGCCGCCGCGGCCGGCCTCGAGTTCCGCCCGGTCCGCGACCTGCTGCTCAAAGCCATCACGACCGGGCGATGATCACCGGTCGCCGGCTGCACGTCGCAACCATTTGGCCCACCCAGTTCATCGACATCACCGATCGGCTGCGCGCCGAGATCGAGGCCGGCGGCCTGCTGAACGGCCGGCTGCACCTGCAATCGCTGCACACGACGCTCGGGATCGCGGTGAACGAGAACGAACCCCTGCTGCTGAAGGACTTCGAGTCCTTGCTGGAGCGCGTGGTCCCTCGCGATGCGGTCTACCTCCACGACGACTTCGACCACCGCCCCGGGGTGCCGGACGACGAGCCCGCGAACGGCCACGCCCACTGCCGGCTGCTCCTGCTCCACCCCACGTACACCGCCCTGGTCGAGGACGGCCGGCTGGTCCTCGGCCGCTGGCAGTCGATCTTCGCGGTGGAGCTGGACGGGCCCCGCCAGCGCGAGATCGCGATCCAGTTGGAGGGCGACTTTCGGGCACCCCGCTCGGACCCGGACCGCGAGTCGGTCGAGCTGGAGCTGGCCCGCCAGCTGCTGGTCGACCCGGACGCCGTCCAGGTGCCGATGCGGCGGCTCGTGGAGGCAGGCGGCAAGCGGCTGCGGCCGCTGCTGGTCCAGCTCGTCTCCCGGCTGGGCCGCCGTCGCGACCCCCTCCGCGCGGCCGCGCTGGCCGCCGCCATCGAGCTCATCCATAGCGCCACGCTCGTCCACGACGACTACGTGGACCAGGCCCCGGTCCGCCGCGGCCGGCCGACAGTGGCAGCCCACGAGGGTCCCAGCCGGGCCATCGCCATCGGCGACTACTACTTCGCCAAGGCGACCCGGGTCATCGCCGAGCTCGGCGAGCCCCAGGTCACAGCCACCATCGCGGCCGCTATGGAGGCCATCTGCATCAGCCAGATCGACGATTTCGAGCTCCGCGGCAGGTACCCCGGCGACTACGCCTCCTACCTGAAGGTGGTGCGCGGCAAGACGGCGGCCCTGTTCGCCGCCTCCTGCGTCGCCGGCGCGCAGCTCGCCGGCGCGGATGACGAGGTCGTCAAGCGCCTGGGCCGCTACGGGGACCTGCTCGGGATCGCCTTCCAGATGGCCGACGACCTGGTGGACTACAGCCAGGACTCGGGCAAGCCGCAGGGCCAGGACATCCGGGAGCGGGTGGTCTCGCTGCCCCTGATCTACGCGACGGAGGACGAGCGGCTTGGCGGCCATGTGCGTGAGCTGCTGAACGGCTCGCTGGACGACGGGGCGGTGCGGCGGGTGCAGGAGCTGGTCGTCGAGACCGGCGCGCTGGAGCGGGTCGCCGCGGACGCTCGCGAGCTTGTCAGCGCCGCCGTCCGCGAGCTGGGCGAGATGGACCTCGACGGAGTGCGGCCGGTCCTCGTCGAGCTGGCGCGCTCGGCTGTCGACCGCATCAGCTGACCCCTCGGACCCTTCCCTACTTCGGGCTGGGAGCGGGGGCCTTCCTCGCCCTCTACCTGCCCCAGCCCCTGCTGCCCGAGCTGGATCGCGACCTGGGCACCAGCCCGGCCGTGACAAGCCTGGTCATGACCGCCGCCCTGCTCGGCTTCGCGCTGGCCGGCCTGCTGCCGGGCGGCGAACCGGCCCGAACGCTGCGCTGGGCGATGTGGCTGACCGTCGCCGGCAGCCTGGCGGCTGCGGTGAGCCCCAACCTCGCGGTCCTCCTGCCGGCGCGGGCCGCCCAGGGCGTCGGGGTCGGCCTGTTGGTCGCCGGCGGCCTGGCCGATGTGCCGCGCCGGCTGCCGCCCGCGATCGCCGGGCGGGTCACAGGCGCGCTCATCTCGGGCACGGCCCTGGGCGGGCTGTTGGGCCGGGTCATCGGCTACACCGGCAATTTCCTCACGTGGCGAGGCGCCTTCGCGGTGGGCGGCGCCGGCGTGCTGGCGGTGGTCTTGCTGAGCCTTCGTGGCCTGCCCTTCGGCGGCTCCGGCGAGGCGCCCCCGCCGGCTCGCTCCGGTGGAGCGCCGCTCTCGCTCCTGGCTGCGGGGCTGTTCATCCTGTTCGTCTCCGTCGGAATGTTCGACCTGCTCCCCTACCGGCTGAAGGCGGCGCCCTTTCACCTCTCCAACACCTACGCCGACCTGGTCTACCTGGTGTTCATCCCGGCCACCGTGTTCGGAGTGGTGGCGGGGCGGGCCGTCGACCGCTTCGGCACCCGCGCCACCATCGTCGCCACGGCCGCCGCTGCGGTGGTGCTGATGCTGGTCGGCCTGGTTCCGAGCATCCCGGCGATCGCCCTGGCCGCCATGGCCGGGATCTGCGGCACGGTCGGCCTGCACGTCGCGCACAGCGGGGCCGCCGCCGGCTACGGCCGGGCGGCGGTCGGTCGCTACCTGGCGGCGTACTACGTGGGCGGCGCGGCGGCGGCGCCGTTGACGGCCGCCGGTTACCTGCGATGGGGCTGGGCCGGCGTGATCCTGCCGCTCTGCGCCGCCACGCTGGTGGTCGCCCTACTGGCGATGGCCAGAAAGGATGCCGACGGTGCCGAGCGTCAGAAGATCGATCCTCGGATCCCGCCAGCCGGCGGACTCGGCTAGGGCGGCCAGCTCCTCGGGCGTCCGATAGGAGTCGACCGTGTCGCTGAGGTAGCGGTAGGCCTGGGGCTGGCCCGAGATCCAGCCCCCCAGGAGCGGCAGCACGCTGCGCAGATACGTCCGGTAGAGGCCGCCGACCAGGCCCCGCCGGGGCCGCACGAACTCCAGGACGACGGCCCTGCCCCTAGGGCGGAGGACCCGCAGCATCTCGCGGAGCCCCCGCTCCGGCTCGGCGAAGTTGCGCAGCCCGAAAGCCACGGTCACCGCGTCGAACACGCCGTCCCGGAACGGCAGCGCCAGCCCATCGCCGCGGACGTACGAGGGTCCGCGGGCGTGCTCCGCGGCGACCGCCAGCATGCCTGCGCTGAAGTCGAGGCCCACGACCATGCCGCCTCCGGCCAGCCGTCTCAGCTCGAGGCTGAGCTTGCCCGAGCCACAGGCCACGTCGAGCGCCGTGCCGCCCTTGCCGAGGCCGGTCGCGGAGGCGGTGCGCCGGCGCCAGCGGCCGTCGGCGCCGCCTGACAGCACCGTGTTGAGAAGGTCGTAGCGACCCGCCAGACGATCGAACATCGCCTGGACGGCGGCCGGGTCACGCTCGGGCATGCCAGAGCCGAAGCAGCTCGGCCTCGCGCTCGGCCGAGAGGCTTTCAGCCGGTGGCCGGAGGCGTCCGCCGCTGTCCTGGGTGGGCGGCGGCCCCGAGCGGCCGAGCGCCCACTGCAGGGTGGCCTGCCAGGACTCGCGCCAGGGTCGCGGGCTCAGACCGGACGCCCGGGCCCGCCGGGTGTCGACCCGGCGTCCCCACTCGGGCGGGATCCAGAGAGGCATCTCCGTGTATGGCGTGACGTCGTGCTCGAGCAGGAAATCGTCAGCGACCCAGGTGACCTCGCCGCCGGCCAGAAGCTCCCCCATCGGCACGCCCTCGTTGACGGCGTTTAAAGAACCGGCCGTGCCCTCCTGCATCAGCGACAGCGAGAACGCCGCGAGGTCCCGGACGTCGATGAACTGGCACTCCCGCTCGGGGTCCCCGGGGCCCAGCACCTCGCCGCCGCGGTGGATGCGCAGCGGCCAGTAGGTGAAGCGCTCGGTGGGGTCGTCCGGCCCGACGATCAGCCCGGGCCGGATGACGAGCGAGTCCGCCGGCAGTAGGTCCTCGCAGGCCGCCTTCAGGCCCGGGTATTCCTGGTCGACGTCCTCAATGGCGGGGTCCGCCAAGGAGCGCCGGGGCGAGTCTTCCAGCGTGCCCTGGCCCTCGTAGACGGAGACCGAGGAGAAAAAGCAGTAGCGGCCCAGGCCGGCCGCCACTGACTGGCGAACCAGCCGGGGCAGGTAGCCGGACGTGTCCACCACCCAGTCCCAGCTCCGGCCGCCCAGGGCTCCCAGGCCGGCTTCGCGGTCGCCGCGGACCTGCTCCACGTCGGGAAAGGCGCCGGGATCGCTGCGCCCCCGGTTGAAGAGCGTGACCTCGTGGCCGCCGGCCAGCGCGGCCTCGACGAGGTGGCGGCCAAGGAAGACGGTACCGCCGAGGACCAGGACTCTCAGGCCACGCGTTCCCAGATCGAGGCGATGCCCTGGCCGACGCCGATGCACATGGTGGCGAGGCCGTAGCGGGCATCCCGAAGGCCCAGCTCGGTGACCAGGGTGCCAACCAGCCGGGCACCGCTGCAGCCCAGCGGGTGGCCGAGCGCGATCGCGCCGCCGTTGACGTTCACCTTCGACTCGTCGAGGCCGAGCAGCCGCATGCAGGCCACCGCCTGGGCCGCGAAGGCCTCGTTCAGCTCGGCCACGTCGATGTCGCCGATCTCGATGCCCGCGTGGTCGAGGGCCTTCATCGAGGCCGGCACCGGCCCGATCCCCATGTAGCTGGGATGGACCCCGGCCGCGGCGCTCGCCACGAACCTGGCCAGCGGCTTGAGCCCGCGTCGCTCGGCCTCTCGCGCGGACATCAGCACCATTGCCGCCGCGCCGTCGTTGAGAGGCGAGGCGTTGCCGGCCGTCACGCTGCCGTTCTCCTCAAAGACAGGTCGGAGGCGGCCCAGCGAGTCCATCGAGGCGTCGGGCCGCGGCCCCTCGTCCGCCTCGACCAGGATGGCTTCGCCCTTCCGCTGCGGGACGCTGACAGGCGTGATCTCGGCCTGGAAGCGGCCTGCCGCCTGGGCGGTCACGGCGTGCTGGTGGCTGCGCAGGGCAAACTCGTCCTGCTCCTCGCGCCCGATCTCGTACTTCTGGGCGACTCGCTCGGCCGTCTCCCCCATCTGAAGAGTCCCGTACAGCTCGGCCATCCTGGGGTTGACAAGCCGCCAGCCCAGGGAGGTGTCGTAGACCGTTTGGGGACCGCGCGGGAAGCCGCCGGCCGGCTTCGCCATCACCCAGGGGGCCCGGGTCATGCTCTCGACCCCTCCGGCGACCATGACGTCGGCGGCGCCGGCCTGAATCTCGCGGGCGGCCGTGATGGCGGCCTGCATCCCCGACCCGCAGAGCCGGTTGACGGTCTGGCCGGGGACCTCGACCGGGAAACCGGCCAGCAGGAGGCCCATCCGGGCCACGTTCCGATTGTCCTCACCGGCCTGGTTGGCGCAGCCCATGATCACGTCGGCCACTTCGTCGGGCTTCACGCCGGCTCTGGCGACCGCCTCCTTCAGGGCGACGGCCGCAAGGTCGTCCGGCCGTACGTCCTTCAGCTGGCCGCCATAGCGCCCCAACGGGGTCCTGGCGAAGGAGACGACGACTGCGTCCTGCAGCTCGGCCATCAGGGGCGGGACACTAGTGGACCGTAACGGTCATT
>DHIW01000043.1:0-284 GCA_002404015.1 Chloroflexi bacterium UBA4736
GACCTCACCGACAACGTGAACCTGATGGCGGCCAACCTCACCGAGCAAGTGCGCGGCATCGCCCGCGTCGTCACCGCGGTCGCCAACGGCGACCTCAAGCGCAAGCTGCAGGTGGAGGCCAAAGGCGAGGTCGCCGAGCTGGCGGAGACCATCAACGAGATGACCGACACCCTGGCCACCTTCGCGGACCAGGTCACCACAGTGGCCCGCGAGGTGGGCGTCGAGGGCCAGCTCGGCGGCCAGGCCAGCGTCCCCGGCGCCGCCGGCACCTGGAAGGACCTCAC
>DHIW01000043.1:490-11982 GCA_002404015.1 Chloroflexi bacterium UBA4736
AGGACCTCACCGACAACGTGAACCAGCTGGCCGCCCAGCTCACCAACCAGATCCGGGCGATCAGCGACGTCGCCACCGCCGTCACCGAGGGCGACCTGACGCGAAGCGTCGGCGTCGAGGCCTCAGGCGAGGTGGCGATCCTGAAGGACAAGATCAACGAGATGATCCTCACGCTGCGCGACACCACGCTGCGCAACACCGAGCAGGACTGGCTGAAGACCAACGTGGCCCGATTCACCAGGCTGCTCCAGGGCCAGCGCGACCTGGTCACCGTCAGCAGGCTGATCCTCAGCGAGCTGGCGCCCCTCGTCGACGCCCAGCACGGCGTCTTCTACACGCTGGAGGGCCAGGGCGAGGACGCCATCCTCAAGTTCCAGGCCGGGTACGCGTACAAGGAGAGGAAGAACCTCGCCACCATCTTCCGGATCGGCGAGGGCCTGGTCGGCCAGTGCGCACTGGAGAAGGAGCGAATCCTCCTCACCGGCGTGCCCGGCGACTACGTGCACATCAACAGCGGCCTCGGCGAGGCGCCCCCGCTCAACATCATCGTGCTGCCGGTCCTCTTCGAGGGCCAGGTCCGGGCGGTGATCGAGCTGGCCAGCTTCGATCGCTTCAGCGCGACCCACCAGGACTTCCTGGACCAGCTCACCGAATCCATCGGCATCGTGCTCAACACCATCGAGGCCAACATGCGGACCGAGGAGCTGCTGAAGCAGTCCCAGTCTCTGGCCTACGAGCTGCAGAGCCAGCAGGAGGAGCTCCAGAAGACCAACGAGGAGCTCGAGCAGAAGGCGCGCCTGCTCGCCGAGCAGAACACCGAGGTCGAGCGCAAGAACCTGGAGGTGGAGTACGCCAAGAAGTCGCTGGAGGAGAAGGCCGAGCAGCTCGCCCTGACCTCCAAGTACAAGAGCGAGTTCCTCGCCAACATGTCCCACGAGCTGCGCACGCCGCTGAACAGCCTCCTCATCCTGGCCCAGCAGCTGGCGGACAACCCGCAGCAGAACCTGACGGACAAGCAGGTCGAGTTCGCCACCATCATCAAGTCCAGCGGCCTCGACCTGCTGAACCTGATCAACGACATACTCGACCTCACGAAGATCGAGTCGGGCACCGTCGTCCTGGAGATCGGCGAGCTGCAATTCGCGGACTTCCAGGACTTCCTGGAGCGGACCTTCCGGCACATCGCCGACTCTAAGGACCTGTCCTTCAACATGGAGATCGACCCCGACCTGCCCCCCGTCATGAGCACCGACTCCAAGCGCCTGCAGCAGGTCCTGAAGAACCTGCTCAGCAACGCCTTCAAGTTCACCGAGAAGGGCGGTGTCCATCTGCGCATCGGGCGCGCCGAGGAGGCGGGCGTCAGCTTCGAGGTCCGGGACACCGGCATCGGGATCGCGGAGGACAAGCAGAAGTCCATCTTCGAGGCCTTCGCCCAAGCCGACGGCACCACCAGCCGCCAGTACGGGGGCACCGGCCTCGGCCTCTCCATCAGCCGCGAGCTCGTCCACCTGCTCGGCGGCGAGATCACGCTGACCAGCACGATCGGCGAGGGCAGCGCCTTCACGGTGACCTTGCCGCTGACGACCATCCAGGTCGCGCTCGAACCGGCCAGCGCGGTCGGGAGGGCGGTCACCGATGAGCTCTTCGCCCACCGCGACAGCCCCAGCTCGGCGCCGACGGTGGTTCCCGACGACCGCCACGACATCGGCCAGGGCGACCACGCGGTCCTGATCGTGGAGGACGACCCCAACTTCTGCCGGGTCCTGCTGGACCTGGCCCATGGAAACGGATTCAAGGGCCTTGTGGCGACGGACGGCGCCCAGGCCATCGAGCTCGCCAAGCAGTACCGGCCGACCGCCATCACCCTCGACATCGGGCTCCGCGACATCAGCGGCTGGAAGGTGCTGGACGAGCTCCACGCCGACCCCGGAACCCGCGAGATACCCGTCCACATCGTCACCGTCTTCGACGACGCCCAGGAGCGGTTCTCGGAGCAGGGCGCCTCGACCTTCCTGACCAAGCCCGCCAGCAAGGAGGCGCTGGAGGGACTCTTCGCCCGCATCCAGACCTTCATCGAGAAGGGCGCGCGGACGCTGATGGTCGTGGAGGACGACCCTATCCAGCGCCAGAGCATCGTCGACCTGGTCGGTGGCGGAGAGCTGCACACCTTCGCCGTCGGCACCGGCAAGGAGGCGATCGCCATCCTGCGCAAGAACAAGGTCGACTGCATCGTGCTGGACCTCGGGCTGCCCGACATGAGCGGCTTCAAGCTGCTGGAGCAGGTCCAGAAGAGCCCGGACCTACGAGCGATCCCGATCATCGTCTACACGGCGGCCGAGCTCTCCAACCGCGACAAGGCCGCCCTCCAGAAGGCCGCCAAGACGGTCATCGTAAAGGGCGGCAAGGACTCCAGAGACATGCTGCTGAACCAGGTCGGCCAGTTCCTGACCAAGGTCGGCCAGGGGATGCCCGCGCCGGCAAAGCCCGCCAAGCCGAAGAAGGCGGCTAGGCCGCCCTCCGCACCAAGGCCCTCGACCGGCGCCTCACTGGCCGGGCGAACCGTGCTGGTCGTGGACGACGACGTCCGGAACGTCTTCGCCCTCACAGCACTCTTGGAGCGCGAGGGCATGAGCGTGCTTGCGGCCGAGAGCGGGCCCGAGGCGATCGAGGCCCTGAGCCGCGACTCAGCGGCCGAGCTCGTGCTGATGGACGTGATGATGCCCGGCCTGGACGGCTACGAGACCATGACCGAGCTGCGTGCCAACCCCGAGCTCGGGGAGCTGCCGATCATCGCGCTCACCGCCAAGGCCATGCGCGGCGACCGCGAGCGC
The DNA here is from genome assembly GCA_002404015.1 of Chloroflexi bacterium UBA4736. Taxonomy (GTDB): domain Bacteria; phylum Chloroflexota; class Dormibacteria; order Dormibacterales; family Dormibacteraceae; genus UBA4736. The sequence continues at coordinate 3,322 of DHIW01000043.1, forward strand.
TGCCTGGAGGCGGGCGCTTCCGACTACATCGCCAAGCCCATCGAGCCGGCCGACCTGCTGGACCTGATCCGGCGCTGGCTCAAGGTGACGGTGTGAGCGGCCGCCAGGGCGGGGCGGCAAAGCCGAGGTCGCGATGACGGAGCCGCGCCGCGCCGCGATCCTGATCGTGGATGACGAGCCCGCCAACCTGACCGCCCTGGAGGCTGTGCTGGCGCCGCTGAACCAGGACATCATGAGGGCGACCTCGGGCCGGGAGGCGCTGCGTCAACTGCTCCGGCAGCACTTCGCCCTGGTCCTGATGGACGTCAAGATGCCCGCCATGGACGGCTTCGAGACGGCCGAGATCATCCGCAGCAGGCTGGCCAACGAGACGACCCCGATCATCTTCGTGACTGCGTTCGGTCAGGCCGAGCAGGACATGCTGCGCGGCTACCGACTGGGCGCGGTCGACTTCATCTTCAAACCCATCAACGCCGAGATGCTGCGGGCCAAGGCAGGGGTATTCGTCCAGCTCTTCCAGAACACGGAGGCGATCAGCGATCTCCTGCTGCAGGCCGAGGCGGCCAGCGTCTCCAAGAGCGACTTCCTGAACATGGCGGCCCATGAGCTGCGCACGCCGCTCTCGGTCCTGCACGGCTACCTGTCCATGCTTCAGGACGGCACCTTCGGCGAGCCGCCGGCCGACTGGCGGCGGGTCCTGGACGTGTTGAACGTGAAGGCTGGCGAGCTGAACAAGATCGTCGACGACCTGCTGACCGCATCCCGGCTGGAGACGGGCACGATCGGAGGCAACAACAGCGACCTGGACCTGGTCGCGGTGGCGCGCGGCGCGGTCGAGCGGGCGGCCGCCAGGGCCGAGCTGCTGGAGGCCGAGCTCACGCTGGAGATCCCCAATGGACCGGTGCTGGTCCACGCCGACCCCATCCAGGTGGCCCGGATCGCCGACAACCTGATCAACAACGCGCTGACCTATGCCCACGGCACGCCCTGGGTGAGGGTATCGGTCCTCGGCGGCGACCACGCGCTGCTGGCGGTCGAGGACAGGGGGATCGGCATCCCGCATGACATGCGGGAGCGGATCTTCGAGCGCTTCATACGGCTCAACGATCCCGAGATGGCCCCCCAGCCGGGAACCGGACTCGGCCTCTACATCAGCCGAGAGCTGGCCCACCGCAATCGGGGCTCGCTGCTGGTCACCCGTTCGGAGCCGGGGGAGGGCTCGACCCTGGCCCTGCGCCTGCCGGCCGTTCCGGTCGCGGCGAAGGCGGCATCGGTCGCCGTCTAGGCGCGATCCGCCGGGCCACCTCGAGCGCGATCTCAGCGCGCCGGGCTCATTGAGATCGGGGCGATGTGTTCATCGACCACGAACCAGACGCCGTCGTGGTGGAACACCTTCACGTCGTCCGACACCTGACCCAATCTACGAGGGCCGCGCCGGAAAGTCAGCTTGGGGCGGTCCGAGGAGCGGTCTTCTAGGCTGCCGTGGGCCGGGAAAACGATGCCGCCACCAGGCTGGCCAGCGCCAGCGCGCCCAGCAGCACGGCGTGCGTGTAGTGGTGGGTGTGCCCGGAGGAGGCCAGGAGGCCGATCACCCCCAGCGCGTAGAGGATCGCCAGGATCACGAACACGACGGCCAGGACGATGAAGAGCCCGACGAAGGGCCAGCCTTTGATTGCAGTCACGACGTCAACGTATCAAAGCCAGTGCCACCAGGCCCGCCGCCAGGCAGTAGTAGCCGTAGGGATCGAGGCGGCCCGAACGGAAGTAGCGGACCAGGAAGCGGGCGCTCAGGTAGGCGGCAACGGCCGCCAGCAGGGCGGCCAGGAAGTACTCGCCCAGCGGACCCGGCTGGGACACCAGCTGGGGGATCTCCACCAGTCCGGCGGCCCCGATGATGGGGGTTGCCAGGAGGAACGAGAATCGCGCCGCCTCCTGGTGGCGGAGCCCCGCCAGCAGGCCGCCCGCGATAGTCACCCCGGAGCGGGAGATGCCAGGCAGCAGGGCCAGCGCCTGGCAGGCGCCGACCAGGGCCGCCGCCCCGAATCCGAGCTGGCTGGCGTCCACGAAGGAACCCTCCTGCTCCTCGCGGGAACGGCCCGCCAGCCCGGCCCGCCTTTCGGAGCGGCGGCGCAGGAGCTCGGCCCCCAGCAGCATGAGACCGTTCACGAACAGGAACGCCGCGGCCGCCCGGGGATTGCCAAACAGGGCCTTGATGCGCGACTCCAGCAGGACCCCGACCACGCCGGCGGGGATGCTGCCGACCATCAGGAGCATGGCCAGCCGTTCGTCGTCATCCTCGATCCGGCCGCGAAGGGCGGCTCGCACGAACCCGGCCACGATCCGCACCCAGTCCCGCCGGTAGAGCACGAGGAGCGCTCCCGCCGTGCCCAGGTGGAGGAGCACCAGGAACGGCACGAAGCTGGGATCAGAGGGTCGGAAGGTCCAGTGGAGCAGTCCCGGCACCAGCACCGCGTGGCCCAGGGAGGAGACGGGGAAGAGCTCGGTGGCGCCCTGGAGGACACCGAGGAAGAGAGCCTGCCAGGTGGACATCGCTTCGCAGAGTAATGGAGCCCCGGACCCGATGCCTGGGGCACAATTCGGCGATGAGCGAGAAGGCGACCCTGCCGGCCGGAACCCATATCGGCCACGTCCACCTCAAGGTCGCCAACATCGATCGCGCGCTGGCGTTCTACTGCGACGTCCTCGGATTCGACCTGGTCGAGAGGCGGGGCGACGAGGTCGCCTTCGTCTCGGCGGGCGGCTACCACCACCACGTTGGGCTGAACACCTGGGAATCAAGGGGGGGCACGCCACCCCCGCCCGGCCACACGGGCCTCTACCACCACGCCATCGTCCTGCCCGACCGGCGCTCGCTGGCCCAGGTTGTGCGCCGGGTCGTCGACAGCGGCTGGCCGCTCACGGGCGCCTCGGACCACCGCACCCACGAGGCCATCTACCTGGACGATCCGGACGGCAACGGCATCGAGCTGTACTGGGACCGGCCTCTCGAGCAGTGGCCGCGAAAGCCGGACGGGAGCATCACGCTGCTCGGCCGCGCCGACCTCGACGTGGAGGGGCTGCTGGCAGAGGCCGACGCCTGAGCTGTCCGGCCGCCTCCCTGACTGAGGGCTAGTTGGTCCCCGGCTCGTCCCCGGAGTTGATCCAGCGCCCGCCGCCGTTGACGGTCACCATCTCGTCCGCCTCGCCTGGGCCCCAGGTGCCCTTGGCGTATGTCCCGGGGTGGCCGTCGGCCTCCCAGGCCCGGATCAGGGGGTCCACGATCTCCCAGGAGCGCTCGATCTCGGCGCCGCCCGGGAACATCGTCTGGCCGCCCGCGATGACCTCGCTCAACACGTTCTCGTAGGCGTCTGGCAGCGGCTGCCGCCCCAGCCGGTGGTACTCCAGGTTCATGCCCGCCGGGACCATCTCGAAGCGCGGCCCCGGCCGCTTGGCGCCAATCCGCAGCGTGATGCCCTCGTCGGGCTGGAAGCGGATCACGACCAGGGTCGGGATGCCCTTCTGGCGGCGGCCGCCGATCCAGAGGTGGGGCGCGTCCTTGAGCCGGATCACGACCTCGGTCAGCTGCCGGCGCAGCGCCTTGCCGGTGCGCAAGAACACGTGCACCCCCTCCCAGCGCCAGTTCTCGATCAGGAGGCTGACAGCTGCGTAGGTCTCACGGGTGGAGTCATGCGCCACCCCCTCGGCGTCGAGATAGCCTTCGTACTGGCCGCGGACCGCGTGGCCGGGGTCGAGCGGGCGCACGGCCCGCAGCAGCTCCAGCTTGGCCCGCCGGATGTCGGCCGGGTCGAAGGTGGTGGGCGGCTCCATGGCGATCAGGGCCAGCAGCTGGAGGGCGTGGTTCTGGAGCATGTCGCGGACCGCCCCGATCTGGTCGTAGTAGCCGGCCCGGTTGCCGATGTCCAGCTCCTCGGCCGCGGTGATCTGGATGCTGTCGATCATCGTGCGGTTCCACATCGGCTCGAACAGGGCGTTGCTGAACCGGAAGGCGAGCACGTTCTGGACGGTGTCCTTGGCCAGGTAGTGGTCGATCCGGAAGACCTGGGAGTCGTCGAAGAGCTCGTCCAGCTGTTCGTTGAGGTGGCGCGCGCTGCGGGAGTCCTGGCCCAGCGGCTTCTCGACCACGATCCGCCGGTTGTCGCCACGTTGGGAGAGCCCAGCCGCCGTGAGGCCATCCAGGATCGCGCTGAAGGTCAGCGGTGGCGTGGCCAGGTAGTAGATGACGCCGCCCGCGCCGTCGACGGCCTGCTTCAGGGCTCCGTAGGAGTCGGGCGTGTCGTAGTCCAGGCGGATCCAGTCAGCTTGGGCCGCCAGCTCCTGGCTGCCGCTGGACTCCGCCACGAGCCTCTGGAAGTCCTCCCGCGACATCTCCGAGCGGCCGGCGCCGAGAAGGCGCACCCGCGTCCCGTTGCCGACCAGGTTGCGGAGGGCGGGGATGATCTTGCGCTTGGCCAGGTCCCCGGATGCGCCGAAAATGACCAGCTGGGTGGGCTCTTTGGCCGCCGGGCTCACAAAGCCAGCCTAGAGGTTCGGCCGGAAAGCCGGGCGAGAGAATCGGTGGCCAGGTGACCCAGCCGCAAAGAAGCGCCGAGGACCGCAACAGGCGCACTTGACGGTGCGCACCTGAGGACCGCAGAAGCTGACGCCGCGGATGGGGTGCATGGGCGCCGAGGCTCCGTCTGGGCTTTTCCGCCGGACCTCTAGCCGAGGCCTACGCCGCACATGCGGAGGAACTCCGCGCGCAGCTCGGGATTGTCCTCGTAGGCGCCCCGCCAGAACGATGTCTTGGTCCGAGTCTCGCTGTCGCGCACACCGCGCATCTGGGTGCACATGTGGGCGGCGTCCAGGTACACGGCGACGCCGTGCGCGTTGAGGATCTCCTCCAGCGTGCTCACGACCTCGTGGCCCAGCCGCTCCTGGACTGAGAAGCGGCACGCGAAGAGGCGGACGAGCCTCGTCAGCTTGGAGATGCCGATGATGCGGTCGTGGGCGATGTAGCCCACGTAGGCGTGCCCGAAGAACGGCAGCGCGTGGTGCTCACAGAGCGAGTAAAATGTCACCGGCCCTTCGATCACCTGCGAGAGCCGGCAGTCGGGACCACCCAGGCACTCGGTCGGGAACGCGGTCACCAGCTTGGGGTCGCCCTCGTAGCCGGCGGTGGCGTCGAAGAGGGCGCGCAGGAATCGCGCCGGCGTGCGCTCGGTGCCCGGCGTGCCGAGATCCATGCCCATCGCCCCGAAGATCTCCTCCATATGGCCCTCGAACCGGCGCCACTGCTCGTCGCTGATGTCGCGGGGGTGCAGGCGTTCCCAGCTGCGGTCGGTCTCGTCTGCCTCCAGGCGGAAGAAGCTCATGTCAGCAGTTCTCCTTGATCACGAATCGGCAGCCGGTCTCGCCGACCGGTCCGCCGGGCACGACCTGTCCTACCAGACCAACCCGCCCCCTGGCCCCTTCCAGGAGCCCGGAGTGCAGGCCGCAGACGACAGCCCGGGCGCAGTCGCAGGCTTCCCGGAAGACACAGTTTCGGGCGACGATCGAGGAGTCCTCGACGAGGTAGTCGGCGCCCAGCTCGGCGAGCCCGCCGGCCAGCGAGCGACCGAAGCCGAGACCCGCGGCCCGGGCCGCCTCGACGCCGGGCTCGCCGAGGCCCCCGAGGCTGGCCGCCAGCAGTGCCGCCAGCTCGCCGAACCGGCGCTGGGGGTGGCTCAACTCGAGCCTGCGATGGGCTGGGCGGTAGAGCTTGGCCGGCTTTCCGCGTACCCCTCGGCGCTTCTCACTGACCAGGTAGCCGAGCTCAGCCAGCCGCTCCAGGTGGTTGAACGCGACGGTGCGGTGCACGCCGGCCAGGGCCGCCACCTGGTCCACGGTTCGGGGTTCCGGGTCCTCGTACAGGGCGAGCAGGATGTTGCGGCGGGTCGGCTCCCCGAGGGCGCTGGCAACACGTTCGACCTGGCTCATATATAGTGTTTGGACACTATAAACGTAGGAGGGCAAGCCTTGTCCGAGCCAGCCGCCGACCGCGCGATCAGGAAGCTGAACTGGCTGGAGCCGGTTGCCGACTTCATCCAGAATGTGGTGGGCGGGATCTACGAGCGCCTGGGTGCGCCCGGCCGCCTGTTGAAGGACCTGCTGCACGGCACCAAGCCGCTCGGCCATCCCCTGCACCCCGCCCTCACCGACGTCCCCCTGGGCGCGTGGACGGCAGCCGTGGTCGCCGACTACGCGGCCTACGTCAGCCACGCCATCCCCCCGTCCGCCGGCGGCCTCGCCCTGGCGGTCGGCACACTGGCCGCTCTCGCGGCCGCCCTCGCGGGTTATACGGACCACCACGAGACGTTCGGCCACGAACGCCGGGTGGCGACCGCGCACGGCCTGATCATGACGACGGTCATCCTGGTCATGGTCCTCTCCCAGGTGCTGCGCCTGGAAGGCGGCGGCGGCGCGCGGGCGGCGGCGGTCGGCCTGGCTACCGTGGGCCTCCTCCTGGGGCTGCTGGGCGCCTACCTGGGCGGCCACCTGACGTACGCCATGGGCACCATGGTCAACCGGAATGCGTTCGCCGAGGCGCCGGAGGACTTCGTGCCGGTGGGCACGCCCAAGGACTTTCCCGACGGCGTCCTGAAGCGAGTCAAGGCGGGCGCGATGGCGGTCCTGATGGTCAGGACCGAGGGCCGGCTGAACGCCATCGCGGCCGTCTGCTCGCACGCCGGCGGGCCGCTGGACGAGGGCGACCTGCAGGGCGACATCGTGGTCTGCCCCTGGCACGGGTCGCGCTTCTGCGTCAGGGACGGGCGCGTCAAGGGCGGCCCGGCGACCTTCCCCCTGCCGAGCTTCCTGGTGCGCGAGCGGGCGGGCAAAGTGGAGGTCAAGATCGACCAGCCGCCACACTAGGACCCCCGCGGACCGGGGGTTCGGCCGAGCCTCTAGCTGGAACGGGCCTTCCAGGCCGAGGGCGGGATGACCAGGATCACGCGCACTGCGCGGTCTTCGACCTCGGCCGTGAACCCCCGATAGCGCTGCCTGAGCACGTTGTAGAAGTCGCCGTTGGGATCGTCCTCGATCCTCTCGACCTCACCCCTAGCCTGCACGTACCGGTACCCGTCGTCGGGGTCGATCACCGACAGCGCCACCTTGGGATGCGCCTGCAGGTAGCGGAAGTTGTGCCGCTCCTTGGTGTGCGTCAGCTTGAACACGCCCTCTTCGGCGTCCCACAGAAACCACATCGGGTTGACCCGGGGTGAGCAGTCGCCGGCCACGGTCGCGAAATGGGCGAACAGCGGGCGCGCAAGCAGGTCGAGATGGCTGTCAGGAGGGTTCATCAGGACCGAAACTATCACCGTGCGAGCGCGCAAGCGGCGGGCGGCCCTTGCCCTCCTGCTCCTCACGACGGTTCTGGCGACGGTGGCGTACTCGACGCCGGTCGGACTGAGCGCCCAGCTGCCCGTCCCGGACCAGGGCCCGGCGAGCGCCGCCCTGCCCTGGCGGACGACCGATGGCACCCACATCCGCGATGGCGCCGGCCGCACCATCCTGCTCCGTGGGTTCAATGACGACGCCCTGGTGTCGTATCCGGCGCACCCGCCCGCGCCCCTCGATGAGCAGGCGCGCACGCCGCGCCGGTCGTAGTGTCCTGGCCGGCGCTGACGCTGGCGGCTCCGGTCGTGGCGGGCGATTGCGTGACCACCTCGAATTGGAGCGCCGCGACCTCGCGGCTGTCGCTCACCCTGGCCCCCGGGCAGCTCCTGCGCGGTCGAGCTGACCGCCGCCTAGCCGCCCAGCTCGGCCGCCCGGCCTTCCCAGAAGGTCAGCCGGTTCCTGAAGTTCTCGATCAGCTGCTCCAGCGGCTGGATGTTGCTCTCGTCGACCGCGGTCCCGATCTCGGCCCGGCTGCGCTCGCGGAGCTGGCGCATCTGGGCCAGCATGTTCTGCTCGAAGTTGACTAGGTTGCTGACTATGTGTTGCCGGCCGACTGGCTGCCGGCCTTCGAGACGGCGAAGCGTGCCAGGCGGGCCGGCCTGGAATGACTCCAAACTTAGTTGATGGCTCTGATCCGCGAGTCGGAGATCGTACAGCTCACGACCACGGGCGCGCGGTCCGGGCAGCCGCGCACTGTCGAGATGACCGCCCACGAGTACGGGGACGCCCTCTACATGATCGGGAGCAACTGGGGCCGCCCTCGCCACCCGAGCTGGTACCATAACCTGCGCGCCAACCCGGCCGCCACCGTCCTCGTGGGCGGCCGGCCCCTGGCCATGACGGCGCGCGTGGCCGACGGCGCCGAGCGGGACCGGCTGCTGGCGGCGGGCAAGCAGCGCTGGAGCGGATATACGGACTACGAGCTCAAGAGCGGCCGCCGGCTGCCCGTGATCGTGTTCGAATCCGCGGCCGACCCCGGCTGAAGCCACCCGGACCGCTGCTTCCAAAACGGGCGAGAATCGCAGGTACCCCGGTATAGTCGGGCGTCCAGCCCATGCCGAAGCTTCGCCACGACGTCCGCAACCTCGCCATCATCGCCCACGTCGACCACGGGAAGACCACGCTGGTTGACGGCCTCCTGAAGCAGAGCCACCTGTTCCGCGACAACCAGGAGGTCGGCAGCCTGATCCTCGACTCGAACGCGCTCGAGCGCGAGAAGGGCATCAC
>DHIW01000043.1:12171-43578 GCA_002404015.1 Chloroflexi bacterium UBA4736
GACACCCCCGGCCACGCCGACTTCGGAGGCGAGGTAGAGCGCGTGCTGAACATGGCCGACGGCTGCCTGCTGCTGGTCGACGCGGCCGAGGGACCCATGCCGCAGACCCGCTTCGTGCTCAAGAAGGCCTTCGAGGTGGGACTCCACACGATCATCGTGATCAACAAGCTGGACCGTCCCCACGCCGACCCCAAAAAGGCCCTTGAGGCGGTCCACGACCTTTTCCTGGAGCTGGCCGAGGAGGCCGACCAGCTGGACGCCCCCGTCATCTACACGATTGCCAAGGAAGGCCGCGCGGGGACCGACCCCGACCACCTGGAAGCCACCCTGGAGCCGCTGTTCCAGGCCATCATCGACCACGTCCCGGCTCCGATCGTCGAGGAAGGCGGCTTCCAGATGCTGGTCGCCAACCGGGCCTACGACGACTACACGGGGGCGCTGGCGATCGGTCGCATCACGCGTGGCGCTGTGGCGCCCGGCGACTCGGTGGCGGTGCTGGGCGCGGGCGACGAGACGCGCACGGCCAAGGTCGGCCAGGTGCTCGTCTACCGGGGTCTGGAGCGCGAGGTGGTTGAGCACGCCGAGGCCGGTGACATCGTTCTCCTGACCGGCCTCGACGAGGTCGTCATCGGTGACACGCTGGCCGATCTGGAGAATCCGGACGCGCTGCCCAGGATCCAGATCGAGGAGCCGACGGTCCGGATGACCTTCGGCGTCAACACCTCCCCCTTCGCCGGCCGCGAGGGCGCCTTCAGCACCTCCCGCCAGCTGCGCGCGCGGCTCTTCCGGGAGCTGGACGTGAACCTCGGCCTGCGCGTCGAGGGAACCGATAACGCCGAGCGCTTCCTGGTCAGCGGCCGGGGCGAGCTGCACCTGGCGGTGCTGATCGAGGGCATGCGCCGGGAAGGCTTCGAGTTCGAGGTCTCGCGCCCGGAGGCGATCGTGAAGCGGGTGGACGGCCGCGCCCTGGAACCGGTCGAGCGGCTGACGGTAGACGTCCGCGAGGACTACCTGGGCGCCGTCACCGAAGCCCTTGGCAGGCGGCGCGGCGAGATGATCGAGATCAAGTACGACGGCTCGGGCGGCGTCCGCCTGGAGTACCTGATCCCGACCCGTGGCCTGATCGGGTTTCGCAACAGCTTCCTCACCCTGACCGCGGGCACCGGCCTGATGGGCTCGATCGGGATCGGCTACCGGCCCTGGGCGGGGGACTTCCGCGACCAGCGCAACGGCGCCCTCACCGCGTCGTCACCGGGCACCGCTCTGGCGTTTGGGCTGGCCAACGCCCAGGAGCGCGGGTTCACGTTTATCGAGCCGGGCGAGGCGGTGTACGAGGGGATGGTCGTCGGCATCCAGAAGCGGCCGGGCGACATGTCAGTGAACGTCTGCCGGGAGAAGAAGCAGTCCAACATCCGCTCCTCCACCGCGGACATCGCGTACCGGCTGACGCCGGCCACCCGGCTCAGCCTTGAGCAGTCCCTGGACTTCCTCGTGGACGACGAGCTACTGGAGGTCACGCCCAAGAACCTCCGCCTCCGAAAGCGGCACCTGACCGAAGTGGACCGTTCGCGGGCCCGGCGCGTCGCGGAGGCGGCCACCGTCTAGGATCGGCGCCGTCCACGTCCGGCCGCGGGTCGGAACCTCCAGAATCGGGACCGATGCTGGTTGCCGGCGCCAACCTCGCGCTCGACCGCGTGGCCCGGACGGACACGCTGCGGCCGGGTGAGGTGCAGCACTTCAGGTCGGTCGAGGCGCGGCCGGGCGGCAAGGGGGTCAACGTCTGCCGGGCGGCCCGCATCCTTGGCCAGCCCGCGACCCTCTTCGTCTTGGCGCCGGGCGAGACCGGACGCGCCGTAGTGAAGCTGCTGCGGGCCGAGGGGATCGCGCTGCACGCGCTGGACTGTCCGGGCGAGGTGCGGGTGGCCAGCATCATCCTGGAGGACTCTGGGCGCGTCACAGTGCTCAACGAACCGGGCCCGCCGCTGGACGCCGCCACCTGGCGCAGCTTCGAGTCGGCGGTCGCGAGCGCGCTCGAGCCCGAGCAGGTCTTCGTGCTGACAGGCAGCCTGCCTCCCGGCGCCCCGCTCGATGCCTATGTGAGACTTGTCGAGCGCGCTCGCGGGCGCGCGAAGACGGTCATCGTGGACTCCACTGGCGACCTGCTGGCCGCGGCCCTGGCCGCCCGGCCCGACCTCGTCACACCCAACCTGGATGAGGCTGCTTCGGTCGTGGGACGCGGCCTGCGCCCGCTCGAAGCTGCTCGACGGCTGGTCGAGCTGGGGGCCCGCAACGCCGCGGTGACAGCGGGCGAGCACGGGGTGGCGCTGGCCGGGGAGGCCGGCGAGGCGGAGATCCAGGCACCCCGGGTCGTGGTCGTCAACCCGATCGGGGCCGGCGACTGCCTGGTGGCCGCGGTGGCACTCAGGCTGGAGCGCGGAGAGCCACTCCGGGCGGCGCTGGAGTACGGGGTGGCGGTTGCCGCCGCCAGCGTAGAGCACGCGATCCCGGGGGTCCTGGAGCGCCTGCCCTGAGGGAGCTGCGGCTCGGCGTCGACGTGGGAACCACCACCGTGAAGGCGGTCGTCCTGGACGCTGACGGCCGCGAGCACCCGGTCGGCTCGGTGGCGACGCCCTGGCGCGCCGTCCCCACCGGCGCCGAGGCTGCGCCCGAGGACCTCGTCGCGGTCGCGCTGGCGGCGATCCGGCTGGCACTGGGAAACGCTCCAGAAGGCAGGGTGGTCGCATGCGGCGTCACCGGCATGGCAGAGGCCGGCGTGCTCCTCGACGGCCGAGGCACGCCCGTCGCACCGGTCATCGCCTGGTATGACAGACGGGGTGGCGAGCAGGGCCGCCGGCTGGCGGCGGAGCTTCCCGGCTTCGGGCGCCGGACGGGGTTGCCGCCCGGCCCGCTGTGCAGCCTGGCCAAGCAGGCATGGCTGGCCGAGCAGGGAATCCGCGGCGCCCGCTGGCTGAACGTGCCGGAGTGGGTCGTCCACCGCCTCGGCGGCGATCAGGTGGCGGAGCTGTCGCTGGCCTCTCGGACCGGCTTCCTGGAAGTGGGACGCCGAGCCTGGTGGCCGGATGCGCTGGCGTGGCTGGGTGCCCCCCCAGGCTACCTTCCCGAGCCGCGGCCGGCAGGCACGTTCGCCGGGCGCTGCGTCATGGCAGAGGCCGCGGGCGCGGTGCTGACTGTGGCCGGACACGACCACCCGTGCGCCGGCCTGGGCGCCGGCGCAACCGGGCCCGGCGATGTGCTCGATTCCTGCGGGACCGCGGAGGCGCTTGTGCTGGCGGTGGAACCGCCGGTGCCCGCGCCGAAGGTCGAGCTTGCCGTCAGCCGCGGCCTGACTGTCGGCTGGCACGTCCTCCCCGGCCGCCAGGCGGTCATGGCGGGATTCGAGTCCGGCCGGCTTCTGGAGGCGGGAAAGGCGACCGCCGAGGAGCTCGCGGCCGTGGCGGCCAGGCTGCTGCATTCGATGGAGGACCTGTTCGGGCCGGCCGGGCGCCTCGTCGTCGTGGGCGGCGCCGCCCGCCGGCCGGACGTGCAAGACGCCAAGCATCGCGCGCTGGGCGCCTTCGAGCAGCCGGACGTGGTCGAAGCGGGCGCGGTGGGCGCGGCCCTGCTGGGTGGCCGCGCGGCCGGACTGAGCTTCGATTCGGTCGCGGAGCGACCACAGGCTCCGCGGCTTTAGTTATATGGGTTGGATGCGGTTCCAGATGCGGGACATCCCGGCGGCCGGCGCGTTAGCGGTCTCGGCGGCGCTGCCGTGGTCGTACCCGATCAACGCCGCGAATTTTCCCTCGACCCGGGGGCTGGCGGCGCCTGGCTTCTGGCTGACCGCGCTGGCGCTGCTGATGGTGATGGCGGCGCGGTCGCGGCGGCTGGCGTCCGCCGGGCTGGCGCTGGCGGCCGTCGGCCTGTTCTCCTGGCCGGTGCTTCTGCAGACCGAGCTGCTGCGGCCGGGCTTCACCGACCCGTACTTCCCTTTCCAGCTGGTGGATGTCCTCGACACCGGTTGGTATCTCGGCCTGGTCGCCTGGGGGCTGCTGGCCGAGAGCCGGGCGCGGGAAGCGGCTGAAACCGGGTCCGAGCCGAGGCGGGCTGTGCTGGCCGCATGGTCACTGCTCCCCGGCCTGGGTCTCGTCCGCTACCAGCTGGTCGGGCGGGGCCGTTTCTGGCTGCTGCTGGTCGGCGTGCTCGTACTCTGGGTACACTCCGCCGGCGTGCCCCAGGCCGAGATGGATTTCGCCAACGTAAACCACTACATCCCGGAGCCGTTTCTTCGCAACGCCTACTTCATCGACCTCGGGCTCGTGGTCCTGGCCTGGCTGCTGAGCCTGGTCGACACCTGGCGCCAGGTAAGACTCTGGGATCGCTCGGCCAACGCGCCCAACTGGCTGCACGGCTGGATCGGGCGCCGAGGTTGACGCCGATCCTTCTCACCCACACCGACCTCGACGGCGTGGGCTGCGCAGTCCTGGTCCGAGGCACCTCGTCGTCCTCTGTCGAGCTGGTCGAGAACGGCGCCATCGACGCTCGGGTCCGCGCGGTGCTCGCCGGCGGCCACTCAGAGGTCCTGGTCACCGACCACGGGCTGGACGGCGACACCGCGGCGCTGGTCGACGGCTTCGTCGCCGGCGGCGGCCGCTTCACCCTGCTGGACCACCACCGTTCCTCCCAGCAACTCGCGGCGCACGCCTGGGCCACGGTGGACGAGAGCCGCAGCGCCACCGGCCTCCTGTACGACCACCTGGGCCGCCCGCGCCGGTTCGCCGATTTCGCGCGGCTGGTGGAGGACCACGACCTCTGGCGGCACGAGGACCCTCGTTCGGCCCGGCTGTCGGCGCTGGTCGGGCTGCTGGGCCACGATCGCTTCCTGGCCCGCTTCAGCGCGGACCCCGAGGTGCAATTCAGTGAAGCCGAGCAGCTCTTGATCGAGCACGCCGAGGGCGAGCGCGAGGATTACCTGAAACGCAAGCTGCCGCAGGCCCGGCTGCTCGAGCTGGGCGGCAACCGCTGGGCCGTCTGCTACGCGGAGCAGTACCAATCGGACCTGGCCGAACGGCTGATGACCGAGCTGGGCGTGGCGGCGACAGCAATCGTGAACCCCGGCAAGCGGACCGTGTCTCTGCGCGGGCGCGGCGTGGACGTCTCGCGCCTGGCCGAGCGTTTCGGTGGAGGTGGGCACGCCCGGGCCGCCGCCTTCAGCTTCGCCGGGAGCGACCTGGAGCTCGAGCTGGCCCGCTTCGAAGCCGCTCTCGACAGCGCCCTGGGCTGAACGGCCCCAACGGGGGGCACCCGCGAGGCAGACTGAACGTATGATCCCGCCCTCCGGCGAGCAGCACGAGATCAGCCGGGGCAGCCTGCGCGCGGTCGTCGTCGAGGTGGGCGGCGGCCTGCGAGAGCTGACCTGTGGCGACTGGCACGTGCTCGACGGCTACCGGGAGGATGAGATGTGCAGCGCGGCCCGCGGCCATCCGCTCATCCCCTGGCCCAACCGGCTGCGCGACGGCCGGTACACGTGGGACGGCGAGGAGCTGCAGGTCGCGCTCAGCGAAGCGGACCGGGGCAACGCCATCCATGGCCTCGTCCGCTGGTCGCCCTGGGAGCTCGCCGAGCGAGGCCCCGACCGCCTGGTCATGAGCCACCGGCTTCACCCCCAGCCCGGCTACCCCTTCCTACTCGATCTCCGGACCGAGTACCGGCTCGAGGAGCGGGGCCTCACGGCCATCTTTCATGCCGCCAACGCCGGCGTCCGGGCTCTTCCCCTGGCGGTTGGTGTGCACCCCTACGTCCAGCTGGGCGAGGGGCCGATCGACCAGGATGAGCTCGCGATCCCGGCCCGCACTAGGCTGCAGACCGACGATCGGATGATCCCGACCGGCAGCAGCTCGGTTGAGGGCACGGATTTCGATTTCCGGACGCCGCGCCGCCTCGGCCCGATGCGCCTGGACACCGCCTTCGCGGACCTGGAGCGCGGCTCGGACGGGCGCGCCGTCGTCGTCCAGTCGCGCGGCGAGCGGAGCGTCCGGGTCTGGCAGGACGAGCACTTCACGCACGTGATGGCCTTCACGGCCGACACCCTTCCCGACCCCGTCGAGCGCCGGCGCTCGCTGGGCGTCGAGCCGATGACGTGTGCGCCCAACGGCCTGCAGACCGGCGAGGGCGTGATCCGCCTCGAGCCCGGTGAGGAGTGGTCCGCGAGCTGGGGGATCCAGGTTTCGTGAGGGGCCTCGCGCGGGGCACTGCGGGGAACCTTGCGCTTCGACTGAAGAATCCGGCCCGCTCGCGTCGGTGCTCAGTTTGAGTCGAGGCGAAACACCGGATAGCGATCAGCCCCAGCGACGACGACATCAGGATCGGCCGACCCGAAGAATCGGACGCCTCCCCTGACCTGCTGAAGGAACGCTCGCAGAACCGGGCCGCGCTCTATGACCGGCAACTCGACGAGACGCACCTGTTCGATGCTCCGCCCGCGCCCGAGTGTGCATGATCCCGCTGCGCGAACATTCTGCACCCACGCCGCCTCCGAGAAGGCGGCGACTATGTATCGACTCCCGTCAATCGTCGCGATCGAGACGGGCGTGCTTCGCATCTCGCCACTCCTCCGCCCGCGAACCGAGAGTAGATGCTGCGATCCGATCTTCAGGCCACGCCGGAGGATCGCGACGTTCAGTCGTACCATCCACAGCGGCGGCGGTTTGACCTCGGACATGCTCGGAGAATACGCGGGCCTTACTACGATTGGCCGGAGCCAGAGGATGGCCCGGGCGCTGCCGTCTCGAATAGATTGAGGCGCGGGAAGGGAGGGATTCAAACCCGAAGGTTCCTCTACATCAATAGCTTGTAGGCGAGGTTCGGCCCCTTCACGTTCCTACACTGATCGGTCAGAGTGCCGAAGGACTACTTCCCGGAGCCGACTACCGCAGATGAAACACTCGGGCCATGGGATGAGACGGCAGTCGCGTGGCTTGCGCGATCAACTACTCCGAGTGCCAAAGCCATCCGACTTTTCCTAAATCAGAACCTTGCGCAATTCTCTCCAGAGCGTGCGAGGAACTTGGTGGGTAAGTTGACTTGGGACTGGCAGTCCCACCTGTTCGAGGTCATCGTAGGTCGTTACCTGCAGGTGCTTGGTGCGGACGTTGAGCCAGAGCCTCGCGGCAAGCATGGCACGCATATTGATTATCAGGCGACCTTCCCCGATGGCGTCATTGTCTCCGTCGAATGCATTTCGAAACGGTTCAATAAAGCAGCCAACGCAACCATCGAGAGAGAAGGAAAGATGTCTCAGATGCTTGATGAGGTTGGCCCGATCCATTGGGCCATCGACGTCCAGCAGTTGCCCAAAGCCAACTCTGGAGTCGAGTTTGAGCCGTACGTCAAGCAGGCGCAGATCTTCTATTCGACGTTGCCAGAGCCCACTGATAACGATCAGCGAGTCCACTTCGCCTGGGAAGGGGAGGTGGGCACGATGGAACTAGAGGCTTTGCCGTTTCCGAGGGGAACAAAGGCGAACCATATCGGGCCTGTCGTGACCTGGATGGACGACTCCATTCAACGACTCAAGTACGCCTTGAAGGACACACAGAAGCGGAGGCAAGCTCTAGGGGCGAGGCCACCTGTCTTTCTTGCCATCGACTGTCCGTTCGGTGGCCCAGATGCCGAAGACTTGGAGCAGGCGCTCTTTGGTCAGACGGTTGACCACCGAGATTTTGATCCCCATGTAAGTGTCGGCACTTCGTTCGATCCCAACGGGTTGCTTGTGACCGACAAGGGCATCCCTTTCGCAGGTGTACTTGCGTTCATTAGATTGACGATGGCCGGAGGAGCCGAGCCAGTGCTTTACCTCAATCCGTACCAGCGTTGGAAGCTGCCTGAGGCGCTTGCGAGCCACGAGACGCGAGTGTGGACTTCAACCATAGAGAGGAAGCCGGCAACCCGGCAGCCGACGCTCAACACCATTGCCTTCGTGGACACTTCGATGTTCGACTGATCCGACCCCGCAGGGATCACGCCGATCTAAAGCACGAAAGGCCAATTGCGACGCCCACCTAACCGCGTGACTCGACCGGCCAGCCGACACGCTAGCTACCGCGCAGCAGCCCCGGATACTTGTTCTGGCGCAAGTCCTCGATTGCTTTGTCCGTCAGCTTCCATGCATCGCCCTTTATGCAGGCAATCAGCTCCGTCCAGACTTGCTCGAAGGCCTGCAATGCATCGTTATCGTTGAAGCGGACTCCGATCGGAAGCAGTGGTGCGATGTCCTCGGTCAGGCTGCGTGAGAGCTTTTCCAGCATGCGTTGCTCGGCCACGGCGCGGGAGATGGACTTGCCTTCGAGCGCCAAGTAATGATCGAAGCACGCAATGAGCTTGTCTGAGTCCAGCGAGAGCTGTTCGAGTCCGTGATGCAGATCGAACAGGTCGCGATTCATGCGCCGCTGCAGCAGTGCCCGCAGCTTGGTGCCGAACAGTTCTTCTGGCTCGAAGGATGCGATCTCGGTCTTGCCCTGATACCAGTCACTCTCCACCGCAAAGGGGTACGGTTTGACAGCGAACAGGCTCTCGTGCTCGCGGGTGTTGATCTCGACCTTGAGTTTCAGCGTCGCCTGTGCATCGGCCTCGGGTGTGAATTTGAACACCAGATGCATCGAGTGCTCGGCCTGCTGCCGGTTGCACTCGCCGAGCCATGACAAGGCATCACGGATCGCACCTACAGTGGGGCCGATAGGTTCGAACTGTGTCTGCACCAAGTCGATGTCTTCCGAGTAGCGCAGCGGCTGCTTGAACAGCAGCTTGTGGATGGCTGTGCCACCGCGGAAGGCGATCTTGCCGTTCAACGCCGGCGTATTGAACAGGTCGCACAGCGCGCGGCAGATGATCAGGTCCTGTTCGACCTGCCGCAAATCGGGCCAAGGCGCCTTCGCGCTCCAGGCCAGGATGTAGTCCCTGGGAATCAAAAGTCGATCTCCACGGGTTCATTGATGACGAGCTTCCACTTGGCATCTTTCTCGTGAAGATCGGCCAGAGACTCGATGACAGGTTTGACGGCGGGGTCCAATGGCGCGACCGTCTTGGCTTTTTTGACGAAGGGCTCCAGAGCGTGGGCTTGACGCACATGACCCGCATGGTCGAGCAGGTAGCCGAGCCGGCGCACGGACGAGTTCTCGTAGGCAGCGGCGGCCTTTGCCAGTTTGCGTGGATCGGCCTTCGCGCCGATGTCCTTGGCGATCTGAGCGACGCCATTGATGCCGGCCGCCTTGTGAAAGTAGCGGGCGCAGTCCAGCAGCGTCAGCTCGACACCGGCCACCTTGCAGAAGCCGGCATCACTCTTCATCTGGTCCAGCAGATCGGGCTGGTTAACCTGCGCGAAGGCCTTGGGGGTCTGGTAGAGAAACTGGAGGCGGTGGCGACCGATCTGCAAGTCACGCAACTGCTTGGGCACGACCACTTGGAAGACCATGGCCGCCTGGTGTGACGCGCCGTGGAAAGCCGCCGCGCGCAGCAGGGAGACGCGATAGTCGAGTCCCTGATGCTTCATCAAAGGGTCGATCCAGCGCACGGGATCGGGCGCACCTGACACCTGGTCCTCGGGACGCAGGATGAGATAGAAGCCGTGGCGGGGGTTTGCCAGGCGCCGCTTCTTGATCAACCGGGTGATGGCGGCAGCCAGAGCTTCAGGCTTCAGGTCGAGTACCGCCAGCGCCTCTTCGCGGGAGAAGTGGGTGCGGCCGCGAGCAAGTCGGTCATCGACGAACTGTCCGAGGAGAGTCATGCCCACATCATATGCAAAACTCTACACAAAGTCAAGGCTTTTGCATATGAGTTGGGAAGGACAATGAAGGCTAAGGTAGCCGGACTCTGCCGCGGGAAATCGCCGCCGCGCTCGCGTGACGCTGGTGCTCGCGACCAGCCGGCCGGTATGCAGCTACGCTGCTCGGACCATTTGCCGGTCGCGAAGATGCAGTCGCTCGGTATCACGCCAGATGGCCTTGGCCTGGATGCCGACGAGGTCGGCCAAATATGCCCCCCAAGAACTGCGAAGGAATTCCTCAGCCTCCGAATGGAAGCCTCCCTTCGTCCGCTTCACGGGCGCGGGTTCGTCGTGGCCGTACCACACACTTAGGTAGTCCGCAACGGCGAGCCGGAAGACCGCGAGGATCAGATCCCGGGCGCCGATGGCGCGTCCGTCCTCCATCTTCAGGCCACCTTCAGCAGTCGAGCGAGTTGGGTCGGAGCGCCTTGCTCCAGCGCCCTGGCAACCTTCCAGGCTGTCCGCGACCGCACTGGTTGGCCGCGCAAGGCGCTCGCCAATGTTGGTCGTGAGATCTTCGCGCGGCGAGCAAGCTCCGATAGGCTCCACCCTCGTTCGGCACACGCCTCCTTGACAGCGTGCGATGACAGCACGACGACAAGTCCTGCACGCCCGACCTCGAAGGCGGTCGGATTAGCCACTCCGGGTGCCCTTCGGTCCTCGGTCGGCGGCGCCGGGAGGGGGCCGGACTCCGTCCCCATCCGGTGATCGGCGAGCGACCTCCGACCAGGCTCACTCGATGAGGAGCTTTGGAAGGCGGTCAGGTTGTCAAGGATCTGGCCGGCCTCATCTCGGCTGAGCGGACGGGGGTAACGTAAAGCCCCCAGCGCGTAAGTCTGGCCCGGCAGGTCCTCTCGCTCGGCTCGCATGTCAACTGCTCGCGTCAGGGGGTCGGAGTCTGACCCCTGCCGGCTCATGAGCCGCTCTCCGCCCGGGCGTCGGAGCCACCATGCCGGCTTGCCGACAGCGTCTTCAACGTGCCGGTCCGACCTAGGGAGGCCGGCCATATCTAGTAAGGAGACCCGCCGCTTCGAAACATCACCGGCCCACACAGCTCCGAGCGGCCCGGTGGCAGCGATGAAGGCGGTCGTAGTCGTCCAGAACCGGCAGCTCTCACGTTCGGCGTCGGAATGGTCCGGCAACAAGTGAGCAATCTGTCGCTCCCGCTGCTCGGTCGGAGCAACGAACAGGACTTGGTTAGCAGAGGCGCCGGCGCGGTCGGCGAAGTAGGACGTGTACGCATGGAGCTTGGCTCGAAGGCGACGCGGCTGCTCAGTACCGCGATCCCACTCGAGGTGGATGAGGACCTCGCCGTCGGGCGTGAGCAGCCGGCCCCATCCATCCGGGATCGGTCCGCGCTCGTCGCCTTCGGCGTAGGCGTCCTGAACACCGTGTTCACCGACCCAGTGGTAAAGGCCGTGGTCGGCCAGTTCGCGGGTCGCGAAGGCAAGGTCGACGAAGAACTGGTTGGCCTCGAGCTGATGCACCAGGCCTGCTGGCCAGTACGGGAGCTAAGCCCGGGTCCACCGATTCGCGGCGAGCGAATTGGTGCCCAGGTGCGCCAGATCGTGGTCCGGCGCCGAGCACCGGAAAGAGCGCAGCAGCGCTGCGGGAGTGAGGAGCGCAGGAGCCGGGCCGCGAGATGGTGTGCATGGGCGCCAAGTCGCCGTCGTGGATCGGTGGATCCGGGCTACGCGACGCGACGGTGGCGCACGAACGCGAACAGCCCGATCGCCCCGCCGAGCGCCCCGAACAGCGCCCGCTTGAGGGCCGGCATCCGGCTCCTGGCCGGCCTGGGGGGCTCTGGCCCGGCCGGCACGCTGGGCATTCGGCGAGCACTCCGGGGCACGTCAGAGGCTTCCGCCTGGGCCGGCCGGCTGACGGGGACCGGATGGAGCAGGGAGTTCAGCTCAGCCCCCAGGATCGTGATCAGGCCCAGGAAGTAGAAGTACGCCAGCAGGATGAACAGCAGGGCGAAGGCCTTGCCGTACTGGTTGATCCCCTTGTTGAAGTTCAGGTAGAGCGGGAACGCCAGCGACAACGCCTCGAAGCCGATCCCCGCCAGCAGGGCGCCGGGCCAGACCTCCGCGAGCCGCAGCCGGCGGTTCGGCACCACGTAGTACATGGTCCCAAAGAGCAGGAAGCCGGCGGCCACGCCGACCACGGGCTGGAGGACGTAGGCCAGGAGGCCCTGGGAGAGGGGTGCCGGCACGGCCGGTAGGGACTTCAACAGACCCAGCAGGGTCGAGCTCGCCACCGCTAAGCCCGCCAGCAGCGTGAACAGGCCCATCATGGCGACGGCCATCAGCTTCTGCTTCAGGAATGGCCGCTGCGGGGCGTCGAAGAGCCGGTCGAACGCCTGCTCCATCGCGCCGAACAGCGATGACGCGCTCCAGAGCATGCCCGCCAGCCCGACCAGGAAAAGGAGCCCGCTCGACTGCTTCACGCCCTGCACGGCGCCGACGAAATCCTGGCGGCTCTTTTCGTCGGGGATGATCGAGAAGACGTTGCGATAGATGGCCTCCTCTTTGAGGCCGAAGAGGTTCAGGGTCAGGCCCAGCACGGCGGCCAGGAACAGCGCGATCGGAAAGATCGTGCCGAGCATGTTCCAGGCGATCAGCACCGCCTGGTTGGCCCCGTTGTCCTCCCCGAACTTGCGGGCAAGGCGCCCGGGAAGGGTCTCCTGGGCCCGCTCCGCGAGCCGCTTCAGCCGGCCGATCATCTTATCAAAGGTTACATGCATTTGAAGCTGAACGTGATAGCGTGAATATAAGCTCGGTCCAGCCCAGATTCGCTGAGCCGCCGACGACGGGTACCGCTGTGCGCCGCACGTGACCCGGCGGCCCGTTCGCGCTTGTTAGAGTCGCTTCCCGATGGCGGCAATCGTGCAGGCGATCAACGGCGCCGGCGGCCTGATCGCGATCTGCGTGCTGCTTTTCGCGGAGGAGGCCGGTGTGCCGCTCCCGATCGCCCCCGGCGAAGCTGTCCTGGTCGGGGCCGGGCTGCTGATCGCCAGCGGCGGGGCGCCGGCCTGGTTGGTCCTTCCGCTCTGTTACGTGGCGGTGCTGGGCGGGGCCCTCACCGGCTTCGCGTGGGCTCGGCTGATCGGTCCCAAGCGGCTGCGCGCCCTGGCCGCCCGCATCCACGCCACCGGTCCTTACGACCGCGCGGCTGAGCGCCTGCGCGACGCCACGCCGCTCGAGATCGGCGTGTCGCGGCTGCTGCCCGGTCTGCGTATCTACACCACCCTCGTCGCCGGGGCGGTCGGCCTCGAGACCCGCCAGTTCCTGTACGGAGTCGTGCCCGCCATCGCCGTATGGGTGCTCCTGTTCACGCTGCTGGGCGTGTTCGCGGGGGCCCCCGTCGAGCGCTTGATCGGTCGCGTCGAAGCCTATGGCCTGCGGATCTTCGTGTACGCCGGCCTGGCGATCATCTTCTTCCTGCTTCTGCGTAAGCAGCCGGTTCCCCTGCGCCGCGCCCGCTACGGGACCCACCCGCTGCGGACCGGCCTGGCGCTGGGGGTGGACGCCGGGCTGCTGGCGCTGGTGGTCGCGGTTCTGAGCGTGCTGGCGGGCCTGGCAAGCCAGGAGTTCGACTCAATCGTCGTGCTGGCCGGCGCCTTCGGCCTGCTGGGCCTCGTCTACCTCTACGGGGCGCGCCACAGCGTGGGCCACACCGTCGGCGAAGCCCTGCTAGAGGTCCGCTATCGCAGGCAGCGGGCGAAGCCGGAAGGCTAGGCCCGAGCTCCTGTACAGCCTCCGCTCATCGCCGACACGCGCGCTAGTGTCCCGCTCCGGAGACACTAGCCTGAGATCTTGCCCCTTCGCCTGGCTGTCCCGTTCCTCGTCCTGGCGGTCGTGGCCTGCGCCGCGACGGCGCCGGCGCCGGTTCCGGCCGCCCAGATCACGCCCTCCCCGCCCACCACCACACCCGGCGGTGCTCGGCCGCCGGCCACACCGACGCCAGAAAGCCCGGCCCCGCCTCCGACGCCGGCACCTCCGCCACCAGCATCCGCCCACCCGCCGGGGTCCGTATACCCATCCCAGCTGCACGGCTCCGACGTCTCCTACCCGCAGTGCTCGTCGGGGCACGTCCCGGCCGGGGCCGCGTTCACCGTGGTCGGCCTGGACGGCGGCAAGGCTTTCACCAGCAATCCCTGCCTGGGCCGCCAGTGGCGGGCCGCCGGCGGTCCCCGGGCGCTCTACGTGAACTCCGGCTACAACCCGGACAACCTCTCCAAGACCACCAGCGACTGCCGCGACCTGGCCGCCAAGCTGAGCGCCACCGACAGCGAGCGGAACGCTTACGCGATCGGCTGCGGGGAGGCTGTCCACTCTCTGGGGACGGCCCGCGACGCGGGGGTCGCCGATCCCCTGATGTGGTGGATCGACGTCGAGTCCACCAACAGTTGGGACGACGTCGACGTTAACCTCAACCGCTTCGCCTTACAGGGCCAGATCGACCAGCTGGCCGCGCTCGGCCGGCCGGTCGGCGTCTACTCCACCTTCAAGGACTGGCTGTTCGTCACCGGCGCCTGGGGCCCGCCCGCGGTTGTCGCGAACTGGGTGGCGGGCCTCTCGCCGACGGCCGCCTGCACAGCGCCCGGGTTCAGCGGGGCACCGGTCTGGCTGGCCCAGGAGCGGGCGACCTGGAGCGACGGGTCCGGGCTCGACTCCGACTGGAGCTGCTGAACTCGGCGTAGTACGTTGCATTACGCTACTGAGGTGGCTACGCTCAAGTAGCAGGATGCAACTCCATCGCCACCCCTACACGACGGCGACTCTCTCGGACGGTGTGGAGCTGCGCCTGCGCAGCCTGGGTCCCGACGACCTTGGGCTGCTCGAGCGGTTTTTCTACTCCCTCTCGCCAGAGAGCGTGTACCGGCGCTTCATGAGCCCCCTCGGCCGGCCTTCGGTGGAGCTCGGGACGAGGCTGCTGGCCGTGGACCACCACGACCGCGAGGCGGTCGCCGCTTTCCACGACGGCGAGATCGTGGGGGTCGCCCGCTACGCTCTGGGCCCAGCCGGCCACGACCTGGCCATCGTCGTCGCGGACGCCTGGCAGCGGCGCGGCCTCTCGACGGTCCTGCTCGGACGGCTGCTGGCGCTGGCCCGCAGCCGCGGCATCACCTCGTTCAGTGCCAGCCTGCTGGCCGAGAACCGGCCGGTGATCGAGATGATCCGCCAGGCCTTCCCGGAGGCCCGGTTCGAGCGGGCGGGCTCTGAGCTGGAGGCTCGGATCTCGCTGCTGTGAGGCGCACCAGCCTGGCGGAGATGGACTGCTCGGTGGCGCGCACGCTCGACGTGGTGGGCGAGTGGTGGACGCTGCTGATCATCCGCGACGCGTTCCTGGGCGCCCGCCATTTCGAGGAGTTCCAGCGCCGGACCGGGATCGCCCGCAACATCCTGGCCGAGCGCCTGGAGCGGCTGGTCGAGAACGGGGTCTTCGAGCGCCGGCCCTATCAGGAGCGCCCGCTGCGCCACGAATACCGGCTGACCGAGAAGGGTCGCGAGCTGTTCGGCGTCCTGACGGCGCTGCGCCAGTGGGGCGATCGCTGGGCGGCGGAAGGAGATCCGCCGATGGTGCTCGAGCACCGCGACTGCGGCTACGTCGCCGTCGGGGTGCTGACCTGCTCGGAGTGTGGCGAGCCGCTGACCCCCTACAACGTGCGGGCGAAGGGCAGGCTCATCACGCGGCCGGCGCCACGTCCAGGATCCGATCCCATGTCCCGTCCAGCGTGAGGCAGGTCTGGAACTGGGCCGTTACGTCGCTCTCGGTGAAGGGGGGCGGCCCCCAGCTTGCCATCCAGGAACGAACCGACACCACCCGGTAGTCGTGGGGCAATCCGGTGGCGTCGAAGAACGTCATCCGGGTCCCCACCTCGGCGTTCATCAGCGGCGTGAAAGGCCCGGGGTTGTGGCCGATGAAGTAAGTGCCGGGCAGGCAGGCGTCGAGCTCGGCGCCGGCGTGGCTCACCTCGGTGCGACCGAAGCAGTCCGTGTACGTGTCGACAACCGGTACGTCGAGGCCCAGGTCGGACGAAACCACCTGGCTGACAGGGGGCGGGGGCAGCGCCACCATCTCCCTCTCGTCACGCGGGCTGGCGAGCGGAGACAGGATCATGACCGCCGCGATTGCTTCGATCAGCACGGGGCCGGACGCTAGGTCGGATCCCCCGCAGTCCCGAAGCCGCGGTGGCAAAGGAAGGTTAAAGATCGTCGACGCTTAGGCTGTAGCTCGATGGCGGCCGAGCTCGACCACGACCGGCTGAAGGACCTCTACCGCCTGATGGCCATCACCCGGCGGGTGGACCAGGAGGCGGTCGCCCTCCAGCGCCAAGGAGAGCTCGTGGCATTTCCGCCCCTGGCCGGCCAGGAGGCCGCCCAGGTGGGCAGCGCTGCCGCTCTGAGGCCGACCGACTACATCTTTCCTTCCTACCGCGAGCTGGGCGCGGCGGTCGCCCGCGGCGTCGACCTGGCGGGGTACCTGCAGGCCTACCGCGGGATCTGGAACGGCGGCATGTACGACCCCGAGAAGCACCATTTCGCGCCCATCGCCTCCTCCGTCGGCAGCCACGTGCTGCACGCGGTGGGCTGGGCGATGGGGCGCCGCAAGGACGGCGCCGACGACTGCGCCATCGCCTACTTCGGCGACGGCGCCAGCTCGGAGGGCGATGTGCACGAGGCAATGAACTTCGGCGGCGTCTTCCGGGCGCCGGTGATCTTCTTCGTCCAGAACAATCGCTGGGCCATCTCGGTGCCCAGCGAGCGGCAGACCGCGGGCGAGATCTGGAAGCGCGCCGAGGGCTACGGCTTCCGGGGCCTGCGCATCGACGGCAACGACGTGGAGGAGGTCTTCGGCGCCACCGCCGAAGCGGCCGAGCGGGCCCGCTCGGGCGGCGGGCCGACCCTGATCGAGGCCATGACCTACCGCCTCGGCGCCCACTCCACGGCCGACGACGCCACGCGATACCGGGACAGCGCCGATGTCGAGCCCTGGACGGCGAAGGACCCGATCGAGCGGCTGCGGCGGCGCCTGGCGGGCGAGGCCGCCTTCTTCGACGCGGTCGATGAGGAAGCTGGCAGCGTCGTCGCCGAGCTCCGCGCCTCGCTGGCTGAGACTCAGCCCCGGCCTCTGAAGGAGATGTTCGACTTCGTCTACGCATCGCCGCCGGCGGCCCTGCACGTCCAGCGCGAGCTGGCCGCGGAGCAGCACGCGGATGACTGAGATGACGATGGTGGAGGCGCTCAACGGGGCGCTTCGGCACTGCCTGGAGAAAGACCCTAGGACCCTCGTCTTCGGCGAGGACGTCGGCCGGCTGGGTGGCGTCTTCCGGGTGACGGATGGGCTCCAGAGGGACTTCGGCGAGGAACGCGTCTTCGACACCCCGCTGGCCGAGTCCGGCATCGTCGGCATCGCCATCGGGCTGGCCCTGGCCGGCTGGCGGCCGGTCCCCGAGATCCAGTTCGACGGCTTCAGCTTCCCCGCCCTCGACCAGATCATGACCAACCTGGCCAAGATGCGCGGGCGTTCACGGGGCGCCTACTCGATGCCCGTCACGCTCCGCCTGCCGAGCTACGGCGGGATCGGCGGCCCCGAGCACCACAGCGAGAGCCCGGAGGCGGTCTACGCCCACACGGCCGGCCTGAAGGTGGTGACGCCGTCGGGGCCCAACGAGGCGTTCAACCTGCTGGTCCGGTCCATCCGGGACCCCGATCCGGTGCTCTTCATGGAGCCCAAGAGCCGGTATTGGGCCAAGGAGCAAGTGGCGCTGGAGCCGATCGCCAGCTGGCCGATCGGGAAGGCCCGGGTCGTGCGGGAGGGCGGCCACGCCACGCTGGTGGCCTGGGGCCCGATGGTCCACCGCTGCCTTCAGGTGGCCGCGGCGGCGGCCGAGGACGGCGTCGAGCTGGAGGTGCTCGACCTGCGCTCACTGGTCCCTCTCGACGTGGAGACCCTGGTGGCCTCGACGGTCAAGACGGGCCGCGCGGTGGTCGTCCACGAGGCGCCGCTCACGGCCGGCTTCGGGGCCGAGATCTCTGCGCGCCTCATGGAGAACGCCTTCGACGACCTGCAGGCCCCCGTTCAGAGGGTGACCGGCTGGGACATCCCCTACCCGACCGCCACCCAGGAGAACGACTACATTCCGAGCCTCGACCGGATCCTGCTGGCGGTCCAGAAGGTCCTCGACTACTGATGTCGAAGTACGTGTTCCGGCTGCCCGACCTGGCCGAGGGGCTGGAGGACGCTGAGGTGGTCGAGTGGCGGGTGGCCGAGGGCGACAGGGTCGAGCTGAACCAGCTGATCGGTGAGGTCCAGACCTCGAAGGCTGCCGTAGAGATCCCCTCGCCCCGGGCGGGCACCGTGCTCAAGCTCCACGCCCAGCCGGGCGACCTGGTCAAGGTCGGCGAGCCGCTCGTGACGTTCGAGGTCGCGGACGGGCCAGGCGTCGTCGGACGGGTGCCCACCGACCCGGCTGGCGAGCGCCGCGTGAGGCTGCGGCCGCCCGACCCGGCGCGCCGGCGTACCCGCCGAGGCTAGCCACGGCCCTTCACCGCATTGAGCCGGACCAGCAGACGCTGCACGGGCCCTTCTCGCGGGAGCGGCCGCCGGTCCTGGAGATCGAGCCCGGCGACACCGTCCGCTACCGGACCCTCGACGCCCACTGGAACCTGGAGCCGCATAGCGCGCCGGGCGTCATCACCCGCCAGGTCGATCCGCGGCCAGTCGGGCACGCCCTCTGCGGACCGGTGTTCGTGCGCGGGGCGCAGCCAGGTATGGCGCTGGGCGTCAGGGTCAAGCGGCTGCGAACTGGGCCCTGGGGCTGGAACAAGACCAACCCGGTGGCGGCTCTGGGCATCGAGGGCGAGCCGCACTGGCAGCTGTGGAGCCTCGACCCCGACGAGCTGATCGGCCGCGACCAGGCCGGCCGCGTGGTGGAGCTGCGCCCGTTCATGGGCGTGATGGGACTCCCGCCCGATGAGCCAGGCGAGCACTCAACCGGGCCGCCGCGCCCCTGCGGGGGCAACATCGACTGCAAGGAGCTGGTCGTCGGTTCGACCCTCTACCTGCCGGTAACGGTGGCCGGCGCGCTGTTCAGCACCGGCGACGGCCACGCCGCGCAGGGCGACGGAGAGGTCTCGGGCACTGCCATCGAGTGCGGCATGGATGTGTGCGAGCTGGAGTTCAGCCTGCACCCCGAGATGCGGCTCCGAACGCCCCGCGCCGATACCCCCGCGGGCTGGCTCAGCCTCGGCTTCGGCGAGGACCTGGACGAGGCCGGCAACGACGCCCTGGGCGACATGCTCGACCTGCTCGGGGAGCGGTTCCAGATCGAGCGCAAGGAGGCGCTGGCACTGGCCAGCGTGGCCGTCGACCTGCGCGTCACCCAGGTGGTGAACGGGGTGTTCGGGGTCCACGCGCTGCTGCCCCACGGGGCGATCCGAGAGGCTTAGTCCCGACCCAGGGCGACCTCGATGCTGGCCGTGTGCCAGCGCACGTGGCCGATCTGGGCCTGCTCCGCCAGCTCCTGCGCCGTCATTTTCCAGCCCTTGAAGGTCACCGCGTTGTCGAGCTCGTCGTCCGAGAGCCCCGCAGCATCGCGGCGGCGGTGGCACAGTTCGCCTCGAGGAGTCTCAGCACGTGCCGGGGGTCGGGATCGGGATTCTCGTCCGCCTCCTCCTGGTTGCTCGCATATGCCCCGGCGACCTGGGCGATGCGGCCCTCGGCACCTCCCCTGGCGATCTCCATCTGGACCAGGTGCTGGTGGGCGGTGTGGAGGGCGACCTGGCCGACGGTTCGGCGCTCGTCCTCGCCGTAGTCCCAGCCCGGCGCGTTGGCGCCCCGAACCCGCCACTGCTCCGGCGTGACTGCCTCCAGGAGCTCGACCCGGCCCCGGTTGGCCGCCTCCAGCTCGGCCGCCAGCCGCTCGCCGCGGCTCTCAAGCACGTTCGACGGATGGCTCGCGAGAGAGCCCGGAGAGCGGCGGTGGCGGGGCGGCCATGCAGCGCTTATTCTGCCCGGGATGGCGATTGCGACCAGGTGCGGCGCCTGCGCCAGGCCGCTGGACCCCGAGCGGCACGCGGTTTGCGGCGTCTGCGGCGGCCTGAAGCTGTGCGTTGAATGCGCGCGCGCCCATTACTGCTCCCCGGAGTGCCGCGAGGGCGACTGCCAGGCCGGGCTGTGCACGCGGCTGGTCTTAAGTGGGCTGATCGCCAAGGACTTCGGCGTCTAGCTCATCAACCCGATCGTTCACCGGCCCCGCTGCAGCGTCCGTAGCGTCGCCACCGTCTCGAAGCCCAGGTCACGCAGCACACGTGCGCTGGCCTCCCTGGCGTGCACCCCCACGAAGGGCGCGCCCCGGTCCAAGGCCCAGTTCACGCGCACCTGGACGAGGGCTCTGTAGACGCCGCGGCCGCGCTGCTCCAGCGCCACGGCCGCCCCGCCCAGGAATCCCTGGAGCGCGGTGGCCCGGATCCGGCCCCCGCCTACGATTGCGCCACCCGAATCGGCGCCGAAGAAGCCATGGCCGTGCGCCTGGAAATCGCGCACGAGCTAGGGCGTCGTGTCGAGGGCGGGGATGCCGAAGATGCCCGTCATCAAGCACTCGCCCTAAACGGCCGCTGCGAGGCCGTCGACGAGGTCCCGAATACCGAATTCGGGCGGCGCGGCGACCGCCGCGAACGATTCCGAGCGGACAATCACGGCGCGCTCACCCTGGTGGGCGTAGCCGGCGCGCACCAGGGCCGCCGCCAGGCCGGCTGGGGTGGTCCTGACGCGGCATACGATCAGGCTGCGCCCGGCCGCGCACGAGCAGGCGCTCGGGGCCAGCGTCGAGCGAGATGCCGATGTCTGGGACCAGCTGCGGGAAGGTCGCCAGCTCGAGCTCGCCTACGGCGACCGGGGCTCCTTCGGCGGCTTGGGGTCGGCCGCGTGCCAGCCCCTTCGGAACGCCCAGCCGATGCCGAAGGCCAGGCCCAGAAGCACGAGCACCGGGATCACGAACATCAGGGACCCGAATGGATGGACGCTCACCATGGCTGGAACCGTAGTCCCGAAGACACGGATCCGGGCCGGTCCCGAGGCTACTGCTTCTTGCCGCTCAGGGTGTCCATGCCGTACGAGTTGGGCTCGAAGCGGCCGCCCTTGACCTCGGCCATGATTACCGATGTCGCGGGCAGGCCCCAGTGCTGTTGGGCCGTGTACTTCCAATCGCCCTGGGGTGTGAGCAGGTTGGCCGAGTCGAGTCCGGACTTGATCTGGGCCGGGGTGGCGCCCTTGCGCTTGATCGCGTCAAAGATCAGCTGGAAAGCCACGTAGCTGTCCCAGAAGAACTCGGGCGGGTACTCGCCGCTGTTGGCGGCCGAGTAGGTGCTGGCGATCGGGTCGATGATCTTCTTGGCGGGGTTGCTGGCCGGCACCCGGTCGCCGATGACGCCGAGCGTCACCTGTACGGTGATGCCCTCGCCGGCCGCGCCCAGCGGCTTGTAGAAGAGAGGAGTGCCCTCGGCGGCGGTCATGATCAGGGGCAGCTTCAGCCCGCTCGCGGCGTAGGCCTTGCCGAACGTGACCGGGGGCGCCCCGGTCGCCCACATGAGAACCGCCTTCGGGTTCTGGTTCTTGATGTGCTGGATGAGCGGCGTGAAGTCGGTCTGGGTGGTCTCGAACGGCTCGTCGTTGAAGGTGATGCCGTACTGGGAGGCCATGTCCTTCATGTGGCCGCTGCCGCTGTCGGCGTAGGCGCTCTTGGTGTCGTGGGCCATCGTGACGCTGGTGTAGCCCTGCAGCTTCAGGTACTTGAGCAGGTTCACGGCCAGCTCGGTGGTACGGGGAGCCGTCATCCAGTAGTACGGGTGCACCGGCTCGACGGTGGCGTCGGAGGCGGCCACCCCTACGACGGGCACCTTCTTGGTGTCGGTGAGGGGCAGGATCGCCAGGTCGTTGTTGGAGAACGCGGGGCCGACTATTGCCACGTGGCCGTCGTCGACCAGCTTGTTATAGGCGATGACCGTGTTGTTGGCGACAGTCGCGTCATCCTCGATGTCGAGCTGGATCTTGCGGCCGTTGATGCCGCCCTTGGCGTTGTACTCGTCGACGATCTGGAGCGCGGCCTTCTTGTCGTAGCCCCCAAGGGTCGCGTAGGCCCCCGTGAGGTTCACGATCATCCCGATCTTGATCGGGCTGGTGTCCGTGCTGGCGGGGCTGGCCGGCGTCGAGCCACCGCAGGCGGCGACCGTCAGGATTGCCAGCGTCAGCCAGGTCGCGGTGCGTGCGCTCATGCAGCGATTGTAGGAGCCCGGCCGCGGCTTGGTAACACCGGGTTGCCGTTTCCGGCGATGTGGAAGAGGGCCTTGGACCCCCGCCACGACGCTCGCGGCCCGAGGTTCCCCAAGGCGTTCGCGTTACCTTAGCGTGATGCGACTGGGCACCCTCAACACCGACGGCGGATCGCGTGCGGTCGCCCTCCAGGACGGCCGGGCGGCCGAGCTCGGGGCCTCTCTGCGCGAGCTGCTCGCCGAGGGCGACGGTGCGCTGCGGCGGGCGGTCGCCGGCGCCGGCCCAGGCCAGCCGTTCGAGCCCTCCCGGCTGGGGCCCGCGCTGCCCGACCCGGGCAAGATCCTCTGCGTCGGCCGCAACTACGCCGACCACGCCGCGGAGCTCGGCAACCACACCCCGGACAGGGTCCCCGAGATCTTCCTCAGGTCCCGGACGAGCCTGGCCGGACCCTACCAGGACGTATACCGGTCGCGGGCCAGTACCTCGATGGACTTCGAGGTGGAGCTCGCCCTCATCATCGGCCGGCCCGGCCGCTACATCGAGGCGGCCGACGCGATGACGCACATCGCGGGCTACTGCGTGTTCAACGACATCTCCTACCGGGACTTCCAGAACTTCGGCTCGCAGTGGATCCCGGGCAAGAACTTCGACGGCTCAGGCCCGCTTGGGCCGTTCCTGGTGACGGCCGACGAGATCGCCGACCCCTTCGACTTGGACCTCACCTGCACGATCGTCGCGGCGGACGGCGGCGAGCAGGAGATGCAGCGCTCCAACACCTCCCTGATGGTCCATCGGATCCCCGACGTGATTGCCTTCATTTCCCAGTTCACGACCCTGGAAGCGGGCGACGTGATCGCCACCGGGACCCCTGGGGGGGTCGGTTTTGGCCGCCGGCCGCCGCGCTGGCTGGAGCCCGGAGAGACGGTCGTCTGCAGGGTCGAAGGGGTGGGCGAGCTGAAAAACAAAGTGCTGGAAGAACCCCGGTCTAACCCCTAGAATTACGCGCCGTGGCAGCCCCCGGCCTTGACTACAGCGCGCCCTTCCAACGGGCCATCGAGCTGATCGGAAAGCGTTGGACTGGGGCAGTAGTGAGGGCCCTGATGCCAGCCCCGGTGCGTTTCAACCAGCTCCTGACGGGCATCCCGGGCATCTCCGACCGGGTGCTGACGGAGCGTCTGCGCGAGCTCGAGACCGAAGGCATCGTGGAGCGCCTGGTCGACCCCGGGCCGCCGGTCCGCGTCAGCTATCGGCTGACCGCGAGAGGCCGCGCCCTGGGCCCGGTGATCGGCTCGGTGGATGCCTGGGCGCACGAGTGGATCACCGGCGCGGGCACCTCCTCCACCGCCGCGGCGGCCGCCTCCTAAGGACCGCCCGAGTCCTGCCGCGAACGGGGGGCTAGGTTCAACCCGACGCTGCTACCATCGTCGGGCATGCCTCTGGGCGACTTCCTGCGTCGCCGCCCTGCCGACACTCTGACGTGCGCCGCCTGTGGCGCCGAGCTTCCGGCCGGTGCGACGTATTGCTACAGCTGCGGGGTTCGGGCGGACGATCCCGATTCTCAGCCCCTCCACATCGTCGACCGGGCGACCGGGCTCTTCAATGACCGCTTCATCCGACCCGTCCTGGAGGACGAGCTGGCGCGGGCCCATCGCTACAGCCGGCCGCTGGGGATCCTGCTGATCGAGCCGGTCCACGTCGAGGGCGAGGCTGAGCCGGACAACGCGCAGCACGAGGAGACGCTGAAGGTGATCGCGGCCGCCATCGCCGGGACGCTGCGCGACGTGGATACTCCGGGGGTGCTCGGGCATCGCCCCCCTCAGCTCCTGGCGGTCCTGCCCGACACGGACATCTCGGGCACCGCCCACGCCGCCAACCGGGTCCTGAACGCGGTCAACGGCGCCCTCGGCGCCAATGGCCGGCGTGCCTCGGTCGGCCTGGTCTGCGTCCACCACGGCCAGCGCCTGCGAGCCGGCGCCGTAATCGAAGCAGCCAGCCGCTCCCTGAAATCCGGGAGACCAGAACTCTTAGGCCGCTGATGGGTGTAAGGGGCCCCGCCACCGGCGGGGACGGCGCCTAATGGCGCCGCGCGGGGCGTGGCGGTGCGGAGCGACGCCACCCGCCGGAGTCAAGGCCGAAGAGGGCCCGAAAAGGGCCCGTGCCTTGACGCCGGCGTTCCGGGGGGGTGCCCCCCCAGATAAAGCGCCGCGCCCAACCGCCACCGCCGCGCGGTGATGCCTCCGCCGCCTCACGACATCTACCTGGCCCGTCACGGCGCCACCGAGTGGTCCGAAAACGGGCGCCACACCGGCACCACCGACATCCCGCTCACCGCGAATGGCGAGCAAGAGGCGGAGCGCCTGGGCCAGCTCATGCGCGGCGTCGCCTTCAGTGCCGTCTACTCCAGCGACCTCCAGCGCGCACTGCGCACCGCCCAGATCGCCGGCTACCTCGACCCCAGCCTCACCCCCCTCCTCCACGAGTACGACTACGGCGAGTACGAGGGACTGACGACAGCCCAGATCCGAGAGGTCCGGCCGGGCTGGCAGATCTACGTCGACGACTGCCCCGGCGGCGAGAGCCCGACGGCCGTCTACGTGCGGGCCGGCAGGGCGCTGGACCTGCTGGCAGCCCACACCGGGACGGTCCTGGCGTTCTCCCACGGCCACTTCATGCGAGCCATGGCGGTGGCCTGGACCAGCCAGCCCATCTCAGCCGCCAGTGCCCTAGGCCTTGACACTGCCGCGCTCTGCATCCTTCGGGAGGGCGACCACGGCCGGGTGATCCAGCTCTGGAACCAGGTCCCGTAAGGTCATCTGGGACCGGTTGAAGACGGCCCCCAGCAGGATGAGCTGGGCCAGGAAGTAGACCCAGGCCAGCAGGACGAACACGAGCGCGAACCCCCGCGTGTATGTCGTGACCTGCTGGGTCAGATGGGTGTAGAGCGGGAACACCAGGGTCAGCACCTCGATCCCCAGTCCGGCCAGCATGGCCCCCGGCAGGAGCACTCGAGCCGGGTAGCGAAGGCTCGGCGCGTGCCGGTAGATCCAGAAGAGCAGCCAGGTCAGCACGACCCAGCCCACCAGGAAGCCCAACCAGGCTGGGACCTCGCCGATCGCCGCGTTGACGAGCACCGCGATCAGCGTCGCGACCATGAAGACCAGGATCATCTGGAGCCCCTGCAGACGTTGCCGGAGCGGGTCGCGGCCGCTGAGCCCGAAGATGCGGTTGAGCGAGAACTCCAGCGAGACGAAGAGGTTGGTGCCGCTCCACACGAGCCCGACCAGGGAGACCACCCCCAGCGTCCCGGCGTGCGCGCTGAGGCCCCTGATGGTGCGCAGGATCTCCAACCGGGCCGCCGGCGGAAAGGCGTTCAGAAGCGCCTGCTGAGCCTGCTGGCCGCTGACGACGAAGCTGAGCACCGAGAGCAGGCCGAGGGTGAGCGGGAACATCGTCAGGAAGGCGTTGAACGCCAGCCCGGCCGCGTAGTGGGAGGCGCCACTCTCGAAGTACTCGAGCAGAAACCGCCCCGCCGGGTTCGCGCGGAAGCGCACCAGGAAGTCCTTCACGTCCGCTCGCGAAGCGTCCAGGGCCGCGGCCGCACACCGGGCAGGCCGGCGAACACCATGTACGCCGCCGTCTCCACCTCGGCCCAGTAGGAGTGGCGCTCGCCGGGGTTGATCAGGACCAGCTCGCCGGCCCGCACCGAACCCTTATGCTCGCCTTCGCTGTACTGCAGCACACCCTCGGTCACGATCACCGCCAGGGGAATGGCGTTGCGGTGCTCGGGCACCCGCTGCCCCGCCTCCAGCCGGAGGCCGACGAGCCGCATCGCCCCGCAGTCGGCGAGCTGCTCCCAGCCGAAGGCGCGGCGCTCCACAAGCGCGATTATCCTTGCCCAATGCCCGACCTCCTCTTGATCAGCCAGGCCGAGGTGGAGCGGCTGCTCGACCTGGACGAGCTCCTGGACGCGCTGTCGGCCGCGTTCGTGGAGCTGACGGCGGGCAACACGTCGGTGCCGCCTCGCATCGCGGCCCGCTCCCAGGACGGCCTGCTCGGTGTGATGCCCGGCTACCTGCCGGGGGCCGGCCTGGAGGTGAAGCTGGTGACCGTCTTCCCGGGCAACCACGACCACGGTCTGCCCGGCCACCAGGCCCTCATCGCCCTCTTCGACCCCGACACCGGCAGCCCGCTGGCGATCATGGACGGCACCTACATCACGGCCACCCGGACAGCGGGCGCCGCGGCCCTCTCGACTCGCCTGCTGGCGCGCGAGGACGCGACCGTGCTGGCCATCCTGGGCGCGGGCGTCCAGGGTCACGCCCACCTCGAGGCGCTGCCCCGCGTGCGCGACTTCAAGGAGATCCGGGTGGCATCCCGCAACCAAGAGCACGCCCTGGCCCTGGCCTCGAGCAGCCCGCGCGCCCGGGCCCTGGAGTCGTTCGAGGAAGCCGCCCGGGGCGCCGACGTCGTCTGCTGCTGCACCGACGCGGCAGAGCCCATCCTCGAGCTGGCCTGGCTCAAGCCGGGGGCGCACCTGACGTCGGTCGGCTCCAACTTCCAGGGTCCCGAGCTGGACCGGGCCAGCGTCGAGAGGGCCAGCCTGTTCGTGGAGTCGCGGGCCGGCTTCCTGCCACCGCCCGCCGGCTCGGCGGAGCTGCAGGGGCTCGACCCCGAGTCAGGGACGGAGCTGGGCGAGGTCATCGCCGGGGCCCGGCCGGGCCGCCGCTCCCCGGAGGAGATCACGGTCTACAAGTCCATGGGCCACGCCGTGGAGGATGCCGCGGCGGCGGCGCTCGTCTACCGGCGGGCCCTCAGCGAGGGTGTCGGGCAGACGGTCCGGATTTGAGGGCCGGCGGCCCCTGGAACCCATGAGGATCGTCCACGCGGCGGGGGTGGACGGCGCTCGCCGGGCCCTGGGCGTCGTCGTCATCATCGACGTGCTGCGGGCGTTCACCGTCAGTGCCTACGCTCTTGCCCGGGGGGCCCGGGAGTGCCGGTTGACGACCGAGGTGGACGAGGCCCTGCGGCTCGCCGCCCAGATCCCCGGCTCCCTGATCTCGGCCGAGGTGGACGGGCTGCCGATCGCGGGCATCCCGATCAGCAACTCGCCCACGCAGATCACGCAGACCGACCTGGAGGGCATCACCCTGATCCAGCGCACCAGCGCCGGCACGCAGTGCGTGGGCGCGGCGGTGGAGGCCGACCGGGTCCTCGCCGCCAGTCTCGTGGTGGCCGCCGCCACCGCCCGCCACGTCGCCGCGCTGGGGGCCGGGACGGTCACCCTGGTCGCCTCGCGCCCGGATCACGCAGAGGACCCCGCCTGCGCCGCCTACCTGGAGGCCCTGCTGGAGGGCTGGCACCCCGATCCCGCGCGGCTGCTCAGGCCCCTCCGGCGGACGAAGCGATACCGGGGCCTGGCGGCCGGCGAGACTCCTGGCTTCCCGCCCACCGACCTTGGGCTCTGCCTGGTCGCCGACCGGTTCGACTTCGCCATGCCGGTGGCCAGGGACGCCCTCGGCCTCCGGCTCACGGCCGCCGCAACCTGAGGTGGCCTGATGGAGCACCGTTTCGAGCGCGAGAAGGGTCCCGGGACGCTGCTCCTGCTCCATTCAACGGGCGGCGACGAGAACCAGCTGATCCCGGTCGGCCGGATGCTCGACCCGGACGCCAACCTGCTCAGCCCGCGAGGCCAGGTCGAGGAGGCCGGCGCCCGGCGTTTCTTTCGCCGGCTGGGCGAGGGCGTCTTCGACCTCGACGACCTGCGCGAGAAGACGCTCGAGCTGGCCGGCTTCCTGGAGGCCACCGAGTTCGAGTACGACCTGGACCCGGCCCGCCTGTTCGCCGTCGGCTACTCGAACGGGGCCAATATCGGCTTCAGCCTGCTGCTGGCGCGGCCCAACCTGCTGGCGGGGGCCGTCCTGCTCCGGCCGATGCTGCCCTATGCCGCCCAGTCCACCGCGGGGCTCAACGGCAAGCAGGTGCTCGTGCTCAGCGGCCAGGCCGACCCCAGCATCCCGCCGGGGCAGGTCGACGAGCTGGAGAAGGCGCTGCGCCAGAGGGGCGCCACGGTCGAGGTCAGCTGGCAGCCGGCCGGGCACGCCCTGGGCGCCGCGGACTACGCGGCCGCCCGCGAGTGGCTGCAAGCACGACCGTGATCGGCGACCGGCTCAGCTCGCCCGCCCGCCACGTGATCGTGGTGGGCAGCGGCAAGGGCGGCGTCGGGAAGTCGACCGTCAGCCTCAACCTCGCTGTCGCCCTGGCCCAGGCGGGCCACGCGGCCGGGCTGCTCGACGCGGACCTCTACGGCCCCAGCATCCCGCTCATGGTCGGTCTGACCAAGCACCGCTGGAACGAGCAGTGGACGCTGGCGCGGGCGGGCAGGCAGCGAAAGCTGGCGCCCGTCCTCCGGCACGGCCTGAAGATCGCCTCGGCCGGTTTCATCCTGGGCGAGGACCAGCCCATGGGCCTCCAGGGCATCGCCGCCCAGTCGCTGATCAGCCAGCTCGTGCGCGACGTGGCCTGGGGCGAGCTCGACTTCCTGGTGGTGGACATCCCACCCGGCACCTCGGACGTCCAGCAGATGATCGTCAAGACGGTGCCCACATCGGGCGCCGTCATCGTAATAACTCCTCAGTACGTCGCCCACCTGGACGCCCGAAAGGCGGTCCAGATGTACAGGCAGGCGGGCGTCCCCGTCCTGGGCGCGATCGAGAACATGGGCCCGCTCCGCTGCCCCCACTGCGGGGAGCCGATCGAGGTCTTTCCGGCGGTCCCGGAGTCGCGGTCCGTCTGGGCGATGGGAGTGGAGAAGCTGGCGTCGGTGCCGCTCGACCCCGAGCTCAGCCGCTCGGGCGACGAGGGGGTCCCGCTGGTCGAGTCCCGGCCCGACTCGCCCCAGGCCGCCGCCTTCCGCGAGGTGGCCCGGAAGCTGGCCGCGATGCTGGGTGCGCCGGGCCGCGCTAGCTGAGCAGCTTCTTGAGCTCGCCGGCCGCCGCGATCAACTCGGGCGTCGCCAGGCTGGAGTTGCCGAAAGTGAACCCTGTGAAGCCCGCGTCCATGTAGGGCCGTATGCGCCCGGCGGCCTGGTCGGGCGTCGCGGGCTGGCCGGTCCGGGCCTGCACCTCGGCTGGGACGCGCTCCGCCAGCTCCTTGCCCTCCTTCTCGTTCCGGACCAGGAGCACCGGAGCGCCGATGGTGCGGAAGATGGTGGCGGGGTCGCGGCCCTCGGCCTCGCAGTGGCCCTCGAGGACCCCGTTGAGGCGCTTCAGGTTCTCGATCGAGCCGCCGAACCAGTGCGTCATGTCCGCGAAGCGCGCCGCCAGCTTCAGCGTCCGCTTCTCGCCCATACCACCGATGAGGATCGGGGGACCGCCGGCCTGGATGGGGCGCGGGCTGTTGAGCGCTCGCTCGATCCGATAGAACTTGCCCGCGAAGCTCGGGCGGTCCTCCGTGAACATGAGCTTGGCGATCGTCAGCGCCTCCTCGAGCATGTCCATGCGGCGGCCGATGGGCGGGAACTCGATGCCGTAACCGATATGCTCGGACTCGTTCCAGGCAGCGCCGATCCCCAGGATGGCGCGGCCTCTGGACACCACGTCCAGGGTGCTCACGATCTTCGCCAGCACGGCCGGGTTGCGGTAGGTGACCCCGGTGACCAGCGTGCCCAGGCGGACCCGGCTGGTGCGGGCCGCGATGCCGGCCAGCGCGGTGTACGCCTCCAGCATCGGCTCGGTCTCCGGGCCATTGCCCCCGATCTGGTAGAAGTGGTCCATCACCGTCACCAGGTCGAAGTCGGCCGCCTCCGCGGCCTGGGCCAGCTCGACGACCCGGTCGAAGAGCCGGTCGGGCGCCACGCCCGGGAAGCTGAAGCTGTGCATGTGGTACCCGAAGAAGGGAGCCATCCCTATTTGGAACCGGGCTCCACCCAGGCCTCTTCCGCCAGCTCCATCTCGAACACCTGCTCCTCGCCGTCCTCGGGGTCGATCTGCACCCCGGTCTGGCGGAAGCCGAGACGCCGCACGACCGCCAGCGAGGCGGCGTTCGCGGGACTGACGGCAGCCCGGAAGCGGGTTACGCCTCGCTCCCGCGCCGCCCACGCGAAGAGTCCCCGGCAGGCCTCCACCGCGTAGCCCTGGCGGCGGTACTCGGGGAGCACTCCGTAGCCGACCTCCACCCGGCCATCCTCGCCGGGAGGACCGTGGAAGCCGAGGTGGCCGGCCAGCCGCCGGCCCTCGCGCACGACCATCATGCGGGGCGCCAGCCACTCCGACCGAGCGACGTCCTGGACCATCTCCCGCAGCCGGTCGCGCAGGAACCTGAGCTCATCCTCGTCCACCGGGAAACGGTCCGGCAGCCTGACGTCCGCGAGCCTGCCGGCCCGGGCCAGGTCCTTCGAGAAGACCGCGCCCAGGAAGGCTGCGGTCATCGGCACCAGCTCCAGCCGGGCCGTCAGTGGATTCGGTCCAGCCACTCGGGTGTCGCGTACTTGGAGGCCGCCAGCTCGCGCGCGGCTGCCAATTCCTCCGCCGGCAGCTCTCCGGGAGACGTGCTGAGTTGGGCGGCCAGCGCGGCCTCCACGTCCTTCTGGGCCAGGTCGGTGAACCGGCTCAGCGGCGAAACCTCCTTCTCCGCGCTGCGAACGCCGCGCGCTGACACGCGGTCCCGGCCGATGCGAATGAGCCGGGGGACGAGCGCCGGGTCGAGGTCGTACGCGATCGTGGTGTGGTGGAGGACGGCCCCCCGCCTCCGGGCCTGGGCCGCGCCGCCGATCTTGCCGGCCGGCGAGACGATGTCGTTGATCGGCCGGTAGCCGGCGGGCACCCCGATCGAGCAGAGCCCGCCCACCGCCCAGGAGTCGAGATGGGCGAACGAGGCGACGAACGACAGGCCCGCGACCATCGCCTCGGGCAGGTACAGCGAGTAGGTGATGGTGCCACCAGGCTCGCAGATCATGGTGCCGCCGCCGCTCATCCGACGGGCGACCAGAAAGCCAGCGGCGGTCGCCGCCGCCAGGTCGACCTCGTTGGCCATCGCCTGGTGGGAACCGAGCACCAGCGCCCGCTCGGTCCACTCCCAGAAACGCAGTGAAGGCCCCCGCTCGCCGCGCGCCACCCGGTCCAGCAGGACCTCGTCGAGCGCCATCTGCTCGAAGGCGCCCAGGGCCGGCCTGGGAAGCAGGGTCCAGTCGGCAGCCATCAGGAGTGGTAGGCCAGCTCCCCCGCGCGCACGGCCACCGGCAGCCAGTTCTCGCGCGGGGCCAGAGGGCAGGCCCAGCGGGCGTCGTAGGCGCAGGAGGGGTTGTAGGCGAAGTTGAAGTC